>CAZGTM010000001.1:0-223818 GCA_964528595.1 uncultured Rhodospirillaceae bacterium
TCTTGTCGATTTCAGGATTGATCAGCGGCTCGCCCGAGCCGGAGAAACAACAGAGATTGACGAAGCCCTTGGTCTTTTCGACGACGTCCTTGACGAGCTGAGGATCCATCAGGATCGTTTTCTGGCCCTTACGGTAATCCAGGCTGAAATGGCAGGTCTTGCAACGGAGGTTGCAGCCGTCCGCCGCCCGGAAAGTAATCTGATGGATGGTCGAGGGTGGAAACCGGTGTTCGATCCAGAAATCCAGCTTGTCCTTGCCGTCCTCTGGCAGCCAGGCCAACGGCTTCACGGCCCGTTTGAGGGCTCCGCGCGCTAAATCACTGGTCGTCGCCATGATTGACCTCTCCTCGTCGCCGGCCCGTCGTCACGTCGCCAAGGCGCAAACACCGGTTCCAAACCGATTTGGCGGATGGTATCCGAAGGCTTCGGGGAAGGCAATCAACCGGGCGTGTAACAGGATTCGATGAATTTTACCCTTTCGATAGAATGGCTTGATGGGCAATGGCGGGGATGAATACAATCACCGATACAGTTGTAACCAAGTACCGGCGCCCGAGAGTAACTCCCGATGACCGATTTGATGATTGATGAGGCGCGTCTGCGAAAGGAAGCTGAGCAGGGTCTTTGGCCCGGCACGGTTCTGACCGACTACGTTGACGCCTTCGTTGCCGACCGGACGCACTCAGCCGCAGTGGTGGAATATCGGGCGGACTCCGGAGCGGAGACGGTTCTCGGTTTTGCCGAGCTCAATGCCAAGGCGTCGCAAATCGCCCGTGGCCTGGATGGTCTCGGTGTGCGGAAGGGTGATTTCGTCTCCTTCCAGCTGCCAAACTGTTGGCAGTTCGTGGCGATCCATCTTGCATGTCTGAAAATCGGTGCGATAAGTAATCCGCTGATGCCCATCTTCCGCCACCGCGAACTCAGCTTCATGCTCTCCCACGCCGAGGCCAAGGTGTTTATCGCACCTGACACTTTTCGCGATTTCGATCACGCCGACCTGGCCCGCCGTCTGGCCGGGGAAATCCCATCGATAGAGCATGTGTTCATTGTCAGCGGTTCCGGCGACGACGCCTTCGAAGCGGCCTTTTTCGAGAACGACAGCGGCAAGGCGTTTGAAACCGGTTCCGCCATGGGGCCCGATGACGTCATCCAGCTATTGTACACCTCCGGCACGACGGGAGAGCCTAAGGGCGTGCTCCACACCTCGAACACGCTGCTGTCTTCCATCGTCGAATTCAACCGCCGGCTGGGCCTGACCGCGGATGACGTGGTGTTCATGCCGTCGCCGTTGGCCCATCAGACCGGCTTCGCCTACGGCATGATGACCTCGCTGCTGCTGGGTGCGCCGCTGGTGACCACGGACGTATGGGACCCGGCTGCCGCCGTCGACCTGATCGAGCGCCATGGCATTAGCTATTCCTTCGCCGCGACGCCGTTTCTATCGGACCTGGCCAATTTTCCCGGCGTCGAAAAGCGGAATTTGGCGAGCTTCCGCACTTTCGTGACCGCCGGCGCGCCAATCCCGCCGACGCTGGTCGAAACCGCGCGCCGGGCGCTTGGGATAAATCTGGTGGCGGGCTGGGGCATGACGGAGGTGGGAATTTCCACCTCGACGCTGATCGGCGATGGCCGCGAGGCGGATACGGACGGTCTGGCCGTACCGGGCAGTGAGGTGCGCGTGGTCGGCGACGATGGCGGCGAACTGCCCCATGGCGAGAGCGGCCATCTGCAATACCGCGGTTCCGTGACCTTCATCGGTTATTACAAGCGGCCGCAACTTTACGCCGTCGACGCGGACGGCTGGTTCGATACCGGCGACATCGCCCGCATGGACGGTGCGGGTTACATCCGCATCATCGGGCGCGGCAAGGACATCATCATCAGGGGCGGCGAGAACATTCCGGTGGTCGAGGTCGAAAATCTGATCCACCAAATGCCCGAGATTTCGGATGTCGCCATCGTCGCCATGCCGGATGAGCGTCTGACGGAAAGGGCCTGCGCCTTCGTCACCTTGCACGACGGAGCCGGGCTGGACCTGGATGCCCTCAGCACATTCCTGAAAACCAAGGACCTAGCCGTTCAGTACTTGCCCGAGAGGCTGGAAGTTTTGGACGAGATGCCACGCACCGCCAGCGGTAAGATCCAGAAATTCGTGCTGCGCGAGCGGGCCGCGGGGTTTGGGGCCTAGGCTCTATCCGTCGAGCGGAATGGAGGCGCGGTAAATATAGCGGTCCCCACGCAGGAAAAGGTGCGTGACAGCAGCGACATTGTCCTTTTCCGCGACATACCGGTTTTCGACAAAATAAAGCGGTGCTCCAAACGATACCTGTAGAAGGGCCGCGAGATCCCGGTCGGCGACGGTGGCTTCGACGGTCTGATCCATGCGGCAAAGGTTCAAACCGCAATTCCGGCGCATGACGTCGACGAAATTCCGGTTGCCCGCCATCGTGCGTTTGCCGATGCCGCCGAAGATCTCCACCGGGCCGTAATTCACGTGATACGAAATCGGCGTGCCCTTCAATCGGCGCAGCCGCCGCATCGACCAAACCGCCTCGTCGGGGGAGCGGCCCAAAGCGGTCGCCACGGCGGGCGGCGCGGTTTCCCGCCGGACATCAAGCACCTCCTGCTTGATCGGGTGGCTTGTGGCGCTGGCTGTATCGAGCCATTCACGGAAGTTGCCGGATACCTCGATCTCGACGCGCTGGCCCTGGGGCGGCGGATTGACGACGGTGCCGACGCCGCGCCGGCCTGTCGTCCAGCCGTCATTGGCCAGTACCCCCAGCGCCTTGCGGATGGTGATGTTGCTGACGTCGAAGATGCGTTCAAGTTCGGTGACCGGCGGAATGGTGTCGCCCTCGCGGTACTGTCCGCTCAAGATGCGCCGGCGCAGGGTCTCGGCGACCTGGCGGTATTGCGGTAGCGCCTGGGTGGCCACGAAACGGTCCTACTTGGCGAACTGCTCGAAGGCCGCCAACGCCTCGGCCCCGTAGACGGCGGCCGGTCCACCGCCCATTTCGATGGCGACGCCGATGGTCTCCGCGACCTCCTCCTTGCTGGCGCCGTGTTTGGCGCAGGCCCGGGCGTGGTAGGTGATACAACCCTCGCAATGGGTGACGACGGCGATGGAAAGCGCCATCAGTTCCTTGGTTTTGGCGTCGAGCACGCCGTCGGCCGAAGCGCTTTGCATCAGGCCGCGATAGGCCCCCATGAGGTCGGGCGCCGCCTGATAGAGGTTGCGGGCGTTGAGGTCGATTTCCTTGGCGCGTTCGACGTAGTCCTTTGACATGACTAACTCCTAAGATCCGGTGGCCATGGCGGCTTCCGGGCATTCCAGCAGGGCGGCGAGATCGTTGATGAACAGCGTGCCGTCGGCGCCGTCGATGAAGCGGTGATCGAAGCTGAGACTGCAGGCCAGCATCGGTCCGACGCTGAGCTCGCCGTCGACTGCGCGTGGACGGTCGTTGATGCGCGACATCCAGAGCGTGGCGGTCTGAGGCGGATTGATGATGGGCCGCGTCGACAAGAGCGTGGCGCGCTCCAGGTTGCCGGTATTGGAAAGCGTGAAGGTGCCGCCCTGCATGTCGCCCGGCATCAGTCGGGCATCGCGTCCGCGCCCGGCGACATCGGCGACGGCGCGTGCCGCCGAGAACAGCGACATGGTATCCATGTTGCGCACCACCGGCACCAGGAGGCCGTTGTCGGACGCCACGGCGATGCTCATGTTGACGTCGCGGTGCAACAGCAATTCGCGGTTTTCCTCGTCGATGGTGGCGTTGAAGCGGGGGTGCCTGACCAGCGCGCGGGAGGCGCAGACGGCGAACAGGGCGGCGTGGGTCAAACGAACACCCTCAGCTTCCGCCGCAGGGGCGAGCTTCGCCAGCAGTTCCTGAATGCCGTCGGCCCTGACTTCGAAGCTCATGGTCGAATGCGCCAGGGTGTGCACCGACTGGCTCAGCCGTTCGAAAGCGGCCATCCGGGGTCCGCTCAAGCCCTCCCGCGTGACCTCCGGCCTGTCTGGCGAGGGCCGTGCGGCGGTTGCCGGGGACTTGGCGGTAAACGCCTCCAGATCACGCTTGAGAATCCGGCCCTCCTGGCCACTGCCGCTGACGGCAGCGAGATCGATACCCATTTCCGCGGCCAGCTTGCGCGTGGCGGGCGCGGCGATGATGGCAGCGGCCTCGGCGGGGGCGGGCGGCGGGGCTTTGACTTCCGCCGCCGCCGTTGCTTTAGATTTGGTCTTCGCCTTCTTTTCGGGTTCCGCCCCGACGCTGCCGTTGCCGTCGTCGATGCGTACGAGGATTTCGCCCACCGGGATGGTGTCACCGGGCTTCCACAGAAGCTCGACCACCTTGCCCGAGCGCGGCGCGGGCAGTTCGACGTCGACCTTGTCGGTGCTGATGGTGGCGATCTCGTCGTCTTCGACGACCTGGTCGCCCTCGGCGACGGTCCAGGCGATCAGCAACGCCTCGCTGATGCCTTCGCCGATGTCCGGCAATCTAAATTCAAACATCAGAATTCGAACTCCATGGTGCGCTGCATCGCCTTGCGGATGCGCGTCTTGTTGGGTCTGTAAACTTCGTCGCCGATGCTGAAGTGATAGGGCACGTCGGGGGCGGCGACGCGCTGGATCGGCGTCTTGAGGTAGCCGAAGGCCTTTTCCTGGATGACGGCGGCCAGTTCCGCGCCAAAGCCCATGCTCAGCGGCGCCTCGTGAACCGTCAGCACGCGTCCGGTGCGCTTGACCGATTGCAAGATGCAGTCGATGTCGAAAGGGATCAGTGTGCGCAGGTCGATGACCTCGATGTCGTAGCCTTCCTCGTCGGCTAAGTCGTCGGCGATCTCCGCCACCCAGTGACGGATGGGGCCGTAGGTAATCACGGTTGCGTCGTTGCCGGGCCGGATGATGTGGGCCTTGCCGAGGTCGGCGGCCTGGCCGTCGGCCTCGAAATCGGCGCTCATGGCGCGGTAGAGGGGTACCGGCTCGCAGACCAGCACGGGATCGGGATCGCGGATGGCCGCCAGCGTCAGGCGGTAGGCGTCCTCCGGCGTCGCCGGCGCCACGATCTTCACGCCGCCGTGGTGTACGAAGTAGGCTTCGACGCTTTGCGAATGCCAGAGCCCGCCCTTGATGCCGCCGAATGACGGTGCGCGGATCACCATGGGGCAGCTGTATTGTCCGCCCGAGGCCCAGCGATAGCGTGCGGCGCAAAACATGATGTGCTCGAAAGCGTCGTGGATAAAGCCGGAGAACTGGATTTCGGCGATCGGTTTCAGGCCGTAAAGCGCCATGCCGACGGCGTGGGCGACGATGCCTTTTTCATCCAGCGGCGTGTCGATGACGCGGTGCGAGCCGAACCTCTGCTGCAAGCCGGTGGAGGTGCGGAAGATGCCGCCGGCCTGGCCGACGTCCTCGCCCATCAACACGACGTCCGGGTCGTGCTCCATCTCGTGGCCCATGGCGGCGTTGATCGATTCCAGTACGGTGAACTTCGTCATCGCCCGCCCTCCGGCCCGAGATCATCCAGGAGCGCCGCTTTCTGTTCCTCCAGCATCCAGGTGAGTTCCTCGAAGGTATCGTCGAACATGCTTTCCGGTTCAGGGAAGGGCATGTTCTCCGCTGTTTTGATGGAGGCGGTCATGTCGGCCTCACATTTTTTCCACAACGCCTTCTCTTCCTTGGCTGTCCAATAGCCCTTGTTCTCGAGATATTTGCGCAGGCGGACCAACGGATCCCACGGCTCCCAGGCCGCGACGTCCGCTTCGGTGCGGTAAAGATCGGGATTGTCTGAGGAGGTATGAAAGCCCATGCGGTAGGTGACGGCCTCGATCAGGGTCGGACCGATTTCGGGGGCGAGTTCACGCGCCTCCTTGGTCACGGCGTAAACCGCCAGAGCGTCGTTGCCGTCGACCATCAGGTTGCGAACGCCGTAAGCATCGCCCTTCTCGGCGAAGGTGGCGGAGGCGGTCTGGGTGTCTGGCGGCGTCGAAATGGCCCAGCCGTTGTTTTCGCAGATGAACACGACGGGCGGCTTGAAGACGCCGGCGAAGTTCATGCCGCTGTGGAATTCGCCGCGCGAGCTTGACCCATCGCCGAACATGGCAAGGAAGCGGGTCTTATCACCCTTGATCCGGGCCGCCCAGGCGGCGCCGCAAGCGTGCGGGATGTAGGAGCCGACTTGGGTCGTCATGGGCACGACGTTGAGCCGCCGGTCACCCATCAGCGTGGGCAGGCGGCGGCCCTTGAAAGGTTCGTCCCGGCGGCCGAAGAACTGGGCGAAGAGCTGCACCAAGGGTGCGCCGCGCAACAGCAAAGTACCGGGGTGGCGGTAACCCATGAAAATCCAGTCATCCATGGAGAACGCCAGGGTGGCGCCGTTGTGCACCGCCTCAAGGCCGCGGTGGGGTATCCAAAACTCGACCCGGCCGGCGCGCTGCAGCTTCCAGCCGCGCTCGTCGATAGCGCGGACCAGGACCATGGTCCGGTAGAGATGCAGCAGGCTGTCGCGGTCGAGATCCGGTTCGGGTAAATCACCGGTCAGATTGCCGTTCTGGTCGATGACCTGGCGGATGTTGCGGCTTGCGGCTTCATCCAGCGGGCAGGTGATTTTCGGTTCCGCCTTCTTACCGGTTTTCGCACTAGCGGGTTTTCGGGCCAACGCCGTCCTCCTCGGCTTCCAGAGGGCGAATTCGGGCCCTCCGGCTTAAAAGGTATATATGTATACATATATGATTTGAAGGCGGTGATCCAGCCCAATAATTCACGCGACAGGATCGGCGGCGCTAGATCACGGCGCCCGGATTGAGGATGCCCATGGGGTCGAGCGCCAGCTTGAGCGTGTTCATCAGCTCGATTTCGGCGGCGGTGCGCGAGTGGCCGAGGTAGTTGTGCTTCATGCGTCCGATGCCGTGCTCCGCCGCCACCGAGCCTTGGAAATCGCGCACCAGTCCATAGACCATGTCCTCGGCGGGTTCCTTGTCCTCGCGTTCAAAACCTTCGCCGCCGAAGATCAGGTGAATGTTGCCGTCACCGATATGGCCGAAAAAGACCGGTGTGGCCTCTGGCCATTTCTCCAGCAATGCCGATCGGCAGCTTTCCACCCAGGCATCCATGCCGGTGGTCGGGATACTGACGTCGAAGTTTCCGAACGCGCCGTGGTGGCGGACGATCTCACCGGCCGCGTCGCGGATTGCCCACAGGGCTTCGGTTTGGGCCTGCGAATTGGAAACCACGGCGTCGGCGACGACGTCCTCTTCCATCATGCCACCGAGGAACTGCTCCAGATCCTCGCGGTCGCGTTCCTCGTCAATGCCGCGGGTTTCGATCAGAACGTAGAGCGGATAGCCCTGCTGCAGCGGCGCGCGCAATGAAGGCACCGCCGACATCGCGGTGTCATGGAAATCCCGCCACATCACTTCGAAGGCCGAGAGATTAGCGCCCAGGCCCGGTCCGGCCTCGCGCAGCAGGCGGATGACGCTGTCGAAATCGTTGAGCCCCGTGAAGGCCACGTTCAGGCTTTTGGGCAGGGGTCGCAGCCGGAAAATGATCTTGGTAACGATGCCGAGCGTCCCTTCCGTGCCGATGAAGAGGTGTTTGAGGTCGAAACCGGCGTTGTTCTTGATCAGCCGGTTGGTGGCGTCGATCACCGTACCGTCGGCCAGCACGACTTCCAGTCCCAGGACCTGGTCCCGCGTCATGCCATAGCGGATCACCCGGTTGCCGCCGGCGTTGGTCGAGACGTTGCCGCCGACCTGGCAGGACCCCCGCCCGCCGAGATCGAGCGCCAGCAGGAAGCCATGCTCTTCCGCATGGTCCTGGGCTTCCTCCAACGTCGTGCCGGCCAGAACGGACATGGTGGCGCCGTCGGCATCCAGCTCGACGACGCCGCGCATGCGCTCCAGCGACAGAGCGAGCGTTTCGCCGATGGGCACCGCGCCGCCGGCGAGGCCCGACAGGCCGCCCTGCGGCGTCACCGACTGGCCCGCCGCCGAACAGAGCTTCATGACCGCCGACACCTCGTCGACCGAGGCCGGCCGGGCGACGGCCAATGGCGTCGCCGCACCCCAGCCGCTGGTGTCCGTCGAATGACGCTCCCGGGCGTCGTCGTCCGTCAGCAATCCGTTATCGCCGAGAATATCTCGCAGGCCTTCCAGCAGCTCGCTCATGGTTCGTCCTAAATGAGAAGTGGGGTGAACAGTCTCGATGAATGCCAACACAAATTCCCCGTTCCGACAACAGTTACCGATGCGTGTGGAGGAAATTTCGTAATTTCAGAGGCCTACAAGCGAGTTTCAATTAATTCCATATAAAATATAGGGTTATTGCGCAATTGCCCCCTAAATTGCAGAATGCGCGCCGGGGGTCACGGTCCGGTCGGACCACAATTCGTGGCTTGTAGGAACACATGTACGAAATCCGAATTCACGGCCGGGGCGGCCAGGGCGCCGTCCTGCTCTCCAAGATATTGGCCAAGGCGCTGGTGACCGAAGGCAAGTTCGTTTCGGCCATTCCATCCTTCGGCTTCGAACGCCGCGGCGCGCCGGTGGCGGCCTTCATGCGTTACAGCGACAAGGAAATCCGCAGCGTCACCAATATCTACAATCCGGACTGCATTATCTGCATCGATCCCACGGTGGCCAATGCCGTCGACGTTTTCGCCGGCATGAACGACCAGGGCACGCTGGTACAGGCGACGCAAAAGGGCATTGATCAGCTCGACCTGCCGCCGACGCTGGCCAAGGCCGGTTTGTGTGACGCCGTCGGTATCGCCATGGGCATCTTCCGCCGGCCCATCACCAATACCGTGATGCTGGGCGCTTTCGCCAAGACGACCGGCATCGTTTCCCTGGAATCGCTGAAGGACGGCCTCAGCACCGCCAATTTCCGCGACGCTGGTCTGGCCCAGAACATGGAGGCGATCGAACGCGGCTTTGAAGAAACCGCCGTCCATGAACTGGGCACGGCCATCCCCGCTCAAACCACCGCCGCCGCGCAAACCGCCGGAGATACCGCATGAGCCACACCCGCGCCCCCTTCGATGCCTCGGGCGTGCCCGCCGGCATGGCGCCCATCGCCACGAAATACAGCGAAATGCTGCCCGGCGACTGGCGTGCCGAACGTCCTGTCGTCGACCGCGACAAGTGCGTCAAATGCGCCGTCTGCTGGATCTTCTGTCCGGTGCAGTGCATCACCGAACGCCCGCGCTGGTTCGACATCCAGCTGGACACCTGCAAGGGCTGTGGCATCTGCGCCGTCGAATGCCCCCAGCGCGCCATCGCCATGGTGCCCGAGCGGGAGGACTGATCATGACAAACCTCGCCCATTCAAACGAATCCCGCGTCATCGTCTGTGACGGCAACGAAGCGGCAGCCTGGGGGGCGCTCCTGTCGCGTCCCGACATGGTGGCGGTGTACCCCATCACGCCGCAATCCTCACTGGTCGAATACCTCTCGCAGTTCATCGCCGACGGCCTGCTGGACGCCGAGTTGATGAACATGGAGGGAGAACACAGCGTGCTCTCCGGCCTGCATGGCGCGGCGCTGGCCGGCGGGCGGACCTATACCGCGACTTGCGGTCCCGGTCTCGCCTTCATGTTCGAACCCTACTGGCGCACGCCGGGTCTGCGTTTGCCCATCGTCGCCTCGCTGGTGACCCGCGACGGCCTCAGTCCCCAGGCCGTCTGGGGCAGCCAGCAGGACGCCATGACGGTGCGCGACGCGGGCTGGATCCACATGTACTGCGAGACCAGCCAGGAAACGCTCAACACCATCCCCATGGCCTACAAGATCGCAGAACATCCCGAGGTGATGCTGC
This sequence comes from uncultured Rhodospirillaceae bacterium, assembly GCA_964528595.1. Taxonomy (GTDB): domain Bacteria; phylum Pseudomonadota; class Alphaproteobacteria; order UBA2966; family UBA2966; genus CAYFKJ01. The sequence continues at coordinate 9,812 of CAZGTM010000001.1, forward strand.
CGGTCAACGTCAATCACGACGGCAACTATCTCTCCTATGGCGTCAGCCGGGTGGAAATCCCCGAGCAGTCGGAAGTCGATGCGTTCCTCGGTGAAAAGAACGTCAACTGGCACATCGCGCTGGATCCGGAACGGCCCATGGGCGTCGACCCGCTGATCGGCGGCGCCGGCGGCCCCGGCCCGGCCAAGTTCGTCGAATACCGCAAGGGCCACTGCGACGCCATGCAGGCCGCCCTGCGCGTCATCACCGAGGTCCACGCGGAATGGGCCGAGCGCTTCGGTTTCGAACACGCGCCCCTGATTGAGGAATACCGCCTGGATGACGCCGATTACGCCTTGGTGACCATCGGCAGCATGAGCGGCGCCGGCAAGGACGCCGTCGACGAGGCGCGGGAGAGCGGCCAGAAGGTCGGTCTCATCAAGGTCAAGACCTTCCGCCCCTTCCCGCTGGAGGCCATGAAATCGGCGCTTGCGAAAGTGAAGGCGATCGGCGTGGTCGACCGGGCCGTCAGCTTCGGCTGGAATTCGGGTCCGGTCTATCAGGAAACCATGGGCGCGCTCTATCACCTCAAGGACCGCATCCCGGCGCTCAGTTTCATCGGCGGCCTGGCGGGCGCCGACATCACGGTCGGGCACTTTGCCCGGGCCATCGACCAGACGGCGCAGGCCCTGGCGGGCTTCGAGGCCGACGGCCCGATCTGGCTGAACGAAAACGACTAAGCGGAAGATTATCCCATGAGTTCCATCCCCTATCTCATCATCGGCTCGTCCCACGCCGCGCTGGAGGCCGCGAGTGCCATCCGGCTGATCGACGGCGACGGTGACATCGTCATGCTGACGCGCGACGGCCATGCGCCCTATTCGCCGACCGTCCTGCCCTATGTCGTGTCGGGCCGCTCGGAACCGGAGAACGTGGCACTTCGCGACCAGGCCTGGTTCGAGGACAACAACGTCCTGCTGCGCACGGGCTGCGAGGTTGCCTCGGTCGATCCGGCCGCACACACGGTGACGCAGACCTGCGGCCGGTCACTGGAATACGGAAAACTCCTGCTGGCCAGCGGCGCGGCGCCGGCCATTCCCCCGGTCAAGGGACTGGACGAGGTGCCGTTCCACGTCCTTCGCACCCTGGATGACGCCACCTCGCTCAAGGCCGGTTTGGCCCCCGGCGGTTCGGCTCTGGTGATGGGCGCCGGCCTGGTCGGCATGCATGCCGCCGAAAACCTGGTCGAAGCCGGCTACAAGGTCACCGTCGTGGAAATGCAGGATCAAGTGCTGCCGGGCTATTTCGACGCCACGGCGGCCGGCATGATCGAAGCCGCCTTCACGGATCACGGCGCCACGATGTTGATGGGCCGGGCCGTTTCGGAAGTTGCGAAAAGCGGTAAACGCTACGCTGCCACGCTAGATGACGGTAGCGTGGTGGAAAGCGACCTCGTCCTGGTTGCGACAGGCGTGAAGCCCGTCGTGGACTACCTCGACGGCAGCGGCGTGGATACGGACAACGGCGTCATCGTCGATGAGTTCATGCGCACCAACCAGCCCGACATCTGGGCCGCCGGTGACGTCGCGGCAGCGGACGATTTCTACGCCGAGGGCAAATCCAATATCGGCATCCTGCCCAACGCCGTGGAGCAGGGCCGCATCGCCGGCATGGACATGACCGACGATACGGGCGTCAAACCCTACCCCGGCGGCGTACCGATCAACACCTACCGGTTTTTCGGACGTCAGGCGCTCTCCGTCGGCTTGAGCGGCGCAGACGCCGCAAACGGCGGGGCGGAGGTCTCGATCGAAGGCGGGCCCGAGGCGGCGAGTTACCGCTCCATCGTGCTGCGCGACGGCAAGCTCCAAGGCATCTCCGGCATCGACCTCGGGTTTGACGCCGGCATCATGTGGCAGCTGATTATACGCAAAATCGACATCGATCCGGTCAAGGCGGACTTCCTGGCGAAGCCCGGCGAGACGGGCCGCAAATTGATGTCGCAGAACTGGCGTTAGGGGAAAGACCGTGGGTTACAGTTACGACACCATCACCTTCAAGGCCGATCTCTGCGACGGCTGCAACGATTGCATGACCGCCTGCGCCGAGGCCAAGACGGGTGCCGGCGATACGGTCAATTCCCGGCTGCAAATCGTCGCCGGCGACGACGGGCGCTTCGAACTGGCGCTCTGCCGCCAATGCGGCGATCCCAAGTGCGTGATGAATTGCCCGGCCGCGGCGCTGGCAAAGAACTCGGACAATGGCGTGATCGACTGGGATGGCGCGAAATGCGTCGACTGCCTCCTGTGCACGGTCGGTTGCGCCTACGGCGGCATCCAGTTCAACCAGGCCGCCGGCCACGTCGTGAAGTGCGATACCTGCGACGGCGATCCGGCCTGTGTCAAAGCCTGTCCCCACGACGCCCTGGGCCTCAGCGGCGCGGCTCGAATCTATCGCGAGATGGGCGGGGAGGAGGACCTGTTCGTACCGGGTCTCGCGGCCTGCCAGGGCTGCAATTCGGAGCTGCTGATCCGTCACACGCTGAGGCGCGTCGGCACCAACACGGTGCTGGCGACACCGCCGGGCTGCATTCCCGGCATGGGCACGGTGGGCTACAACGGCCAGACCGGGACCAAGGTGCCGGTCTTCCACCCGCTGCTGACCAATACCGCCTCCATGCTGTCGGGCATCAAGAAGCAGTACAACCGGGTCGGCCGGGGCGATGTCCAGATGCTGGCGCTGGCGGGCGACGGCGGCACGGTGGACGTCGGTTTTCAGTCGCTCTCGGGCGCGGCGGAGCGCGGCGAACAGATGCTCTATGTCTGCGTCGACAACGAAGGCTACATGAACACCGGCATGCAGCGTTCGGGTTCGACCTCGTTCGGCTCCTGGACATCGACCACCCCGGTGGGCGACGCCTTGCGCGGCAAGTCCCAGGACGCCAAAAACATGCCCGTCATCATGATGAACCATAACTGCGCCTACGTTGCGACGGCGTCGCTGGCCTACATGGAGGACTATTACGACAAGCTCGACAAGGCGATCGAGGCGAGCAAGCACGGCATGGCCTATCTCCATGTCTTCGCCCCGTGTCCTTCGGGTTGGCGTTTTTCGTCCGCCGAGACCATCGAGGTCTGCCGCAAGGGCGTCGAGACCAATTTCGTCACGCTGTGGGAATTTACGCCGGAAGACGGGCTGACGTTCACCAGACCGACCGACAAGCCCGTGCCCGTCGAGGAATACGTCGCGCTGAACGGCAAGTACCGCCACCTCGACGAAGAGGAAGTCGCGCACATCAGCCAGAAAATCGACGAACGGTTGGCAATCCTGAAACGCTACGTCCGTGAGGACGAGCCCGGGGCGGCAGCCGGCTAAGCGGCGTCTTCCTTCGTCACGGGACTTGGCGGTCGTTGCGCCAAAGCCTGCCCCAACGCTTGGCCGTCCGGGTCCGCAAGCGCTGCCGCGCGGGCTGTGGCGATGGCGTCTGCTGCATCCTCCGGCGGCGTCGTTCCACCGGCCGCGCTCCGGACCAGATCATCGCAGATGGCCGTGAAGTTGGCCGTGCCGCGCCTGTGGGTCTCGCCGTAGCCTTTGATCAGACCGGCGCATTCGCTGATCTCGAGCGCGAGCCGGTCCGATACGGCTGCCGCGTCGCGGATATACCCGAGCCAGGTCTCGATCTCAGCCTGTTCGCGGGCGTAGCGCAGGGACGAGCGGCGCAACCCTTTCAGTCCGGCGAGCAAGCGGAGGCGGAGAAATCCCCAGACCGTGGTGCTGCGGATCTCCATGGGCCAGGACTTGGCGGCCAGTGCCGGCCGCCTTTCGGCGAACCTCAGCAACCGCTTCGCCAACCCGGCGGGCAGGGCATCACAGAGTTCCTCGAACCGGGGTTTGAAAAAGTCGGAAACGACAACCGGTTCATCGGCCGCAGCGCCCGACGTCTTTCGGATATCGGTCAGGCGGCCCGCCCGCGTCTTGGCCTGAGCCACCCGGTAGACGTCTTCGAACGACATGCGCACGGCGAGATGCCGGGCCACGCTGTCGAGAGTTTGGGGGCCCGGTACGCCCAAGCCCTCCAGCCTGTCGAGGTAAAGCCGGGCATAATCCTCATCCTGGTAATCGATCAGTCTTTCCGCGCCGGTCCTGATCAGGTCGTGGGCATCCGCGGGAAACGATTCGCCGATGCGGGTTTCCAAGGCGGTTTGCAGGTCGGCTTTTGCGGCGGCGTCCGTCGCCAGCGACGCCGGATCCTTGCCCTCGGCGAACGCGACGCCCGCCTGGTAGCCCGCGAGATTTGACTCCACCGCTTTGCCCTCGTCGCGGATGGCGGCGACGAACCTCTCCGGCGAGACGGGCAACACGCCGCTGGCTGAAATCGCCCCGAGCATGACCGAGTTGACGATGGCGCCTTCTTCCGTGGCCGCCGCTTTCATGTCGAACATGATCAGGTCGGCTGAGCGCTGCGCGGCGGCTTCCGCCAGTTGGCCGCTGTCGGCGCGGCCGTCGCCCATGGCGAGCTTCTCATGGGTGGTGGCGACACGGTGACGGGAAGCCACCAGGGTGGTGCGGTCGGGGGTAACGTAGCCTGCTTCGATCATGCGCGCCGCTTCCGCCAGCTCCGTGGCGGCGACGATGTCCACCTCGCCGGCCGCCGGGGCGAGCGAAAAGACCGGCCGGCGGCCGTCCTTGGGATCAATCGCCTCCGGCCAGATCTCGATGTAATAGGTCGTGGAGCCCGTGCGCTGAGCGACGCCGGGGATCGAGGTCGCCTGCACGGGCAGGCCGTCCGCTCTGGCGGAATTGACGATCCAGCGCGTCAGTACGCCGCCGCCCTCGCCGCCGAGTGCCGCGATCAGCAGCGAAACCGGTCTTGTCGGTGCGGCCGTCATGCGACTTGCCCGGCCAGCCAGTTGATGACGCGCGTGCGCACCTTGTGCAGGACCGCCTCGAGCCCGCTGGGATTGCGGATGCGCTCCGCCCGATAGAATGAGGGGCACAGCGTGGCGGCGTGGGCGACCTCGCCGCAGAGCCCACAGCCGACACAGCTTTGCTCGACCGTGGTGACGGGATCGCTGCGCAGGGGATCGGGGTTGTCCTTGATACCCAGGCTGGGACAGGCAGAAAGCCGGATGCAGGCATGATCGCCGGTGCAGATCTCGTCATCGACGCCGAATTGTGGCAGCGCCACGCGCAAGCCTTTTTCCAGGCGCGCGGCGTTGACGGGGCGCAGCTTGCGCTGGCGCGCCAGCTGGCACTCGCCGTCGGCGATGATCACCTTCAGGCCTTTGGTCTCCGTCGTCAGCGCTTCCCGCAGGGTGTCGACCATGACGGACACCGAATAGGTCCGGATTTTCTTGAGCCAAGGCACGCTCAGCGCCCGCAGCGTTGTTTCGATGTCCATGCCGGGGGGTGTATCGCCCCGGCCCGCGGCGCTGCTGGGTATGAACTGCTGGCCGGTGGCCGAGGTATAGCCGTTCTGCATGATGACGAGGATCGAATCGCCCTCGTTCAGTTGCGTGCCGATGACACCGGTGGCCAGGCCGTTGTGCCAGAAACCGCCGTCCCCCATGATCGAAATCGAGCGCCGGTTCTGGAAGGGGGCAACCGCCGCGGCGCTGGCCAGCGACATGCCGTAGCCGAGAATGGAATTGCCCATCGAAAAGGGCTCGAACGTGGCAAAGGCGTGACAGCCGATGTCGGCCGCCATATGAACCTTGCCGATCTCTTCCTGGATGATCTTGAGCGCCGAAAACACTGGTCTTTCCGGGCAGCCCGTGCAGAACTGCGGCGGCCTCGGCGGTGGCGGCGCGCCGAGCGCCTCGGCGGCCTCGCGCCGGATATCAGTGACCTTGGCGCCCGCATCCGTCAGGGCGGTGAAGTTCATGCCCGGCACAAAGGCTAGTTTAAGAAAATCGACAATTCCGTTCTGCATGACATCCGCGGTGTATTCGCCGGCGGCGGGCAGGACGTCCTTACCATGGACCTTGGTCTGGATGTCGGCCTGGCGCAGGATCGTGTTGATCTGGAACTCCAGAAATTCGGGGCTGCCTTCCTCGATCACCAGTACGGCGTCCTTGCCGCCGCAGAAACCGGCGATTTCCTGCGGCGCCAGCGGATGGGTGACATTGAGGATCAGCAGCGGCACGCGGCTCACCCCGAAGCCGTCGCTCAGCCCCAAAACCTCCAGCCGGCGCAACAGCGTGTTTGCCAGACCACCCGGTACGATGATGCCGATGTTGTCCATGTCGCCGTCGACGGTTTCGTTCAGGCCGTTTCCGACGATGAACTTTTGCGCTGCCGGTACGCGTTCGTCGACCTTCAGCTTCTCCTGGACGAAGGTGACCGGCGGGTGGGCCAGGCGGCCATACTCGAAGACCGCCGGATCGGCCAGGCGGTTGTGGGTGCCGATGGCGGGAGCCCTGTTGTCGGCCGCCGTGAATTCGCCCTGAACGTGGCAGGCGCGCACGCGAAGTTGCAGCATGACCGGCGTATTGGTGGCTTCCGACAGGTCAAATCCCTTTTCCACCGCCCCGACGATGGACGGCAGTTCGGGGCGCGGATCCAGCAGCCAGATGGTGGACTTCATGGCCATTGCCAGCGTGCGTTCCTGGATGACGCTGGCGCCTTCGCCGTAATCCTCGCCGATGACGATCAGGGCGCCGCCGATGACGCCGGGTGAGGTGAGGTTCGACAGCGCATCGGCCGCCACGTTGGTGCCGACAATGGATTTCCACGTCACGGCGCCGCGCATGGGGTAATTGATGGAGGCGCCCAGCATGGCGGCGGCGGCGGCTTCGTTGGCGCAGGTCTCGACGTGGATGCCCATCTCGTCCATCAGTTCCTCGGCGTCGATCAGGACGTCGATCAGGTGCGAGACGGGCGCACCCTGGTAGCCGCCGACATAGGAAACGCCGGACTGCAGCAAAGCCTTGGTGACGGCGAGGATGCCTTCGCCGTGGAAGACCTCGCCCGTGCCCAGCCGCAACTGTTCGACTTCGGACTTGAAGGAGCGTTCGGCGCTCATGATTGGAATTCCGGCAAGGGGGCGGGGGTACGATCGATCAGGCTCATTGGGCAGAACATATAAGCTGTGGGCGAATTGGCAATACTTTGTATCGATTCCAATCTACTTCTGACGCTACCGCGCTTTCTTGACCGAAATCCGACATTGTGGAAATTTGTACCGTATTGAATGCCGCTTTATCCCTCGGGTGGGATACAGCGGCAAGATTTCTGGAAGCCGTCCTTTATGCCGAAAAACGCCTTTGCCCCCATCTGGCCGTCGCGCCTCGACCACATCTGCATTGAATCCGCAAAACCCGATGAAATGATCGAGTTTTACCGTGCGGCGGTGGGTTACGAGGCCGAAAAAGTCGGTGACGAGCTCTGGCTGCTGACGGGCCGGCAGCGCCGGCTTCTTCTGGCGAAGGGTGAGGCGCGGCGTCCGGCGTTCACCGGCTTTTGGCTGGATGACGCTGCCAGATTGGCTCGTCTGAGGGATGGCATGGCGGCCAAGGGGGCTGAAATCATGCCGTCGCCGTCGCCGCTGTTTGATGATAATGCCTTTGCGGCCGCAGATCCCGACGGCAATTGCCTGACCTTCGGCGTTCTGCCCTACAAATCGGTGGAACCGGCTGAAGAAGGCTCGGATTTGGGCGGCGAGTTGCAGCACTACGCGGTGGCCACGACCCAATTGCCGAAAATGGTGGATTTCTACGAGAACGTATTGGGCTGCCGCGTGTCCGACAAAATGCTCGACGATGAAGGAAATCTGACGGCGATCTTCTTCCGCTCGGATTCGCTGCACCACACCGTCGCCATGTTTGGCGCCGGCTATGCCGAACTGGATCATCACAGTTACGAAGTTCAATTGTGGAACGACATCCGTGACTGGGCGGATCACATGGGTGATTTGCGCATTCCCATGTGGTGGGGTCCGGGCCGCCACGGACCGGGCGACAATCTCTTTTTCATGGTCGAGGATCCCGACGGCAACAAGCTGGAGTTCTCGACGGAATTGGAGGTTTTTTCATACGAACAGGATTACCGGGAATGGCCGCATGAGGAGCACACCCTGAACCTCTGGGGCGGCGCCTGGATGCGGGACTAGCCCGCAATTTCATATTGTTTGAGTATCGTTAGGAAATTTACATGAGAGTTTTAAAGTCCGACGTGAGCGTCACCTGGGCCGACTGCGACGCGGCTGGAAAAGTGTTCTACCCCAACTTCTACGTCTGGTTCGACAAGGCGACAGAGGTTCTGTTCAAGGCCAACGGCGCCTGGTTCGCGGATGTCGCCGAGGCCTATGGCGTCGTCGGTATGCCGCTTTTGGAAACCGGCGCCAACTACCAGAATCCCTGCGAGCACGGCAACGAATTAAAAATGGAAAGCTGGGTCGACGAATGGAACGGCCGTCATTTCGTGGTGCGCCACAAGTTGACGCACGTTGACGGCCGCCCCGCCCTGGAGGGTTTCGAGCGGCGCTGCTGGGTGGTCGAGGCGCCGGAAAAGAAATCCGGCATCAAGGCCTTTGCCGTACCGGACGATGTCATCGCCCGGTTTGAACAGGACGACTAGGGCTACAGCTCCTCAATCGCCGTTTGCAGCAGCGCGCGGACTTCACCCGCGATGCCGGCAAGCGCCGGGTTTTCGATGGCCTGCATGGAGGCCATGGGATCGACGGCTGATACTTCGGTCTGCCCTTTGCCGTTCGACTGTACGATGACGTTGCAGGGCAGCATGGTGCCGATCTTGTTTTCCGCCTGCAGGGCCTTGTGGGCGAAGTGGGGGTTGCAAGCGCCGAGAATGGTGTAGGGATGGAAATCGGCGCCGATCTTCTCCTTTAAGGTCTTATCCACGTCAATGCGCGTCAGGACTCCAAAGCCCTTGGATTTTAGGGTTTCGGTGACGTGGTCGATGGTCTCGTCGAAACCGCCGCCGACGGTCTTGCTGAAATGATAGGTCATGAGTTCGGTCCAACTGTGAATTCCGTTCCCTATATATTAGGAATTACTAATATAAAGTTCAAGGGGTGGGTCAAAATTTCACCACCGGCGGCGGCGGAAGCGGCTAAGATTTCGCCAACAACAAAACCGACCAAACGGGGAGATCCGCCATGGCCAAATCGAACATCGGTCCGGCTCTGATCGCCGACCTGGGCTCCATAATCGATGAACTCGACCACCGGGGGCGGCTGGTCCGCGTCAAATCGGAAGTCGACCCCAAGCTCGATCTGGCGGGCATCGCCGCGAAGTTCGAAGGCGGCCCCAGCGCCGTGTTGTTCGAAAACGTCAAGGGCTACGGGCACCCGGTGTTCATGGGGCTTTACTGGTCGCGCGACCTGCTCGGCGACATCTTTTCGCGCGACGCCGCGGATCTGCCGCAGCATATCTCGGACTGCATCGGCAACTGGCAGGCCAATCCGGTGGACCCGGTGGTGGTCAAGACCGGCCCCGTGCTGGAGGTTACGGAGCGCACGGTGAACGTCCAAAAACTGCCGGTGCCGACCCACGCCATGAAGGACGCCGGACCCTATTTCGATGCCGCCGTGGTGATCGCCAAGGATCCGGAAACCGGGGTGCGTAACGCATCCATCCAGCGTTTTCAGGTGGTCAACAAGAACACGCTTTCTGTCAACATCGACGCTGGGCGCCATTTGGAGCTTTATCTTGAGAAGGCCGCCAAGCTGAAAAAACCGCTGCCGCTGACTATCAATGCCGGTGTCGGACCCGGTCTGCACTTCGCCGCCGCGGCGCCGGCCGAAGCCGCGCCCGTGGACCGGGACGAGTTGGGCATTGCCAGCGAAATCCACGGCGCGCCGCTGGAACTGGTGGCCGGCACCAAATCGGAAGTCGAGATGGTGGCCAACGCCATGTACGCCCTGGAGTGCGAGATCGTGCCCGGTGAAAGCCTCAACGAAGGTCCATTTGCCGAGGTGACCGGCTATTATGCGCGCAAGGACAAACGGCCCAAGGTCCGCGTCCTCAAGGTCCACCGGCGAAAAAATCCGGTGTTCCATTCCATCCTGTCGGGCTCGGAGGTCTTCAATTCCGTGGGGCTGCTGGGCGAGGCCAACGTCTTGGGCCTGCTGCGCAAGCAGGTACCGGGCGTGACGGACGTTTATTTCAGCCACGGTGGCTGCGGCTTTTATCATGCCGTCGTGCAGATCAAGCAGGTGCGCGCGGGCTGGGGCAAGCAGGCCATCATGGCGGCGTTCGCCGCATTCGCGCCGTTGAAGATGGTCACCGTGGTGGATGACGACGTCGATATCCGCGACCCTTCGGACGTCGAATGGGCGATGATCACCCGGCTGGATGCCGCGGGCGGGGTGTTAAAAATCGAGAACGTCTTCGGCCATGGCCTCAATCCGACGTTCCCCGACTATTTCGGCACCAAGATCGGCTTCGACGCCACGCGGCCTTATCCCTTCACGCCGGAATTCGACCGCGCCACGGTGAAGTCCGTCGACCTTGCGGATCTGGATATCGTCAGCCCTTAGCGGGGCCCCTCTCGCGCACGAAAATGTAAAGCCCGCTGGCGACGACGACGGCGGCGCCCGCCCATGAGCGCAGGGCGGGCAGGTCACCCCATACGATATAGCCGAGGATCAGCGCCCAGATCAGGGAGGTATACTGGAAAGGCGCCACCAAGGCCGCCTCGCTGAGCTTCATGGCGTGGTTGAGGCAGAAGTGTCCGAACGTCGCGCCGACGCCGAGAAGGCACAGCAGGCCAAAATCCAAAAGACTGGGCGTCACCCAGACGAACGGCAGCGACAGCCCACCGGCGATGGCCACGCCGACCGACTGGTAGGCAGTGAGTGTCAGGCCGTCCGAGCCCCTTAATGTCCTTGCCAGGATCAGCATCAACGCCAGCGAGAGACTGCCGGCAAGGGCGATCAGAGCCGGAGTGGAAAACGAAGCCGCGCCGGGATCGAGGATGAGAACGACGCCGGCGAAGCCGACGATGATGGCGCTCCAGCGGTGGAGACCGACTTTTTCGCCCAGCAGGGGCACCGACAGGGCGGTGACGAAAATCGGCGCCGCCAGGTAGAACATGAAGGTTTCCGCCAGGGGCAGGAACTGGACGGCCCAGTAGAAAAACGACACCTCGGCGATGACCAGCACGACGCGCACCAGATGCCGGATCGGCTGGTCGGGCCGTCTGCGCCAGATGTCGGGCCGCCGCCAGAGCAAGGGGGCGAGTACCGCCAGCGCCGCCAGACTGCGCAGCGCCAGGAGCTGGCCCACGGCATAGTCCTGCACCATCCATTTGCCCAGGGCGTCGTTGATGGTGAACAGCGCCATGCCGAGGATCATGAAGGCGATGCCGAGGCGGCTGGCGGCGTTTGATTGTTGCTCTTGTGAAGTCAAGTGGACGGGACCGGATCGAGGAACATGCCGATCTGTTTACCGTCTGGTGCGGCGAAACGCCATCCCGGGAAACGCCTTCGTCAGGCCACGTCCCGCCATAGGGACAGCTTACTGTCGTCGGGCAGGTCGGACATCAGACGCAATACGTCGCGGCTGCTGACGATGCCCTCCAGTTTGCCCTGGCGGGTGATGGGCAAGTGCCGGATGCCGTATTCCGCCATGAGCCAGATCGCCGTGGAGGGCTCTTCGGTGATTTCACAGACGACAACCTCCGTCGACATCTGCTCGCCGACGGTGAGGGAGGCGAAATCGGGCAGGTGGTCGCTCACGGCGCGCGTGATATCGCGTTCCGACAGAATACCGATGATGCTGTCGTCCTCGTTCGTCACGACCAGCACGCCGATACCCTGACGGGCAAGCATGGCGGCGGCGTCACGCAACGTCGTTTGGCGGTGGGTGGTGGCGATTTCGCCGTTCTTGCGCCCAATGATTTCGCCGAGATTCATCGTGATTCCCCTCGCCCGCGATCGCCCTGACTACTTTTGTTGGCGACATACTAAGGACGAAGATATCCCTCGCCATGTGACACGTGGCCGCAGCCTTGGAACGTTTCGAGAGTTGGGTGTTTTTTGGCTTGGTGACAAATTGCACGCCATGACATAGATATGCGTGGCGTCCGTGCGAGAATTCCGCTCCCGGCGCCCCCGGAAAACCGGGCACGCGATCCCCGTCAAAGAGAGGCTTCTTGCCCGTCGTCAAACTCCCGAACGTTCTCGGCTATCTCAAATCCGATCCCCGTCTGCTCGCGTTCGGCTTCTTGGTGACGTTCAGTTCCAGTTTCGGCCAGACTTTTTTCATCTCGCTGTTTTCGGCTGACATCCGGGCGGCGCTGGATCTCAACAATGCAGGCTTCGGTGCGGCCTATTCCATCGGAACCCTGTCCAGCGCTCTCGTGCTCACCTGGTCCGGCCACTGGATCGACCGCGTCGATCTACGCACCTGGACCATCGCCCTTATCACGCTGTTTGGTATCGCCTGCCTCTCGATGGCGGTCAGTCAGAATTTTCTCATGCTGGTGGGCGCCATCTTCCTCCTGCGCCAAACCGGTCAGGGATTGATGACGCATACTTCAATGACCAGCCAGGCGCGTTACCACGACACCGCAAGGGGCAAGGCGGTGGCGACGGCGGGCCTCGGCTTTCCTCTTGCTGAAGCCTGCTTTCCCATTCTAGGCGTCGCGGTGCTGGGCGCGCTCGATTGGCGTCTGAGTTGGACGGCCTTTGCCGTCTTCCTGCTGTTCATTCTTCTGCCGCTCTGCCTTTGGCTTCTGCGCGGGCACGGCGAACGCCATGCCCGCTATCTGGCCGGGGCGGGGAAGCTCCTCGAAACCGAGCCTGGGGAGGATCCGGCAACCCGCGTTCACTGGACCCGCAAACAGGTGCTCGGTGATTATCGCTTTTATCTCCTGTTGCCCGTCACTCTCGCCCCCTCGTTCATCTTCACCGGTATCTTTTTTCATCAGATCGTCATCGTCGAGGCGAAAGGATGGCAGCTCGAGGTCTGGGCGGCCGCCTATGCCGCCTTTGCCGCCACCAGCGTCCTGGCGGGACTAGCCTTCGGCGCTTACATCGACAAGGTCGGCGCCCCCCGGTCGATCCCGTGGCTGCTGCCGCCCCTGGGCCTGGGCTGCCTGCTGATGGCGGTCACGGACAGTCTGCTGGCGGCCTGGGGCTACATGATACTGGCCGGTCTCACGGCTGGCATGATCAGCACGTTTTTCGGCGCCTTCTGGGCCGACGTGTACGGCACGCGGTATCTCGGCTCCATCCGGGCCCTGGCGACCGCACTGATGGTGCTGTCGAGCGCCCTCTCTCCCGTCATAATGGGGGTTTTGCTCGACGACGGAATAAAAATCGAACCCATGGCAATGGCATTTTTCCTTTATACTATGGCGGCAACCGGGTTGGCGGTGTTCGTCCGCCGCTCCTTCCTCCGCCCCCGCCCAGATCAGTAAATCCCCCAACGGGATCGTTTGGTTTTAGTCGACCCAGAAATTTTCGGACCCCATGACGACAGCAGCCTCCCCTCTCACACGCCGACCGACGCTCGCCATCCTCGTCGCCATATCGATGGGCGGCACGTTGGCCATGAACATGATCCTGCCTTCGCTGCCGGCATTTGAGAAATCCTTCAGCGCGGATAAGGCAACCGTGCAGTTGACGCTGTCCCTGTTTCTCGTTGGCATCGCTTTGGCGCAGTTGGTCTATGGCCCCATCTCCGACCGCTACGGGCGGCGGCCGATGGTGTTGGGCGGGACGCTGATCCTGATCGTGGGCACCGCCGTCTGCCTGATGGCGACGACCATCGAAGTCATGATTGTCGGCCGCATCATCCAGGCCGTCGGCGGCTGTGCCGGCATGGTCATGGGCCGGGCCATGGTGCGCGACATGTTCGATGCGGATCAGGCGGCGGCGGCGATCGCTTATCTGACGATGGCGGCGGTGGTGGCGCCCACGCTGGCCCCCCTGATCGGCGGCTATCTGGAGGAATGGTTCAGTTGGTCGGCGGGCTTCGTTTTCGTTCTGGCGTTGAGCGGCATGATTTTCGTTTATGCCCTGGCGGCGTCCCACGAGACCTTGCCGCCGGAAAAGCGCCACGACGTCGAGTTCGCCCGGCTCTTCAGGTCGTTCGGCGTGCTGCTTAAGAACCCTTTATTCGACGGCTATGCCCTGCAGCTAAGCTTCAATACAGCGGCCTATTTCGCCTTCCTCGGAAATTCGCCGTTTATCATCCGCGACCTGATGGGACATTCGCCGGCGGAACTCGGCATGTTTTTCGCCCTGGTGTCGGTTCTCTATATTTTCGGCAACTTCGGGACCGCCCGCCTGGCGCGGAAGTCCGGTGCGCCGATGATGATTAGGATCGGCACGATGATCGCCATGTTCGGCTCGCTGGCGATGCTGACGGTCGCCCTGGTAACGGAATTCACGGTGGTGGAGTTCATCGGCACGATGTCGATCATCGCGCTGGGCAACGGTTTCTGCATATCGTCCGGCACCGCCGAGGCCGTCGGCGCCGACCCCCAGCGCATCGGCGCCGCGGCGGGCTTGGCCGGATCCATGCAAATGGGCTTCGGCGCCGTTAGTTCGACGATTGCCAGTGCACTGCTGGCCTATTATGTCGATTCGCCGATCCCCCTGATCGTCGTCATGGTGGTTTGCAGTTTCGCCGCGCTGATCTCGCCGCCGCTGGGCCGTCACTTCGCCCGCCATGCCGAGCGACGCCTGCACTAGATCGCGACCATGGCGCCACCCATCCTCATTTTGCGGGACATCCATCTCGGTTTCGGCGGTGAGCCGTTGCTCGAAGGGGCCGAGCTGTCCTTGTCGGAGGGGGAACGCCTTTGTCTCGTGGGCCGCAACGGTTCGGGCAAATCGACCCTCCTCAAGGTCGCCGCCGGTCTGATCGAAGCCGACGGAGGCGAGCGCTTCCTGCAGCCCGGTAAGACGGTGCGGTACCTGGCGCAGGAACCAGATCTCGACGGCTTTGCCACGGTCGGGGATTATGTGAACGCCGGACTGGCGCCGGGGGACGACCCCTACCGGGGCGTTCATCTCCTGGAAAAGCTCGGGCTGAGCGGGACCGAGGATCCCGCCACGATATCCGGTGGCGAGGCCCGCCGGGCGGCGCTGGCCCGGGCCATGGCGCCGGCGCCCGATATTCTCCTGCTGGACGAGCCGACCAACCACCTCGACCTGCCGGCCATCGAATGGCTGGAGAGCGAATTGCAATCGACACGCTCGGCCCTGATCCTGATCAGTCACGACCGGCGTTTCCTGGAGACCCTGTCGGGCGCGACGGTGTGGCTGGACCGCGGGACCTCGCGCCGTCTCGACCAGGGCTTCGGCAAGTTTGAAGCCTGGCGCGACGAGGTGCTGGCGCAGGAGGAGTTGGAGCGGCACAAGCTCGACCGCAAGATCGTGCGCGAGGAGCACTGGATCACCTACGGCGTGACGGCGCGGCGCAAGCGCAACCAGGGCCGGTTGCGCAAACTTCAAGCCCTGCGGCAGGAGCGGCGGGAACAGCGCCAGGTCACCGGCAATGTCCGCATGACGACCACGGAAAGCGGTCTTTCCGGCAAGATCGTTATCGAGGCGAAAGACGTTTCGAAATCGTACGACGGCCGCGCCATCGTCAGCGACCTGTCCCTGCGGGTGCGGCGCGGTGACCGGCTCGGCATCGTCGGGCCGAACGGTGTCGGCAAGACAACCTTGGTCAACTTGCTGACCGGGGCGTTGGCGCCGGACGGCGGCAGCGTCAAACAGGGCGCCAATCTTGAACTGTCGGTGCTGGATCAGCGGCGCGACAGCCTCGATCCCGCCTGGACGCTGCAGGAGGCGCTGACGCGCGGCGGCGGCGATCAGGTGTCGGTCGGCGGCGCGCACAAGCACGTCATGAGCTACATGAAGGACTTCCTCTTTGCGCCGGAACAGGCCGGAACCGTTATCACGGCGCTTTCGGGCGGCGAGCGCGGGCGCTTGATGCTGGCCCGCGGTCTGGCTCAGGCCTCAAACCTTTTGGTGCTGGACGAGCCGACCAACGATCTCGATCTCGAAACGCTCGATCTCCTGCAGGAGCAATTGTCGGATTATCCCGGCACGGTTCTGCTGGTCAGCCACGACCGCGATTTCCTCGACCGCGTCGCCACGTCGGTTATCGCACCGGATGGCGACGGACGCTGGCTGGAATACGCCGGTGGTTACTCCGACATGCTAAGCCAGCGCGGCAGCAGGCCCGCTGACATTAAATCGGACGCTGCGGGGGGCAACGGCAAGCCCAAAGCTTCTCTCCGGCCGGCGAACCGAACCGCCAAGCCCGGCCGAAAGATGACCTTCAAGGACAAACACGCGTTGGAAACCCTGCCGGCCAGGATGGAGGCGCTGGCGGCCGCTATCGCCCGGCATCAAGCGGCACTAGCTGATGCCGATCTTTTCGCCCGCGACGCGGAAGCTTTTCAGGCTGCCGTCGACGGGCTCAAAGCGGCAGAGACCGACCTCGCCGCCGCCGAGGAGCAGTGGCTGGAACTCGAAATGCGCCGCGAGGAAATCGAGGGCGGTTGAGGCCCTCAAACCCTACAGCAAATCCTTGTTCAGCGTGTAGGTGCCGACGCACTGGCCTTGGCCAAGGACGTGGCCCTCCATGGCGGCCAGCGCTTCCGGACCGCCGAAGTTGCCGGAGAGGCCGAGGCTGGCGGTGTCCAGGGCATACACGGTGAAGACGTAGTGGTGCATGATCTCGTCGTTCCAGGGCGGGCAGGGGCCGTCGTAACCACCGTAGTCGCCGCCCATGTCGGCATCGCCGGCGAACCAATCGGTGTAATTGTTGAGGCCGCGCACGCCGTTCGCCGTGGGGCCGACATCCTTGCCACCCGCCGTGATGGCGTCGCTGTCGGCGCCGGCGGCTAGGCCTGAGGCGTCCGCGCCGATGTCCACCAGCACCCAATGGAAGAAATCGACGCGCGGCAGGTCGGCCGACACCGTCTTGCCTTCCTGATTGACGTCGTCGCCCACCGACGGCACGTCCGGGTCATGACAGATGATGGCGAAGGATTGGCTGCCCTCAGGAGCGCCGCTCCATGAAATGGCCGGGCTGCGGTTTTCGCCCATGCTGACGTGGCCTTCATCCGCCGGAATGCAGAACGCGTAATCGCCGTGAATGCGGTCGCCGTCGTTCCAGGCGTCGATGGTTACGTTGAGCGTCGCGGTCATGTGGGCCTCCCGAAAATGTTTGTATAGTATTGAGGGAATTATCCATGACCGGGCCCTGGGCGAAAACCTCTAATCTCGGGCGGCGGAACTATTGGGGGAAGGCACGATGTCGGAGACGGCGATTTCCGAAGACCTTTTGGCGGCGCTGGACCATGTCTCGACGGCGACGCTCACCATGCAGTTATTGAAGCGCGGCTTTAGATCCTGCTACATCGCGGACGCCAAGCCGCTGACGCCGGACATGCCGCGCATCGCGGCGGTGGCCTACACGTTGCGCTTCATACCCATGCGGGAAGACCTCAGCAATCCCGAGATCCTCGGCGATCCCGAATACGCCCCGCGAAAAGCGATCGAGGATATCCCGCCGGGCCAGGCGCTGGTGGTCGACTGCCGCGGCGTGACCACGTCGGGCGTGATCGGCGACATCCTGGCGCTTCGTCTTAAGAGGCGCGGCGCGGCGGCGGTGATCGCCGACGGCCCGGTGCGGGATGCCGGCGAAGTGGCGAAGACAGGTCTGCCGATCTACTGCACGGGCAGCGCCGCGCCGCCCAGTCTCGGCGATCATTTCGGCGCCGACGTGCAACGGCCCATCGCCTGCGGCGGCGTCGCGGTGTTTCCCGGCGATGTCGTGGTCGGCGACGGGGACGGCGTCGTCGTGGTGCCGCGCGGACTGGCTCACGAGGTCGCGGAGGCCGCCCTGGAACAGGAAAAGATGGAAGGTTTTCTGAAACTGCGCGTCGCCGACGGCCACCCCACCATCGGTACCTACCCGCCCGACGAGGCAACGTTAAAGGCCTACGAAGACTGGCTGAACGAGCACGAGTGAAGGCGGATTATTATCCCGTGGCAATTAAATGGTGACAGGTACACTTTTTAAGAAAAGTGTACCTGTCACCATTTAATTGATCCTACTCGGCGGCTTGCGATCTCTTTCCGACATCGGCACCGGCCGCCGCCGCGATGGCGTCGAGGTTCTCGTTCAGGGTCGGGCGGTCCTCATGGAAGAAAACGCCAAGCGCCGGGCGCTGGGTTTTTTCGGCCTCGCGCATCGCCGCCAGCCGGTTCGACGTGTCATGCTCTTCCGGTAGGTCGCGCACCGCCATGCTGATGTTGCCGTAGGTTTTGTTGGTTTTGTCGAAGGTGACGCAGGGGCTGAGGATGTGCAGGTAGGAAAACCCCTTGTGCGCCATCGCCTGGCGGATCATGTCGGCGAGGTGATGGGGTTCGCCGGCGTAGGCCTGGCCGACCCAGCTGGCGCCGTAGGAGAGCACCATCATCAGCGGATTAAGGGGTGCCTCGCGGTTTTCGTAAGGCGTCGTTGAGGTCTTGAAGCCCTGATCGGAGGTCGGCGAGGTCTGACCCTTGGTCAGGCCGTAGATGCCGTTGTCGAACAACAGATAGGTGATATCGACATTGCGCTTGGCGGCGTGCGGAATGTGGCCGCCGCCGATGGCGAAGCCATCGCCGTCGCCGCCCACCACGACGACCGTCAGATCGTCGTTGGCCGTCTTGATCCCGGTGGCGACCGGCAGGGTGCGGCCGTGCAGGGTGTGGAAACCGTAGACGTCGACGAAGAAGGGGAAGCGCGAGGCGCAACCGATGCCGGAAACGCAGACTACGTCCTTGTTGTCGAGTTCCAGCTTGTTCAGCGCGTTGGTCACGCCTTCCGTCATGCTGTAGTAGCCGCAGCCGGGACACCAGGTGGGCAGCGAGCCGGAGCGGTAGTCCAGACGCCCGCTCTCCTGGATTTGTTCGAGCTTTTCCTCGAGGTAGACCGGGGCCCGCAATTCGGCGTTCATGATGCTAACTCCTCGTGACCCGATTTAGGCCGCGTCGCGGGCGTCGCGCCCGGCCAGACGGCGGATTTCATCCAATATGTCGGCCACCCGCATGGGCGTGCCGGGCACCTTGTTGAGACGGTGGACCGGTTGTCCCAGCGTGCCCGAGACGAGACCGGCGAACTGGCCTTCGTAGTTGAGCTCGGGGATCAGGACTTCCTTGGCTGAGGCCATGAATTCGCGGATCGGCTCGACCGGTAGCGGCGAGAGCATGACGACCTTCATGGCGGCGCAGCGGATGCCTTCCTCGCGCGCCATCATCATGGCCTCCAGGGCCTCGCCGAAGGTCGAGCCCCAGGCCAGCAGGGCAACGTCGATCTCGCCCTCGTCACCAAATCGCTTGGTGATGGTGATGCCGGGGTGATCGACGGCGGTTTCCAATTTGTCGTGGCGTTTGGCCGTCATATCGTGGTGCATCACGGGTTGGTCGTTGGGCCGGCCGCGCTCGTTGTGCTCCAGGCCGGTCACGGTATGGATGCCGCCGCGCTCGCCGGGTATGGCCCGCGGGCTGACGCCGTCCTCGGTCATGGCGAAACGTTCGTAAGGAGCATCCGCCGAAGCCTCCATGTGTTTTGACATGTCCGGCTCGAAACGCTCCTCCGGCGATACCACGACGGTCTCGTAGCGGTTGGAAAGGTAAAGATCCAACAAGACGATTACCGGGGTCTGGTAGCGCTCGGCCATCTCGAAGGCCTTGCCGGCGCAACGCCAGCAGCCCTCGACGTTGGTCGGCGCCATCACGATGCGCCGGGCGTCGCCCGAACCGCCGAAGACGGCGAGATTGAGATCGGACTGCTCCGTCTTGGTCGGCATGCCGGTGGACGGCCCGCCGCGCTGCGAGACGAAGATCACCGACGGCACTTCGGCCATGACGCCGAGACCCAGCATCTCGGCCATCAGGGCGAGGCCGGGTCCGGAGGTGGCGGTCGCCGCCCGGGCGCCGGCGTAGCCCGCGCCGATGGTGGCGGCAATGGCCGATATCTCGTCCTCGGTCTGCAGCGAGCGCTTGCCGTGCTTGGGCATTTCCGTCGTCAGCCGCTCCATGATCGTCGTGGCCGGTGTGATGGGATAGCCGAAGTAGGTGTCGATGCCGGCGTCCAGGCAGCCGCGCGCGACGGCGGCGTTGCCGCTCAGCATTTCGGCCTCGCCCAGACTTTCATCCCGGGCGGGCGGGTTGCCGACGCTGACATCGTCGAAACGGTACTCGTCTGCGCCCAGCTCGAAACCTGCATCGAAGGCGGCGACGTTGCTGGTCGTCACGGCTTCGGGCTTGGTACGGAACTTGGCGGCGATGACGTCGTGGAAGACCTCGCGCGGCAGGCCGTAGAGGCCGGCGACGAAACCCAGCGCGACCATGTTGCGTGAGCGGTTGCCGCCGGTGGCCCTTTCGGAAATTTCGCGCACCGCCAGGGCGTAGGGGATTTGACCCGGCAGCAGGTGGCCGGAGATGTGCCGGCCCTCGGCCAACAGGCTGATGGGGTGCGAATCATAGATAACGGCGCCGTAATCGCGCACCTCGGCGGCGTGGGGAATGGCGTGGCTGTCGTCCAGCGAGACCAAGATGTCGGTCTGCTGCTTCATCGAATAGACCTGCTCGCCGGTGATCCGGGTGCGCGAAACGCACTTGCCGAAGCCGCGGATCTCCGCCGGATACTGGTCGAAGGCGATGACCCGGTAACCGGCGCGGGCCATGGCCTGCTTCAGGATGTCGCCGACCGCGATGGTGCCGTCGCCGGCCGAGCCGCAAAAGGCAATCTGGATGTCCGTGCCGTTGGCGCTCATAGGCTGTACTCCCAGAACGGTGACGAGATGCCACCGTCATCGGTTATGACAAGGTTTTCATCGACATCGGTGGTGAAGGGAACGTCCTCGCCCATCATGTTGCGGGCCGCCACCTCACCCATCGTGCGGACGTTGCGCCAACCATAGTAGAAGCGGTATTCGTTCTGCTCGGCCGACCAGATCTGGCAGACGTCGCCCGCCGCATACACTTCGTCGCGGGTGGTCTTGAGCTGCGGATTGACGAGCAATCCGCGCTCAATATCGACGCCGGCGGTGCTCATGAAATCGACCATCGGGGTGAGGCCGTAGAGCGGCATGACGATGTCGGCATCGATGCTGTTGCCGTTGACGAAGGCGACCCGGCGCGCCGACTTGCCGTTGGAGGTGTCCTCGACGTGCTCGACCTCTCCTTCGTCGGCCACCTCCAGGCCCATTTTTTCAAGCGCCGCGAGGTACGTCGGGCGTTCCTCCGCGCTGATCTCGTGGGGCCAGAAGGTGCGGTCGCCGGGCACGACGGTGACCCGGTAGCCGGTGTCGATCAGCGTGCGGGCGAGGTCGAGACCGATCATATCGGCGCCCAGCATGACGACGTGACCGCCCTTCGGGAGATCGTTGTACATTTTCATGGCTGCGCGGAAGGTCGTGAAGTTGTGCATCAGGTACACGGATTCCTGCAAGCGTTCCGGCAAGTAGCCCGCGCCACCGGTCGCCACCAGCAGCTGGTCGAAGCCGATCTCCTCGCGGTGGGCCAATGTCAGTTTCCGCTGGGCCGTATCGACGTCGGCCACGATGCTCTTGCGCCACAACGAGATATTGTTGTCCCGGTAGTATTCCGGTGGATGCTGCAGATAATCGCGCCAGTCCTGACGGCCGCGGAAGACGTCCGGCAGTTCGTAACGGTTGTAGAACAACAGCGCGCCGGCGGAAACAATGCTGATGCGGCAGTCCCTGTTGCGCTCACGCAGAATGTCTGCGGCGCGGTTGCCGGCGGCGCCGTTGCCGATGATCACGAGATGCGGCTGGTCGGCCATGGCTACACGTCCTGAAAAAAGATTTCTTGTTTGGCGATGGAGATGCACTTGGTCGGGCAGACCATGTGGCAGGCGCCGCAACGGATACACTCGTCGTTGTCGATCCAGATGGCGCCGACCTTGTTCCACTGCATGGTTTCCTCGAGATCGCCGTAGGTGCCGTCGTCTTTGATCTGAACGCCGGATACCAGTTTGATGCAGTCGCGCGGCGCCACGTCGATGCAGGCCCTGCAGTAGATGCAGTTGTCGACGTCGATCTCGTACTTCATATGGCAGAGGTAGCAGCGCTTGGCTTCCTCGAAGGCGAGTTCCTTGTCCATGCCGGTTTCGACCTCGGTTTCGAGATCGTTGAAACGGTTGGTCATGGGCTCGGTCGGGATGGGCTGGCGCGGAATGAAATCGAAGGCGCGCTCCCGCAGGGGCGCTTCGACGGGTTCGATCTTGACGACGCGCTTGCGCCGCTGGCGGTCCATCAGCCAGGTATCCAGTTTCAGCGCGACCTCGCGGCCGTGTCCGACGGCTTCGACCACCGTGGTGGCGCCCGAGACGAAATCCCCGGCAGCGAACAGACCGTCGACCGAGGTCATGCCGTCGTCGCCGAGGCGCACGTTGCCCCAGCGGTCCAGTTCGACGTCGATATCCATCACGTCGTTGATGGTCTTCTGACCGATGGCGACAAGCACGGTGTCGCAGGGCTCGACGAATTCCGAGCCTTCGATGGGAATGGCTTCGCGCCGGCCGTTGGCGCGCCAGCCGCCCAAGCGGTTCTGGGCAAACCGCACACCTGTGACGTTGCCGTCGTCGTCCGTCTCCAGACCGACCGGGGTGCGTAAGCCCAGGATCTTGATGCCTTCGCGCTTGCTCTCGAAAATCTCCTCGTGGGTGACGGGGATATACTTCTCGGTGGTGCGGATGTGGACGTTGACTTCGTCGGCGCCGAGGCGCAGCGCCACACGGGCGCAGTCCAGCGCGGTAAAGCCGGCGCCGATGACGGCGACGCGCTTGCCCACGGTCTTGGTCTCGCCGCGGTGAAGCTCGGTCAGAAAGTCCAGCCCGTATTCGGCGTTGGGCGCCGTCAACACGGGATCGTCCCCGCCTTCGGAATCCTTCAGCGGAAGCGCCATGGCCGCCATGCAGCCCATCGCCATGAGCACGCCGTCGAAGTCTTCCAGCAAGCCGGAAAGCTTGGTGTCGTCCGGGCCGGTGCCCATGTTGACGCCGGTCTTCATGGTGACGCCGAGGCGCGTGGCGTTGTGAACCTCGACGTCCAAGATATCGCGCGGCAGACGGAAGACCGGAATACCGTAATAGAGCATGCCGCCGGCGACATCCTCGCGCTCCAGGATGGTCACGGCGTGGCCCAGGGTCGATAGGTCGTGGGCGGCGGCCAGCCCGGCCGGGCCGGCGCCGATCACGGCGATGCGTTTGCCCGACGGCGTGTAGAGATTTTCGGTGATGCGGTGGCCGGCTGTTTTCAGGTCCCCGGCGGCCCGTTTGAGATGGCAGATGTTGACGGGCTCGCCGTTGCCCGGCCAGCCGTGGCGGCAGGCGTCCTCGCAGGGGCGCGAACAGATGCGGCCCAGCACGCCCGGCAGCACGTTGGCCATGCGGTTGATCTCGTAGGACCGGCCGTAGCGTTCCTCGACGATGGTGCGGATGTAGGCCGGCACGTTGGTGTCCGCCGGGCAAGCCGCCTGGCAGGGCACGTTCTCCCGCACCCAACCGACATCGCGGGGATCGGTGGAATAACGGACCGGAGTGACGACGCGTCGCCCGTATGACTGCGGAGTGGAGAAATCTTCGTCTTCGTCGACGTAAATCTTGCGCGTTTCCTGCTCGACGCGCTGGTCTTGGTCGGCCATGCCGAAACCCGTACCTATGTCTGATCGGCGGACCTTGGCCGTCTGTTCTGGGGACAACCCGGTAAAACGCCGAAAATCTGGAATAAAGTCATATTAGTCAGCGCGACGTTATCCCAAATAAGCAGGCCAAAGGCAACAGCCATCCTGCCTATTTCAGGTAAATTTGACTCAATTAGAGGTTACTAAATCAAAGTTGCCACCGATCTGTTGAACACGCACGGCATTCGATTGCGACATGGTTGAAATCGTCAGGAAGACTGGTCCAACTCGGCTTCCGGGATGGTGAACGGTTCATCGGCGCTGGCCGAGCGCCACCAGCCCATGCCCGCGGTCTGCCAAACCGCATCGGCATAAGCCGCACCGGCGCCGTCCATGTCGATACCGTAGGTGAAAAAGCGTGATACCACAGGGGCGAACATGGCATCGGCCGCGGAAAAATCGCCGAAGAGAAAGTCGCCGTACCCACCAAACCGGTTCCGGCAATCCGTCCAGATCTGCTGAATTCGTACGATATCGGCCTGGCATTCCGGGCTAATGTCGACCTGGCGGTCCACCGCCCGGACGTTCATGGGCAGTTCGTTTCGCAAGGCGGCGAAGCCGGCGTGCATCTCGGCGCTGACGGCGCGGGCGACAGCACGGACTTCCGGTTTGTCCGGCCACCAGCGGGGCCCGGGGTAGGCTTCTGCCAAATATTCGATGATGGCGATGGTGTCCCAGACGACGAGATCGCCGTGGTGCAGGACCGGTACGCGGCCTGCTGGCGAGTGGGCCGTGATGCGCTCCGCCGTGTTGGGCAGGTCGAGCGGGATCACCTCTTCCTTGAAATCCAATCCGGCCTCGTGCATGGCCAGCCAGGCGCGCAGACTCCACGACGAATAGTTCCGGTTGCCGATAACCAAAGTAAGATCCGACACGCCATACCCCTTCCGGCAAATTCCGACATATGCTCTAAATGACGCCCCGCAAACTAACGAGGTTTTCGCCTGTGTCCACATTTCTCGAAGCCGCTCCCGATGCCATCCCGCTCCATGCCGTCGCCGTGGAAGAGTTTGACAATTGGTTGTCGGGGCGCACGGAGACCGAACGCCAATGGCTGAACGCCACCGGATTTAAGGCCAAGGACGGTGCGGTCACCACTCTGCCTTCTTCCGACGGCGGCCTGGGCGGCGCGGTGGTTTGTCTGGGGGAGGGCGGACCGTTCGGCTATGCAGCGGCGGCGGAGAAACTGCCGGGTGGCGCCTACCGCCTCGCCGTCAAACCCGATGCCGCCGTGGCTAACGACGCGGCGCTCGGTTGGGGGTTGGCCGGCTACCGTTTCGAACGATACAAGCAGGATGACGGCGAGGCCGCCAATCTGGTTTGGCCCGAAGCCTGCGACCAGGGGCGGACCGAAGCGGCCCTCGACGCTATCTACCTCGCCCGTGACCTGGTCAACACGACGGCTGCCGATCTCGGGCCGGCGGAGTTGGCCGCCGCCGCCCGGGGCGTGGCGGAGAAATTCGGTGCGGATTTTTCGGAAATCGTCGGCGACGACCTGCTGGACGCCGACTACCCCATGGTTCACGCCGTGGGCCGCGCCAGTTCCCGGCCGCCGCGCCTGATCGACATGACTTGGGGTGAAAAAGGTGCGCCGCGCGTCACGCTGGTGGGCAAGGGCGTGTGCTTCGACTCCGGCGGCTTGGACCTCAAACCCGCCAGCGCCATGGAACTGATGAAAAAGGACATGGGCGGATCCGCTGCCGTCCTGGCGTTGGCTTCCATGGTAATGGCGGCAGGCTTGCCGGTGCGTCTCAGAGTGCTGATCCCGGCGGTGGAAAACGCCGTGTCGGCCAATGCCTTCCGGCCCGGCGACGTGCTGCAAAGTCGTAAGGGACTGACTGTCGAAATCGGCAACACCGATGCCGAAGGCCGCCTGGTGCTGGCCGACGCCCTGGCCGAAGCGGCGTCGGAGGACCCGGAATTGCTGATCGACTGCGCGACGCTGACGGGCGCGGCCCGTGTCGCTTTGGGGCCGGAACTGCCGGCTTTCTTCACGCCGGACGATGACCTGGCGCGCGAACTCGGCCAAGCCGGAGAGGCGGTTCACGATCCCGTCTGGCGCCTGCCGTTGTGGCAGCCGTACACCGACCTGTTCAAAAGCCGCATTGCCGATCTCAACAATGCCGGGGAGGACCGTTTGGGCGGCGCCATCACCGCCGCCTTGTTCCTCGAACGCTTCGCCGAGGGCGTCGACGCCTGGGTTCACCTGGACATGTTCGCCTGGAACAAGAAGGCTCGGCCCGGCCGCCCTGTCGGCGGCGAAGCGCAGGCCGTCCGCGCGCTGTTTCACGTCATCGAGGGTCGATTTAGCAACACAACCTGATGTATATTCGTGGTGGGCGCGAAACAGAACACTAGGTAATTTTATGACGATTTCTGTGACGACCCAGCAAGCCCTTGATATCTGGAGAGGCGCTCTCGTCGACGGCGTACGCGGCGACAAACCCGATTTGTCAGCCCGTCAACTCGCCCTGATGCTGACGGTTTACCTTACCGACCCGCCCCACACCGTTCGCGGCCTGTCGCAGGAGTTGGGCATCGCCAAGCCGGCGGTGACCCGGGCGCTTGACGCGCTGGAGCGTCAGGACTTCGTGCGCCGCGGCCCCGACCCCGACGACAAGCGCAGCATCCGCATCAACCGCACGGTCAAGGGTTCGGTCCATCTCACGGAATTCGCCGATTTCGTCTCGAAATCGATTGCCCGCGTCAACGCTCAGTAGCCTCTCCCGACATCGACCGGATTGAGCAGTTCGCGTCCCTCCAGGGCGCGGCGGATGTTGTCGATGATTTGCGGCGCCACGTCGTCGGGGAAAGAATCGGCGGCATTGTGGGGGGTGACGGTGATCCTCGGGTGCGTCCAGAACGGATGGTCGTCGGGCAACGGTTCCTCGTGAAAGACATCCAGCGTGGCGCCCTCCAGCGTGCCGTAGTCCAGGGCGGCGATCAAATCCGCGTCGACGACGTGACCGCCACGCGCGGCGTTGATCAGGTAGGCGCCCTCGGGCAGGGCCGACAGCGTCCTGGCGTTGATGATCCCCTCGGTTTCGGACGTCAGCGGCAGCAGGCAGACCAGCATTTTCGTTGAATTGAGGAATGGCACCAGACCGTCTTCGCCGTGATAGGTCGTCATGCCGTCCAGCGTTTTGGCCGAGCGGCTCCAGCCCGCAACATCGAAGCCCAGCGCCCCGACAAGATTTGCCGCGTGCCGGCCCAATTCGCCCAAGCCCAGAAATCCAATGGTCGTCGTGGCGGCGTTGTCGGGCGGCAGGTACTCCCACTTGCGCTCTCTCTGGTTGGCCTGTGTTTCATCGAAGTGGCGGTGGTAGCGCAAAATATGGAGGAGGACGTACTCCGCCATGGCGCCGGTCATGCGGGGGTCGACCACGCGGGTGAAGGGGATGCCTTCAGGCAGGTTGTCATCGCCCAGGATGTGTTCGACGCCGGCGCCGAGATTGCAGATCAACTTGAGATTGGGATAGCCCAGGAGTTCTCCGTGAACGTGCTTCCAGACGACGATGGCGTCGATGTCCGCCGGATCGCCCTCCTCGGGCCAGAGACGGAATTCGAGGGAGGGGTCAAGGCGCTGCAGCGTGTTGCGCCAGCGCTCCTGCGAATGGTCAGCGCCGAAATGGATGAGAACCGCCATGGGTTACGTCCTCACTACGCCGCTCTCGTCGGCCTGCAGATCGAACGCCGCCTGCATCAGGGCCTGGGTGTAGTTCGTCCGGGGATTATCGAAGACGGCGTCGGCGCTGCCCTGTTCCACCACCTGGCCGTCGCGCATGACGATGACCTCGTCCGATAGGGCGCGGACGACGCGGAGGTCGTGACTGATGAAAAGGTAAGCCAGGTTGTGCTGGCGCTGCAGATCGCGCAGCAGGTCGACGATCTGAGCCTGGACCGACATGTCGAGCGCCGAGGTCGGTTCGTCCAGCACGACGAAGCGGGGCTTCAGCACCATGGCGCGGGCAATGGAGATACGTTGACGCTGGCCGCCGGAAAATTCGTGGGGATAGCGGTCCTGGGTTTCGGGGTCGAGACCCACTTCCTCCAGGGCCGCGCCGATCATCGTCCGGCGCTCCTCGTAATCGCCGCCCATGTCGTGCACCAACAGGCCCTCGCCGACGATCTGACCGATGGAAAGACGCGGGCTGAGGCTGGCGAAGGGGTCCTGGAAGACGATCTGCATCTCGCGGCGCAGAGGCCGCATGTCACCGAAGCCGAGGCCCTGGATGTCCTTGTCGTCGAAGCGGATCGGACCCCTGCTGCGGATCAGGCGCAAGAGCGCCAGAGCGAGCGTCGTCTTGCCCGACCCGCTTTCACCGACGACGCCGACGGTGTGCCCGGCGCGGATGCTGAGGCTGACGCCGTCGACCGCCCGGACGTGATCGACGGTGCGGCGGAAGACGCCCTTTTTGATCGGGAACCAGACCTTGAGATCGTCGGCGCTCATGACCTCGGCCGCGGCGTCCTCCGGCGTCTCCGGATGACCCCCCGGCTCCGCCGCCAACAGCGCCTGGGTGTATTCGTGCCGGGGGTTGCCGAAGACCTCTTCGACGCTTCCGTGCTCGACCACCTCGCCGTCCTTCATGACGTGCACGCGCTCCGCCATATGGCGCACGATGCCGAGGTCGTGGGTGATCAGCAGCATGGCCATGCCGAGCCGCGCCTGCAGGTCTTTCAAAAGTTTTAGCAACTGGGCCTGGATGGTGACGTCGACGGCCGTGGTGGGCTCGTCGGCGATCAGCAGGTCGGGTTCGTTGGCCAGCGCCATGGCGATCATGACGCGCTGGCGCTGGCCGCCGGAGAGCTGGTGAGGGAAGGCGCCGAGCCGCGCCTCGGCGTTTTGCAGGCCGACGAGATCGAGCAACTCCAGTGTGCGCGCCCGGGCCTCCGCCTTGTTCAGGCCGCGGTGCAGGATCAATGTTTCGTTGATCTGTTTTTCGATACTGTGCAGCGGGTTGAGTGACGTCATGGGTTCCTGGAACACCATGGAAATGCGGTCGCCGCGGATGTCGCGCATTTCCGCCTGGCTGGCGCCGATGGCTTCCTTGCCCTCTATTCGGATGGAGCCGGAAGGGTGGCTCGCCTGGGGGTAGGGCAGTAGTTGCAGCACCGATAGCGCGCTGACCGACTTGCCGGAACCGCTTTCACCGACCAGCGCCACCGTCTCGCCGGGTTCGATACGGAAGGACACATGGCGCACGGCCTCGACCTCGCGGCCCTCGACCTTGAAGTTGACCGAAAGGTCGTCAACGACGAGAAAGTCACGGGCACTCATGCCAGCGCCTTTCGCGGATCGAAGGCGTCGCGCAAGGCCTCGCCGGCGAAAATCAGCAGCGTCAGCATGATGGAGATGGTGAGGAAGCCGGAAATACCGAGCCACGGCGCCTGCAGATTGGCCTTGCCCTGGGCCAGGATTTCACCCAGCGAGGGCGATCCCGGCGGCAGGCCGAATCCCATGAAATCCAGCGCCGTCAGTGCCGTAATTGAACCGTTTAGGATGAAGGGCAGGAAGGTGATGGTCGCCACCATGGCATTGGGCAGCAGGTGGCGGAACATGATCATGGAATCGCTAACGCCGAGGGCGCGGGCGGCGCGAACGTATTCGAAGTTGCGGGCGCGCAGGAACTCGGCCCGGACGACGCCC
This sequence comes from uncultured Rhodospirillaceae bacterium, assembly GCA_964528595.1. Taxonomy (GTDB): domain Bacteria; phylum Pseudomonadota; class Alphaproteobacteria; order UBA2966; family UBA2966; genus CAYFKJ01. The sequence goes on from CAZGTM010000001.1 coordinate 39,130, forward strand.
ACCAGCGACATCCAACTGAACAAGAGCATAATTGTCAGTAGTGTTAGAAAACCAGGTTCGATGAAACTGGCCAATATAATAAGCACAAACAACAGAGGTACACTGCTCCATATCTCCATGAAACGTTGAAACAGAAGGTCGGTCCAGCCCCCGTAGTAGCCCTGCACGGCACCAGCGATGACGCCGACAATGGACGAGACTACCGTCAGGGTCAGGCCAAACAGCACGGAGATGCGGAAGCCGTAAATCAATCGCGCCACCACGTCGCGACCCTGATCGTCGGTGCCCAGCCAATTCTCCGCCGACGGCGGTGCCGGCGCTGGGACCGGCAGGTCGAGATTGATGGTGTCGTAGGAATAGCGCACGATCGGCCAGACCATCCAACCCTTCTCGTTGATCAGATCCTGGATGAAGGGATCTCGGTACTCGGCCTCGGTTTCGAAATCGCCGCCGAACTTGGTTTCGGGGTATTCGACGAAGACTGGGAAGTGCAACTCGCCCTCAAAGGAGAGAATAAGCGGCTTGTCGTTCGAAATGAATTCGGCAAACAGGCTGACAAAAAAGATGGCCAGGAATATTCGGAACGACCACCAGCCCCGCCGGTTGGCTCTGAAATTTTGGAATCGCCTGCGCGTCAGCGGCGAAATGTGCATACCAAATACATTTTCCACCATCAGCCCACGTCCTGCCGTTCGAAGTCAATTCGCGGATCGATGACGACATACATCAAGTCGCCGATCAGGCCCAAGACAAGCCCCAACAACGCAAAAACAAACAGGGTTCCGAAAACGACGGGATAATCACGAGCTATTACCGACTCAAAAGCCAGCAATCCCATGCCATCAAGGGAGAAAATCAATTCAATGAGCATGGCGCCTGTAAACAAAATACCTATAAAGGCGCTGGGGAAACCGGCGACGACGATCAACATGGCGTTGCGGAAAACGTGACCGTAGAGGACGCGGTTTTCAGTCAAACCTTTGGCTCGCGCTGTCATGACGTATTGTTTGTTGATTTCCTCGAGGAAAGAATTCTTAGTCAGCATGGTTAGCGTGGCGAAGCCGCCAATCACCATTGCGATGATGGGCAGCGTGATATGCCAGAAGTAGTCAATGATGCGGTCAGGCCAAGAGAGCTCCGACCAGTTTGGTGAAGTGAGGCCACGCAAAGGGAAAACGTCCCAAAAGCTACCGCCAGCGAACAATACGATCAGGAGGACAGCGAAAAGGAAACTCGGGATGGCGTATCCGATGGTGATGGCGAAACTGGTGTAAATGTCGAACCGGCTTCCATCTCGAACGGCTTTGAGAATACCAAGGGGGATCGAAAGTAAATAAACCAGCAGCGTCGTCCAGAGGCCGAGCGAAATGGAAACAGGCATCTTGTCGATGACTAAGTCAACAACGGCCCGGTCACGAAAGTAACTGTCACCGAATTCGAACCGAACGTAATTACCCATCATCAGAAAAAAGCGTTGGTGCATCGGTTTGTCGAAGCCGTAGAGTTTTTCAATCTCCTCTATAAACTCGGCGTCGAGACCCTGGGCGCCCCGGTATTTGCTGGTGACGTCGGCGGAGCCGGTTTGGGCTTTCTGGTTGCCGGTTTCGCCGCCGGTGCCTCCGCCGAAGCGGGTCGTCGGATCGACCTCTGTGCCCTGAACCTGGGCGATGAGCTGTTCCACCGGTCCGCCCGGCGCGAACTGGATGATGACGAAGTTCAGCACCATGATGCCGAACAGCGTCGGAATGACAAACAATAGCCGGCGGATGATGTAGGCGAGCATGGCGGGTTAGCCGCCCTTGGCCATGGCGGCTTCCAGCGCCTTGGCGCGGTCCTCGTCATACCACCAGGTGTCGAGGAAACCTAGGTCGTACTTGGGCTTGATCTTGGGCCGGGCGAACTTGTCCCAGTAGGCCACCGTGTGCACGGCCTTGAACCACTCCGGCACGATGTAGTGATTACCCAGCAGCACGCGGTCCAGGGCCCGCGCCGCCGTCGTCAAAGCCTTGCGGTCGGGCGCTTCGGCGATGTGCTCCAGCAAAGCGTCGATCACCGGATCACTGATACCCGAATAGTTGATGCTGCCTTGCTGTTTGGCCGCTTCGGAGCCCCAGAAATTGCGCTGTGCGATGCCGGGCGTCGCGGTCGTGAGGAAGGCTTCCGTGGCGACGTCGAAATCGAAGGTTTGCTTTCGGTTGGTATAATGCGTGACGTCGACCTGGCGGATCGAGGCGTCGATGCCCAAACGCTTCAGGTTCTTGACGATGGGGGCGAGGATGCGTTCGAAGGTCGGCGTATAGGTGAGGAACTCGATTTTCATCTGATCGCCGCCACCCTTCACCAGCTTGCCGCCCTTGACGGTCCAACCGGCCTCCGCCAGCAGCTTCTTGGCGCGGCGCAGGTTCTGTCTCAGTTTCTTGCCCTCGCCCGGCGGCATGTAAACCTCGGTGAAGATGCGGGCCGGCAGTTTATCCCGGAACGGTTCCAGCAAATCGAGCTCGTCCTTGTCGGGCAGGGCGCGGGCCGCCATGTCGGTGTTCTGCCAGATGCTCAGGGTGCGGTCATAGAGGCCGTAGAACAAGTTCTTGTTGGTCCAGGCGAAATCGAAGGCAAGGCCGAAGGCCTCCCGCACGCGGGCATCCTTGAACTTATCGCGCCGCAGGTTGAGGGCAAAATACTGGCGCGAGGCCGGCGACAGGTCCGGAATGCTTTCCAGTTTTACCCAGCCCTTGTCGACGGCGGGAAAATTGTAGCCTGTGGCCCAGCTCTTGGAGGTGAACTCCTCGCGATAATCGTAGTCGCCGCTCTTAAATGCCTCCAGCGCCACGTTGCGGTCGCGGAAAAAGACGAAATGCAGGCGGTCGAAATTGTAGCGCCCGCGCATGACCGGCAGATCCTTGGCCCAGTAGTCCCTGACCCGCTCATAGACGAGATCGCGGCCCTGATCGACCTTGGCGATGCGATAGGGGCCCGAGGCCAGGGGCGGCTTAATGGTGGTGCGGTTGAACTCAACTTTGTCGTAATAAGCCTTGGAGAGGATGGGCAGGCCCGCCACGATGCTGGGCAGGTCACGCGTCACCGCGCCATCCCGGAAGGTGTAGCGCACCCGGCCCGGTCCGGGGCTTTCGCCCTTCATGACGTCTTTCAGATTAATGCGGTATCCGGGCCGGCCCTCGGTTTTCAGGATGTTGAAGGTGAAGAGGACGTCTTCCGGCGTGACGGGAGAGCCGTCATGGAATTTCGCCTCCGGGCGCAGGACGAACTCGACCCATTGCCGGTCGGGTCCGACCTCGACGGTTTTCGCCACCAGGCCGTACATGGCGTCGGGCTCGTCCGAGGCCGAGGTCATCAGCGAATCGTACGGCAACTGCATGGCGATGACGCCCATGCCGCGCAGGCGGATGCCCTTGATGATGAAGGGATTGACGTTGTCGAAGGAGCCTAAGTCCCGAAGGCGTATCGTGCCGCCCTTGGGCGCCGCCGGATTGACGTAGTCAAAATGCTTGAAATCGGCGGGGTATTTGAGGTCGCCGAAGATCGACAGGCCGTGCCGCGGTTCCGCCTGCACCGCTGCCGCGGCGCCGACCCCCACCGTCAGAATGGCCAACAGGCCCGCGCTTGTTATGCTCTTGTTTTTCACGGTAACGACCATAGTAAAGCCGGGTAACGCTAGGTCAATTACCCTGTCAGTTTCGGCCTTTTTTCATCGCCGCCTTAAGCGCCGCATCCTTCGCGGGATCGATCCACCAGGTGAAGAACCCCGGCGAATATTTCGGCGGCTGCGGCGGCCGGCCGAAGCGATCCCAATAGGCCAAACGGAATTTTAAACTTTGCCACTGCGGCACCGAGAAAAAATTCCACAAGAGCACGCGGTCCAAGGCGCGCGTCGCGGCCACCAGTTCTTCCCGGTTGGGGGCGGCGACGATCTTTTCGACCAGGTCATCGACGGCCGGATCCTTGATGCCGATGTAATTTCGGCTGCCCGGCACGTCGGCATTGTAGGAGCCCCAGAAATCGCGTTGTTCGTTGCCGGTCGATGACGATTGGCGCATCCACAGAACGAACGTGTCGAAGTCGAATTCCCGCAGCCGGTTCTGGTACTGCGCCGAATCGACAATCCTGAGGTTGACGTCAATACCCATGCGCTTGAGGTTCTTCGCCATGGGCAGCAGGACCCGTTCCATGGCCGGACTGCTGAGCAGCATTTCGAAGACGAAGGGTTGGCCGGTGTCCGGGTCGATCAGCTTGCGGTCCTTGATGCGGTAGCCGGCTTCCTTCAGCAGTTTGATCGCCGCCCGCAGCTGCGGCCGGATATTGCCGCTGCCGTCGGTCTTGGGAACCGTAAATTCGGTGGTGAAGATTTCTTCCGGAATCTTCCCCCTGTGCGGTTCAAGATATTTCAGTTCGCGCGGCCCAGGCAGCCCCGTTGCGGCGAATTCCGAATTGGAAAAATAACTCTTTACCCGGCTGTATTGGCCGTAAAAGAGGTTCTTGTTGGTCCATTCGAAATCGAAGGCATAGCCGATGGCCCGTCGTACCCTGGCATCGCGGAACTTTGCCCGCCGGATATTGAAATGCAGGCCCTGCAAGCCGGTCGGGTTTTCGTCATCCAGTTCCAGCTTCTTGTACCAGCCCTTGTCCAGCGCCGGAGAGCCGTAGCCCGTCGCCCAGACCTTGGACGTATTTTCCTGGCGAAAATCATACTCATGGGACTTAAAAGCCTCCAAGGCGACGGTGCCATCGCGGTAATAGTCGTAGCGGATGATGTCGAAGTTGTACTGACCCTTGTTAACCGCGATGTCTTTGCCCCAGTAATCCTTGACCCTTTCGTAGGTGATCGACCGACCGGGGTCGAGTTCCTTGATGTGGTAGGGGCCGGAGCCCAGGGGCGGTTCCAGCGTCGTTTTTTCGAACGGGTGGGTGTCGTAGTAGGCCTTGGGCAGGACGGGCACCTGGCCGGTGATGTGCGGCAGCTCGCGGTTGAGATCACCGGAAAAGCTGAACTTGACCTTGTGGGGGCCCAGGCGCTCCGCCTTGGCGATGTTCTTGAAGTAGCTGCGGTAAAAGGGATGGCCTTTGGTCGTGACGGTTTCGAAGGAAAAAATGATGTCGTCGGCAGTGATCGGCGTGCCGTCGTGCCAACGGGCCTCCTTGCGCAGGGTGTAGACCACCCATGAATTATCGTCGGCGGTTTCCATCGTCTCAGCGACCTGACCGTAGGAGGAATTGGATTCGTCCGCCGACGGGCTCATCAGCGAATCGTACATCAGGCCCAACCCGATAGCCGAGTCGCCTTTGAGGATATAGGGGTTAAGCGAATCATAGGTCCCGACGGCGCTGAGACGCAACGTCCCGCCCTTCGGCGCATCCGGATTGACGTAGTCGAAGTGTTTGAAATCGGCGGGGTACTTCAGGCCGCCGTGCAGCGAATCGCCGTGGCTGATTTTAGACCCGGCCAAAACGGGTAGGGCGGCAAGTGAAATCGCAGCGACAGCAATGACGGCGAGTTTTTTCATGGCTTGTTTCCCCAAACCTGCAACGCCTGAATTTTGCGTCAAGGGGAACGCTAAGGGCAAGGCCCGCCGGCCTAAATGTTGAGGATCGCTATCACTTCTTCGTGCAGGACCCCGTCACCCGACGCCACCATGCTTTCTCGCCCGTCGAAGGCGTGGGCCTTGCCGCTCCAGGTCGTCACGGTGCCGCCGGCCGCCTCGACCACCGGGATCAGGGCGCAATAATCGTAGACGTCGAGGTTCCATTCCACCACCAGGTCGATCCAGCCCGACGCCAGCAAACCGTAGGCGTAGCAATCGCCGCCAAAGCGCGCGAGGTTCGACTGGGCGCGCACGCGCTGGAAGGCTTCCAGGGACTTGTCATCGAAGTACTCGGGTCCCGTGGAGAACAGCGTTGCTTTGTCGACGCTTGCGCACGCCCGCGTCGCGATCGGCTTGCCGTTCAGGCTGGCGCCGTGGCCCACCGCGCCGAGCCAGCGTTCCTTGGCGATGGGCTGGTCGATAATGCCGAGCACGGGGCTCGGTCCGCTGTCACTGTTGTGGACCAGGCCGATCAGGGTGCCGAACAGCGGCACGCCGCAAATGAAGGACTTGGTGCCGTCTATGGGATCGAGGTACCAGACGTATTCGGCTTCCGCGCGCACCGAGCCGTGTTCCTCACCGACGATGCCGTGGTCGGGAAAAGCGGCCTCGATCAGATCGCGCATGATCTGTTCGGATTCCCGGTCGGCAATGGTGACCGGGCTGTCGTCGTCCTTGGTGATGACGTCGAACGGCTGGCGGAAATATTTGGTAATGACCCCGCCGGCGGCATCGGCCAGACGGCCGGCAAGGTCAACGAATTCGGCCGGGCACTTATCCATCAAAGATGATAGGGCAACCGCCCTTAGTCGTCAGGAAGGGCGGCGGGCGAGGCGCTGTTGCTATTCATGAACAGCAGGATGTTGGCCCGGTCTTCCGGCTTCTTGAGACCCTTGAACGACATCTTGTTGCCCTTCATGAAGCCCTTGGGATCGGTCAGGAAGGCGTCGAGATCCTCCCACGACCAGGTGCCGCCCGACTCCGCCATGACGCTGGAATATTTGTAGTTGGCTTTGACGCCGCGTTCGCCGCCGACGATGCCGTAGAGGTTGGGGCCGACCTTGTTCTTGCTGCTCTCATCAAAGGTATGGCAAGCAGCGCACTTCTTGGCGACCTTGGCGCCGGCCTCAGCGTCGCCGTCGCCCAACAAGGCGGCCAGCGTCGGCGCCTCGGGCTCTTCCGCTTCATCGTCCGAGTCGGTATCTTCCGCCGCTTCCTCGAGTTCGACGGGGAAGGCCACTTTTTCCGGATTGGTGGGATGGACCATCAAATCGCCCACCATGCTGATGACGTAGACGAACAACATGGAGGCCAGCAGGCCGCCGACGTATTTGTTGAATTCAAAGGTATCCATAACGAAATCCGGTTGACAGGTTGGGGGGTTGCGGGAGCGGCTGCACATTACCGGCTTCCCGCCATCGGACGCAAGCCGTATAAATGCGCCAAGCGAATGTTTTGAACCCCCTTTTCGTGGATCACGACCTCATGCCGGACACCTCGGCGATCACCATCATACCGGCCCGCATGGCATCTGTGCGCCTGCCGGGCAAGCCGCTGGCCGACATCGCCGGCGAGGCGATGATCGTCCATGTCTGGCGGCGCGCCATGGAAGCCGATATCGGACCCGTCGTGGTAGCCTGCGCCGAAACGGAGATTGCCGAGGCCGTGCGGGACAGCGGCGGCGATGCCGTCCTTACCGATCCCGACCATGCCTCCGGCTCCGACCGTGTATTCGAGGCGTTGAACCACGTCGACCCCGAGGGTGTGCACGGTCTGGTCATCAACCTGCAGGGCGATCTGCCGACCATCGATCCCGCCGCCATTGCCGCCGTGACCACGCCGCTTAGCGATCCGGCGGTGGATATTTCCACGCTGGCGTCGGAAATCGTCGATCCAGCGGAAAAAACCAACCCCAATGTGGTCAAAGCCGTGATTTCGCTCACCCCGGGCGCGAACCGGGGCCGGGCCGTCTATTTCACGCGCGCCACCGCCCCCACCGGCGACGGTCCCCTGTGGCATCACATCGGCATCTACGGCTATCGCCGCGCCGCGCTGGAGAAATTCGTCACGCTGCCCCCCTCGCCGCTCGAGCAGCGTGAGAAATTGGAACAGCTGCGCGCCCTCGAAGCGGGCATGCGCATCGATGCGGCGCTCGTTGACAGCGTTCCGTTCGGCGTCGATACTCCCGCCGATCTTGAACGGGCGCGCGGATTACTGGGCGCGCCTGCGAACAGCTGAAGACGGAAAATGAGCAATTCAGACACCGCCGGATCGGATCCGGCCACGACGATCTCCTTCCAGGGCGCTTTGGGGGCGAACTCCCATCTCGCCTGCCAGGAAGCCTATCCCGATATGACGGTGATGGCCTGCGAGACCTTCGAGGACGCCTTCCTGGCGGTGGAGGAAGGCCGCGCCGAGTTGGGCATGATCCCGATCGAAAACTCCCAGGCCGGCCGGGTCGCCGACATTCATCACCTGATGCCGGATTCCGGTCTCTACATCATCGGCGAACACTACCAGCCGGTGAACCACCAGCTCCTGGCGGTGCCGGGGACCAAGCTCGACCAAATCACCACCGTACACAGCCACATTCAGGCGCTGGACCAGTGCCGGACCAGTCTGCGCGAACTCGGCCTTAAGCCCCAGGTCAACGCCGATACCGCCGGCGCCGCCCGCGATATTGCCGCCCTGGCGGATCCGGAACACGCCGCAATCGCGTCGTCGCTGGCGGCCGAGATTTACGGCCTGGAAGTCCTGAAGTCCGATTTCGAGGACGCCCACCACAACACCACGCGGTTTGTCATCATGTCGCGCGACAGCCGGCAGCCGGAACTCGGCACCGGCGATTTCAAGACCACGTTCGTCTTCAATGTGCGCAACGTGCCGGCGGCGCTCTACAAAGCCATGGGCGGCTTCGCCACCAACGGCGTCAACATGATCAAGCTCGAGAGTTATCAGCTCGGCGGCAGCTTCAACGCGACACAGTTCTACGCCGACATCGACGGCCACCCCGAGGACCGCTCGGTGCGCCTGGCGCTGGAGGAACTGGAATTTTTCACCAGCCGCGTCAAGATCCTCGGCGTCTACCCCGCCGAACGCGTCGAAAACGACGAATAGACGGCGATTAAATGGTGACAGGTACACTTTTACGCATATTCCGCAAAAGTGTACCTGTCACCATTTAATTTGGTCCCCGTTTAATTGGTTTCCGCCAACCAGGCCCGCGCAAGCTGGTGGGCGATGGCGATGGGGTGGGGCATGCGGAATTTGCCGTCGCCGGGGGCGGTGGTCAGCGCGCGTTCCATGCCCTCGACGATCTCGGCGCGGCTGAACCAGGCGGCGTGATCCAGTTCCTGCTCGTCGATGGTGATCTCTTCCGTCAGACCTTCGGCGATGCAGCCGATCATCAGGGATGAGGGAAACGGCCAGGGCTGGGACGAGTGGTAGCGCACCTCGCCGGCACGTACGCCGGATTCCTCGAAGATCTCGCGCCGCACGCCTTCCTCGATTGTTTCTCCCACCTCAATGAAGCCGGCCAGGGCCGAATACATGCCTTCGGGAAACATGTTCTTCCGGCCCAACAGGCACTTGCCGTCGCGGATCACCAGCATGATGGCGACCGGGTCGGTGCGCGGGAAGTGTTCGGCGTTGCAGGCGGGGCAGGTGCGGGAGTTCCCGGCCGACTTCGCCTCCGTCGGCGCACCGCAGGCGGCGCAGAAGCGATGCCGCGCATGCCAGTCGATCAGGGAGCGCCCCTGGGCCAGGATGGCGGTGTCGGGCCCGCCCAGCTGCGTCGCGATGGTGCGGGCGTCGATGAACTTGCCCCGGCCTTCGAGACTGCCCTCCTTGGCCGGATTGGCTTCCCCGGCAAGACCGACGGCGAAGCAGGGCGCGTCGCCGTCCAGGCCGAGGTAGACGACTTCGGCGCGGTCTTCGGCGATCGCCTCCAACTCGCTCATGGGCAGCCAGGCCAATTCGGGCTGCTCGCCCGGAACGATCAAACCACGCAGGTCCCAAAACGGCAGGAAACGGGCGTTTTCGCGTACCTTGAGAGCTTCGATGGCCGCCTCGTCGCGGCGGATGTTGGCGTCCCGGTCGAGCGGCGCACCGCCGAAGATGTGGGGGTCGGTGGGTAGGGGTATATCCATGGTCCGGGAGATTGACACAAGCATTCCGCCGCCGCAAAACTGAATCTTGCGCTTCGGCGCGTTTTCCTTGATATAGTGGGTTTGGGAGGTTGGTGATCGGACGGACGTCTCGCCAACCCGGTCAGGTCCGGAAGGAAGCAGCCGTAACGAGTTTTTGTTCGGGTCGGTTATCCAGCCTCCCACCCGATTTTCCCGCTTCAGGAAATATGTCCGACTCCAGTCCCCAAACCCCGTATCGCGTTCTGGCCCGTAAGTACCGGCCATCGACGTTCGATGAACTGGTGGGGCAGGAGGCCATGGTGCGCACCCTGGCCAACGCCATCGACCGGGACCGTCTGGCGCACGCCTTCATCCTCACCGGCGTCCGCGGCATCGGCAAGACCACGACCGCCCGCATTATCGCCCGCGCCCTCAACTGCACCGGCGCCGAAGGCTCTCAAGACGCCCCGACCATCACGCCCTGCGGTCAGTGCGAAGCCTGCCTCGCCATCGCCGAGGACCGTCACGTCGACGTGCTGGAGATGGACGCCGCCAGCCGCACCGGCGTCGACGACATCCGCGACATTATCGAGGGCGTGAAATACGCGCCCGTCTCGGCGCGCTACAAAGTCTACATTATCGACGAAATTCACATGCTGTCGCGCAACGCCTTCAACGCTCTGCTCAAGACGCTGGAGGAACCGCCGCCGCACGTCAAATTCATCTTCGCCACCACCGAAATCCGCAAAGTCCCGGTCACCGTCCTGTCGCGTTGCCAGCGTTTCGACCTGCGCCGGGTCGAAGCCGACGTCCTGGCGGCGCACTTCTCGGCTCTTGCCGACCAGGAAGGCGCAAAGTTGGAGGACGAGGCCATCGCCCTGATGGCGCGCGCCGCCGACGGTTCGGTCAGGGACGGCCTGTCGCTGCTCGACCGGGCCATCGCCCACGGCGGCGAGGTGGTCACCGGCGGTGAAGTCCGCGCCATGCTGGGCCTGGCAGACCGTACCGGAATTTTCGATCTCTTCGAACAGCTCCTGTCCGGCGACATCGCCGCTGCGTTGACGGGATTGCGGGCGCTCTACAACGGCGGGGCCGATCCGGTTGTGGTGCTGCAGGATCTGTTGGACCTGACACACTGGCTGACCCGCCTGAAGGTCGCACCCTCGGCGGCCGATGACGTCACCGTGCCCGAGGCGGAACGCGTCCGGGGTGGAGAATTCGCCGAAAAGCTCTCCATGCCGGTTTTGACCAGGACCTGGCAGATGCTGCTTAAGGGGCTGGGTGAAGCACGCACGGCGCCCTCCCCCGTCGCGGCGGTCGAAATGGTGCTGGTGCGTCTGGCCTATGCCGCCGATTTGCCGGCTCCTGCCGATCTGGTGCAACGCATCGAGGCGGGCGGTGCTGAAACCATGCCGACGTCCGGTCCGCAGGCCGCTGGCGGCAAGCCGGCGCCGGCGGTGAGCACCAATGCCGTTTCATCATCCCCCACCGGCGCTTCCACCGGCGGCGCAGAAACGGCGCCACAGGCCTCTCTGCAGCCGGAATCATTTGCTGAAGATCAACCGCAGGCGGGGATCGATCTGCCAGACTTCGCTGCCGTCGTGGATTTGGTGCGCGACCGGAAAGAGGCGGTGCTCGGCACGCACCTCGCGCACAACGTTCACTTGGTGCATTTCGAGCCCGGCCGCATAGAGCTAAGATTGACGGACAAAGCCCCCGCCAAACTGCCCAACGATCTGGGCGCGCACCTTAGCGACTGGACCGGCCGGCGCTGGGTCGTTTCGGTATCCCAGGAAGACGGCGCACCGACGCTGGCGGAACAAAACGCCAGCCACGAGCGCGGCCGCGTCGCCAGGGCCGAGGAGGATCCCCTGGTCAAGGCGGTGCTGGAAACCTTCCCTGGCGCCGTCATCAAGGAGGTCCGGGACGTCTCGCTCGATACCGGGGATCCAAATGCCGGGGCCGATGAAGACAATCCTCAAGGAGAAGATGACGCATGAAAAATCTTGGCCAGATGATGAAGCAGGCCCAGGAAATGCAGGCCAAGATGGGTGAGATGCAGGAACGCATGGACCAGACGGAGGTCACCGGCGAATCCGGCGGCGGCATGGTTTCCGTCACCCTCACGGGCAAGGGCGAGATGCGCGGCCTCAAGGTCGATCCCTCGCTGATGAGTCCCGGCGAGGTGGAGGTCCTGGAAGACCTGATCGTAGCCGCGCACAACGACGCGAAAGCGCGGGTGGAAGCCAAGGTGCAGGAGGAAATGTCGCAGCTGACCGGCGGCCTCAATCTCCCGCCCGGCTTCAAGTTGCCGTTCTGATACGGGACCCGTGACACCCAATTCCATCGAGCGCCTGATCCAGCTCCTGGCCAAGTTGCCGGGACTGGGGCCGCGCTCGGCGCGCCGCGCCGCTTTATTCATGATCAAGCGCAAGGACAGCCTGCTGCGGCCCCTGGCGGAAGCCCTGGCGGCGGCGGCGGACGGCGTTCATCCTTGCGGGGTGTGCGGCAACCTGGACGTTGCCGATCCCTGCGGCATCTGCGCCGATCAGGGTCGCGACGCCGGCTTGATCTGCACCGTTGAGGATGTGGCCGATTTGTGGGCGCTGGAGCGGGCCGGCATCTTCAAAGGGCGCTACCACGTCATCGGCGGCACGTTGTCGGCCCTGGACGGCGTCGGGCCCGAGGACCTCAACATCTCAAATTTGATCGCGCGGGCCCGGTCGGACGACGTGCGCGAGGTTATCCTCGCCATGAACGCCACGGTCGACGGCCAGACGACGGCGCACTACATCACAGATCTTCTGGGCGACTGCAACGTCGAGATCTCCCGGCTGGCCCACGGCGTGCCCGTCGGCGGGGAATTGGATTATCTCGACGAAGGTACGCTGGGCGCCGCGCTGAAGTCGCGCACCCGGATCGACGGCGGTTAACTCTCGCCGCCGATGCGCGCCACGGGCGGCGTGAAATCCTCGACCACCTGCTCCTCTTCGAGCTCGACGTCTTCGATCTGACCGCCGCGCTTGACGATCTTTTCGGTCGATATGCGGATTTGCCGCACGTCCTCGTCGGCCTGGCCGAAATGGCGCTGCAGCTTGGCGACGCGGTCGTCGAGACGCCCGACGTCCTCGATCAGGGCGCCGACCTCCTTCTGGATGACGCCGGCCTGTTCGTGCATGCGGGCGTCCTTGAGGACGGCGCGCACGGTATTGAGCAAGGCCCACAGCGTGGTCGGCGAGACGATCCAGATCTTGGCCCGGTGGGCGCGTTCCACGACGTTGCGGAAATTGGCGTGTAGTTCGGCGTAGATGGCTTCGGAGGGCAGGAACATCAACGCGGAATCGGCGGTTTCGCCGGGTACGATGTAGCGCTCTGCGATATCGGAGATGTGCACCTGCAGGGCCTGGGTGAAGGCGCGCGCCGCTGCGGTGCGGCCGGCATCGTCTTCCGCCGCCCGTAGCGCCTCATAGCTTTCCAGGGGAAACTTCGCGTCGACCACGATGGGGCCGGGCGGGTCCGGTAGCTTGATCAGGCAATCGGCGCGCTTGTTGTTGGAGAGCGTGTGTTGGAACGTATAGATCGACGGCGGCAGGATGTTTGTGACGAGGTCCTCCAACTGCATTTCCCCGAAGGCGCCGCGGGCCTGCTTGTTGGCCAGCAGGTCCTGCAGACTGACGACCTGCTCCGTGAGCCCGGTAATCCGTGCCTGCGCCTTGTCGATCACATCCAGGTGCTTTTTCAGCTCCCCCAGAGATTCCGCCGTTTTGGCCGAGGATTGTTCGAGATTATCGCCCATGCGCTTGCTCACCCCGTCAAGGCGTTCCTCCAGCGTCTTGCTGATTGCCGCCTGGCCGGCCGCGGTACTTTCGGCGACCTGCGCCAACCGCCCCTGCAGTTCGTTCTGGGCCTTGATGAGTTGTTCCGTCGTTTCCGTCAGGCGGCGCTGGGCCGCATCGTCATCCCCGGAGCGCCCCTGACGCCAAAGCAGGACGGCCAACACCGCGGCCACCAGGCCCACGACAACAAGAGCAACTTCCATGATGAGCGCCATCCCCGCAGCAAACTGATCAAACGAGGATCCAGTCTAGCACGGCCGCGGCACTTGACGACCACGGTCTCTCGCCTTACCTAGAGCGCTGTTTCAACAACAGCGACAAGTCCATGGCCATTCTGCCCATCATCATTGCGCCCGATCCGCGCCTCAAAGCCGTCTCCAAACCCGTCGAGGCGGTCGACGACGAGATGCGCCGTCTTTTGGACGACATGTTGGAAACGATGTACGACGCTGTCGGCATCGGACTTGCGGCAATCCAGGTCGGCGTGGCGAAGCGCGCCATCGTGATCGACATCCCGCGTGACGAGGAACAGGGCAATCCGCTGTTCCTAATCAATCCCGAAATCGTCTGGCGCTCGGCGGACGAGCGTGTTCACGAGGAGGGCTGTTTGTCGTTGCCGGAACACTTTGCCGAAGTCGTCCGGCCCGACGAGATCGAGATCATGTACCTCGACCGCGAGGGCAAGAAACAGACGATGCGCGCCGGTGAGGTGCTTTCGACCTGTATCCAGCACGAGATGGACCACCTCGAAGGCATCCTGTTCGTCGATCACATTTCGGCCATGCGCCGGAATATCATTCTTCGCAAGCTGCGGAAACTTCAGCGGCAAAAACAACCGGCTTGAGGTCGGCGCGATGGACTTGAAGCTGATCTTCATGGGAACGCCGGATTTCGGCGTGCCCACGCTGGGCGCCCTGATTGAAGCAGGCCACGACATCGCCTGTGTTTATTCACAGCCGCCGCGGCCGGCGGGCCGGGGCAAGGCCGACCGGCCCTCTCCCGTCCATGAATTCGCCGCCGAGCGCGGTATCGACGTCCGCACGCCGGTTTCCCTCAAAGACCGGGCGGCCGTCGATGACTTCGCCGCCGTCGGAGCCGATGCGGCTATCGTGGTCGCTTACGGCCTCATCCTGCCGCGTGACGTGCTTGAGGCGCCGCGCCTCGGTTGCCTCAATCTCCACGCTTCGCTGCTGCCGCGCTGGCGCGGTGCGGCGCCTATTCAGCGCGCCATCATGGCCGGTGATACCGAGACCGGGGTGTGCGTCATGCAGATGGACGAAGGCCTCGACACCGGCGGCGTGCTGGCCAGCGCGTCCCTGCCGATCGGGCCGGACATGACGGCCGGACAACTGCACGACAAGCTATCGGAGTTGGGTGCGCCGCTGTTGATCAACACCCTTTCCCGCCTGGCGGACGGCCAGGTCGACGCGACGCCGCAGCCGGAAGAAGGCGTGACCTATGCCGCCAAAATCGACAAGGCCGAAGCACGGCTTGACTGGACCCGGACGGCCATCGAGCTAGAACGTCAGATCAGGGGCCTGGCGCCCTTTCCGGGCGCCTGGTTCGGCTACGCGGGAGAGCGCATCAAGGTACTGGGCGCAGAGCAGATCGACGCGGATGGCGCGGCGGGGCACACGCTCGACGGCGAACTCTCCATCGCCTGCGGGGCCGGCGGCCTCAAGCTGACGATGGTTCAGCGCGGCGGTAAGAAACCCATGTCCGCGGCCGATCTGGTGCGCGGCTTTCCGGTGCCCAAAGGCGCGGATCTCACCCGGTGAGGCGGCGCTGATGCCCCGCTACAGATTGACCGTTGAATACGACGGCACGCCCTTCGTCGGCTGGCAGCGCCAGGAGAACGGCCTTTCCGTGCAACAGGTCATCGAGGAAGCGATCGAGGGATTTTGCGCAGAAAACGTCACCGCTTTCGCCGCCGGCCGCACCGACGCGGGCGTTCATGCCCTGGGACAGGTCGTCCACATCGATCTGGCCGGGGAGCACGACGAAAAAACCGTGCGGGACGCTCTCAACGCCCATATCCGGGACCGTCCGGTCGCGGTTCTGGCGGCGGCCCTTGTGGATGAGGACTTCCACGCCCGCTTCAGCGCCACGGCGCGGGCCTACCTCTATCGCATCATCAACCGCGCGGCGCCGCTGACCGTCGAGGTCAACCGGGCATGGCGCGTGCCCCAGCCCTTGGATGCCGCAGTCATGCACCGCGCCGCCCAGGCGCTGGTCGGCAAGCACGATTTCACGACCTTCCGGGCGGCCCAGTGTCAGGCCAAAACGCCGGTCAAGACTTTGAGTTCGATATCCGTCGAAAGGCAGGAAGAGGTCCTCCGCGTGAGGGTGGCAGCACCCTCCTTCCTGCACAATCAGGTGCGGGCCATCGTCGGTTCCTTGAAGCTGGTCGGCGAGGGAAAATGGACGGAAGACCGGGTGGGCGAGGTGCTGGCTGCGCGTGAGCGTTCGGCATGCGGTCCCACGGCGCCGGCCGAAGGGCTTTACCTGCAGAGTGTCAGCTATCCCGATTAGGCGAAGATGATCTCGACGCCTCTGGAAAGCAGCAGTCCGCTGATGACATCGAGCACGACGATGGCCGCGGCCGTCCAACTCGCGGCGCCAAGCGCCGTGCGGGCGACAAACCAGAGATAGAACAGCACGTAGACGGTCGCGATCATGGTCAGGACCGGTGCAACGGCCTCGGGAACGCCCCCGCTTTCGGTTATCAGGGCGATGGGCAGCAAGACGGCCACCTGGATTACGTTCGACCAGTTGTAAACGATGATGTAGCCGACGAAATTGGTGAGAAGCCCAAAAAGCCGCGCCACGACCAGCATGATGAGCGGCCAAAAGATCCAGCCGATCACGTAGGCCGTGATTTCTGGGGTCATGGTGGCGGCGTCGGCCGGATCGGCGGCATCGCGCAGCAAAACGATGATGACGTAGGCCGGGGCGACGATGACGGCGGCAAAGAACGAACGCCAGAAACCGTCCACCGACATGTTGAAATAGCCGAGCCCGCCGGCGTCGAGCCGAGCTAGTCGGTACGCGCCATAAATTGAAGAGCTGATTTCCGGCCAACCGGGCATCATTTCCAAGTAGTGCACAAATGCGCCGGGGTCAACGCGCAAAGCCGGACCGGAGAGTGTGGATCAGGCCTTCGCGAAGTAGCCTTCGAGGACTTTGGCGTAGATATCGGTCAGCGCCTCTATGTCCGCAACCGCCACGCGTTCATCGACCTTGTGCATGGTTTGCCCCACCAGACCAAACTCGGCGATGGGGCAGTAATCCTTGATGAAGCGCGCATCCGAGGTACCGCCCGTCGTACTGAGTTCGGGGCTGACGCCCAGAACATCGTGCACGGCCGAGGCAATCAATTCCGATAGCGGGCCGGGCGGCGTCAAAAAAGACTCGCCCGAGCAATGGATTTTCAGCTCATAGGCGCCGCCCACGTCGTCGAACGAACGGCGCAGAAATTCCTCCAGCGAGGCGCAGCTGTGTTCGTCGTTGAAGCGAATGTTGAAGGCGGCGGTGGCTTCGGCCGGGATCACGTTGGAGGCCGGGTTGCCGACATCGATGGTGGACACGGCGATGGTCGAGGCCTGGAAATGGTCGTTGCCCTGGTCGAGTTCGGTTTCGGTCAAGACCTGCAGCATCTTCACGAGACGGGGGATGGGGTTGTCCGCTAGGTGGGGGTAGGCCGTGTGCCCTTGCGCGCCGTACACCGTTAGCCAGCTGGACATCGAACCGCGCCGGCCGATCTTGATCATCTCGCCGAGCTTGGTCGGATTGGTCGGCTCGCCCACCAGGCAGGCGTCGATGGCCTCGCCGTTCTGCGCCATCCATTCCAGCACCTTGCGCGTGCCGTTGATGGCGGGGCCTTCCTCGTCACCGGTTATCAGCAGGCTAATGGAACCTCCGAAGCCGTCCGGTTGACCGGACGCGAACCGCGTCGCCGCCGCGGCAAAGGCGGCAACGGCGCTTTTCATGTCGCTGGCGCCCCGGCCGTAAAGCACGCCCTCTGTGACGTCCGCGCCGAAGGGGTCGACGGTCCAGGCGTCCTCGTTGCCGACCGGCACGACATCGGTGTGGCCGGCGAAACAGAAATTGGGTTCGCCGCTGCCCAGCCTGGCATAAAGGTTGCGCACATCGGGCGTGTCATCGTCGCTGAACGTCAGGTCATGGCAGACGAAACCGTTTGCGCGCAAGGCCTCGGCCAGCACGTCCAGCGCCCCGGCATCCTCGGGCGTCACGCTGGGACGGCGGATCAGGTCGCGGGCCAGCTCAAGGGCGTCGATGGCGGCGGGGGCGTTCATGGCTGCCGAGGATTACTGGTTGGTCGCCGGCAGTTCGACGCGCAAGAGCTCGTTGACCGAAGTTTTGGAGCGGGTGCGCTCATCGACGCGCTTGACGATGACGGCGCAGTAAAGCCCGGGGCCATCCGAGCCATCCGGCAGCGGCTTGCCCGGCAGGGTGCCCGAGACCACGACGGAATAGGCCGGAACCCGGCCGACGAAGATTTCGCCCGTGCTGCGGTCGACGATTTTGGTCGATGCCCCGAGATAGACGCCCATGGAGAGGACGGAACCCTCCTCGACGACAACACCTTCGGCCACTTCGGCGCGGGCGCCGATGAAGCAATTGTCCTCGATGATGACCGGTCCGGCCTGGAGCGGTTCCAGGACGCCGCCAATACCGGCGCCCCCGGAGATATGACAGTCCTTGCCGATCTGCGCACAGCTGCCCACGGTGGCCCAGGTATCGATCATCGTGCCGCTATCGACGTAGGCGCCGAGATTGACGAACGACGGCATCAGAATGGCGCCCGGCGCGATGTAGGCCGAATGGCGCACCACGCAGTTGGGCACGGCCCGGAAGCCGGCCTCGCGGAACCGTTCCTCGCCCCAACCCTCGAACTTTGACGGCACTTTATCGAACCAGGGCGCATTGGCGCCGGGCCCGCCGGGGACTGTCGTCATGTCGTTCAGTCGGAACGACAGCAGAACCGCCATCTTGAGCCACTGATTGACCTGCCAGTCGCCGGGGCCCTTTTTATCCGCCACCCTGAGCGTTCCGCCATCGAGCGCGTTCAGGGCGGCGTCGACCGCCTCCCGCACCTCGCCGGTGGTTTCCGACGTGACGTCGGTGGGGTTTTCCCATGCGCTTTCAATAATCGACTGCATCTCGGACGGTTGCATGCGGCTTCCTCGGATCGTGACTGGTGGACTGGAAAAGGGTGGAATACGGACAGCCCTGGGGCCGGCTGAAAATAGCGCTCCGCCGCCGTCTGTCAATCCCCGGGGCGGCCTTCCAGGGCAAGCTCCAGGAAGGCGCCGAGATCTTCCGCGACGTGATGAACGTGATCGCCGTCGCCGGTACCGGACCAGGCCTTGTGACCGGGCACCCAAACAGTGGTCATGCCAAGCGCCGCGGCCGGCTCGAGATTGCTGTCCATATCGTCGAAAAAAACGGTCGCCCTGGGGTCGAGGCCATGGGCCGAAACCAGGAGGTGATAGGGCTCCAGCGCCGGTTTCGGCACGAATTCGGCGGCTGCAATATCGAAGATGGCCTCGAAATGGTGCTCGATGCCCAGCCGGCCGGTGACGTTTTCGGCGTGCCGGACCGATCCGTTGGTGAAGATCAGCTTGCGTCCTGGCAGCCGTCCGAGGACATCATCGAGGTCCGGGGCGGCGTCGATCGGCGCCAGGTCGATATCGTGCACGAAATCCATGTAGTGGTGGGGATCGACACCGTGATCCACCATCAGCCCCCGCAGCGTCGTGCCGTATTGGCGGAAATATGATTTCTGCACCGCGCGGGCCTCATCCATGGCCAATTCCAGCAGATTGGAGACATATTCGTTAATTCGCCGGTCGACCTGGTCGAACAGGAAGCATCTGGCGGGATAAAGCGTGTTATCGAGGTCGAAGAGCCAGATATCCACGTGATTCAGGTCCGGAATCCGTTGAATACCATCATTTAGGCGCTCAATACCGGTATTTTCGCCCGCGGCGGGGTTGGGTTTGTCCATGTCACCAATGTGATGCCTTGTGGCCCCGAGGGCAAGCGGCGAACGTCCCCGGCGTCATTGTCGGACTTCCATTTCGTGATATGTTTAAAGACTCTGAAAACACTCAACGGGCAGCGACCTGGAGAACGCTTAAGTGGCGGGTGAAGCGGCGGCAAGTGACATGCGCTCGGAACGGGACCGTTTCGTGGCGTTTGCGTTCGCCGCGGCCGACGCCTTCGTCGAACTCGACGACAACAACAAGGTCGCCTATGCGGTCGGCGCCACGCAGTGGCTGGCCGGCGTCACGCCGGACAAGCTGATCGGGCTGTCGTTCCTCTCCCTGATTGCCGATGAGGACCGCTTGCTGGTGGAGGCCTCGCTGGCCACCGCCAAGAACCAGGGCCGTTTCGGACCGGTCAACATGCGGGTGTTGAGGGGTGCGGCGAAACCTTTGCGGGTCGCCGTTTTCGGCTCCTCCCTGCCGACCCACGGCGGGCGCATTTTCATTGCCCTGGCGGCGCAACGGCTGGTCTCGACGGCGGAAGCGCCGGATGAGGCGGCGCTCGATCCCGAAACCGGGCTGCTGAACAAGGACGCCTTCGCCGACATCGCCAACGAGGCCCTCAAGGCCGGCAAGGCCCAGGGCATGAACTACAACATGACCCTGCTGGACCTCGACGGCATCGACGCCCTGAAGGAGAAGCTGGGCAAGGAGGGCGGCGAGGACCTGCTCAACGACATTTCCGCCCACTTGCAGGCTAATTCGGTGAACGGCGCTTCGGCCGGCCGTCTGGAAGGCGAAAAATTCGGTATCGTCCACGAACCCGGCCTCAACATCGAAGCCCTGGAAAAAAGCCTCGAGGAAAAGACCAAGGATGCCGATCCCGAGGGCGAGGGCATGGACGTCGGCGCGCAGACCGTCGACCTCGATGCCACGATGTCCGAAGAGGACAACGCCAAGGCGCTGCTCTACACCATCAACAAATTTTCCGAAAGCCACGGTGATTTCACCATCGGCGAGCTAACCGACGGCTACAAGAAAATGATGGACGAGACGCAGGAGAAAATCCGCGCCTTCAAGACCACCATCGCCACCGGGGAATTCGACGCGCTGTTCCAGCCCATCGTCGAACTGTCGACCCGCTTCGTGCATCACTACGAAGGCCTGGCCCGGCTGCGCGTCAGCGGCCCCGAGGCCTCCCCCTTCAGCTTCATCACTTTCGCCGAAGAGGTCGGCGTGATCGGCGACTTCGATCTGGCGATGATCGAGAAGATCGCCGAAAAGATCAAAAAGGCGCGCGCCGCGGGTGACATCCTGAGCATTGCCGTCAACGTGTCGGGCCGGTCCATCGAAAGCCCGATGTTCCTGGATGCCTTGCACGCGCTCTTGAAGGATTGTTCCTCGATCCGGGAAGAGCTGATGTTCGAACTGACCGAATCCTCCAAAATCGAGGATTTGGAAACGACCAACAATGTGATCCAGGGATTGCGCGAGCTCGGCCACCACGTCTGCCTCGACGATTTCGGTGCGGGCGCGGCGGCCTACCAATACCTGCGCGCGCTTGAGGTCGACTACGTCAAGATTGACGGCATCTACGTTCAGGAAGCGCTGTCGACCAAGAATGGCAAGGCTTTCCTGAAATCCATGTCGACGCTGTGCCGGGACCTCAATATCCACACCGTGGCGGAGATGATCGAGGACGAGGAAACGGCGGAATTCCTGCAGGAAATCGGAGTGCGCTACGGTCAGGGGTATTTGTTCGGCAAACCCGGTGTCGGCGTTGCGAGTACGCAACACCGGGAGGCATCCTGATTATGGTTGGCGAAATCGGGGCGCGGGCTTGAGAGTGCATTAGATGGCGGAATTGGACGCACCATCAAGAGGGGTCGACCTGACGAGCGATGCCGACGGCGCTGCCGCGGCAAGCCCGGAGGCCGCGGTCGAAACCGTCGGCGACGGCTTGCCCGACCGCCTTGAAGTATCGCCAGAAGAAGTGCTGGCGCGGTTCAAGGGGGCTGCGGTCCTGCTCGACCGGCGCGGCCGGGTGACTGCATCGAATGAGGAAGGCCAGGAACTTGCCGGTATCTTCGGCCGCGACGGCGAACCGCGCGTCCGGGGCCTGGTGGCTGCCGCGATTGCCGAAGGCCGCGCTGTCAGCGACAAGGTCGAAGTCCCGAACGATGAAGGCAACTCCGCCCTCGAAGTGATGTTCATGCCCCTCGATTCGGGCGGCGGCGAGCGCTTCGTCATGGTGCTCTCCCGCGAGTTCACGGTGGAGCGGAATTTCATGAATGCCCTGCTGACCTCGCGCCAACTGTTCAAGGATCTGGTCTCCTGCTCTGCCGATTTCGCCTGGGAAACCGATCGCAGCGGCAATTTCAAATTCGTCTCGGAGCAGGGCGTGCTGGGCTACTCCGCCCATGAACTCAACGGCAGACCGCCGCGCAAGCTCGTTCATCCCAATAACGACGAAAGCAAACCGTTCCCCTTCGATTGTCATACGCCGCTGGTTGACGCCGAAGTTTGGCTGCGCCACGCCGACGGCTCCCCCGCTTGCCTCGTGATCTCCTCCGTTCCGGTTCATTCCGAGGACGGGGATTGGCTGGGCGCCCGGGGCGTCGCGCGCGACGTCACGGAAACCCGGGAACGCGACCTTGAATTGGACCGAGAGCGCAACCGCGTCGAACTCCTCAACACTATCGTCGACAGCATCCGCAACGAAATCGAGCCTGTGCGCATGTTGGAAACGGCGGCGGAAGCAACGGCGGCCGTCGTCGGAGCCCGTAGCTGCTGGATCATGCGGGGCGACGTGCATCAGGGCTTCATGTGCGCGGCGGAATATGGCGGCGCCTTCGGCTTTTCACCTCACGATGCAACCGAGTCTGTATCGGACGTGCTGCTCAAGGGCGACCCGCGCGGTGTCATCGAAAGCAGCGTCGGCCTCTATCAGGTGTTGATGGCGGCGAGCCGTTATCGGGGCGAGGTCAACGGTGCGATCGCCGTGGCGCGCGGCGGCGACCAGGCCGAATGGAGCGATGAGGCGAAGGCCCTGCTGGCGGGCGTTGCCGACCGCATCGGCATCGCCATCGAACAGATCGTGGCACATGAACAACTGGAGCGCCTGTCGCGAACCGATGAATTGACCGGCCTCTTCAACCGCCGCGCCTTCTACGAGGAGCTCGAGGGCCGCATGGCGCATCACCGCCGCACTGGTCGTCCGGGCGCACTGATCTACGTTGATCTGGATAATTTCAAACTAGTCAATGACGTGCACGGTCACCATGAGGGCGATGAGGTATTGCGCATTCTCTCCGAAATCCTTGTCAGC
Source organism: uncultured Rhodospirillaceae bacterium (assembly GCA_964528595.1). GTDB lineage: Bacteria > Pseudomonadota > Alphaproteobacteria > UBA2966 > UBA2966 > CAYFKJ01. The sequence continues at coordinate 62,026 of CAZGTM010000001.1, forward strand.
GGCAGCCGTATCGGCGACATCACTGCGCGCCTGGGCGGGGACGAGTTCGCCATCTGGACGGAAGATACCGATGACGAGGGCGCCATGACCAAAGCGCGTTTGCTGTTGCACGACGCCGACCGCCTGAAATCCCATTCCGGGGCGGAGGACAAACCCCTGGGATTGTCCATTGGCATCGCGGTTATGTCGCCCAGCGACGACGAGGACATGAACGGTCTGGTTAGCCGGGCCGACGAGGCAATGTACGCCGTCAAGAAAGCCGGTAAGGGAGGTTACGCGGCGGCTTTGATCGGCGGTGAAATAGAGAGAGGGACGTGATGTTTGGGCGCTTGTTTGGTGGTAAAGCCAAAGAAATCGAAAAAAAGAAAAAGGTGACCTACGAGGAATCGAAGGAGGTCGCCCAAAGCAATTCCCATGACGAGCGCAAGGCGCTGGCCAAACGCACCGACGTCAAGCCGGAGGTGCTCTATTACCTGGCCGAGGATAAATCGCCGACGGTCAGACGCAAGGTCGCGACCAACAAGAAAACACCGCGCCAGGCGGACCTCCTACTGGCCAAGGATACCAATGACGAGGTGCGCTGCGATCTGGCATTGAAGATCGGGCGCCTGGTGCCCAACATCACAGAACGGGATTCGAAAAAACTCCAGGACATGACGTTCGAGATCCTCGATATCCTGGCGAAGGATCAGCTGGTGAAGGTGCGCCAGATCGTCGCCGACGAAATCAAGCACGCGGACAATATTCCCCAGCCCATCATCGAGCGCCTGGCGCACGACGTTGAGCTGATCGTTGCCGCCCCCATCCTCGAATATTCCCCTCTGTTGTCTGATGACATCCTTATGGAAATCATCGAATCGGGCCCGGCCCTCGGCGCCCTCAGCGCCATCGCCAAACGCAGTAGCGTCGATCCCGACATCTCCGACGCCATCGTCGCGGCGCAGGATATTCCTGCCGTCGCCAATCTGCTGGCCAACAAAAACGCGCAGATCCGCGAAGAAACCCTGGATGAAATCGTGGCCGGTGCAGCCACGGAGGAAAGCCTGCATGAACCTTTGGTGAAGCGGCCCTTGTTGTCGCAGAAGTCGATGCGCAAGATCGCCGGCTTCGTCAGCCTCTCCCTGCTCGACATCCTCAGCGACCAGCACGAACTGGACCGGGACACCGAAAAAGAGGTGCGGACCAAGGTCAAGGAAGGCCTGGAGAAAAAGGATGCCGTCACCAAGGAGGAAGACACGGCCCAGGTTGCCGCCCAGCAGCTGGTCGACGGCGGCGGCCTGACCGACGAGAACGCCGTCAAGATGATCAAACGCGGTGATCGTGATCTGTTGATCCGGGCCATGGCGATCAAAGCCGATGTGCCCGCCCTCATCGGCCGCAAGATCATCGACTCGAAAAGCGGCAAGACCATCACGGCCCTGGTGTGGGCCTCGGGTCTTTCCATGCGCACGGCGATGGAAGTGCAGAAGAAGATGGCCAACGTGCAGCCCGACGAGCTTATCAACGCCCGTGACGGCGTCGACTATCCCCTAACCGAGGACGAAATGTCCTGGTACCTCGATTTCTTCGCGGATTGAAGAGGGCCGGCCCCAGCCTGCCTTGGGGATGCGCTAAACGCCGCCGATCATTGTGCCGACGCCGTGCTCGGTGAAGATTTCCAGCAACAGGACATGCGGGATGCGGCCGTCGAGGATGGTGGCCGAATGGGTGCCGTTTTCGATGGCGTTGAGGCAGGTTTCGATTTTCGGGATCATGCCGCCGTGCACCGTGCCGTCGTGGATCATGGCGCGGGCCGCCTGGGCCGTCAGGGTTTCCAGCAGATTGCCGTCGCCGTCCATGACGCCGGCGATGTCGGTCATCATGATCAGCTTGCTGGCGTCGATGGCGGCGGCGATGGCGCCGGCGGCGGTATCGGCGTTGATGTTGAAGGTCTCGCCGTTTTCGCCGACGCCGATGGGGGCGATCACCGGGATGCTGTCGGATTTCTCAAGCACTTCGAGGACATGCGGATTGACCCGGGCCGGCTCGCCGACGAAGCCGAGGTCGAGCACCTTTTCGATGTTGGAATCGGGATCCTGCACCGTGCGGTGGAGTTTTTCCGCCTCGATCAGCCGGCCGTCCTTGCCCGACAATCCGACCGCCGACCCGCCGGCGGCGTTGATGGCGGTGACGACCTGCTTGTTGATCGAGCCCGACAACACCATTTCGACGATTTCAACCGTCGCCTGATCGGTCACCCTGAGACCGTCAATGAACTCGCTTTTAATCTTCATGCGTTCCAGCATGGCGCCGATCTGCGGTCCGCCGCCGTGTACGACGACCGGATTGATGCCGACGTGCTTGATCAGCACGATGTCGCGGGCGAAACGCTCCGCCAGTTCGGCGTCGCCCATGGCGTGCCCGCCGTACTTGATGACGAAGGTCTGCCCGGTGAAACGGCGCATGTAGGGCAGCGCCTCGGACAAGGTTCTGGCGGTCTCTAGCCACTGCTCGGTCGATTTCTCGGCGGCGTCGGTGTTGTCGGTATCCGGCATAATGGCGGCCTTATAGCCCAGTTAGGCGGGCTGGGCCAGTGCGGCAATTTCCGCGCGCAAGTCCTCGATGCCCCGGCCCGAGTTGGAACTGGTGGCGACGATGTCGGGGTGGGCCGCCACGTGGGTCTTCAATTCGGCATGCAGTTTGGCGAGACATTTTTCCAATTCGGGACCGGTCGTCTTGTCCGCCTTGGTCAGAACGACCTGATACATGACGGCGGCATCGTCGAGCATCGTCATAATTTCCCGGTCGCTGTCCTTGGCGCCGTGACGGGCATCGATCAGCACAAACACCCGCGCCAGCGTCGCCCGGCCCTTGAGGTAGGCGTTGATGACGCCGGTCCACTTGGCGATGGCGGTCTTGGATGCCTTGGCATAGCCGTAACCCGGCAGGTCCACGAGATAGAGGGCGCCCCCGAGGTTGAAAAAATTCAGTTGCTGGGTGCGGCCCGGCGTCTGCGAGGTGCGGGCCAGGGTCTTGCGCCCCGTCAGCGCATTGACGAGGCTCGACTTGCCGACGTTTGAGCGCCCGGCAAAGGCGATTTCAGGAAGCGCCAAGTCGGGGATGGCGCCCAACGAGGCGGCGCCGGCGACGAACTCGCAGGGGCCGGCGAACAGCAATCTGCCGCGCTCCAGGAGGGCCGCCTTGATTTCAGCCGCATCCTCGTCAGCGCCGCCACCGGACATGGATCAGGCCGCTTTTTGCCCGCCGATCGTGACCCCGGCGCGCTTCATGATCAGCCATTGCTGGGCCATGGAGAGGGTGTTGTTCCAGGTCCAGTAGATCACCAGCCCGGCCGGGAAGGAGGCCAGCATGAAGGTGAACATGAAGGGCAGGAACATGAAAATCTTGGCCTGGATCGGGTCGGCCGGCTGCGGGTTCAATTTCTGCTGCAGGTACATTGTCAGGCCCATCAAAATGGGCCAGACACCCAGCATGGGAATGTAAGACGGCGGCGTCCAGGGGATCAGTCCAAAGAGATTGAGCAGCGTCGTCGGATCCGCCGCGGAGAGGTCGTGGACCCAGCCGTAGAACGGTGCATGACGCATCTCAATGGAGACGAACAAGACCTTATAGAGTGCGAAGAAGACCGGAATCTGCAGGAGGATGGGCAGGCAACCGGCCATGGGATTGGCCTTTTCCTTCTTGTAAAGCTCCATCATCGCCTGGTTGAGTTTCTGCCGGTCGTCGCCGAATTTTTCGCGCAACTTGGTCATTTCCGGCTGCAGTTTCTTCATCGCGCTCATGGCTTTGAAGGACTTGTTGGCCAACGGGAAGAAGACGATGCGCACGCAAACCGTCAGCGCCAGGATAGCCAGGCCGAAATTGCCCAGCAGCTTGTTGAACCAGTCGATGGCGAAGAAGAAGGGTTTGGTCAGGAAGTAAAACCAGCCGAAATCGACCGCCAGGTCGAAGCGTTTGACGCCGAACTTTTCCTCGTAGGCGTCGAGGAGGTGAACCTCCTTGGCGCCCGCGAACAACCGGCTGACGACCTCGCTTGAGCCGCCGGCGGCAATGGTGTGGCCCGACTGCAGGTAGTCGACTTGGTACTTGTCGGTTTTTTCCGGCGCCGAATGACCGAAGCTGGCGTCGAAGGTTTCGTTCTGGTCGGGGATCAGCGCCGCCAGCCAGTACTTGTCCGTGATACCGATCCAGCCGCCAGTGCTTTTTTCGCTGATGCGCTGGCTGTCGACCATCTCGTCGTAGTCGATCTCCGTCAGCGTTTCGTTGAAGACGCCCAGGGCGCCCTCGTGGAGGATATAAAATCCGGTGGTTTCCGGCGTGCCGGTGCGCGAGACCAGGCCGAACGGGAATAGCGTAATCGCCGAGGTGGTTTGGTTGACGACCCCGTCGGTCACGGTAAACAGGTAATTTTCGTCCAGCGCAATGGTGCGGGTGAACACCAATCCCTCTCCGTTGTCCCAGCTAAGCTTGACCGGGACGCCGGGCACCAGAGTTGTCGCGGATGTCTGCCACAGCGTTTCCGGGCCAGGCCTTTTAACGTCAGTACCCTGCGCCACCGTCCAACCGAAATCGGCGTAGTAAGGGTTGGTCGAACCGGCCGGCGAAAAGAGCACGATCTCGGGGCTCGTGGGATCGATGGTTTCGCGGTACTCGCTCAGAACGACATCATCGATGCGGGCACCGGCCAGGGAAATCGAACCGTGGATGCGACCGTTGTCAAATTGGATGCGCGGCGATTTGGCCACGGCCTGGGCGCGGATGGCCGGCGCCTGGGCGACCAGAGCGGCGCCGCCCGGCGCCACCGGCATAGGTGCGGAACTTTTGGCGCCGGGGGCTGCCGGCGCGCTATCGGGCGCAGCGCCGGATGATGCGCTTTGAGACGTTTCCAGCGGCGGCTGCGGCGGCTGCGGGCCGAGAAACTCGAACGCCATGATGATCACGACCGAGAGTACGATCGCAAGGATCAGATTACGTTGTTCCAACATGGGGTTCTGCCGTATGCCTTGATTTGATGCGAAAAATTAGCGGTGAGGAGCGGTGCTCGGCTGAGCGCCGTGGTGAGGGTGGCCACATCGGTGATCGTGATCGGCGTCGGTGCCCGGGACCGGATCGTAGCCGGAGCCGCCCCAGGGATGGCATCGCGCCAGACGCCGCACGGTCAGCCAGGCGCCGGACATCGGCCCGTGGACTTCAAGCGCCTCAAGGGCATACTCGGAACACGACGGGGCGTAGCGGCAGCTTCTCGGCAAAATCAGAGCAAACGTCAGGCGGTAGGTTTGGACCAGGGCTTTGAGCACGCCGGTCGCCGTCGACCGAACGATCCTCGACAGCGACGCCGTTGCATCATTCGGAGATGAAGAAACCTCGGTCACTATCCTGTTGCTCCTGAATTGGCGGCGGGGGTGCCGTTCTCGCGCCAGACGTCAAGCCGTTTCAAGCCCGCCCGAAGATCCTGGAGGAGGGCGCCGTAACCGCGCGCGGCCGTGGCGTGGCGGCCGATCAGAACATAGTCGAAACCGGGCTCGGCATGAACCGGAAATAGTTCCGAGACGGCAGCCCGAAGACGGCGCTTCACGCGGTTGCGGGCGACGGCGTTGCCGACCTTGCGGCTGGCCGTGAAGCCCACCCTCAAGTCGCAGTGCTCGCCGCCGGCTTGACGCGGAGCGTTCTTGCTCGGGCTGGCTTGCAGAATCAGGCCGGGTGCAACCCATTTGTTGCGGGCCGCAGCGACGCGAAGGAAATCGCGGCGTTGTCTGAGGCGACCGACCTTGACCGACATCACTATCGCCGGGTCCGGCGATTAGGCCGAAAGGCGCTTGCGCCCCCTGGCGCGGCGCCGGGCGAGGACCTTGCGTCCGCCGACGGTGGACATGCGCTTGCGGAAGCCATGGCGGCGTTTGCGAACCAGGTTGCTCGGTTGAAATGTGCGTTTCACTTGATCTTACTCCGTGACGACAGCCGGCAACCCCCGTATGGGCGGCAGGGCGTCAGAATTGCTCGGAAAACAGGCCCGCTGTATACGGCTTAGCCCCAGCGAAGTCAACGCATGTCGTGCCCATTCATCGAACTTCACGCCGATCACGTTTTTTAGGCCGATTGCTCACGTATTGGTTATTCGCGCTGAAAGTCGTCGCAATGATACACAAATCCTTCAGACGGCCCTTACGATCAGGCCAGGGCCGGTCATTGGGGTACCCGACTTGGAATTGCAAATAGTTGAAATTATTGAATTAAAATGAGTATTGGGAAAGTGGATTTACCGCTCGAACGCGAAACGGAACCAGCCGTCGGGAACGCCCCACGGTCCGGAAACTGGCGGCGCTGGCTGCCGCTGGTTCTGCTGGCTGCCGGATTTTCCGGCTATTTTGTCTTCGGTCTCGATCAATATCTGAGTTTCCAGGCGCTGGCCGACCACCGCCTGCAACTGCAGGAACTCGTCGCCGCCAACGAGGTTTTGGTGACGCTGGTCTTCTTTGTTCTCTACACCTTGAGCGTGGCGTTTTCGCTGCCGAGCGCCACGTTGCTGACGGTGACGGCGGGGTTCATGTTCGGCGCTGTCATGGGCGCGGTTTGGGTCGTGTTCAGCGCCACGCTCGGCGCCACGGCGGTATTCATGGCCGCCCGCAGCGCCTTTGGCGAAGGTTTGCGACGCCGCGCCGGTCCGGGGCTCAGACGCTTCGAAGCGGGCTTCAGGGACAATGCCGTAAGTTATTTGCTGGTCTTGCGCCTGGTGCCGTTGTTCCCCTTCTTCCTCGTCAACATCGGACCCGCCCTACTCGGCGTGCCCCTGCGCACCTACGTCGCGACCACATTGGTCGGCATCGTGCCCGGCACCTTCGTTTACACCAGCGTCGGTAACGGCATCGGCAAGGTTTTCGATCAGGGGGGTTCGCCCGATCTCGGAATCATTTTCAGCCTTGAAATCCTTGGCCCCATCGTGGGATTGGCGCTTCTCGCCCTCCTTCCGGTCGCCTATAAACGGTACAAGGCGGCCACGGCGGCGTAGCCGAATAGCAGTTGCACGGGGAGCATCGGCCGGATGACGGACATCATCAAGACGGACATCTGCGTTATCGGCGGCGGCTCCGGCGGTCTGGTGGTTGCCGCCGGCGCGAGCCAAATGGGCGCCGACACGGTTTTGGTCGAAAAAGCGAAACTCGGCGGCGACTGCCTGAATTACGGCTGCGTCCCCTCCAAGGCGCTGATCGCCGCCGGCCGCGCCGCCGCGGGCGCCAGGGAGGCCGGCGTGTTTGGCGTCGACGCCGACCCGGCAGTTGACTTCGGCCGCGTCAACGATCACGTCCACGGTGTTATCGCCGGCATCGAACCGCACGATTCTCCCGCCCGGTTTCGCGGCCTGGGGGTCGACGTCATCGAAGCCGCCGGTGAATTTACGTCACCGGGCGAACTGGTGGCCGGGGGCCGCAGGATTAAGGCGCGCCGCTTCGTCGTCGCCACCGGATCGAAAGCCATGGTTCCGCCGATTCCCGGGCTCGACGGCGTTCCCTACCTGACCAACGAGACGATTTTCGACAACCGCGTGCGCCCAGACCACCTCATCATCATCGGCGGCGGTCCGATCGGCATGGAACTGGCCCAAGCCCACCGCAATCTGGGCTCGCGGGTGTCCGTTATCGAGATGTTCAGCGTCCTCGGCGCCGACGACCCGGAATTGGCCGCCGTCGTTGCCCAGTGCGCCCGGCGCGACGGTATCGAAATCCACGAAAACGCCAAGGTCGTTGGCGTTGCGGCAGCGGATGGCGGCTGTGCCGTGACGATTGAGAATTCGGCCGGTGAAAACCTTATCGAAGGCAGTCACCTGCTGATTGCGGCGGGGCGCCGACCAACCGTCGAGGGCCTGGGTCTGGAAGCTGCCGGCGTTCGCCACAACGGCAAGGGTATCGAGGTCGACGCCCGGCTGCGCACCAGCAACCGTAAGATTTTCGCCATTGGTGACGTCACCGGCGGACTGCAGTTCACCCACGTGGCTGGTTACGAAGCGGGCATCGTGTTGCGCAACGCGCTCTTCCGTCTGCCGGCCAAAGCCAGTTACGAGGCGGTTCCGTGGGTGACCTATACCAGCCCGGAGTTGGGCCAGGTCGGCTTGACGGAAGCCGCAGCGCGTGCGCAGCACGGCGAAATCCGTATTTTGCGCTGGCCCTTTGCGGAAAACGACCGGGCGCGGGCCGGGCACGAAACCGATGGCCTGATCAAGGTCGTCACGACGAAACGGGGCCGCGTGCTGGGCGCCGGTATCGTCGGTCCCAATGCCGGCGACCTGCTGCTGCCCTGGGTGCTGGCGGTACAGAATAAAATGAAGATCGGCGCCATGGCCGGGTTTGTCGCCCCTTATCCGACGCTGGGCGAGGTTTCGAAGCGGGCGGCGGGATCGTTCTACACCCGCAGCCTGTTCAGCGAGCGGACGCGGAAAGTGGTGCGGTTTCTCGCCAAGTTCGGCTGACGCAACTCGTTTCACGCAAGCGTGACGGGGATTGAGTAGACCCGCAAAAAACACCGCCCCATTCTTTTCGAGGGCGCAAAATTCAGGGGAGAGACTTTCATGTTCGCTCGGTCATGGGGAATTTTACCGGCGGTGGTACTGACCGGCGTACTTGCCGCCGGGCCGGTACGCGCCGCCGACGTGATCGAATTGACCCAAACGGCGTGCCAGTTTCTCGAATCCGAAAATGGCGTTGACCATTCGTTCAAAACCAAGCGCGCCGCCGACTGCAACCGCATCAACAAGAGGACCGGCGGGGACCGGGTGGCAAAATCCAAAACCCTCGAACTCAAACCGGGCCGGTATATTTTTCGCGTCACCAACCGCAACGTTCCTTATGAGTTGGGTTTCTGGGTACGCGAAAAGGATTACGACTGGCGCAATCCCATGCACGTGGCGATGAAAACCAGTGTATCGGGCGGTGGATTGGAAACCGGCGAAACCCAGGATTATGAAGTCAACCTGAAGCCCGGCGAATACCTCTACTCCTGCCCCTTGAACCCCACACCGGACTACAGGCTTGTTGTCGCCGAGTAACACCCGATCGCTGCGCCCTCGCAGCCGGCCGAATCGGCTGCCGGCGTTCGTCAGGCAGATAATTTCCGCTACAATGCCGGGCATGTCGGAAAGCGCTTCATCCCCGCAATTGCTCAACAGCCTCTCGGCGCGGCTTCTGGTTTTGACCATCACCTTCATCATGGTCGCGGAAGTGCTGATCTACGTGCCGTCGATATCGCGTTTTCGGCTGGTCTATCTTCAGGAAAAACTGGCGGCGGGCGAACTCGCGTCGCTGGCCTTGGAAGCGACGCCCGACAACATGGTGAGCAAGGAGCTGACGATGGAGCTCCTCGGACACGCCGGCGCCCGCCTGGTGGTTCGGAAGGGGCCGAAGACGAGGCGGCTTATGCTGGGTGATTACGAACCCAGCGAAATCGCCATGAGCTTCGACTTGAGGGAAAGTTCGGCGCCGCGCCTGATCGCCGATGCATTCGCCGCGCTCAGACCCGGTAAAAACAGATTGATCCGCGTGGTCGGCGATTCCCGCGGTAAATCGGAAACCATGATCGAGGTTGTCATCGACGAGGCCCCGATGGTTGCGGCGATGTACGACTATTCGGTCCGCATTATGAGTTTGTCCGTCGTAATTTCATTTATCACGGCCGCCCTGGTGTTCCTCAGCCTGCACCGGCTGATGGTCCGCCCCATGCGGCGCATTACAGAAAGCATGATCGAATTTCGCAAGAACCCTCAGGATCCGGACAACGTCATCGCGGCCTCCAACCGAGGCGACGAAATCGGGGTGGCGCGACGCGAATTGGCGGCGATGCAGGGGGAGCTGCGGACGGCGCTGAGAAAACAGGAACGTCTCGTCCAACTCGGCACCGCCGTGAGTAAGATGAGCCACGATCTCAGAAACATATTGGCCACCGCGCAACTGGTTTCGGACCGTTTGGCGGGCAGCGAGGATCCCGACGTTCGAAAGGTGACGCCGACGCTGATCGGAGCGATCGACCGTGCCGTCGATCTTTGCAGCCATACACTACGTTTTGTGCGGCCCGACGATTCACCGCTGCGGCTGATGAAATTCGACCTTACCGAACTCGGTGATGACATCGGCGCATCGCTGGGCGCGCCGGTCGGGGGCGGTATCACGTGGGAAAACAATATCCCCGCCGGATTTGACATCGAGGCAGACCGCGATGAAATCTACCGGGCGATGTTGAATTTGGCGCGCAATGCCGTTCAGGCCATTTTGGGGAGTTTGGCCGATGAGGAAACGCCTGGTTCCGGCCGCGTCTCCCTATCGGCCAAGCGAACGGAGAATGGCGTTCTGATCGATCTGGAGGACAATGGACCGGGCTTGCCGGAAACCGCCCGAGACCACTTGTTCAAAGCCTTTGCCGGCAGCGTTAAAGTGGGCGGTACCGGGCTGGGATTGGCGATATCCCACGACATTGCTAAATCTCACGGCGGCGACCTAACTTTGGTGAGAAGCGATGTCACCGGGACGTTATTTCGGCTTCATCTTCCCAACGCCTGAGAAAACCTGCGGCTTAGCCTGTCGAGCAACTATTTCGACCCGCAATACGGTGGAAACAGCGTAACTTTCTGTTTACAATTTCCGCCTAGAATCAATATGTTGACCGGGATGAGAGGTAGAGAACACTCGGTCGGAAATGAAATTGGGCGCTGTTTCGGTACCTCGCGGTCCGAACGATTTGATTAACGGGGATTTTGAAGTGGCGGGTATTCGTGGCCTTTTGGTTGTGGCATTGCTGCTTCCGCTCGGCGGATGCGGGGCTGCCGTCATGGCGTTCGTGGACGACACCTTGACGCAGATCAACGGCGATACCTGCTCGATGGCTAGGGTTTTGCGCGGCGACGCGATTTGCGATGAGCCGCCGGCACTGGAGAAAACGGCCGACACAAAATTGTATTGCTACCGTAATATTGCTCGCGTCGATTGCTACAAAAAGCCTGATCCGTTCGCCCGCCTTGAGGGTCGGCCCAAGACTCAAAAACCGCATATTGGTACGCCGGAACCGTACCTGACGGAGGCTCAGAGCGCCGCCCCAAAGAGAAATTCTGGGGGAATCTTCGAGCCTACGCTGAGAGAGGATATTAGCGAGCCCAGCAAGACGGCGCCGGTGCCGCAGATCATTAAGAAACAAGAGCCCGCCGTGGAGAGTTGAGGGTGTGGCGGCGACAAATCTTAATCCCGCTTTTGGGGAGCGCGGAGTGAACACGTGAGTTGGGACCCGGATCATTATTTGCATTTTGGCGGTCATCGCGTCCGTCCGGCGCTCGACCTTATGGGGCGGGTACCGCTGGCAGCACCGGAACGCATTGCCGATCTCGGCTGCGGCCCTGGCAACGTCACACGTTTGTTGAACGAGTATTGGCCGCGGGCACGGATTACCGGTGTCGACAATTCGCCGGAAATGCTCTCGAAAGCCTTCGCCGAGGGTCTGGACGTCACCTGGCTCGAAGCCGACATACTGGATTGGGCGCCCGATGAACCCTTCGACCTGATCTTCAGCAACGCCGCACTGCAATGGTGTGACGGCCACGAGGAATTGTTTCCGGCCCTGTTTTCCTTCGTGGCGCCGCAGGGTGTTTTGGCGGTGCAGATGCCGCGAAATCACCAGGCGCCCTCGCATGTATGTATGACGGAAGCGGTGAAGGCCGGCTCGTGGGCGTCGTCGCTGGAACCCCTTTTGCGTGAGCAACCGGTCGCCGAACCCAGGTACTACCATCGTATTCTCGCGCCGATTGCCTGGCGCGTGGATATCTGGGAATCGGAATATCTGCAAGTCCTCGAAGGCGAAAACCCCGTCGTCGAGTGGACCCGCGGGACGGCGCTAAAACCTTTGTTGGACGCCCTCGAGAATGAGGGGGAGCGGGCGGATTTCGAAGCCGAGTACGCCGAACGGATCGCCCACGCCTACCCGCCGGATGAGGAGGGCAAGACCTATTTTCCGTTCCGCCGGCTGTTCATCATCGCCCAAGCCTAAAAACCTTTTCGAATAATAAGCGCGGGCTCCGGTCGCGCCGCCATGCGACAAAACCGCACAAGATATGCACCGCGGTTCCGTTCTGCTGCTTTGCCTGATATAAGGACGGTTGCAAGGGTGCGTTTTGATGTCGGAGGGTGTCGGACGGCCTTTTGTTTTTTGACAGCCTTGACCGAAGTTGCTCGGCGATATGATCGACGACGATATCCTTCTTAAGCACGATGGCCGGGTGCCGCGCTATACGAGCTATCCGACGGCGCCGCATTTCAATACGACGGTCGACGGGGACACCTATGCCGGCTGGCTGCGGGAGATTCCGCCGGAGCAGCCGTTATCGCTTTATTTTCACGTACCCTTCTGCGACACGATGTGCTGGTTCTGCGGTTGTCAAACCACCGTCGTGAACCGCTATCAACCGGTTGCTTCCTATCTGGAACTGCTTGCCAGGGAGATTGATTTGATCGGCGAGCATCTCGGGGAAGGACGCCCGGTCGCCCACATCCATTGGGGCGGCGGCTCACCGACGATTGTCGCGTCCGATGACTTCCACAATGTGATGGCCCGGATCGCCGATCGGTTTAGTTTTCAAAGCGATGCCGAAATTGCCGTTGAAATAGACCCCCGGGGATTTGACGCGGATCATGTTGCCGCACTTGGCGACGCCGGTGTCAACCGGGCCAGCATCGGGATCCAGGATTTTCAGCCCGACGTGCAAAAAGCCGTCAACCGGGTCCAACCTTTCGAGGAAACCCGTGAAGTGGTGGAGGGGCTGCGCCGGGCTGGGATCGCCGGCATCAGCTTCGATCTCCTGTACGGCCTGCCGCATCAGACCGTGGAAAGCGTGTTGTCGACGGTCGATCTGGCGATGGAACTGGCGCCCGACAGAATCTCGTTGTTCGGCTACGCCCATGTGCCCTGGATGAAAGCCCATCAGCAGATGATTGATGAGGACTTGCTGCCCGATGGCCGCGCCCGGCTGGCCCTCTACCGGGCGGCGGCGGGGCGCCTGGCCGAGCACGGCTTCGTCGCCATCGGGCTCGATCATTTCGCCCGTGCCGAAGACCCCATGGCGGTCGCCGTCAGGGAAGGCCGGCTCAACCGGAATTTTCAGGGGTACACCACGGACGAGGCGGAGGTGCTGATCGGCTTCGGCGCGTCGGCGATCGGATCGCTGCCCCAGGGTTACGTGCAAAACGCTTCACTGGTGCCGGACTATCGCTCGGCCCTCGAAGCCGGGACACCGCCCATCGCGAGGGGCGTCGAGGTGTCGGAAGACGATCGGCTGAGACGCGCCGTCATTCAGCGTCTGATGTGCGGCCTCGAGGTCGATCTCTCCGAAGAAGCGGCCCAATACGGCTTTGGCGGTGATGTATTCGCCGATTCGCTGGCCGCGCTGGCACCCTTGCAGCAGGACGGCCTGGTCAGCATAAATGGCAGCGTCGTGACGGTGCCCGAGGAAGGCCGGCTAGCCGTGCGCTCGGTCTGCGCGGCGTTCGACAGCTATCTGGGCGTCGGTCCCGGCCGTCACAGCCGCGCCATCTGATACCTCCCGCCTGCGTTGACCGCTTTTGCCGGCGCCGCTACGCTTTCCCACCAAACACGAGAAACTGGGAAGACGTCAGCACATGATCAGACCGGGTCAGCGAAACCTCATAACGGACGTTGACGGCTTAAGGGTCGGCAATGCACAGCTCGACGATGCGTGGACCGGCACCACGGTCGTGCTACCAGATGAAGACGCCGTGGCCGCGGCCGATGTACGCGGCGGTGCGCCGGGAACCCATGAGATCAATGCCCTGGACCCGACCTGCAGCGTCGAGGCCATTCAGGCGATCGTCCTTTCCGGCGGTTCAGCTTTCGGCTTGGATTCAGCCTCCGGCGTGTCCTCCTGGTTGCTCAATGAGGGACGGGGCGTACAGGTTGGGTCTGCCACGATTCCGGTTGTCCCGGCGGCCATTCTGATCGATCTCCTGAACGGCGGTGACAAGGACTGGGGCGACGTTCCCCCTTATCGCGAGCTTGCTCTGCAGGCATGTGACGCTGCTGAAACGGATTTTCAACTGGGGAATGTGGGCGCCGGCATGGGCGCGACGGCGGGCCCGCTGAAGGGTGGCCTCGGCAGCGCTTCGGCGCTGACCGACGAAGGTGAGCAGGTCGGCGCTTTGATGGCCGTAAATCCCTGGGGATCGGTTGTCATGCCGGGGACGGATGCCTTCTGGGCCTGGCCCTGGGAGGTTGACGGTGAATTCGGCGGCGTCAGGCCGACAGCGGAGGCTACCGCGGGAAATCTCGACTACGCGCCGGAAGCCATGCAGTTCGGCCCGGCCAACACAACCATCGGTGTGGTTGCTACGAATATTGCCTTGTCCAAGGCCCAAGCTCAGCGTATTGCCATTATGGCCCATGACGGTATCGCCCGTGCGATTCGCCCTGTTCATACCCCCTTTGATGGCGATACGATATTTGTGCTTTCGACGGCGCGGCAGGAATTGCCCGACCCGGTGCCCTTGTCTTTGGCCCGGCTCGGCATGATGGCTGCGGATTGTGTTGCCCGGGCAATCGCCCGTGGCGTTTACGCCGCCGACGGACTGGGGGACTTTCCAGGCTATAGAGAGCGGCACGCCGGCTAGGGAACCGGCCTAACGAAGGGAGGAAGCCATGCGCAAATGCGTAATGGGAATTGCAGGAGCCGTTATCGCTGCTGTCGCCGGTTTTGCGCCGGTCCAGGCGAGTGCGAAGGACACATTGGTATTGGGTATGCCGTTGGAGCCGCCGGGACTGGACCCGACGATGGATGCGGCGGCGGCGATCGCGCAGGTCACACTCTATAATGTCTATGAAAGTCTCACACGGATTAACGAACGCGCCGAGGTGGGCCCGGGTCTGGCTGAAAGCTGGACGGTTTCGGATGATCTCAAAGTCTTCACGTTCAAACTGAAGTCAGGGGTCAAGTTCGCCGACGGCACGACGTTCGACGCCAGCGACGTCAAATTCACCTTCGAGCGCAACGCCGCCGAAAAGAGTACCAACAAGCGCAAGAAGCGCTACACCAACATGGCGTCCATCGAGGCGGTCGACCCGATGACGGTCAGAATTACCTTGAAGGACCCCAATCCTCTGCTGCTTTTCCAACTGGGCGAATCGACATCCGTCATCGTCGGTCCCGAGACAGCCGAGAACAACAAGCACCATCCGGTCGGCACCGGCCCGTATGCCTTCGACAAGTGGGTCAAGGGCAGCTCGATGAGCTTGAAGAAAAACTCGCATTACCGTGATCCGGGCGCCATTAAGATCAACAAGGTGACCTTCAAGTTCATCAGCGATCCGTCAGCCCAGGTGGCTGCCATGATGGCCGGCGACATCGATATCTTCCCCTACTTCGGCTCGCCGGAAAGCCTCGAACAGTTCAAGGCCAATCCGACATTCGTCGTCCAGGAAGGGACCACCGAAGGCGAAACAATTCTGTCGACCAACAACAAGTCGAAGGCTCTTTCGGACGTCCGTGTCCGCCGCGCCATCGCCTATGCGCTGGATCGCCAGGCCATCGTTGATGGCGCCATGTTCGGTTACGGCATGCCGATCGGCACGCACTTTGCGCCGCATAATCCGGCCTATGTCGATCTCACCGGCATGTATGCTCACAACCCGGCAAAAGCCAAGGCGCTTTTGGCCGAAGCCGGTTACGGCGGCGGTCTGGAACTCTCGCTGAAGCTGCCGCCGCCAACCTATGCCCGCCGCGGCGGCGAGATCATCGCCGATCAGCTGTCGAAAGTCGGGATCACGGCGAAGATCGAGCCCGTCGAATGGGCCCAGTGGATCGATCAGGTCTACAAGAAGAAGAACTACGATCTTTCCATCGTCAGCCATGTCGAGCCCAACGACATCAACATCTACGCCAATCCCAAGTACTACTTCCAGTACGACAGCCAGGAATTCCGCGACATCATCCAGAAGGCGGATACCACGGCTGATCAGGCCATGCGGGCCAAGCACCTGCAGGCCGCCCAGCGCAAGCTGGCTGAGGATGCCGTCAACGGCTTCCTGTTCCAGCTGGCCCGCACGGCGGTATTCCGCAAAGGCCTGACGGGGGTTTGGAAGAACTCACCCATGTTCGTGAACGACCTGGCGGGCATGTCCTGGCAGTAATGAGCGGGTAGCCGGCGGGTAACCGCCGCACGGATCAGGGGCACACCTAACGGTGTGCCCCTTTTCTTTGTCCGATCCGCTGTTCGTCCGGCATGTGGATCGGACGAAAAAGGGCGGGTCCGAAGACCCGCCCCTATTTTTCGATTTGCTGCTTAGATCAGCGCAGATAGATATGAACCTCGTTGGTCGAGGCTTCGGCGCTGGTCGTTGCCGACAGATTGACGCGGCCGGCGGGCAAGCCCATCTCCGTCAGGGTTCTGAGAACCTGATCGGCGTTCTTTTTGGCCTTGGAGGTATTGAGCGCCACCTCAGCCGGCGTGCCTTGGGCGGGTGCGACGGCGACCAAAGCGAAGGCGGCCTGCGGGCGCCGTTCGATGGCCTTGGAAACCGCATTGTAAAGCGCCTGCTGGTACGGCACGTCCGGGCGGTCGAAGCGGATCACCACCAGGGGTCGGCGGCTTTGTGAAGCACTGCTCACGCCGCTGGCGGCGGGCGCCGCGCCGGCTAACGGCGTGGCGGCGAAGTAGGCGCGGTTTGTCAGGCTTTGACCGTAGAACTCACCGTTCTTGATCGCCAGGGACAGGGTTGTGAGGTTGTGCCGCTCGTTGCCGACGTAGGCGGTCTGGCGGCTGATATCCTCCGACAATTCATTGAGCAAGCGGTCAATCAACACGACGGTGCGGTTGGTCTCGTCCTCGAGAATGGCGATCTGACGGTGATCTTCGTCAATGGCGCCCTGCAGACCGTATGTTGCGCGGGCGCTTTCGAGCAGATAAGCCGACAGCGACGAGGCCGACGCGACATCATTGGCCAGACTGTTCATGGCGGCGATGTCCGCACCGATGCGGTCCAACTCGGCTTGGGCGGCGTTCCACTGACTAACCAAAACCGGGTTGCCTGGCGTCGTGCCGATTTGCAGGCGCGAGTTGATGGCGGCGACGACGCCGTGATAGCGCTGGGCGTTGACCGTCGTGGCGCCGCGGATTTGCTGCAAGGTGGTATTGCGCGCGCCGATAATGCCGCGCAGGCTGCCTAATTCGTTCCTCAGTTGGGCAACTTTCTGCCCGACGAAGGTACCGGTCGACGGCGCCTGGGTGACAGGCGCCTGGGCAAAATTCGTGGTGCCCATGAGCGGCGGCGGGGCCGGCGCCGCCGGCGGACTTAATGTCGGGGACGCCATTTTTTCGGCATCCGACTCGGCAATCATGACCTTGTCGCCGCCGGCGTCCTGTTCGCCCGCTGGGTCCTCACCCGTTAGCGTTGGCCACAATGTATCCGTGGCGAACGAACAGCCGGCCAGAAGAACTGCCGCGCCGACTACGGCGCCATATGATTTTCTCAATGCCATTTTTTCAATGCCGTCCTGCAAACACCGTATAAATTTTTCATCTGCAGCACAGACCCTCTTCCTTCAATTGTCATGCCGGTCAATCTCTTTACCGGTCCGTGGTCTTCGTTGACACTTACTCTTGTCAGCACAACAGCCTTTCGGAAGTAAGATCGCGCGCACAAATACCCACCTGTTCGCCAAGGGTTTAGCCTACTCCACCCTCGTCCCGGACCGCGCATTTCAACCGTTGACGCCTCATCCGAGTCGCCGAGGTTTGTCTGCGATTGGAACTGTTGTAGAGATTAGCCTCCCTCGCCGGGTGATCTTATCCAAAGGGCGGGAGGGCCACAAGCGGCTTTTCTCAAGTAAAAGCGGGTGGTTAGACGGAAAATGCGTGACGGCCTCTCAGCATCCGCCTGTGTCTACCTCCGGCGTTCCGGGACGATGCGTACACGGCCCCTGTCCAAGGCCCTTGCAAAGCGGTGTTGATTTGATTAGTTTCCGCAGCCTTGGTTGCCGATTCGCATACGCGGCGATCGGCGGCCGGCCACATAAACGCCGGAACATTGCGCGCCCGTAGCTCAGCTGGATAGAGCACTAGACTACGAATCTAGGGGTCGGGAGTTCGAATCTTCCCGGGCGCGCCATTTCCCTTTCACAAATTTTCCCTCACCGATGAATTCGCTCCGGGCGCGACATCCGCGCGCGACGGCGGCATACTTGTGATGATGCGCCGAACAACCTGGACATGCCTGATTGCACTGTGGCTGATCGCCCCGGGGGCCGGACCCTGGCAAATCGGGGCGGCCGTTGCCGCGTTGAAGACGGGCGATATCGGGACCCGCTCGCTCGAGTACTTTCTGCCACGCAGTCCGGTCGTGCTTCAGGTTCAACTGCTGCTGTCGGAACTGGGGCTTTATGAGGGACCTGTTGACGGCCGCCTCAACGATGAGCTTGAAGTTGCGGTAAAGAGTTATCAGAACGGCGCAGGATTGGAGCCGGACGGACGCATCAGCGACGAGTTGCTGGCCCATATTGAATTTGGCACGGAAGCCCGGGAGTTGTTGGCGCGTCTCGACAAGGTGGGCGCCCAACAACAAGACGCGGCGCGACAAAAATTGGCAGCCAATCCGGAGACCCAATCGCTGCTGGACGAGGCGGCAAAATCTCAGGCCGCCGATCCGGCGCGCGACTCTCGGCCCTGTTTTGCGGCCCCGACGGTTGCTTGTCTGACGAAGGAAGCCATTGATACCGCGACAGCCATCCACCGTCCCCATTTCCGCGATTGGGTGTTCGGTGAAATCGCCGGCGTTCAGGCCCGCGCCGGGCGGCCCATGGAGGCGCGCCGCAGTGCAGGCCGAATTTCAGACCCCCGCCTGATTATTGCCGCGCTGGGCAATATCGCCAAGGCTCAGGCGGGCAATGGCGAGTTGAAGTCGTCCTTGGAAAGCGCCGGGATTATTCCCGATATCTGGGCCCGGGCGGATGCTCTGGTTGCCGTTGCCATCGCCCAGAGCCGCGCCGGCGCCTGGCCGGAAGCCCGTGAAACCGCCCTGATGATCGAGGGACTATTGATGGAGATATCCGGGGATCGACCGCATATCCCGATGTTGAGCCGGCTTGCCAAGGGTTTATTTGCCGCCGGTGACGTTACGGTATCGAAATCAATTATCGATCGACACAGGGTCAAACTGGAAAATAATGTTTCGAAATCGCAACAATACCGTGAAAAGAGGGCGCCGAATCGGGCCCTGGCGATCGCCTATGCTGATTTGGATCTGCCGGACGCGGCGCTTTCCCTTATTTCGGACGAGCAAACGGACGACCGGGACCGCTCTGTCTATCTCGCGCTGGCCAAGGCCTTGGCGAGGGCCGGGGACGACGACAGGGCCGGTCAAATGGTGGCGCGTCTGTCGGAAGCGCGATATCGGGCCGTCGGCTGGACAAATGTCGCCCGTATTCAGAACGGCGCCGGTAGGTTCGTGAGCGGCCGTCAGAGTTTGCTCCAGGCCGAAATAGCAGTTCGTGAAATCGAGATGTCGAAAACATATGCCAGGGCACACGCCCTCAAAGGCATCGCTGAAACCTGGCTTGACGTGAATGACTTGGAGAGGGCCAAAACAACCGCCCAGATCGTCCCAAATCCAGCTCTTCGGGGCATGATCTGGCGGCTCATTGCGGCCGCTCACCTCCGACGGAACGAGGCGGAAAAAGCGGTTGCCGCCAAGGCTGCGGCCGTCCGGGCGGCGGAGGCGGTAAACAGCCCGCTCGACCGGGTCTGGCACTACACCAACGTGGCAATATCGTTATCCGCCGCCGGCAATAGCGAACCCGCCCGGGAGGCCTTCAGGGCGGCCCTCGAGGTGGCCGAAACCATGTCGAGCGCCTGGGCCAGGGCACAGGCGCTCGCCCGGCTGGCAGGGGCTCTTATCAGCCTATCCCAGGCGCCGGACGACAAATAAAATTTTGCCTGGAACAGGTAATTTTTGTGAAAAACGAACGGTCGTAGATGGTTGGATGAAAGAACCAAATATAGAGAATGCTGTTATTTCAATGAGTTAATTTTACCGCCCATTATTTAACCAACTAATCCTTATGGGTATATCTAAGAGTTTGAAAATAAACAAAAAAATTACCTTTTATGTGCCTCGTACCCCTTGATTGCACGGTCGTTCAGGTCCATATTCGTACGAGCGGTACAAAAGCGAGCCGCTTTCTATGCGTACATGCGTTCGATGATGTCGCCTGACAAGGCGGATTGCCTGGAAATAACCGTCCAATCGGACACAAATACGTCGTAACCAACTAGCCGGAGGTCCCAGCCGTGGCCGTAGATAAACTCCAATCAGACCTGTCCGTTGACGAACTTCTCTCCTCGGGCGGCGGCGAAGCGGCCGTTCTGGATGCACCGGGCGCCGAGACCCTTGTCGTGCCGGGCGGTACCATGCTGCTGGTTGCCGATTTCGCCCGCGAAGGTCCCGATCTGCTGATCGAGGGCCCGAACGGTGAGGAAGTTGTCGTTCGCGACTATTTCACGATGGAAGAGCCGCCCGCCCTGCAAACTTCGGGCGGTGCGCAGTTAACCGGCGATCTGGTCAGCCGACTGGCGGGTTCCGCCTCGGCAGACATGGTGGCGGATGCCTCGGGCGGCGGCGCCGCGGCGCAACCCATTGGCACGGTCGAAACGGCAACCGGTTCGGTAACGGCGATCCGGGCTGACGGTTCCCGGGTAACCCTGAACGCCGGTGATCCGGTCTACCAGGGCGATGTCCTTGAAACCGATGGCGAGGGCGCGGTCGGCCTCACCTTTATCGATGACACGACGTTCTCGTTGGGCGAGGACGGGCGCATGGTGCTGGACGAATTGGTTTACGACGCCGAAACCCATGAGGGCACCTCCGCCGTTTCCGTCGTTCAGGGTGTATTTAGTTTCGTATCCGGCTCGATCGCCAAGTCCGGCCCCGACGCCATGACCATTCGCACGCCCGTCGCGACCATCGGTATCCGCGGCACCAAGGTTGCCGTAAAGGCCGGCGCCGAAGGCGAGGAAAACGTCATTACACTGCTTGAGGAAGATGGCGGCATCACGGGCGAGATCGTTGTCACCAACTCGGCCGGCAGCCAGATCCTGAACGTGCCCAATCAGACGACCACCATCAACAGCTTCTTCGTGGCGCCCAGCGACCCCGTCGTTTTGCCTGATTCGCAAATCAACCAGATGTTTGGCAGCACCATCGATGTGCTGCCCGAGCACAGCGCCAACACCGGCAGCAGTGACCGAGAAGACGACGAAACCCGGCGCGACGAAAGAGGTGAAGAAGGTGGCGAAGAAGCCGCCGCCGAGGAGGAAGGCGAAGGCGAGGAAGGCGAGGAAGGCGAAGAGGAGCTTGCCGAGGGCGAGGGTGAAGGCGAAGAAGAGGGCGAGGAAGAAGGCGAGGGCGAGGAAGAAGGCGAAGAGGAATTAGCCGAGGGCGAAGGCGAGGGCGAAGAGGATGCTATCGCGGAAGCCGAAGGCGAAGCGGAAGGCGAAGCCGAAGCAGAGGCAGAAGCCATCGCAGAAGCCGAGGGCGAAGCGGAAGCCGAAGAACTAGCTGAGGGCGAAGGCGAGGGCGAGGCGGTTGCCGAAGCCGAAGGCGAGATCGAAGAAGAGGGCGAAGCCGAGGGTGAGACCACCGCTCAGGCCGCCGCCGCCGGCCTTGATGAGGAAGGCGACGACAGCGAAGCCATTGCGGATGCGGATGGCGACGATGGGACCGAGAGCGAGGCCATCGCCGAAGGCGGTGATGATCTCGGCGACGACCTAGGTGGCGACGAAGAAAGTGAGGCCATCGCTGAGGCCGACGGTCAGAATGAGCTGGAAGTTGAAGCCGAAAACGCCGGCGCCGATGCCGAGGACGTTGCCCTCGCGAGCGCCGCCGCGGAAATCGCCGAGGAAATCGCCCGGGCGGAGGGCCTGTCTGAAGCCGAAATCGAACAAGCTAAGAAAGACGCTTTCGAAGAGACCCTGAGCGGCGAAGCAAGCGTTGACGACCTGATTGAAACCGCATCCGGGGGCAACGACACCGGCGATATTAGTGCCAGTTTGGGCGACACCCCGCAGCCCATCGTGCCGGACGGCCCGATATTCGACGACCCCAGCATTCTCGCCTACGACCCGTTTGCCGCCGGCGGTTCGGGTGGTTCTGGTTTGGAAGATCTCGGCAGTACGCCGGCACCGGAACCTGAGGGCGAGCCGGAAGCCGCGACCGTCGAGGAAGAGGAAGTTGAAGAGGTTGTTGCGGTCGTCGAGGAAGAAGAAGAGGAAGAAGAAGTCGTCGTCGAGCCCGAACCGGAGCCCGAGCCCGAACCCGAGCCCGAGCCCGAGCCGGAAGTCGCCGATGATCCCACTCTGGGCGTCTCGGACGCCGCCGGCGACGAAGATACGGTGATCGCCCTCGACATTTCCGCCGGACTGACGGACACGGACGGCTCGGAAACCCTCTCCGTCGTCATCACGGGCGTTCCCACCGGTGCGACCCTGAGTGCCGGCACCAACAACAATGACGGCTCTTGGACGCTCTCGGGCGACCAACTGTCCGGATTGACCATTACGCCGGCTTTGAACGACGGCAGCGACATGTCGTTGACTGTCACGGCGAAAGCCACGGAAGCTGACGGCGATACCGCTTCGGTTAGCCAGACGCTTTCCGTGGATGTCACGGGCGTGGCCGACTTGCCGTCGGTCGTCGTCAGTGCCGCCACGGGCGGCGAGGATCTCGAGATCCCGCTCAACATCAGCGCCAACCTGACAGATACGGATGGCTCGGAAGTCCTCCTCGTGCGCATCGACGGCGTGCCTGAAGGTGCCACTTTGAGCGCCGGTACAGATCAGGGCGACGGTGCCTGGTCCGTCAGTCCCGACGATCTGGCGGGCTTGACCATCACCCCGCCGCAGGACGCATCGGGCGATTTCAGCCTGTCGATTACGGCGACTTCCCTTGAGGCCGGCTCGTCTTCGACGACGACGAGCACCTTCAGTCTGGACGTGACCGGCATTGCCGATACGCCTGATGTAACAGCTGCCGACGTGGCGGGGAACGAGGATGAAGCAATCGCCTTGGACCTGTCTGCCGGCATCACGTGACGTGCCCCCAATGTTTGTACCACGTCCTATGTTAGTCTGTTTGCCATCCGTTCTGAGGCCCGTTTCGGCTGTAGCCCATCAACAGCGAAGGCCGTAACGGGCCGGTGGCGGCGACAAGCCTAAAGAAGCGCTGAAAGACGGCGAAGTACAGGAACAGAAAGTCAAACGCGGCGTCAATAAAGTCGTCCTCATCACCGCGGTCGTGCTGGTCGCGGTCGCCGTGGGCGGTGTCCTCGGTGTTTTTTGGTTTATCGATTCAGAACGGGCGCGCGACCACCAATCCTGGCAGGTCCGGCTCGGCATTGTCGCCGACAGCCGCGCCGCAGCGGTGCGGGAATGGATCGACGGGCAGTACGACGTGCTGCGGGAGCTCTCGGAAAACGCGTCGCTGCAGCTCTACATGACCGAGCTGATGTTGAGCGAGGGCGACCGATCGCAGATCACCGATGAACCCGCCCAGGCGGGCTACCTCAGGAACCTCCTGGTGGCGACGGCCGAGCGCTCGGGCTTTACCGCACCCACCTCGGCGGGAGAAGTCAGCGCCAACGTCGAAAAGGCCGGCGTGGCCGGCATCGCTCTGACGGATACCAACGGCGACGTCCTGGTCGCGACGCCCGCCATGCCGCCGGTGACGGGAAAGCTGAGGGCGGCGGTCGCCGGCATGGCTGACGGTTCACCTGGCATCGTCGATTTGTACCTGGGCCTTTCCGGATTGCCCTCCATGGCCTTCATCACGCCCGTCTATGCCGTGCAGGGCGGAACCGGCGCCGCCGACTTTATTGGACTGGTGATCGGCGTGCGCATCGTCGGTGATGATCTTTACGGCCGCCTTGAACAGCCCGGTGAGATCGAGGAAAGCGCCGAGACCTACTTGGTGCGGGCGGCTAAGCCCAACGTCGAATACCTCTCGCCGTTGAAGGACGGCACGCCACCCCTGAAGCGCCGTCTGGCGCAAAACACGCCGGATCTGGCGGCGGCCTTCGTCATCGAAACTGCCGGCGGCTTCGACATCATGCGCGATTATGACGGCACCGAGGTTCTGGTCACGGGGCGCACCCTCACCCGCGTCCCCTGGACCTTGGTGCGCAAGGTTTCGACCGAGGAAGCGCTGGCCGACACCAACACCCGCCTCACCACCATGCTGGTGGTGTTCCTCATGCTGATCGGCGGCATGGCGGTCACCCTGATCGCCGTGTGGCGCCACGGCACCAGCATACGTGCGGCTGAGGCAGCGGAAGGATTTCGCATTGCCGCCGAGCGCTTCGGCAATCTCTCTAAGTTCCTCAAGGTTGTGACGGACGGGCAACCGACCTCCATCATGGCGGTGACCGACGCCGGCGTTATTACCTTTGCCAACCTCAGGGCGGCCCAGGGCACAGGCATTACCCCGGAGGATATGCTGGGCAAGTCGATGTCGAGCGTGATCGGGCCGGTGCGCGGCAAGTACTATCTGGATTACAACGCCGAGATCATCCGCGACCGCGAGGAAATTCTCGCGGATAAGGGGCGGGTGTCCCATGAAAAGACCTTCGAGGATGAAAACGGCCGCCACATCATCCGCTCCTACCATATTCCGCTTCGGCCCGACCGGGACTATCCGCCAGGCTGCCTGATGATCCTCGACGACATCAGCGAACTGGTGCAACAACGCGAGCGCCGCAGCCTGATCATGGATCAGCTGGTGTCCACGCTGTTGACGGTCGTCGGGCGGCGCGATCCCTTCACGGCGGATCACGCCCTGCGCGTGGCCGATGTCGCCGTCATGGTCGCCAAGGAAATGGAAACCGAGGACGAAATGGTCCGCACGGCCGACATTTCCGGCAAGCTGATGAACCTGGGCAAGACCCTGGTGCCGGTGGAAATCCTCTCCAAGGAAGGCAAGCTGACGGACGAGGAAATGAAGATCGTCCGGGACAGCGTCCAGGTCAGCGCCGACTTGCTTGAGAACGTCGATTTCGACGGCCCCGTGGTCGACACCATCCGCCTGGTCCAGGAAAAATGGGACGGCAGCGGTCCGAAAGGCATCGAGGCCAAGGAGGCGCCGTTGGCCGCCCGCACCGCCGGCCGCGCAACAGCCGCCGCGCCGGCCAAGGCCGCCGAACCGGCCGCAACGGCCCGCACCGCCGCGCCCACAGCAACCGGCCAAGCCGCCGGGCGAATAGGGATAATTAAATGGTGACAGGTACACTTTTTTGAAAAAGTGTACCTGTCACCATTTAATTTGATCAGTAAAGCGGCAGCGCCATTCGGATGCCGATGTTGTAGCTCCAGAGTTGCTGGGGATGGCTGTCGCGCGAGGGCGATTTGGCCAGTTGCGGGAAATAATACCAGGAACCGCCGCGCACGCTGCGCCGTCCGCAATCACCGTCCGTGCGTGGGCTGCCGTCGGCCGGCGCGCCTGCGTGGGTCTTGTTCCAGCAGTCCGACACCCATTCCCAGATATTGGCGTGCATATCGTAGATACCCCACTTGTTGGGCTTGAACGAACCGACGGGGGCTGATTTCTTGCCGCTCCATTTGGTGCCGCATTTGCGGCAGTTGGCGTACTTCTTCTTCAGCTTATTGCCCCACCAGTAGCCCGTCGTGCTACCGGCCCGCGCGGCATACTCCCACTCGGCTTCCGAAAGAAGGCGATAGGGGCGGCCCGTTTTCTTGGCGATAAAGGCGACGAAATCCATGGTGTCGTTCCAGGAAACGTTAACCACCGGGCGGTTTCCCCGGCCCCACTTGTGGTCGTCCGGATCCCGCTTGCAGGCGCCGTCGGCCAAGCAGGCTTCGAATTCGTCCCAGGTGACCTCATACCGGCCAACAGCCAGCGGTCCTTTAATCGTGACCTTGTGGGCCGGTTTCTGGTTCTTCTTGCCCTTGGCGTCGCCCATGGTGTAGCTGCCAGCTGGAATAACCACCATCTCGGGGCAATTGTCACAGTCCTTGAAGACGTCGCCGACTTGCTCGCCGGCGGCATCCGCCGGCCAAGTAAATCCGCCGATACTCGAGCAGATAACCAGGAAACCGAGGAGGATTTTAGGCGCCAGCTTCATTCGGTCGATACGGGTTGCAATTCGTCGTCCCATTGGAAATCCGACTTCTGCGGCCGGGCGCTCAATTCACCCGCGTCCGGATCCAGTTCATCCTCCAGGCCGTCAAGCACGCGCGACATGGCGTTGGGTGACGATGAAGCCAGCCGGACCATTTCGCTTTCGATGGCCTCGTTCTCCTCATCGTCATTCAATGAAATCAAATCGGAAAGCGGCTTGGCCGGATCTTCCAGGCTTTGTTCTTCGGGGTCGTCAGACGGTTCGGCAAAGGGGTTGGCGCCGCCGGTCTGGTCATCCTCTTCGTCGGAAGGCGCGGCGAACGGGTCGGACGCGCCGGGGAGGTCGTCGTCCGCCGCTTCCTCTGCTGTCGGATCATCCGCAAAGGGATTGGCGGCCCCGTCTTCTTCCGCCGGATCATCGGCGAAGGGATTGGCGGCGCCGTCTTCGGAACCGCCTGTTTCGTCTTCGTCATCCAGCGGCGCGGGCGCGAATGGGTTTTCCACTTCGCGCGGCTTCACCTCAGGCGTGCCGCGGACGGCCACCGTCTGCAAACGGTCGCGGCAACGCTGGTCCAAAGACGCCCTGGCTTTTTCCTTGGTTTCTTCGTCGATGTCCCGGTTCAGGACGTCGGCCAGGCTGTGGCCCATCGCGATCGCCAAGCGGTAGATGGCGAGTTTTTCGTCGTAGGTCGCAGCCACGAGATTGATCTCGGCGTTGAAGACCTCGCTCTCCGCGTCCAGCACGTTGATCGTCGTTTCCTGTCCGGCGTCTCGAAGTTTGACGCGGGAACCATAGACCTCACTGGAAATGGTAACGGCGTTGTCCAGCAGCAGGCGCCGGTCGCAGGCCGTGAACACGCCCTGCCAGGCGAGGCGGACTTCTTCCTCGATTTTACGATTGACGAATAAGTGGTTGTTGATGGTCGAGGAATATCCGTGCGCCGCTTCGGCTGCCGCCGAGACGTCGTCCAGACCGCCCTTAATGCGTGGGTGCGGGTCAAGCAGGCCGAGCAGTTCCTCCTGGATGGTCGCGGCCGCCAGGGGCAGGGGTGACGTCGACACCATGAGGGCAAACGCAAGGGCCGCCAGCGGTTTCCCGCTGCCGATCAAATTCCTCGCTTCCCTGACTAACGCCACCTGGTTTCCTCGGTCCTAAACGCCTTGCTTGGCGGCCCGGACGGTGCCCAAAGGATCCGTCAAAAACCGTACGACTATCGGCTGCGGCCAAACACCACCATTGCCGATCAACCACTTGCTGTAAATCGGTCCGGCGAAATATTCGTTCCGCCCCCGGACTATACATCGCATTCGGGTCAAATGTCCTCTGCTAATTTTCCGTTATGAGGCTGATTCATTGAGCAATTTCAGAGGCCTGCATGATGGGCGTTTCTCAGGCGCGGGCCCTGTGATAGGTTTATCCAGCGTGTACGGAAGTGCTCATCCTGGGGGTATCGATGGCTGAAACCACTTTTCGCAGCGAAGACACGGAAGAGGGCGGCGGATTAGTCAGCCGGCTTGCCGACAAGTGGCGCAACCGCAAGAAACGCACCTGGAAACAGCGCTTCAAGTCCTGGTTCAGTCCCTCCCGCCTAATCGCCATCGCCATTCTGCTTACACTCGGCGTGGTGCGAGGACTGGACGAACAACCCGCCTTCGGATGGCTGCCCACCGAACCGCTGCGGGTGAAAACCTTCGACCTCTATCAGAGAATTTTGCCGCGCCAATCCGATGCCCGGCCGGTGGTCATCGTCGACATCGATGAGAAATCCCTGACCGAAATCGGCCAATGGCCGTGGCCGCGCAATCTTGTGGCGCAAATGGTCAACAATCTCGCCAAGATGAACGCCGCCGTGGTCGGTTTCGACGTGTTCTTCACCGAACCCGACCGCATGTCGCCCGACCTCTACGTCAATTCCACGCCCAACATTCCGAAAGACGTAGCGGCAACGTTGAAGAAGCTGCCCAACAATGATCGCATGCTAGCCATTGCGGTCAAGAGAAGCCGGACGGTTCTCGGCCAAGCAGCCTTGAACGAGGCAATCGAAGGCCGGGCCAAACCGCCCAAAGCAACGCGTGTCGCGTTTCGCAACGGAGACCCAAGACAGTATTTGCGTACCTATGGCGGGGTGAGCGGCAATATCCCGATACTCTCGAACAATGCCAACGGTATCGGCATGGTGACGATTACCCCCGAAGGCGACGGCGTCGTCCGCCGTGTCGGCGCGGTTCTGCAGATCGGCAAAAAAGTATACCCCTCCCTGAGCCTTGAGATGTTGAGGCTGGCCTACGGTCAAAAAGCTTACATTATTAATTCGGCGAAGAGGGGTACGGGCCTGACCGGCATTGTCGATATTCGTTTCCAGACAAAGCCTAAGCCCTACATCATTCCAACGGATCCGGATGGACGCATTCCAGTGCACTTTCGGCCCCACGATCCCGATATTTACGTGTCCGCCGTTGATGTCATCAAAGGCACTGTCGACCCAAACAAAATCCAGGGCCGGGCCATCCTCATCGGCACTAGCGCCGAGGGTCTCAAGGATATTCGGACCAGTCCCATCGACGATGCCCTGCCCGGCGTGGAGGTCCATGCCAACCTAATCGAAACGATTTTTTCGCGCAGCTACCTGAAAAGACCGACCGATGCCCTGGGCCGCGAAATCCTGGCGGCTCTGGCCTGCGGTATCTTGATGATCTGGCTGGTCCCGCTGATGGGCGCGGCCTGGACGGCGATCCTGGCCGTCGGCCTGATCGGCGGCATGTTCGGTTACTCCTGGTGGGAATATTCCGGCACGATATTCGGGTTGGACTGGCTGGGCACGCCCGCCAACCTGAATTTGATCGACGCCACCTACCCGGCGGCTTCGACATTTTTCCTCTATACCTTCCTGACGTACTCGAGCTACGCCAAGTCATCGGCCGAGCGGAAACAGGTGCGGGGCGCCTTTGCGCAGTACCTTTCGCCGGCGCTGGTCGAGCAGTTGGCGGACGAACCCGACCGCCTGACGCTGGGCGGCGAGATGAAGGATATGACCTTGCTGTTCGCCGACGTGCGTGGTTTCACGACGATCTCGGAGCAGTTCAAGGGCGATCCGACAGGCCTCACCAAGCTCATCAACCGTTTTCTCACGCCCATGACGGACATGATCCTGGCGCGCAACGGTACCATCGACAAGTACATGGGCGATTGCATCATGGCGTTCTGGAACGCGCCCTTGGATGATCCGGAACACGTGCCTCATGCCTGTGAATCGGCGTTGGCCATGTTCACCGCGCTGGAAGGCCTCAACGCCGACATCAAGGCGGAGCGCGACGAAGCCGGCGAGATGTTTTTCCCCCTCAACATCGGCATCGGCCTCAATTCCGGCGAGGCCTGCGTCGGCAACATGGGGTCCGAACAGCGTTTCGATTATTCCGTGCTGGGCGACACCGTGAACCTGGCGGCGCGTCTCGAGGGCCAGTCCAAGAACTACGGCGTCGGCATCGTGATCGGAGAACTGACCGAGGAAGCGGCGCCCGAGTACGCCACCCTGGAAATGGACTTGATCGCCGTGAAGGGCAAGGCCGAGGCTGTCCGCATCTTCACGCTGCAGGGCTATCCCGACATGAAGCAGCAACCGGAATTTCAGGCTCTGGCGGAAAAGAACGACGCCATGATCAAGGCCTACCGCGCCCAGGACTGGGCCGGTTCGCGCAAACTTGTAGCGGAGTGTCGCGAACTCGACGACTTCCTGGAACAGCCTCTGGACGTGCTCTACGACCTCTACGACGAGCGCATCGACGTTTACGAAGCCGACCCGCCGGGCGAGGACTGGGATGGCGTGTTCGTGGCGACGTCGAAGTAGGCGCTGCAATAAATGGTGACAGGTACACTTTTCAGGAAAAGTGTACCTGTCACCATTTATTGCCTCCGGCGCTATTTCTCGTGGAAGGCTTCGTAACGGATTTTCAGGACGGGCCGGACGAGGTAGTCCATCACGCTGCGTTTACCGGTTTCGATATCGGCGCTGGCCTGCATGCCGGGCGAAATGGGCAGATCACCCTCTTTGGTGCCGAGGTAATTCTTGTCGGTCGCGACCTTGACTAGGAAGAAGGGATTGCCCTCGGGGTCAAGCTCGCTGTCCGGCGCGACGAACGTGACTTGGCCGTCCAGGCCGCCGTAGCGAATGAAGTCGTAACTCGTCACCTTGACCAGCGCGTACTGGCCGACGTCGACGTTGCCTCGGCTGGCCGGATCGAGATGAACCTCGATGACCACCGAATCCTCGGTCGGCACGATTTCCATCATTGGTTCGCCCGGCTTAACGACGCCACCGATGGTGTTAATAACCATATTCTTGACGATGCCGTCGATCGGGCTGGTGATTTCTGTGCGCAGCCGCTGCTCGCTGGCCTGGCTCAGGCGTTCGCGGATTTCAGCGACCTTGCGCTCATTTTCGCTGGCTTGCGCCTGGGCTTCACGGCGGAACTTGAAGTCAAGCTCACGCAGCCGCTCCTGCGTTTCCTCCAGCGCCAAACGGGCTTTGGGGACGGCGATGTTGACGGCGTCCAACTGGCCTTGAATCTGCTGGACCGCCTGTTCCTTGTCATTGTGATCGACCTTGGAGACCAATTGATCGACCAGAAGGGCGTTGGAGATGGCCAGGTTCTTTTTGGCGATATCGAGCTCGGCGCTAATGGTTTTTGCTTGGGACTGAAACTCCTTGATTGCCAGCTTGGCCTGCTCGACCTGCTGCTTGAGAACGGTCTTGCTGCTCTCCAATTCGCTGCGGCGCGATTCGAGGGTATTGATTTCGGCCGACGCGAGTTCCGGTTGGCGTTCAGCTTCCTCTTCCGGTAACACGAGTTTGTTGCCGCTGGCTTCGGCGGCGAGGCGGGCGCGCGTCAGAATGAGGGCGTCGAGTTGGATCTGTATTTCTTCGCGGTTGAGGCCGGCGCTCGCCAGGTCGATCTGGACCAGCGGGTCGCCTTCCTTCACGGTGTCGCCGTCAACCACGAAAATATCCTGGACGATACCGCCTTCCAGATGCTGGATGACCTTGATCTGGCTTTGCGGCACAACGAAGCCCTCGGCCACGGCATACTGGGGCAGATCGATGAAATAGGTCCAGATGACAGCCGTGGTGACCAGGATCATGATGCCCCAGGTCAGCTTGCGGCTTACCCGGATGGGATTGTGCGAGACCAGCTCATCCAACGGGCTGCCGTTCAGTTGGGCGTCATTTGCCGTGGTATCTGCCATTTAATCCAAGCTCTATCCTGGCTTCCAACCGGCCCTGCTCAGGCCTGGTGCTGATAAATCTGCGGCGTAACGTTGGTACCAAGCAGGTGCGGCAGCACGTCCAGCGGACGGCCGCTGCGCACGATCCGGCCCTTCTGCATCACCAGCACCTGACGGCACCGCGACAGCACGCCGGGGGAGTGACTGATAACTATAATAGTGTGCTTTTCGGCCAGATTTTCAAGGGTCGTCATGAGTTCCTGTTCGCCCTCGCGGTCGAGGTTCGACGACGGTTCATCCAGCAGCAGAACGGGCGGGTTGCCCAGCAAGGCGCGGGCGATCGAGAGCCGTTGGCGCATGCCGCCGGAAAGCCGGGCGCCGGCTTCGCCAATGTCGGTGGCGTAGCCGTCGGGGAAATCGATGATGAGATCGTGCAGGCCCGACAACTGGGCGGCATTCACCAGCGCCTCGTCGGTGGCGTCCGGGTGGCCCTTGACCAGGTTGTCGCGCACGGTGCCGGTGAACAGGAAGGTTTCCTGCGGCACGTAACCGATCCAGCCGGCCATCTCCTCGCGCGTGAACTGGTTGATGTCGGCGCCGTCCAGCAGAACGCGGCCCCGGGTCGGGCGGTAAAGGCCTTGGATGATCTTGATCAGCGTCGTCTTGCCCGAACCGTTGGTGCCGACGATGGCGATGACGCCGCCCGGCTCGACCTGCAGGCGGACGCCGTTAATGATGGCGGGGCCGTCGTCGCTGTACTGGAAGTGCACGTGCTCGAGGTTGATGCGCCCGGACGGCCGGTCGTGACGTATGCTGACCTCGGTGCGTTCCTCCTCCATGGCGAAGGCTTCGCCCATGCGGTTGATGGCTTGCAGGAAGCCGGCGTAGGCCCGCCAGGAACCGACCAGTTGGCTGAAGGGACCCAGCACCTTGTTGCTCAGCATGTTGGCGGCGATCAGGCTGCCGACCGACATTTCGCCGTTCATGATGGCGATGGCGCCGGCCGAGGTCATGGCGATGGTGGCGAACGAGGACAACCCGGCGCCCATGTTGGAGTACTTGTCGGCCCGCGATCCGCGCAGGATGGAGCGTTCGATTGCATCCGCCGCCTTGTCTTCCCAAACCGGCGTAATGTCGCGCTCAAGCGCCAGAGCCTTGACGGTGTTGCGGCCGGCGATCACTTCCGACATCAGGGTGTCGCGGCTGAAGCCGGCCTTGCGTTCCTCACTGCTGGCGGCGCCGACCGAACCGGCTGAGCGCCAGGCCAGCAAGACGAAAGTCGGCAGGATGATGGCCAGCACCCAGACGATGGGCGAGGCGATCATGTAGACGACACCAATGAACAGCACGGCGAACGGCAGATCGACCGCCAAAACGGCGGTCGGTCCGGAGAGCGTGTTGCGCACCGTGTCGGAATCGCGGAACAGGGCATGCCAGTAGGCCGACGTCCGGCCCTCCAACAGCCATAACGGCAGCTTCATCATTTTGCGGTAAAGCCGGCGGCCCAATGTCACGTCGATGTTGAGCGCGGCCCGCTGCATCAGGCGGCTGCGGGTTTGACGCAGGATGAAGTCGAAGATGAAGACGAAGGCGACGCCGATCAACAAGCCTTGCAGCGTGCTGATGTTGCCGGAATTGATGACCCGGTCATAGATCTGCATCGTGAATGCCGGTACGGCGAGCGCCAGCATATTGATGAAGATCGAGATGATGCCGATCTCGCGATACATTGGCCACAAGGGCTTCATGATCGGCTTCAGCCAGGATTTTGTTTGTTCTTCTTCTTCCATTTCACAATACGTTCAGAACCAAGCCCACTTCAGATTGCCGAAAAGAAAATAATGTAGAAATGTCAAAACTTTATTTAACGGTATGAACCCTTTGTCGAAGCAGAGTCAACGCGAGTATCGTTAACGAAGGTTAAACAACGGAAGCAAAATCTGACCAAATTACCGGGCGCCACAACATCTAGTTAATTGCGTCTTGTTCTCGACTACCGGTAGTTACAATATTTCAAGCACATTTTCCGGCGGACGGCCGATGGCAACCTTCCCGCCCGCCACCACGACGGGGCGTTCCATCAACACAGGATCGCGCCGCAGTGCCGCGATAAGTTCGCCCCGGCTCAGCGAGTCGTCGTCGAGCCCGTTTCCGGCGTAGGGGGCTTCCTTCCGGCGCATCAGGTCACGGGGCTCCATGCCGAGGCCGTTCAGGATAATCTCGAACTCCTCCACGCTCGGCGGCGTGTTGAGATATTCGACGACCGTCGGTTCGATGCCCCGCTCGACCAGCAGGGCCATCGTCTGGCGCGACTTGCTGCAGCGCGGATTGTGATAAATCGTGACGGCCATCGAAGGTGCCTCGTAAACTGCCATATCGCGGCCTGGATGAACGCCGCACAAGGAATCGAGGATAGTGCATTCCGCCCGAAAGAGTCGAATCGCGCCAAACGTTTTCGCCGCCGGGCCAAGTGGTGTAATCTTCCCGCACAAATGAACAAATCATCCCCCATCAGACGGTTGCTCATGGGCCTCGCGTTCGCGGCCACGCTCGGCGTGTTTGCCGCGACGGGTCCGGCGCGGGCCCAGGACGCCGGCGCGGCTTCGGCGAACGCCGCCGCCGAAGTCGAAGCATTGATAGAGCGGCTTGAGGATGCGGATCAGCGCCAGCGTTTGATCGGCGATCTTCGCGCGCTGCTGAAAACAGCCAAGCCGCAGGACGGAACCGGGGTTGATGCCGGCGAGGTCTTGCGCTCGGCGCCGGATTATCTGTCGAAGCTGCTGGGCGGCATCGCACTTGGACTTTCCGATATCGGCGCCGAGTTTGCGGCGTTGACCCGGCAGGTCGGTGATCCCGGCCGCATCGCGGGCTGGTTCGCCGAACAGGCCACGGATCAGGCGCGTCGGCAGGTCTGGTTCGATATCGTGCTTCATCTCGCCATCGCCCTGGGCGGCGGCCTGGCGTTCGCCTGGCTGCTCGGCGGCATTCTGACCAAACCCAAGCGCGCCCTGGAAAACCGCGAACCGGCGTCGCTATTCATCCGCCTGCCGCTGTTGACCGCCCGCACCTTCCTGGAGTTTGTGCCGCTCGCCGGCATCATGGCAACGGCCTACGCCGCCCTGGCCCTCAGCGGACCGGATCACATTGTCCATGTGGTCGTGCTGGCGGCGGTTCATGCCGTTGTCGTCAGCCGGGCCGTCTTGACGGTGGGGCGAGCGGTACTGACGCCGTTCAGCCCGTCCCTGCGCCTGTTCGAGATGGCCGACGAAACGTCCGGATATGCCTACGTCTGGCTGCGGCGGCTGGTCAACGTGCCGGTCTACGGCTTCTTTATCGTTCAGATCGGATTAACGCTCGGCTTACCCACCGGCGGATACGTTGCGTTGACCAAGGTTCTGGGACTGGCGGAAGCTCTGCTGCTTTTGATCTTGATCCTGCAGCTCCGCGACGCGGTGGCCGCGGCCCTGAAAGACGGCGCGGAAAAGGCCGACGCCAACCGGTTCCTGGCGGCGGCGCGGCGGCGAACGGCGGAAATCTGGCATGTCTTCGCCGCCCTTTACGTCGCTGCCGCGTACTTCATTTGGGCCCTGGAAATCAAGGGCGGTTTCGCCTTTGTCGCCGAAGGCACGGTGGGCAGCGTTATCGTTCTGTTGGCGGCCTGGGGCGCCCGCTTGCTGGCGTTGCGCGGGCTGGAGCGGGGCTTTCGGGTATCCGACAGGATGCGGGCGCGGTATCCCGTGCTGGAAGTCCGCGCCAACCGCTATCTGCCGATGGCCCGCAATATCGTCTCGGTATTGATCTACATCGTCGCCGCCATGCTCCTCCTGCAGAGCTGGCAGGTCGATGTCGGGGCCTGGCTGTCGAGCGATTTCGGCCGCCTCGTCGTGTCGCGCGCCCTCAACATCTTCGTCGTCCTGGCCTTCGCCCTGATCGTTTGGGAAGTCGTCAGCACCATTATCACCGTCTATCTGGAGAAAACCGACGACAGCGGCGAGCAGGTCGTGCGCAGCGCCCGGGCGCGGACCCTGCTGCCGCTGCTGAAAAACGCGCTGCTGATCGTAATCCTGACGATGGCCATCCTCACGGTTTTGAGCGAGTTCGGCGTCAACATCGGGCCGCTGCTGGCCGGCGCCGGCGTCGTCGGCTTGGCCGTCGGTTTCGGCGCGCAAACCCTGGTGAAGGACATCATCACCGGCGCTTTCATCCTATTCGAGGACAGCATCGCCGTGGGTGATTTCGTCACGGTAGGTGGACTTTCCGGTACGGTCGAGGCGATGACGATCCGCACCATCCGCTTGCGCGACACGCGCGGTACGGTTCACACCATCCCCTTCAGCACCGTCGATACGGTCACCAACATGACCAAGGACTTCGCCTATCACGTGGCGGAAGTTGGCGTCGCCTACCGAGAAAACACCGACGAAGTGGCCGAGCTGCTGCAGGAAATCGGCGCGGAATTGCAGGACGATCCGGAGGTCGGCGCCGACATTCTGGAGCCTATCGCGATCGACGGCGTCGACCGCCTGGACGATTCAGCCGTCGTCGTGCGGGCCCGGCTCAAGACCAAACCGGGTAGTCAGTGGCGCATCAAGCGGGCTTTCAACGGCTTGGTGAAAAGGCGGTTCGACGAACGCGGTATCGAAATTCCCTATCCGCACCAGACGATCTATTTCGGCGAGGACAAGCAGGGTGGCGCGCCGGCGCTGCGTGTGAGTCAAGATGGTCCGGTCAAGCCGCAAACGGAAAAGGCGGATGCCGCGCCGGCCAAGAAAGTTGAAAGAGCCCTCGCTCATGCCGACGCCGACGACGGTGGCGACGGCGGCGATGGTTTGTAGCGGCCTTGTGATCGGCGCGCACCGACCTAGATAACAGTCCACGCGCCTGCCCACTGAAACCGTTCGAACGGGAACCCGATGAGCTTGAACCAGCCAATGCCTTCACCCTTGCGCGTGCGCCCGATCGGCTTGGTCAACTGGATCGGCCTGTGGACGCTTTACGCCAAGGAAGTACAACGTTTCATAAAGGTCTGGGGCCAGACGCTGTTCGCGCCCATGGTGACCTCGCTGCTGTTCCTGGCGATTTTTTCGCTGGCGCTGGGGGGCGCCGTGCGCACCGTCGGCGGTATGCCGTTCCTGCAATTTCTGGCGCCGGGCCTGGTGATGATGGCGATCGTGCAGAATTCGTTCGCCAACACCTCGTCGACACTGATG
Source organism: uncultured Rhodospirillaceae bacterium (assembly GCA_964528595.1). Lineage (GTDB taxonomy): Bacteria > Pseudomonadota > Alphaproteobacteria > UBA2966 > UBA2966 > CAYFKJ01. Next base: position 98,608 of record CAZGTM010000001.1, read on the forward strand.
ATCGGAAAGATTCAAGGCAACATCGTCGATGTCCTGATGCCGCCGTTGTCGGCGGCCGAGTTGGTGCTCGCGTTTGCACTGGGCGGCGTCACGCGGGGTGTCGCCGTCGGCCTGTTCGTACTGCTCGCCATGTCGCTTTTCGCACCGATAGAAATACATCACGTCTGGGCGATCGTCTATTTCGCCGTTGCCGGATCGCTGATGCTGTCGATGTTGGGCATGCTGGTGGGGCTTTGGGCCGAGAAATTCGACCGTATGGCCGTGATTACCAACTTCGTCATTACCCCGCTGGCCTTCCTGTCGGGCACCTTCTATTCCGTCGAGCGCCTGCCGGGCATCTGGTACACGCTCAGCCAGCTCGACCCCTTCTTCTATATGATCGACGGCTTCCGCTACGGTTTCATCGACCGCTCAGACGGCTCTCCCGTCGTCGGCGCCCTGGTCATGCTCGTGATCAACGTCGTCCTGGCGGGGCTGGTCTACCAGCTCTTCCAGCGCGGATACAAAATCAAGGCCTGAACCCAATTCCCGGCGTTGACACGGGACCCGCGGAAAACCATACTGCGCCGCTTTCCCGAGGGTAAGATTTTGGATGCCGCCGAATTGCGGCGGCGGCCCTGGATTTTCGGAGAGAGCACGTGATTTCAGAAGTAATGCCGACCTATGGCCGGGTCGAAGTGGCGTTTGAGAGCGGTGAGGGACCCTACCTGTTCGACGGGGACGGAAACCGCTTTCTCGACTTCACGACCGGCATCGCCGTGACCTCGCTGGGTCACGCGCATCCCCACGTCGTCGCCGCCCTGACGGAGCAGGCGAGTAAGCTCTGGCATACGTCAAATCTCTACCGAATTCCCGGACAGGAGCGCCTGGCCCAGCGCCTGGTCGACAATTCCTTCGCCGACACCGTCTTCTTCTGCAACTCCGGTGCGGAGGCGATGGAAGCCTGCATCAAAATGGCTCGGAAGTATCATTCCGTGAACGGGAGCGCCGAGCGCTACCGCATCATTACCATCGAGGGTGCGTTTCACGGCCGCACGCTGGCGACACTCGCCGCCGGCGGTCAGGAAAAACACCTCGAAGGGTTCGGTCCCGTGGTCGAGGGCTTCGATCAGGTGGCGGCGGGTGACGCCGATGCCGTCAAGGCCGCCATCGGGCCGGAAACCGCCGCCATCATCGTCGAACCGGTTCAAGGCGAGGGCGGCGTGCGGGTGATGTCGCCCAGCTACTTCAAAAGCTTGCGCAAGATCGCGGACGATGCCGGCATCCTGTTGATTTTCGATGAAGTCCAGACCGGCATGGGCCGGACGGGCACGCTGTTCGCCCATGAGTGGGAGGGCGTTGCGCCCGACGTCATGGCCATCGCCAAGGCGCTGGGCAACGGCATGCCGATCGGCGCCTGCATGGCCACCGCGGAAGCGGCCAAGGGCATGACGCCCGGTACGCACGGCTCGACCTTCGGCGGTAACCCATTGGCGGTGGCGGCCGCCAACGCCGTGCTGGACGTCATGTTGGAGGATGGCTTTTTCGATCATGTCGGACGCATCGCGGGTTTGATGACGCAAAAGCTTGCCGGCATCGCCGACGCCCATCCCGATGTGATCGAGGAAGTGCGCGGCCAGGGTTTGCTGATCGGCCTGAAGTGCAAGGTCACCAACACCGATTTGGTGGACGCCTTGCGGGCCGAGGGTGTCCTGACCGTGCCGGCCGGTGACAACGTTTTGCGCCTGATTCCGCCGCTGGTGATCGAGGAAACCCAAGTGGACGAAGCGATGACGGCCTTGGAAAACGCCTGCGCCAGGTTGGGCGGCGCGACGCCGGAATAAGCCGATGAGCGCCCTCCGCCATTTCCTCGATATCGACGCCCTGGACGAGACCGACCTGCGCAACATATTGGCGCGTTCGGCGTCACTGAAGTCAGCCCGGGAAGGGCTGCCGCGCGGCGTGCCCGACGACGGCCGCCCGCTCGACGGCCGGCTGCTGGCCATGGTTTTTGAAAAACCGTCGACCCGAACCCGGGTCTCCTTCGAGGTGGCGATCCGCCAGTTGGGCGGTACGGCGTTGATGCTGTCCAGCCGCGATACCCAGTTGGGCCGGGGCGAAACGGTTGCCGACACCGCCCGTGTGCTCTCGCGCTATGTCGACGCCATCATGATCCGCACCACGGCCCACGACAAATTGCTGGAGATGGCGGAATACGCAACCGTTCCGGTGATCAATGGCCTGACCGACAACACCCATCCCTGCCAGGTGATGGCGGATGTCCTCACGGTGGAGGAGCACCGCGGATCCATCGCCGGCAAGGTTATGACCTGGTGCGGCGACGGCAACAACATGGCCGTGTCGTGGGTGCACGCCGCGGCCAGGCTCGGCTTCGAACTACGTCTTGCCTGTCCCGATCAGTTGGCGCCGCCCGCTCATGTTCTTGAGTGGGCGAGGGAGCTTGGCGCAAATGTCACTTTGACCGAAGATGTGGAGGCGGCGGTTGCCAACGCCGACGGCGTCATCGCCGACACTTGGGTGTCGATGGGCGACGATCAGGCGGAGACGCGGCACAACCTGTTAAAGCCCTATCAGGTCAACGAACGCCTGATGGGTCTCGCCAAGCCCGACGCCCTGTTCCTGCATTGCCTGCCCGCCCATCGCGGCGAAGAAGTGACCGATGCGGTCATCGACGGGCCCCATTCCGTCGTCTGGGACGAAGCGGAAAACCGCGTGCACGCCCAAAAGGGCGTACTGGCCTGGTGTTTCGGCGCCTGACAACTAACTGGCGGAAAAGCGGATGAACCACGAAGTAACGGCGGCGGCGGCAACCCAGGGCCGGGATGATGACATCATCCTGCCCTTCCGGTTCGAGAACGTTGATCTTCGCGGGCGCCTGGCACGGCTGGGTCCATCGCTCGATAAGATCCTGACTGCACACGACTATCCCGATGCCGTGGCGACGCTGTTGGGCGAGGCCCTGACGCTGGCGACCGTTATTGCCGGCACCTTCAAGTTCGAAGGCCGTTTCACCCTACAGACCTCGAGCCAGGGGCCGGTCGGCCTGATGATCGCCGATTTCACCACGGACGGCGCGCTGAGAGGTTATGCCCGTTTTGATGCCGACGCGGTGACCGCTGCGGAGGCGGAAGCGGCGATTTCCGGCCCGGTGCCAAGATTGCTTGGCAGCGGTCACCTGGCCTTCACCGTCGATCAGGGCGCCGATACCGAGACCTACCAGGGCGTCGTCGGCCTGGAAGGTGCGACTTTGGCCGATTGTGCTCACGAGTATTTGCGCCAGTCCGAACAGCTTGCTGCCGCCGTGCGGCTTGAGGTTGGGCGCATTGATGGAGACTGGCGTGCGGGCGCGCTGATGCTGGAACGTCTGGCGGGCGCGCCCGCCGACGGCCGCGGGGAAGACGAGGCCGAAGACGATTGGCGGCGTGCGCTGGTCTTGCTGGGCAGCGCGCAGCCGGACGAATTCCTCGACGCCGATCTCTCCGGGGGGGCGCTGCTCTACCGCCTGTTCCACGAGGACGGCGTCAGGGTCTACCAACCGGCCTCTCTGGAAGCGCGCTGCAACTGCAGCCGGGAACGCATGATCAGCGTCCTCGCGACGTTTTCCGCCGAGGAACTGACGGACATGGTCGTGGACGGCGTGGTCACCTCGACATGCCAGTTCTGCAATGCCGAACACGCCTTTTCCCAGGAAGACATTGAAGCCCGCCGAAGCCCCGGCTAGTTCCACCGCACTTGAACTCGGCCGCCGGCGGCGTCATCATGCCGCCACATTTCTTCGGCAGAAGTCTCGGCATGAATTTTAGATTATTCCCGTCTCGTCTCCTGATCGCCGGTCTGGCATCTTTGATCTTGGCCTCGTGCGAAACGCCTGCGCCGGCGCCGACTTTCCCGGATTTGACCTGGAACCACGTGGCGCCGTTGAAATTCGATGCCGCGAAAATCGAGATCGTTGACGACTACGCTGCACCATTCAAGTCGCCCAATGTCGAGCATGAATTTCCGCTCGTTCCCGAACTGGCGATCCGGCGCTGGATAACCGACCGGATCAGTGCGGCGGGCGCCGAGCGGTCTGTCCGGGTCATCATCCGCGAGGCGAGCGTGGTGGGCCAGGCGCTCAAAGTGAAAGAAGGCGTCAAGGGCCTTTTCTACAAGGAGCAGGCGGCAAAATACGTCGGCGTGTTGGACGTGGCGATTGAAGTCCGGTCGGTTCGGGGCTTCGTCGAAGCCAAAGCCGACGCGCGGGTCGCGCGAACCCGGACCGTGCCCGAGGAAGTCCCGCCAAACGAACTTGACCAGATCTTTTTCGATTTGACCTCGGCGCTGATGGCGGACCTCGACCGCACGCTCGAAGCCAATGTGCGGAAATTCATGGGCGGCGCCTTGAAGTGACCAAGGCCTAGTACTGGGGACGCTGTCCGCCGAACACGGCGAACATCATCGACTTGTAATAGATATCGATGTTACGGAAGCCCGGTGCGTCCATTGCCGTCAGGTGGGTTTCCAGCGTTGCCAGTATGTCATCGCCGCGGTGTTCGAGGCTGCGCCGGATGTCCTCCTCGGCGGCGCCCAAAGCGCGGACTTCCTCTTCCCACACCTGCCAATAGTGGTCCTCGATATCGACCGTCGTGCCCGACACGCGGTCGGCGATGATGAAGCTGCCGCCCTGGACCAGGGTGGCGTAGATTGTGCGCATGAGGGCGCGTTTGTCGAGGTTGGAGTTGTGGTGCAGCGACAGCGCCGACAGCGCCAGATCGTACCGTTCCGTCGGGTCCTCGCGGGCGTAGTCCAAATGCAACAGGCTTGTCTGTTCCGCATGCCCGGCCAGTCTGAGGCGTGCGGCTTCGATTGCCGCGTCGTCCCGGTCGATCAGCGTGAGCTTGGCGCGGGGAAAGAAATGCAGCACCAGTGCCGCCAGCAATCCGCTGCCCGAGCCGAGCTCGACAAGCGAAAATTCGTCCTCCGTCTCAAATGGGATGGCGCGAATGAGGGCCGCGTAGAACTCGGCAAAACACGGGATCAGCAGGCGCCGGGCCCGGTCCTCGTCGGTTGCGGTCGCCTCGAACGCCGCTTCGATATCTATCGGTAGGTCGGGCATGACCTGTCGTCGCCCTTAGTCAACTGCCAAATGGTCGACCAAGCGTCCGATAAATGCCGTGCATTCGTCAACCTGCGACAGCGTGATGAATTCGTTCGGTTTGTGGGCTTGGCCGATATCGCCGGGACCGCAGATCACCGTCGGCACGCCCGCCTGCTGGAAGATGCCGGCTTCGGTGCCGTAGGAAACCGCATAGGTCTGGTTGCTGCCGGCCAGCGCCAGGACCAGCGTTTCGGCGGGTGAGCCGTCTTCGGGCACCAGTCCGCGCACCTGCGCGCGGTAGTCGGTGACGATACCCGCGTCCGCCGAAACCTTGCGCATGCGGGGCAGCAGTTCGGCTTCGGCGAATTCATTGACCCGCGCCAGCAAAGCGTTGGGGTCGTCCTCGGGCACGTTGCGGAACTCCCAGACGAACTGGCATTCCCGGGGAATGATATTGAGTGCCGTGCCGCCCTCGATGACGCCGACCTGCACGGTCGTGTAGGGCGGATCGAAGCGGCTTTCGGGATCGGCGTTGTCTTTCAGTTCCTCCGCCAAACGGCCGAGGTAGGCGATCATTTCAGCGGCGAACATGATGGCGTTGACGCCTTGATGAGTGGCGCTGGAATGACCTTCCAGGCCGGTCACCGTGGTGTAGAACGAATTGATGCCCTTGTGGGCGTTGACCACCTTCATGCCGGTGGGTTCGCCGACGATGATGGCCTGCGGCTTGGCGCCGGGAACGGTGATGCTCGGCACCAGGTCGTGGGCGCCGATGCAGCCGACTTCTTCGTCGTAGGAAAGCGCCAGATGAATGGGCACGTCCAGGCGGCGCTTCAGGATATCCGGCACCAGCGAGAGGGCGATGGCCAGGAAGCTTTTCATGTCGGCGGTGCCGCGGCCAAAGAGTTTGCCGTCCATCTCCGCCATGGCGAAGGGGTCGGTGTGCCAGTCCTGGCCGTCGACCGGTACGACGTCGGTGTGGCCCGACAAAACCACCCCGCCGTCCCGCTTCGGTCCCAGCGTCGCGTAGAGGTTGGCTTTGGCGCCGTCGTCGTTGTGGATGATCTCGCAGTCGACGTCATGGGTGTTCAGGTAATCCCGGACGAAATGGATCAGTTCCAGGTTGGAATTGCGGCTGGTGGTGTCGAACGCCACGAGGCGTTCGATCATGGCCACCGGCGAATAGGATTGTGAAGGCATGGCAGGTCAGGACTTCCCGGTTGAGTTCGGGCGCACGATACTGGGCGATATCCAAACCGTCCATAGAGGCCGTCCGATTTCCGGTTGAATGTTTCAAGTTCCGGACCTATATGGACATTATGGTTCAAACGAACGACCTAATTAAATCCGAATCCTCGCCGGACCCGCAAACGCCCATGCGCCGGGGCCGTCCGCGCAATGGCGGCGAAGCCGAAGGCCGGGCGAGGTTGCTGGACAGCGCGATGGAGTTGTTCGCGGAAAAGGGTTTGGACGGCGTCTCCACGCGTGAACTGGCCACGGCGGCCGGCGTCAACCTGTCGGCCATCACCTATCATTTCGGCGGTAAGAAGGGCCTTTACGAAGCGGCGATCCGCCATGCCTTGGATATGCTGGCGCCGCGCCGGCGAGGCGTCATTGAAACGCTGGGCCGGGCGGTCGAGGAGGCCGGCGGCGACAAGGCCGCGATTGCCCTGGTCGCCGCCGGTTTTGTCCGGGCTTTTTATACCGCTCTGACCAGCGCGGATTTTCCCATGGCGCCGGTAGGCTTGGTGGTGCGGGAACTGCACCATCCGACGGCCGCATTTTCGCTGGTGATGGACGGTCATATCAATCCGGCTCAGGATGCCATCACTGGATTGGTGGCTGCCGCCACAGGTGGCGATATGGGCGATACGGAAGTGAAGCTGCTCGGTCTTTCGGTCACCACCCAGGTCATGAAGCTCAGCCTGATGCGTCCCGTCATTCTGGCCCGCATGGGATGGGACGAGTATTCCCCCGAGAACGCCGAAACACTGATCAGCGCGACCATTAATTCGGTCCTGCGCCTGTTGGAATTGCCGAGACCGGACGCAACCGCCGAGTCCTAGGACGTAGTAAATGCGAAGTTCCATGAAAATATTCCTGCCCCTCGGTGTTCTGGCTTTGGCGCTGCTGAGCGCTTTTTCGCTCTGGGCGACGCGGACCGAGATCGTGCCTGAAGCGCCTTCCGAAAAAGTCTGGACGGTTGCCGCGGAAGTCGTCGAGGTGGCCGATCAGCAGCCTGAAATGAAATTGTTCGGTCAGGTGGTGGCTGGCCGCGAAGCGGAACTGCGGGCCTTGGTGGTCGGACCGGTACTCAAAGTCGGCAAGAACTTCGCTGAAGGCGGCACCGTGAAAGCGGGTGAACTGCTGCTGGAAATCGATCCCTTCGATTATCGCGCCGCGCTGGACGAGCGGACGGCCCAACTGGCCGAGGCGCGAGCCCGGCGCGATGAAATCGAAGCGCGGCGTAAGTCGGAAAGCGACGGTCTGGTTGAGGACAAAGCGCAATTGGACCTGACCAAGCGCGATCTGGCACGAATCAAGAAGCTGCAAAAACGGGGCGCCGTTTCGGAAAAACGTCTCGATGACGCCCGCATCGCCGAAAGCCGCCAAACCCAACTGGTGTCAACGCGCCGGAACATGTTGACCGCTTACGTGGCGCAATTGGCCCAGCAGTCTTCAAAAATCAAACAGCTCGAGGTCGGCGTGCGCCGGGCCAAACGCGATCTGCAACGCACAAAACTCGTCGCGCCCTTCGACGGCTATCTGCTGAATAAGGCGGCGGACCGGGGGCGGCGCCTGTCGCTCAACGATCCCATCGCCAAGCTGATCGACGCCGGGCGGCTGGAAGTCCGCATCCACGTGTCGGACGATCAGTACGGCCGCTTGGTTTCAGGCGGCGGCGTCGAAGGCCGCGAGGCCCGCGTCCTGTGGCGGGCCGGCGAGCGGGAATTCGAATACAAAGCCACGGTCGAGCGGGCGGGCGCGCGCATCGACGCGGCCAGCGGCGGTGTCGACCTTTATGCGCGCCTCCAGGGAAGCGGCCCCGATCAGCCCATCCGGCCCGGCGCCTTTGTTGAAGTCATGTTGCGCGACCGGAAATTCGCCGGCGTGGTGCGTCTCAACGAAAGCGCCCTGCACGGGACCGTCGTCTATGTCGCCGTCGAGGGCCGGCTTGAGGCTCGCGAGGTCGAAGTCGTCGGCCGCGTCGGCGACGACGTGCTGGTGCGCGGCGGCTTGAACAACGGCGACCGCGCGGTCACCACCCGTTTCGCTGAAATCGGCCCCGGCCTCAAGATCGAGTTGCGGTAGCGCCGATGTTTCTCAAGGATCTCATCGGGCTGTTCGTCCGCCACCGCAACGCCTCGAACCTCTTGATGCTGATGATGATCGGCATCGGGGTATTTTCGCTGATGCGGATGAATACCCAGTTTTTCCCCACTATCGGTCTCGATTTCATCAGCGTCAGCGTAACCTGGTCGGGCGCCTCGGCGGAGGATGTCGAAGGCAATATCATCTCACCCATCGACCCGGAAGTACGCTTTATCGATTCGGTAAAACGGGTAACGTCGACGGCGCGCGAAGGCCTTGCCATCATCGTTATCGAGTTTGACTCCGGCGCCGACATGCAGGCCGCTCTGTCGAACGTCGAAAGCGCCGTCGGGCGCATTACGACATTGCCCGAAGACAGCGACAAACCGGTTGTCGCCCGGGCCGTGCGCTACGACACGATTTCCAGGTTGTCCATTTCGGGACCTTTTTCCGAGGCCGCCCTGAAAGCCACGGCCAAGCGTATCCGGGACGATCTCCTGGCGCGCGGCATTGCACAGGTCGCGCTGACCGGCGCCCGCAAGGAGGAAATCTGGGTCGAGGTCGAGCCCAAAACGCTCCGCCGCCTGGATCTCCAACTTCGCGATATCGGTGACAAGATCCGCACGACCTCCCAGGATCTGCCGTCCGGCACCATGGAAGGACAGTTCGAAGCGCAAATCCGCAGCATCGGCCTTGCCAAACGCGCGGATGCCATCGCCGACATCGAAATTCGCTCGCTCGACAACGGTGAAAAGATCTTTCTCAAGGATATCGCCGACATCTCGGACGCGTTTGAATTCCATGGCGTCTCGACGCTTCAGGACGGCGTCCCCGCGATCGGCCTCCACATCCAGCGGGCGACCAGCGCCGACGCCCTGGAGCAGGCCGAAATTGTGGAGACGTATCTGACGGAACTGCGGCCGACGCTGCCGCCTCACATGGTCCTCAATCATTACGACGTTCAGGCCGCCCTCATCGACGACCGCATCAAACTGCTGCTGTGGAACGGCGGCGGCGGTCTGATCCTTGTATTGGGCGTCTTGTTCCTGTTTCTCAGCGGCCGCCTGGCCTTTTGGGTCGCCGTCGGCATACCGGTTGCCATGATGGCGACCATGGGGGCGATGTTGTTCACCGGGCAGACCATCAACATGATCAGCCTGTTTGCGCTGATCATGACGTTGGGGATCATCGTCGACGACGCCATCGTCGTGGGCGAACACGCCGCCACCCGGCGCGCCCAAGGCCTTGGCCCGATTGATGCGGCGGAGAGCGGCGCCGTCCGCATGCTGGCGCCGGTCATGAGTTCGTCGTTGACGACCATCGCCGCATTCCTGCCGATTTTTATGATCGGTGACATTATCGGCCAGGTTATTTCGGCCATCCCCTTTGTTGTCGTTTCCGTGCTGGTTGCCAGCCTGCTGGAGTGTTTCCTCGTCCTGCCGGGCCACCTGCGGGAAGCATTGCCCCGGGCCGGAGAGGGGGCCTCAAGGTTCAGAACCTGGTTCGACACCCGCTTCAACCGGCTGCGCGACGGTTGGTTCGTCAGGTTCGTTACCCTGTGCGTTCGCTGGCGCTACGTTACCCTGTCCGCGGCGCTGGCTTTCCTGATTCTCAGCGCAGGATTGCTGGCAGGCGGGCGGGTCGGCTTCAATTTCTTTCCGGCGCCCGAGGGCGACAACATCTTTGCCAACGTCATTTTTGCCCCCGGCAGCCCGCGCAGCCAGACGGAGCAGATGATCCACGATCTCGAGGCCGGCATGCGGCGGGCCGAAGCCAAGCTGAGCGACGGCAAGGGTGGGCTGATCAATTCCAACTTCGCCGTCGTGGGTCATTCAGTCGCCCGCGAATTCGCCGGCCGGACGGGCGTTCATCTCGGGGGCATCCATGTCGAACTGGTGCCGTCCGACCAGCGCCCCGTGACGACATCGGAATTCATCGAAGCCTGGCGCAAGGAAGTCGTGCCCCTGCCTGGAATCGACCGGGTATCCCTGTCGGCGCCGTCGCACGGACCACCCGGAAAAGAGATCGACGTTCGCCTGACCGGCGGCACCACCACCGCCCTGAAGGCGGCGTCGGATGAGGTCAAAGCCTTGTTGGCGCGCTTCCCGGGCGTCAGCGACATCGAGGACGACCTGCCGTTTGGAAAGCGCGAGGTCATCCTCAAAGTGTCGTCACGCGGCAAGGCGTTGGGCTTCACCACCCAAAGCGTCGGCCGCCAGGTTCGCGACGCCTTCGAGGGCCATATCGCCAAGCGGTTTGCGCGAGGCGACGAGGAAGTGGTCGTGCGGGTACAGTTCCCCCGCGGCGAAGCCGGCGGTGGCACCTTGCGCGATCTTTACCTGCGTGCGCTGAACGGCGCCGAAGTGCCCCTAAGCGAGGTCGTGAATATTCGCGAGAGCCGAGGCTTCGCCCGTATCCGCCGGGAAGACGGCGAGCGCGAAGTGGCGGTCACAGCCGAGATCGACGAAAACGTTACCAGTTCAGCCGCAACCCTTACCGCTTTGGAAGACGCCGGTCTGTCTGAGATCACGGGGCGTCATGGGCTCGACTACGTGTTCCGCGGCAAATCGGAGGAACAGGCGCAGACGCTTGGCGAAATGATGACCGGCTCGTTGATGGGTCTCGGCGCCATTTACCTCATCCTCGCCTGGGTGTTCGCAAGCTATGTCCGGCCTCTCGTCGTCATGGCGATTATTCCGTTCGGCCTGGTCGGCGCGGTCATCGGTCATCTCGTCATGGGCTTCGACCTCAGCATCCTCAGCTTGGTCGCCTTGCTGGGCCTGGCGGGCATCCTGGTCAACAACTCGATTATCCTGGTCAGCGTCATCGAGGAACGGCTGGTTCACGGCGAAACCTGGGAGGAGGCCATCATCGGCGGCGCCAAGGATCGCCTGCGTGCGGTCTTGCTGACATCGCTGACGACGATCGGCGGCCTGCTGCCCCTGATGTTCGAAACCAGCCTTCAGGCTCAGTTCATGATCCCCATGGCCATCACCATCGTCTTTGGCCTGGGCGTGGCGACTGCCCTGGTTCTCATTGTCGTGCCGGCTCTGCTGGCGGCTCAGGCCGACTTCGGCAAGCTCATCGGACGGGACAAGGCGGATACTCGAACGCAAGCGCCCGCCGAGTAATCCTTACCCCCGCCAGAATGCCGGCGTGAACAGTACCAGGACGGTCAACAGTTCCAGCCGTCCCAACAGCATCCCCGCGCTTAGGACCCATTTCGCGGCATCCGGCAGCGTCGCGAACGTGCCGGTCGGACCGATGATGTCGCCCAGCGCCGGGCCGACGTTGGCGATGGCCGTCGCCGCGCCCGAAACGGCAGTGGTAAAATCGAGGCCGATCAGCGTCAGGGCCAAGGCCAAAATGCCGAACGTCAGGGCGAACAGGAAGAAGAAGCTCATGACCGCGTCGATCACCGATTCCGGAATGGGCCGGCGGTTGTACAAGGGCGTAAAGACGCCGTGGGGCTGCCACAGGCGGCGGAACTGGATGCGGGCGGTGGCGAACAGGACCTGGTAGCGGAAGATCTTGATGCCGCATGAGGTCGAGCCGGCGCAGCCGCCGATAAACATGAAGAAGAAAAAAGCCGTCACCGGCAGGGCGCCCCAGGCGTTGTAGTCGGCGGTAGCGTAGCCCGTGCCGGTGATTATGGAAATCACGTTGAAGGTCGATTGACGGATGGCGGCGAGAATATCCAGATCGCTGGCGGCCACCAGCCAAAGCACGATCATGACGATGGCAACAACCACGATGGCGAAAAACCAGCGCACCTGGGTGTCCATCCAAAGCGCCTTCGGATCGCCCCGTACGACCGAGAGATAAAGCACGAACGGTAGGCTGCCCATGATCATGAAGACGATGATGATCCAGTCGAGCGCCGCCGAATCGAAGTGTCCGATGGAGGCGTCGGAGGTCGAAAAGCCGCCCGTGGCGATGGTCGTCATGCTGTGGGCCGCGGCCTCGAATGGCGTCATGCCGGCGCCCCACATGGCGGCGGCGCAAACCAACGTCAACACGAAATAGATGATTGCCGTCGCCGCAGAGATTTGTGCTGCGCGGGGAAACGCCTTGTCCGAGGCGTCCGAGGATTCCATGCGGAAGAGCTGCATGCCGCCGACCTGCAGCATGGGCAGGACGGCGATGGCCATAACGATGATGCCGATGCCGCCGAGCCACTGCAGCAGCGCGCGCCACAACAGGATGCCCGGCGGCGCGCCGTCGAGCCCGGTAATGACGGTTGAGCCGGTGGTCGTGATGCCGGACATCGCCTCGAAGAAGGCGTCGGTGTAACTCAAGCCCAGATTGGAAAAGGCGAAGGGCAGGGCGGCGAAGGCAGCCAGCATGATCCAGGCCAGCGTGGTCAGCACGAAGGCCTGGCGGACCACCAGGGCGCGGAATTTCTCGCGGGTGGTCAGGATCAGCGCGCCGCCGGCGAACAGCGTGACGAAAGCAGACGCCAGGAACACCGCCCAGTCGGGATTGTCCGTCACGGCATCGGCAACGGCCGGAATCAGCATCGCCACGCCGAGCATCGTCAGCAAAATGCCGCAGATAAAAAAGAGTGGCCGAAATTCGATCAAGTTCTACGACCCGGTTTACGCCTGGAATTCGGAGCCATCTTCAAATTGCAGCGGATTATTGACCGGGCCGGGCGCAATGTCCACGCGCGCGCGGCGACCTAGACGTTGGCGTAGGTGCCCTTGGGGCTATTTATGATGGCCAGGAATTCCCGCCGAGTTTTGGGATCGCTGCGGAATAAGCCAAGCATATGACTGGTCACCATGGTCACGCCGGGCTTGTTGACGCCGCGCGTCGTCATGCACTGGTGGGCCGCCTCGACGACGACGCCGACCCCCTTTGGCGCGAGTACGTCGTTGAGCGATTCGGCGATTTGCGCCGTCATCTTTTCCTGGATTTGCAGCCGTTTGGCGTAGACCTCGACCAGGCGTACCAGCTTGCTGATGCCGACCACGCGCTTTTGCGGCAGGTAGGCGACGTGCGCCACGCCGATAATGGGAAGCATGTGGTGTTCGCAGTGGGATTCGAAGCGGATATCGCGCAGCACGACCATCTCGTCATAGCCGTTAACTTCCTCGAATGTTCGTTTGAGGTACTCGAGCGGATCATCGGCGTAGCCCGCGAAATGTTCCTCGTAGGCCCGCACGACACGATCGGGCGTGCCCTCCAATCCCTCGCGCTCGGGGTCGTCACCGGCCCATTTGATGAGAGTGCGGACGGCGTTTTCGGCTTCCTCGCGGCTCGGTTTGCCCAAAGCCAACTCCTGTCAGATTGAGTGTGAGACGACTGAGTTTCTAATGCCGCAACTGGAATTCATGGGGACTGTCGAGAGAGAACGGCGGCACCTTGACGTCGAACATCTCGCCCGTTCTGGTTTCCATCTCATATGAGCCCAACATAATGCCTGACGGCGTCGGCAGCGGCGTGCCGCTGGTGTACTCGAATGTCTCGCCCGGTTTCAGCACGGGCTGCTCACCGATGACGCCGGCTCCGTGGACCTCTTGCGTTCTGCCGCGCGCATCCGTGATGTGCCAGTAGCGGTGGCGCAGTTGCACAGTCTCGGCGCCCCTGTTTTCGATCCGGATCGAATAGGACCAGACATAGCGATCCTCATCCGGCTCCGATTGCTCGTCAAGATAGGCGGGCTCGACCGTTACCTGAATGGATCGCGTGGTTTCTGAGTACATCTTTGTTCGTTTCGATAGCGTTACGGGTACGCGCAATTCGACTGCACCGCGGCAAAAACATCATGCGGGGTGCGACGCGCCAAAAAATATCGTGCTTCGCGCGGCTTTTGTCCAGAAAAACGACGGATTATTTCATATCTTCGACAGCGCGTCCCCGATGTCCGCGATCAGGTCGTCCGGATCCTCCAACCCGACGGACAGGCGGACCAATCCGGGGCCGATGCCGAGATGCGCACGGGCCTCCGGTGTCAGCCGCTGGTGCGTTGTCGTTTCGGGGTGGGTGATCAGGCTTTTGGCGTCGCCCAAATTGTTCGAGATGTCGACCAGCTGCAGCGCGTTGAGGAAGGCGAACGCCGCCTCTTTGCTTTCGCGGCCTTGGTTGTCGATCACGTCGAATGACACCAGGTTGCTGCCGGCATCCATGTATTTGACGGCCAGTTCATATTGCGGATGGTCTTCCCGGCCGGGATAGAGGACCCGGCTTGTGTTCTTGTTGCCGGCCAGGAAATTCGCCACTTTGACCGCGTTCTCGCTTTGGCGGCGAACCCTGAGGTCGAGCGTCTCCAGCCCCTTCAACAGGGTCCAGGCGTTGAACGGGCTGAGGCTCGGTCCGGTGTGTTTGAGGTAAGGGCCGATGAGATCGTTGATGAACTCGTGGTCGGCCAGAATGACGCCGCCCAGGCAGCGGCCCTGGCCGTCGATGTGTTTGGTGGCGGAATAGACGACGATGTCGGCGCCGAATTCCATGGGCTTTTGCAGGACGGGCGTGGCAAAGACGTTATCGACGATGACCCGGGCGCCGGCCTCATGCGACATCTCGCAGACCGCCTCGAGATCGATGATTTCAAGCGTGGGATTGGACGGTGTTTCGATCAGGACGCAGGCAGCGCCGGGAGCCAGAGCTTTGCGCCATTGGTCGAGATCGATGCCGTCGACCAGGGTCACGTCGACGCCGAAGCGGGGAAACAGATCCTCCAGCAGGTAGAGCGACGAGCCGAACAAGGCGCGCGAAGCAACCACCCGGTCACCGGCCTTCAATTGGCAGGCCAGGGCGGCGTTGACGGCGGCCATGCCGCTGGCGGTCGCCGCGGCGGCTTCGGCGCCCTCGAGCAGCGCCATGCGTTCTTCGAACATCGCCACCGTCGGGTTGGCGTAGCGCGAATAGATGAAACCCTCGGCATCGCCCTTGAAACGGGCTTCGGCGGCGTCGGCGCTGTCGTATACGTAGCCTGACGTCATGTACAGCGCTTCGCTGGTTTCCCCGTGGGAACTGCGCGTGGTCGCACCCCGGACGAGGCGCGTGGCCTGCCGCCAGGTGCTTTGGTCGACGTCTGTGTTCATGGTCCGGTCCTCCGGCATAAAAAACCCCGGCCTCTGGCCAGGGTTCAATTTGCCCCGGCCTTTTAGCGGTATGATTAACGTGGCTGCAAGCCGGCCGGCTCAAATCACCACGATGTTGACGGAGATATAGTCCTGCTGGTGCGCGCCGTCAAGCAACCGTTTCGGTCTTGTGCTTGGATCGGGGCCTTGTCAGGCAGCGGATCGATGTGTGTCCGATGCCGGCCATAGGATCGGCGGCGGCGCCAGGGGAATACCGCGGGCTGCCGTTTCGCTGGCCGGCAGGATTTCGCAATTATCCCAAAGTCCGGTTTCCAGGGCCTGGGCATATTCCTCCGGCAATCCTGCGGCGCGCATGGCCGCCGCCGCAGGCCCAGCTGCGTAATCGAGTGCGCGGTGTTCGATGGTCAGGCCGTCCTGTCCGGGTGTCAGTAGGCTGAACCAGGTGCGCCGCGTGCCGTCGTTGGCGGGCAGTCCGATGACGCCGGCGTTGTGCCATAGCCTGCCCTCGATCAGTTGCGTGAAGGGCAGGCCCGAGTGACCGCAAACGACCCCGTCGCACCCGGTAGCGTCGATTTCGGGACGTTTTTCGCTCTGGTCGGTGGAGGCAAAAATGAAGCGGTTGATTTCGCTGGGGGCGCCGTGAACGACGGCGAGATGGCGTCCGCCGATGTCGAACGTGATGCGGGAGGGCAAATCCAGCATCCAAACGCGGGCGGAGTGGTCTAGTTGACCGGCGGCATACGAATACCAATCCGCCGCCAGCCGATCGCAGGTCCCGCCGGGATCGAAACCGCAGCCGCAATCGTCCAAGCCGGCGCCGAGTGATTCCTCGCAGTTGCCCATGACGACCGGCAGGTTCGCCTCGGCAATGACTTCGACGCATTCCCGGGGCGCGGCGCAATAGGCGACGACGTCGCCGGTGCAGATCGTGCGGTCGCGCGGAACGCCGAGGCTTTCGGCTTGCGCCAACATCGCCCTGGTGGCTTCAAGATTGCTGTAGGGGCCGCCGAAGATCAGGACGGGGCCATCCAGAACGCCGAGATGGAGGGTCCGCGCCATGCCGCCTAGTCGTGCACGCTGCAGGAACCACCGCCGAGAACGCAAAACTCAGCGCAGAAGGGATGGTTGAGTTTGACGGAGCGGTCGGCCTCGGCCAACGACCGGCCGAGATCGAATTGGTGATCGTAGGGCAGCAACGTACAAGGAACCACGACCGGTTGATCCTCGCCCTTGCGGCGGATGACCATGCGCGATGTGGCGCACATCATGTTGTCCGGCTTGGTGCCGACGATATCCCAGCAAGCCTCGGTGATCTCCGGCACGTCGCGCTGTTCGTCCATCTCGGGAAACAGCACCAGCGCGGCCGGATCTGCGGCGTCCACCTGCATGCCGATATCCTCGAACAACCGGGCAAAGCCGTTGCGCAGTTCGGCTTCCGATTCCGTCCAGCAGGTTCGGCCCGCAACCTGGATGTTGAACTCATGATCGCTCAGCCAGCGAAGCCCGGGCATAGTCTTTTCCCATGTGTGATGACCGCGTTCCTCGTCATGCAGCGCCGCGGTGTAGTGATCCAGCGACAGGCGCAGCAGCAGGTTGTCGCCGTGGCGTTGTTTGAGGTGCAACAAATCGTCCGACAACTTCATCATCGGGCGCATGGCGTTTGTCAGCACCAGCGCGCGGTAACCACGCGCCAGGACATCGTCCAGCATGGCGATGATATCGGGGTTCATGAACGGCTCTCCGCCGGTAAAACCGATCTCATCGCAGCCCCAGTCCCCCTGCTGAAGTTCGTCGAGGTAGAGGCCGATTTCCCGCGCCGTCAGGTAGACCAAACTGTCGTTGGTCGGGCTCGATTCAATATAACAATGGCTGCACTCAAGGTTACAAAGCGTCCCGGTGTTGAACCACAGCGTTTCGATATTCTTAAGTCCGACCTCGGCACGGCGCTCTCCCTTAGCCGTAATATCGGGGTCTTGGAATTTCTCGAATTGTGTGGCCGGAATTTCGGCTGTCAGTGTCATGTAACTACCCATAAAGAGGTTCTGGAACACTGCCGCAGCGCCCCGGAAAGCGGCCTCACATTCCGTTTCCCGCCCCTGTTTGTCAACATGGGGGAGCGCCCGTTCACTGAGGTGTGATGATGGTTGAGACCGCCTTCCGTGGTGAGAATGTTTATGCCAGCCCAAGCCATATGATCTAAAATCATTTCAGGAGTGGGATTGACAGCCAGATGGACGATCAGGGTCAAATCAGAATCCTCTACGTCGAGGACGATCAGCCGTTGCAGGCGCTTTTCAAAGGCGTCATGGAGACGAACGGATATGTTGTCGATGTCGCCGGCAACGGACGTGAGGGCATCGAAAAATTCGCGGCCACGGGCCACGAAATTCTTGCCCTCGACTATAACCTGCCTGACATGTCGGGTCTGGATATCGCGCGCGAGGCCCTGCGGATAAACCCCGACCAGGTGGTCGTCATCATTACCGGTCAAGGCAGTGAGGTCGTGGCTGCCGAAGCTCTTGCCCTGGGCGTGGCGGACTACGTCGTGAAGCACGACGAGCAAATCTATTTCGAACTGCTGCCGGCCGTCGTCATGAAACAGGCGACGATTATCCGCCACCGCAGGAATTTGGCCGTCGAGGCAGAGGTGTTCGAGAAGCGGAACAGCCAATTCCGAAACCTCTTCGAAAACGCCCAGGTGGGCATCCTGCGCGGCCGAATTTCGGACGGCAAACTCAACGAGGCCAACAACCGCATCGTCGAGATGCTTGGTTATCCCAGCGTGGAAAATTTGTTGGAGAATTATCGTCCGGACAGCCATTGGGCCGATATCGCCGCACGGGAAGAATTTGTTACGACGGGAATGCGCGATGGTGTCAATCGGGGCTTCGAAACAGAGTTCGTTCGCCTCGACGGATCTAAATTCCAGGTCCAACTGTCGGCTATGTTTTATCCCGACGAAGACCAAAATGAAGTCGTTCTGGTCGACATTACGGATCGCAAACGGGCCGAAGAGGAATTGGCGCTCAGCGAGGAGCGTTTCCGCCAACTCAGCGACAACATGAGGGAAGGAATTCAAGTCATCGCGTCGGACAGCCGGCCGCTTTACGTCAACAAAGCGACGGCGGAGATCTTCGGCTTTGCATCCGTGCAGGAAATGATGGCGCTGGACTCGCTTGGCAGCCTGGTATCCCCGGACGAACTGGAACGCCTCAGGGAATATCGCCGGAAGCGGCTGGCGGGCGAAACCGCGCCTTCCGATTATGAATACGAGGGGCGCAAAAAGAACGGCGCCGCGATCTGGCTTAGACAGTCGTCGCAGGTGGTCAACTGGGAGGGCGAACCGGCGGTTCAAAATACCCTGATCGACATAACCGAAAAGAAGCTTGCCGAGGAGGCTCTAAGCCGCAGTGAACGGCGCTATCGGACACTGGTCGAAAGTCTGGCGGATGCGCTGGTCATCCATCGGAACGGCTTCATACTGTACGCCAACGGCGGCGCCGTCCGTTTGTTCGGCGCCGCCGGCCCGGAAGATCTCATCGGTACGCCGATAAGCGAACGGGTCCATGAGAGTTCCTTGGAGTTGTCTACTCGGCGGATGGAGAGCGTACTGGAAAGCGGGGTCAATTCGCCCCTTACCGAACACACATTTCTCAAAATGGACGGCTCCCACGTCGCCATTGAGGCGACCACAAGTGTTGTTGAATGGGAGGGGGAGCAAGCCCTACAGGCCTTGCTGCGCGATGTCAGCGAGCAATCGCGAATGCGCCAGCAACTGGTCCAGGCCCAGAAGATGGAGGCGATCGGCCACCTTACCGGCGGCGTGGCGCATGATTTCAACAATCTCCTGCAGGTTATCAGCGGCGCGTCGGCGATGGTCCAATCCGCCATGGGAGACGCCGCACAACAGGTCAAATGGCTGGACCAGATCGTTTCGACCACCGAGCACGGAGCGCGCTTGACCGGACAGCTACTGGCCTTTTCGCGCCAGCAGCATCTTCATACCGACATCATCGATCTGCCCTCGGAATTGGCGGGAATAGAGGAAATCCTCCATCGCACGCTGGGCGAGGACATCGCCTTGGAAGTGCGGATCGAGGAAAACGTTCCGCGGTTGAAGGCGGATTCCAACGCACTGCAAAACGCGTTGCTCAACCTGGCCATCAACGCGCGGGGCGCCATGCCGGACGGCGGTAAGTTGGCCATCGACGTCTCGGGCGCCACCTTGCCCGAAGCCATCGATGTTGACGGCGAGATGGTTGCGGCCGGTGACTACATCGAAATCGTGGTTGCCGATACCGGTTCCGGCATGCCGAACAACGTGCTGAAAAAGGCGTTCGATCCATTTTTCACAACCAAGGACGTGGGCGAGGGCACGGGTCTGGGCTTGAGCATGGTGTACGGCTTTGCCCGGCAATCGGGGGGCTATGCCCGCATCGACAGCGAGGTCGGGGTCGGTACACGGGTTACGCTGAATTTACCGGCGGTCCTGGATGCGGTTGGGCAAACCGCCTCACTTGAGCCGAATTCAGAACTGCAAAACCGGTCCGGTACCGTGTTGGTCGTGGAAGATGATTCTATTGTTCGCCAGACGACGTCGGCCATGCTGCGCCGCATCGGTTGGGATGTCGTCGAAGCGGTCGACGGTAATAGTGCGCTGAAGATCCTGGATGAAGATCATGATTTCGATCTTCTGTTCAGCGACGTCGTCATGCCGGGCGGTATCAGCGGTTTTGATATTGCGGAGATCGTGGCCGGCAGGGGAGACGGCCCCAAGGTCCTGCTGACTTCAGGTTATCCGGACCGCATGGATGCCGGCGGTGACAATGCCCCAATAGGATTGACCATACTGAAGAAGCCCTATTCCCTGCTGCAGCTTCAGGAGGCGATCGCCGACATCATGGCGGCGCGTTAAGCGGAACCGCGGCGCTGAAAATGATTCCCATCGATGGCTTTTTATTCTAGGAAATGACCGGCTTGGACACCGCGGGCGTAGCTCAATGGTAGAGCAGGAGCTTCCCAAGCTTAAGACGGGGGTTCGATTCCCCTCGCCCGCTCCAGTCCACCAACCCGTGTGAGATTGTGATTACAGCCCGGCTATCAGTTTTCTATGGCGCGGTGTTTCTGGTCGTCGGCTTCCACATGCCGTTTTGGCCGGTGTGGCTGCATTCCCGGGGAATGTCGGCAAGCGAAATCGGATTGCTGCTGGCCAGTGCGGCCTGGCTGAAAATAGTCGGCAATCCCATGATCGCCCATATCGCCGACCGCAGGGGCGAGCGGCGACGGCCGATCATCGCGCTAGCCGCGGCATCCCTGGCGGTGGCGGCGCTTTACCTCAGCGCTTCCGGATTTTGGCAGATTCTTGCCGTTACGGCGGTCTACGCCGTGGCGTTTTCGGCCATGTTGCCGCTGGCCGACAACCTGGTGCTGAAAGCGGCGTACCGGGAGGGGCTGGACTACGGCCGCATCCGGCTTTGGGGTTCGATCACCTTCATTTTCGCGGCCCTGCTGGGCGGACGGTGGCTGGAGGGACGCAGCGAGGATTGGATCCTCTGGCTCATGCTCGGCGGCCTGGCATTTACCCTGGTGGCCAGTTACGCCCTGCCGGATATCTCGCCGCCGAAGTCGACGGCTCCCCGCAGGGCGATCGGACGGTTGCTCACAGCGCCGACGTTCGTGCTTTTTCTTTGCGCCGCGGGCCTGGCGCAGGCCTCCCATGCCGTGCTCATGGGTTTCGGTACCATTCATTGGCGGGCCGCCGGTATCGGCGATGGCGTGATCGGCTTGTTGTGGGCGGAAGGCGTGGTGGCGGAAATTATCCTGTTCGCCTTTGGCGTCTGGGTGCTCAAGCGGCTCGGACCGGGTGGTTTGTTGGTGGTCGGCGCGGCGGCGGGAATAGTTCGCTGGTCCGCAACCGGTTTAACCACCGATATCGGTTGGCTGATCGGCCTGCAGTTTCTCCACGGACTGACGTTCGGGGCCACACACCTGGGGGCCATGCATTTTCTGGCGCGCGCCGCACCCCAAGCCATATCTGCGACGGCCCAGAGTATCTACTCTGCCGCGGCTCTGGGGATCGCGCTTGGCATCGCCATGCCGGTTGCGGGTTACCTCTACGAGATTTTTGAAGCCGACGCCTTCCACGCCATGACCGGTGTTTCTCTGGTCGCCCTGGTTCTGGCGCTGCTGTTGGTGCGCCGCTGGGACGGCGGGGAAATCAAGCTGGACCGGTCAGCGTCCGATCAATCGGCCAAAGGAACGTCAGGCACCCAGAGATAGCCGTCGGCATCGAGGATATAGACCTCGCGCAGGCCATGGGGCTTGTCCGCCGTACCGTCCAAAACCGTGAAGCCAAGTTCGCGCGCCCGGGCTTCCGCCGCGTCGGGGGCACAGCCGTGCAGCCGCAGTTCCGCGCCGATGCCGCGCGGCAGGTCATCGCCCAGGCTGCCGTGCAGGGGATGGTCCTGATAGGTGTGGTCGGCATGCAGCATCCACTCCGCCGTGCCCCGGCGCAGGACGGCGAAGTCGGGATCGTCATGGACGATATCGGCGCCCAGGACCTCGACGCCAAAGGCGACCGCCCGGGAAACGTCACGCACGAGCAGATTGATTCCCAGGCCCTTGAGCGATTTGCCGTAATCCGGCGCTGGCATCCAGGGATCTTCGCTGGCGAGCTTCATCGTGTTCCCCTTTGACCTTTCATTCAGTCGAGGCCGAACCATGGACGCATTTTGACGCCAAGCCAAGTCCCCGGCAGGGCGCAAGCGATCCACAGCCAACCGTGCAAACTGGTCGATGCGACACCGGAAAAGAAGGCGCCGATATTACAACCGAAGGCAATGCGGGCCCCGTAGCCCATCATCAATCCGCCGATGATGGCGGCCATCAGGCTGCGCCACGGAATGCGCAAATTGGGGGCGAACCGGCCGGCCATGCCGGCCGCCACGAGGGCGCCGATGACGATGCCGATATCCATGATCGACGTTTTGTCGTTCAGGATGCCGGCGTTCAACGCGTTCTCCGTGAAGCCGCCGGTCCAAAACCAGCTGCCCGCCGGGTCCCAGCCCACAAGGGTCGCCACCTTGGCGCCCCAGAGCGTGAAGGCCCAGGTGATCGTCCAGGGGTGGCCGGACAGCGCCAGGGTGGCGAAATTCAGAACCGCCAGCGTCAATGCCCCCCAGATCAACGGCCAGGGTCCCCGAAGGAAACGGGCAGACGATCCTTGGGGCGGGGCGGGCTGCCCACCGCGCGCCCAGCGTGACAGCCAGAGATAAAGACCGACCAGCACAGCCAATTGCAGCGCCACCGCCGCCGGCCAGCCCAGGGCATCGCCCAGCGCAATGCCCGGCAAACGCGGCGTCGATACCCACCAGCGCATATCGAGGCTGGCCCAGAACGAACCGGCGCAGAAGGCAATCAGGGTGACGACCATGCGCGCACTACCGCCGCCCACGGTATAGAGCGTGCCCGAGCCGCAGCCGCCGCCGAGCTGCATGCCGAGGCCGAATATCAAGGCACCGGCAGCCACCTGAAGGCCAATGGGGGCGACCGCTCCGCCGACCGGATTACCGAACAGCGAACCCTCGGCCAGGGCGGGCGCAAACAGGACGGTCGCAGCGCCCAGCATCACAAGCTGGGCCTGCACCCCGGCCACCTCGCGCGTCCTGATCATCCGTCGGTAGGCCGACGTGAAGCCGAAGGCCGCGTGATAGAGCACGATACCCAAGGCGAGGCCGACGCCATAAAGGGAGATGTGCTTCCAGGGGAAATCGCCGAGCGCCCAGAGACAGGCCGAAGCAATGATGCCCCCAGCGGCGACGACGGGCCACTGGATGCTGCCGTTGTCCCCCCCGCCCCATCCCTCCCCCTCCAGGGGGGAGGGGGTACCATCTGGCTTACGCAAGCCTTCCCCCTTGAGGGAGGAAGGTTTGGATGGGGGTGACCCGATTGGAACTTCCTCTGCCATGTCGTCCAAACTCTATTCATAATTCCCGCAAATTTCCGCCCCCTTCACCGCGTTGTGAGATTGATTGAGGACGATGATCCGCTATAGGAGAGGCGAAAATGCAACCGCGTATCGGGAGACCGGAATGAAACGCTTTTCTCTGACCGCCGCCGCCGTCCTGTTATCCCTATTCGGCGCAGCCCCGGGCTGGGCATCAGTGCCGGTGGTCGGCGTCGACTGGCTCCTGGCGAACGGCGCAAGCGAAGGCCGCGCTATTGTCGATCTTCGGGACAAGCGGTCCTACCTCGGCGCCCATATCCCCGGCGCCGTCCACACCGACTATGGCCTGGACGGTTGGCGCGTGCGCCGCGGCGGGGTTGACGGCCTGATGCCAGTGGCGGGTAAGGCGCTGGACCGCTTGACCGGCGTTATCGGAAAACTGGGCATCGATGGGTCCACGCACGTCGTTCTCGTGGCGCCGGGCTGGGGGCCGGGCGATCTCGGTATCGCGACGCGGCTCTATTGGACGTTCAAGGTGCTGGGCCACGACGAGGTTTCGATATTGGACGGCGGTATGATGGCTTACGTGGCCGAGACCAAGGCCGACAGGCGCACGCCGGTTAACCCGCTGGAGCGGGGCAACATCCGCCGGACGCCCAAACGTTTCGAAGCAAAATTACGCCGGGAGATGCTGGTCGGCCGGTCGGAAATTGAGGCGGCTCTGACAAACGCTCTGCCGGTGCTCGATGCTCGGCCCAACCTTCAGTACCTGGGTTTGCAGAAAAGCCCCAGCGTACAGCGAGCCGGGACGCTGCCGGGCGCACTCAGCCTGCCGGGCGAGTGGATGACCGAAAACGGCGGCGGCACAATTCGGCGTAAAGGGGCGCTGGCGAAACTCTTCGATATCGCCGGGGCCAAATCCGAAGGTGAGATGTTCACCTTTTGCAACACCGGCCACTGGGCGTCGGTCACCTGGTTCGTGGCTCACGAGATTTTGGGACGAAGCCGGACAAAAATGTACGACGGCTCGCTGGCGGATTGGACGTCCAGGCGGGATGCGCCGGTGGAACGTAAGATCAGGCTGAATTAGCCGCCGCCCAGTCGCCCAACATCTTCCCCCAGGCGGCGGCGCTGGCGGGATCGGCTTCCAACACGGTGTGCCGCCGGCCTTCCTTGATGCGCAGCCTCAACAGCCGCATGCCGCTCTCGTAGACGATTTCCTCCGCCCTGACTTCCTTGCCGTAGGGCAGGTCGACGGCGCCCAGGTCGTTCACTTCCGTCTCGAATTCCCCCGCCATATCGTCTATCTCCCACCCCAGGTAAAGACGTTCTCCAATTTAAGTTCCCAGTCGTCGGGCGTATCGGGATAGGGCGGCTTCTGATCCATGCTAATCAGGATTTCGCCCTGTTCCCCCAAGGCTTGAACGATGGGGACCAGTTCGTCGAACGAAGTCAGGTCTTCGTGCATTTTCAGCACCTGGCTCATCAAAATCATGCGTCGGGCTCCATATCCGTTGCCACTCGGTCCAGGAAACGACCGCGGTAAAGCAAGCGGCTTTCATCTTCAAATCCGCTGCGCTTGTGCAGCACGTTGTTGCTGACCAGCCCGTCACCGTCATTCATCCGCAGCCTGACAACGGCATCGTCGCCGGTATCCTCGGCCAAAAGTTCGTCCAGGGCACATCGCGCAGCAGCGGTCGCCGCGTCGTCGCGCCAAACGATGCTGATGGTGCGCGCCGTGTAGCGCATGCGCAATTCACCGGTGCCCTGATCGACGGAGAAGACCGGACCCACCCGGTCTGGCCGGATTTCACGTCCGCCCTGACGGTTGGCCGGGATAGTCAGGACGTCGGAACGCGAAAAAGCTTCGATGTGCTCCGGATTGTCGTCGCGCAATCGGATGTAGGCGATATCGGGATCCAGCAGTGCGCTGTCGCCGCCGTCTGACGCCGCCTTGACGCAGTAAAGCACGATGGCGTTGATGGGCGAGGGCGGTTCGGCGTAGTAGCCGTCGGTATGCCAGTTGATCGGCCGGGTGGTGTAGGGGATGTATTCGTCCTTACCCCGTCCGCCGCTACCCGGCGTGATCGAGGAAACGCCGTCGCCGTCCGAGAGCATGTGGGGTTCGAGCCGCTTCAATCCGAAATTGGCGACGAAGTCGAGAAACCGGTCACGCGCCGGCAGCCGCCTTGCCGTGTCCCGGATCAGGCACATGTTCGCCGCGCCGACGCGCCGGCGGACCGCCGCCAGCTCGGCCGCCGTGGGTGAAGCGGTGTCCGCGATTTCGACCATCAGTTCGTCGACGCCCAGCGGATAGAGATCGAGTTTGGCTTCGCGCCAGCGGGTATAAGCGGCCCCGTCGTTCAGATCGAAGGGGTCACCGCCCCAGCGTTGACGGAAGGCGTCGGCGGCCGGTGTCATGGTTTGCCTCCACCGCAACCCGCGGGAGTCCATTGCACCGAACGGCAAGGATCTGGAATGCTTGAATCAATTCTTCGGCTGATTAATATAAGCATAATCTACTATACCTTCATTTTAGAAGTCTTATAAGGTGATTTAGAACAAATCTAAAAAGGAAATTTGCCACCAGCGCAGAGATTCTTCTGGCCAGGAAATCGAATATGAGCATATTATAATGTACGAAATTTGGAATGCCTAAATTGAGTGTCGACAAGTGTCAGCAATCAGTGGCCGGCACTTCAAAAATAAATATACCGGAAACCTCGAAAGTCTTGCCGGATGAAGCGTCGAAAGGCGCGGGGGTGGCGACGGCTTGAGAGACATGAGATGGCTGACGGTCGGGAGAAAATGATGACGAAGAAAATGCGCGAAACACCGATGCTGGATGAACTGGAAACCGGTCCCTGGCCGAGTTTCGTTACTGGCCTCAAGCGCCTGGCAACAGATGAGGACAAGCCCTATGCCGACATGATGAAAGATCTTGTTGGCCAGTTGGAGCATTCCTATGAGACCCGCAAAGGTTTCTGGAAGGGCGGCACGGTCGGCGTTTACGGCTATGGCGGTGGTGTCATTCCGCGGTTCTCGGAGGTTGCCGAGGAGTATCCTGAATCGTCTGAATTCCACACCCTGCGCGTGCAGCCGCCCGCCGGCATGCATTACGACACCGATACCTTGCGCAAGATGTGCGACATCTGGGAGAAGCACGGCTCCGGTCTGATCGCGCTGCACGGTCAGAGCGGCGACATCATGTTCCAGGGCTGCACGACGGAAAAGGTGCAGGAAGCTTTCGACGAACTCAATGAAAATGGCTTCGACCTCGGCGGCGCCGGTCCGGCCTTGCGCACCTCCATGAGCTGTGTCGGCCACGCCCGCTGCGAACAGTCGTGTTACGACGAAATCCGGGCGCACCGCATGATCATCAACGACCTGATCGATGAAATGCACCGCCCGGCGCTGCCCTACAAATTCAAGTTCAAGTTCTCGGGCTGCCCCAACGACTGCGTCAACGCCATTCACCGTTCGGATTTCTCGGTGATCGGCACCTGGGCGGACGAGATGCAGATCGACCAGGCGGAGGTCAAGAACTACATCGACGAGTTTGGCCGCAAGTATTTCACCGAGTCGGTGCAAATGAACTGTCCGACCAACGCCATCAGCCTCAACGACGACGACACCATGGAAGTCGACGATGCCTCTTGCGTGCGCTGCATGCACTGCATCAACGTCATGACCAAGGCGCTGTCGCCGGGCAAGAAACGCGGCGTGACAATTTGTCTCGGCGGCAAACGTTCGCTCAAGATCGGCGATCTGATGGGCACCGTCATCGTGCCCTTTATGCCGCTGGAAACAGACGAGGATTACGACAAGCTGTTGGAGCTGGCCCAGGAGACGGTCGATTTCTTCGGTGAAAACGCCCTCGAGCACGAGCGTGTCGGCGAAACCATCGACCGCATCGGGCTGGTGAATTACCTCGAGGCCGTGGGTCTGGAGATCGATCCCAACATGATCGGCCACCCGCGGACCAACTCCTACGTCCGCACCGACGATTGGGACGAGGAAGCCGCCAAATGGCAGTCGCGCAAGGGCGACACCGCCTCCGAAGCCGCGGAATAAGCGGCCCGGATAACGAAACAGGAAGAGCCGGAGTAGATAATGTCCGAAATGCGTGAACCGATCGAAAGCGGGGTGCCGGATCCCTTCCCGCTCATGCATCCGACCCTGAAGGCCAATTACGGCAACTGGAAGTGGCACGAACGGCCGCGTCCCGGTGTGCTGCATCATGTCTCCCACTCGGGTGATGAGGTCTGGACCGTGCGGGCCGCGACGCCGCGCCAGCTTGATGTCCATTCCATCCGCCTGCTCTGCGACATCGGTGATGAACACGCCGAAGGCCACGTCCGCTTTACCTCGCGTTCCAATATCGAATATATGTTGGCGGATCAGGCAAAGGTCGATCCGTTGATCGAGGCTTTGGAGAACGAGGGCTATCCGGTGGGCGGTACGGGGAATTCCGTCTCCACCGTCTCGCACACCCAGGGCTGGCTGCACTGCGACATTCCGGGCACCGACGCCTCGGGCGTCGTCAAGGCGCTGATGGACGAGATCATCGACGAATTCCGCAACGAGGAAATGCCCAACCGGGTGCGCCTGACCACATCGTGCTGCCAGATCAACTGCGGCGGCCAGGGCGACATCGCCATCAACATCCAGCACACTAAACCGCCGGCCATCAATCATGACCTGGTGGCCAACGTCTGCGAGCGGCCTTCGGTGGTGGCGCGCTGTCCGGTGGCGGCGATCCGCCCGGCCCTGGTCAACGGCAAACCGTCGCTGGAAGTGGACGAGGCCAAGTGCATGTGCTGCGGCGCCTGCTATCCGCCCTGCCCGCCCATGCAGATCAACGATCCGGTCTACACCAAGCTCGCGGTGTTCGTCGGAGGTAAACACTCCAACGCGCGCTCCAAGCCGACCTTCCACAAACTGGTGGCGGCCGGCATCCCCAACAACGCGCCGCGCTGGCCCGAAGCGGCCGAAGTCGTGAAAACCATCCTGCGCGTCTACAAGGAAGACGCCCGCGACTGGGAGCGCGTCGGCGAATGGATCGAACGCATCGGCTGGCCGCGCTTCTTCGAGCTGACGAACCTGCCGTTCACCAAGTACCACATCGACGACTGGCGCGGCGCCCGCGGCACGCTCAACGCCTCGGCCCACGTCAGAATGTAGTCACGATTTGAGTTAGCAAGAGGGATTTCGATGAAGTTCGGCGTACTGGTGAACGAAGGCCCGTTCACCCACCAGGCATCCGACAGCGCCTATCAGTTCACCAAGGCGGCGTTGGAAAAGGGACACGAAATATTCCGCGTGTTCTTCTATTACGACGGCGTCAACAATGCCAACAAGCTGTCGGAACCGCAGTCCGACGACCGTAATCTTGTGCAGTTGTGGTCTGATCTGGCGGAAGAGCACGGCGTCGATCTCGTGGTCTGCATCGCCGCTGCGCTGAGACGCGGCATCAAGGAAGACATCCTGGCGCCGGGTTTTCGTATCTCGGGCCTGGGCCAGTTGATCGAGGCCGGCATTCAGAGCGACCGCCTCGTGGTGTTTGGCGATTAGGCTAGTGAGTTGGAACGATGAGTGATTTACCGGAAATTCCCCCAGACGACGACGAGTACGAAGGTGCCGTCAAAAAATTCATGTACGTCAACCGCAAGGCGCCGTACGGCACGGTTTACGCCCTCGAAAGCCTCGAGATGGTGCTGATCGCGGCGGCCTTCGACCAGGACGTCAGCGTGGTGTTCATGGACGACGGCGTCTACCAGCTGAAGAAAGACCAGGACACCGCCGCCATCAACATGAAAAATTTTTCGCCGACCTACCGGGCCTTGGACGACTATGACGTCGAGAAGATTTTCGTCGACAAAGCCTCGCTTGAGACGCGCGGCCTCACGGAAGACGATTTGATCATTCCCGTCGAGGTTCTCGATCAGGCGCAGTTGGCCGCATTGATGGCCGAGCAGGAAGTGATTTTGACGGCATGACGCAGCTACACACAGTTAACAAATCTCCGTTCGAGCGTAATTCGTTCGAGCGCTGTCTCGACATGGCCGAAGACGGCAGTGCGGTTTTGCTGATCGAGGACGGCGTCGTTGCTGCGACGGCGGCCGGCGATGTGGCGGCCAAGCTCGACGCCGCCAAATCGCGCTTGAAGCTTTACGTTTTGGGGCCGGATTTGGCGGCCCGCGGCATGTCGGAAGACCGCGTCCGCGACGGATTATCCGTCATCGATTATGGTGGATTTGTTGATTTAGCCGCCGAACACGATTCGGTACACTCTTGGCTGTAACGACAACAGGGATATGAACGCAGGCCGCAACGCGGCCGGACATTGTGCGGGGGCACGCACTAAAGGAATTCAAGGAGGACAGTGTAATGGCATACGAGTACAACGGCGAAACCTTTGACGCCGATGAAGAAGGTTACATCACCGATATCAGCGTCTGGAGCGAAGGTCTGGCCGATCTCATCGCCCAGGACGAAAAGATCGACATGACCGACGAGCACTGGGAAGTCGTTAATTTCCTGCGGGATTATTACGACGAATACCAGATCGCACCGGCCGTCCGGGTGCTGACCAAGGCGGTCGGCAAGAAGCTCGGTAAGGACAAGGGCAACAACAAATATCTCTATAGCCTGTTCCCTTATGGTCCGGCCAAGCAGGCCTGCAAGATCGCCGGTCTGCCCAAGCCCACCGGCTGCATCTAGTCACCGTCCGATACCGGTTGTTCAATTCGTATTAGTGGTTGAGGGGCCGGTCGCCAAACCGGCAACAGGAAGAGCGGCAGGGTGACGCGCCAGGGGGTGCGGCAGTCTGCCAAAGGGAGTGTTTCGCCAAATGTCGGCGCTGACCGTGATCTACGCCCTGCTGTTTTACGCCGCCACGGCCATCTTGGTCGTGGGCGTAGGGCTTAAGATTGCGCAATACGCCCGCACGCCCGCGCCGCTGAAAATCCCCGTCATGCCGGCGCCCCTGACGCGCACCGGCGTCGGCGCGCGGCTCTTCCGCGAGGTGGTTTTTTTCGAAAGCCTGTTCAAATCCAACAAATGGATCTGGCTGTTCGGCTGGATCTTCCATGCCGCCCTTGCGCTGGCCCTGCTGCGGCACTTGCGTTACTTCACCGAACCGGTTTGGGGCTGGGTCGTGCTGGTGCAGCCCTTCGGCATGTACGCCGGGTTCGCCATGGTGCTGGGTTTGGCCGGCCTGCTGGCGCGGCGCATCGTGGTTGAGCGCGTGCGCTACATTACCAGCGCGTCGGACATCCTGTTCCTGGTGCTGTTGCTGGCCATCGCGGGCAGTGGTCTCGGCATGCGCTATGTCGCGCCCACCGATATCGTGGCGCTGAAGGCCTTCATGCTCGGCCTGATGTATTTCGACTGGCAACCGCTGCCCGGCGATCCCGCCCTTTTGATCCACCTGGCCCTCGTGGCCGCTCTGATGATCGTCTTCCCCTTCAGCAAACTCCTGCATGCGCCCGGCGTTTTTTTCAGCCCGAGCCGCAACCAGGTTGACGACGCCCGCGAGAAGCGCCACATGGCGCCGTGGATCGCCGAGCTCGAAGCCGGTAAGGGGGAGTAGGGCCGATGGCCGATTTCGAAACCCCGACGATCAACGAGTTCCAGGAAATGCCGGCCCTGGCGCCGGACGTCATGGCGCATTCCAAGCCCTTTCCGGCGGCTCCCGACCATCAGGAAGCCCTGGGCTTTCCCGGCGAACTGGTCGAGGACTGGCACGACAAGGCCATCGGCCGCATGGGTGAACTGCTGGAAAGCAACCGGGCGCTGCGCGTCTACCTCGATTCCTGCGTCAAATGCGGCGCCTGCACCGACAAGTGCCATTACTTTCTCGGCACGGGAGATCCCAAGAACATGCCGGTGGCGCGCCAGGATTTGCTGCGCAAGGTCTACCGCCGGCACTTCACGGTGGCGGGCAAGCTCATTCCCGGACTGGTCGGCGCGGCCGATCTCACGGAAGAGGTGCTTGACGACTGGTACAGTTATTTCCACCAGTGTTCGCAGTGCCGGCGCTGTTCGGTCTATTGCCCCTACGGTATCGACACCGCCGAGATCTCCATGGCGGCACGCGACATCATGGACCACATCGGCGTCGGTCAGAAGTACTGCAACGAGATCATCGGCAAAGTCCACGACATCGGCAACAACCTCGGCCTGCCCGAAAAAGCGCTGGCCAACACCCTTGAGGGCCTGGAAGAGGACATCGAGGACGACACGGGCGTGGCCGTGCGTCTGCCGCTCGACGAGCACGGCGCCGACATCCTGCTGGTGACGCCGAGCGCCGATTTTTTCGCCGAACCCCACGTCGATGGCCTGATCGGTTACGCCAAGGTATTTCATGCCGTGGGCGCCAGCTGGACGATCAGCAGCCACGCCTCCGAGGCGGCCAACTTCGCTATGTTCATCGGCAGCCAGGAACAGATGCGCGAGGTCGCGGAACGCATCCGCCAGGCCGCCCAGGACCTCGGCGTCAAACGCATCGTGCTGGGTGAGTGCGGCCATGCCTGGCGCGTCGCCTACAGTTTCTGGAACACGCTGATCGGGCCGTTCGACTTCCTCGATCCGAATTACCCGCAACCGCAGCATATCTGCGAATACACCAACGATCTGATCGAGCAGGGCAAGCTCAGGCTCGACAAGTCGGCCAACGATGACATGACGTTGACCTTCCATGACAGTTGCAACGTCGCCCGCGCCACCCGCATGGGCGACAAACCCGGCGGCCAGTTTGAAATTCCGCGCGCCGTGATCAAGGCCGTCTGCAACAACTTCCACGACATGGCCGACGACACCATCAAGGAAGCGAGCTTCTGTTGCGGCGGCGGCGGCGGTTTGTTGACCGACGATCTGATGGAGCTCCGCGTCAAGGGCTCGCAACCGAGGATGCAGGCGCTGACCCACGTCGTCGAGGAACACGGCGTCACCCACATGGCGGCGATCTGCGCCATTTGCAAAAGCCAGTTCTCCAAGGTGCTGCCCTATTACGGCATGGACATGGATCAGGTCGTCAGCATCCACCAACTGGTGAGCAATGCGATCGTCCTGGAAGGCAGCGAGCAGGAAGCCGAGCTTGACGGCACGGGGGAGCCGGAGGGCGAAGCGGAACAGGAAGACGAAGAGCCGAACGAAACCGCCGGGCAAGCGGCGGACAATTGAGGCAGGGAAAAACCAATGACGAATTCAGCCGAAGAAACCCCCATCGCGCCTGAGCAAGGTCCGGTCGAGACGCGCCGCCGCTACAAGGACGGCGACGATGCTCACAAACCGTGGTCCGAGGAAATCTTCACGGCGGACGAAAGCCACAAGTGCCCGACCTACGTCCACCGCACGCCGCCCTGTCAGGGCAGTTGCCCGTCGGGTGAGGACATCCGGGGCTGGCTCAGCATCGCGCGTGGCGTCGAAAAGCCCGCCGATCCCGACATGCCGTGGGAGGAATACGCCTTCCGTCGTATCACGGACGCCAACCCGATGCCGGCCATCATGGGCCGCGTCTGCCCCGCGCCCTGCGAGGACGGCTGCAACCGCAACGAGGTCGAGGAACACGTCGGCATCAATTCGGTCGAGCACTTCGTCGGGGATTATGCCCTGCAACAGGAGCTCGGTTTCGGTGACGCCGCCGCCGACACCGGCAAAAAGGTCGCCATCATCGGCGGCGGTCCGGCCGGCCTGGCGGCCGCCTACCAGCTCCGCCGGCTCGGCCACGGCGCCACCATCTTCGACGATCATGAGGACCTCGGCGGTATGATGCGCTACGGCATCCCCGGCTACCGCACGCCGCGGGAAGTGCTGGACGGCGAAATCAAGCGCATCGTCGACATGGGGGTAGAAATCAAGCTCAACACGCGCGTTGGCCGTGATATCCCGATGGAACAGGTTGAGGAGGACTACGACGCCATCCTCATCGCCATCGGCGCCAAGCAGGGCTCGGCCCTACCGTTCCCCGGCGCCGAGAAGGCCACCAATTGCATTTCCGGCGTCGCTTTCCTCGAGGCCTTCAACCAGGGCCGCCTGCAGCACGGCTCCGAGCGCGTGCTGGTGATCGGCGGCGGCGACACCGCCATGGACGTGGCGGCGGTGGCCCGGCGTCTCGGCCACATCACCCACGCCAGCGAGAAGGACCGCCCGGAGATGGTTGTCCTCGGCCACACCGCCCACGACGTGGCGACGGCGGCCAAGCGGCAGGGTGCGGACGTCACCATCGTCTACCGCCGTCCCGTCGACAAGATGCCGGCGACCAAGATGGAGGTCGAACACGTGCGCCAGGAAGGCGTCGCCATCCGCGCCAGCCTCGCGCCGGTGGAGGTCATCGTCAACGACGACGGCCGCGCCACGGCCCTGCGCGTCATCGAGGTCGAATGGGAAGGCAACAACATGACGACGAAGGAGGGCAGCGAGTTCGACATCGAATGTGACCTCATCGTCGGCGCCATCGGCCAGCAGGGCGACTTCGAAGGCATGGAAGACCTCAACAACGGCAAGGGTCTGGTCTCCGCCGACAAGAACTATCAGGTGCCCGACAAACCCGGCTACTTCGTCGCCGGCGACATCATCAAGCCGCATCTGCTGACGACGGCCATCGGCCACGCCTCCGTCGCCGTCGAAAGCATTGACCGCTACCTGGCCGGTGAGGAGCCGGGCCGCCGGCCGAAGGTGGACGTGCATCACTTCGACCTACTGGACAAGCTGCGCGAAAGCGGTTTTGAACCGGAGGACTACAGCCACGAGCAGATCCGCGGCACCGATTCAGCCAAGTTCGCCGTGCATAATTTCGAGGACCGGGCGTCCCGCGAGATCATCCCGGCCGACGGGTTGTTCCTCGGCCATTGGGCCAACGAGCCGCGCAACCGGCGGTCGGAGAAACACATTGATCCGGAGGCCGTGCTGGGCCATTTCGGCGAGCGTATCCAGGCGCTGCTGAAAGAACAGGCGGTGGCCGAAGCCGAGCGCTGCATGAGCTGCGGCATGTGCTTCGAATGCGACAATTGCGTCGTCTACTGTCCGCAGGACGCGGTGTTCCGGGTCAAAAGGAATGAGAAGTCGTTCGGCCGCTACGTTGACACCGACTACGGCAAATGCATCGGCTGTCACATCTGCGCCGACGTTTGCCCCTCGGGCTACATCGAAATGGGCATGGGCGAATAGTCATGACCCGCGCGCTGCTCATCGCGCTGGCGGTCTTGCTGCTGCCGCTGATTGCCGGACCGGCCTGGTCCGGCAGCGTGCCGCAGCCGCATCCGCCCAAGGGCAAGGGCGTGCAATGCGTGGCGGAAACGCCGTTCATGCGGCGCAACCACCCCGACCTGCTGAAGCACCAGCGCGACGACACCCTGCGGCTCGGTATCCGGGGCGAGAAGTACAGCCTCAAGGATTGCATCGCCTGTCATGCCGTAGAGGGCAAATCGGGCAAACCCGTGACCTACCGCGAGCCCGAACATTTCTGCAAGTCGTGCCACACCTACGCCGCTGTGACGATCGACTGCTTCGAATGTCACGCCTCGACGCCCGAAGCCGATCGCCGCGCCGAAATGGCGCCGGTCTTCGCCCACGCCGGCATTGCCGGATGTGCGGGAGGCTAAGGGTATGGCTTGCGGCGGCAGTTGTTCCACCAGCGTCGATGAGGCCCGGCGCAAACTCCTGATCGGCGCTGCCGCGGGTATTGCCATTGCCCCCGGCCTGACGCTGTTCACGCCCGCCCAGGCCCGGCCAAAGGGGGCCGCTGCGTCACCGGGCGTGCGCTGGGGCATGTTGATCGACGCCGACAAATGCGACGATGGCTGCACGGCTTGCGTCGACGCCTGCGCCGATGAAAACGGCTGGCGCGGCGAAGGCGCGGCGGACAAACAAATGCGCCCGACCGATCCCCAGTGGATCCGCAGCGTCAAGATCACCGATCCCAAGAGCGGCTGGACCAAGACGCTGCCGATGATGTGCCAGCACTGCGAGGATCCGCCCTGCGTCGACGTCTGCCCGACCGGCGCCTCCATGAAACGGGCCGACGGCATCGTCCTGGTCGACAAGCACACCTGCATCGGTTGCCGCTATTGCATGATGGCCTGTCCCTACAAGGCCCGTTCGTTCGTCCATGAGAGCGTCAGCGGTCAGCGCACGCACGCGCCGCGCGGCAAGGGCACGGTGGAAAGCTGCACAATGTGCGTCCACCGGGTGGACGCCGACCGCGAACCGGCCTGCGTCGAAGCCTGTGGCGGCAGCCAGCGCGGGGCCATGGTGTTCGGCGATCTTAACGATCCCGACAGCGAAATTTCCCAGCTCATCGCCCGCCACGCCAGTAAGCAGATCCGCGCCGATTTGGGCCTCAATCCCGCCGTGCGCTACAGGGGGATCTGATGAAACGCACGAGATACAGCCGCATCGAAGGCCGCAGCCCCGGTTATCTTGCGCTGATCGGCGGGCTCGGCGTGCTGGTCGTGCTGGGTCTCGCCTCGGCCTGGAACATGGAGCACCACGGCCACATCATCACGGGCATGGACAACCAGGTTGTCTGGGGCGCGCCGCACGTCTTCGCCGTTTTCCTCATTGTGGCGGCATCGGGCGCGCTGAATGTCGCTTCCATTTCGTCGGTGTTCGGCCGGAGCATCTATAAGCCGTTGGCGCCCTTGTCGGCCCTCTTGGCCATCGCGCTGCTGGTCGGCGGCCTAGCCGTTTTGGTGCTCGACTTGGGACGGCCGGACCGCCTGATCGTCGCCATGACGACCTACAACTTCAAATCCATCTTCGCCTGGAACATCTACCTATATGTTGGTTTTATCGCCATTGCCGGGGTTTACCTCTGGCTCATGATGGAGCGGCGCCTGAACCGCTTGGCCAAACCGGCCGGCGTCGTGGCCTTCGTCTGGCGGTTGGCGCTCACCACCGGTACCGGCTCGATCTTCGGCTTTCTGGTGGCGCGGCAGGCCTACGACGCGGCCATCATGGCGCCGCTGTTCATCGCCATGTCGTTCGCCTTCGGCCTGGCCATCTTCCTGCTCGTCCTGATGGCCGGCAGCGCCGGCACGGACAGGGCGCTGGGCGACGTCATCGTGAAGCGGCTGGCGCGGCTGCTCGGCATCTTTGTCGCGGTCGTGCTCTATTTCACCGCCGTGCAGCACCTGACCAATCTTTATGCCGCCGAGCACGCGGGCGTGGAGCGCTTCATTCTGCTCGAAGGCGGTGTCTACACGCAGCTCTTCTGGATCGGCCAGGTGGCTATCGGCGGCGTCCTGCCGCTGGTTCTGCTGCTTAGTCCCCAGTTCCGCGGTAACCGGCCGGTGATCGGCCTGGCGGCGGCCGGCGTTATTGTCGGCGGTTTGGCCCAAGTCTATGTGATCATCATCGGCGGCCAGGCGTTCCCCCTGGGCATGTTCCCCGGCATGATCGTCGAAAGCGGTTTTGCCGACGGCGTGGTGGCGTCCTATGCGCCAAGCGTATATGAAATAGGCCTCGGTATCGGCGGCATCGCCCTGTCTCTGGCGATCGTCGCGTTCGCCGTCAAGATCCTGGCCTTCCTGCCGGCCAGCCTGGCGGATGCGGATGTTGACCCGCACCACGGGCCGACTAAATAAGAAGCGATCGGCTTCTCCAACGAACGGTTTCTGTCATGACGACACGTGAAGAACATCCATTCGCGCAATATGTGCGCATCCTGGCGCGCGGCCGCACGATTTTCCGGCCGCTAACCCGCGACGAGGCGCGCGACAGCATGCGCATGATCCTGGCCGGCGAGGTCGAACCGATCCAACTGGGCGCCTTCCTCATGCTGATGCGCTACAAGGAGGAAACCGCCGAGGAGGTCGCCGGCTTCGTCGAAGCCTGCCGCGACGCACTGGACGCGCCCCAAGGCGTGGCGGTGGACCTCGACTGGTCTTCCTATGCCGGCAAACGCCGGCAGCTACCCTGGTTTATCCTTTCGTGCCTCCTGCTGGCGCAGAACGGCGTGCGCATTTTCATGCACGGCACCGAGGGCCACACACCGGGCCGGCTTTATACCCGCGAGACGCTTGAATTCATGGGCCTGCCCGTGGCCGACACGCTGGCCGAGGCTGCTGGTCATATCGATAAGACGAACTTCGGTTACGTACCGCTTGAGGGCCTAAGCCCCACGTTGCGTGAAATCATCGACCTCCGGCCCTTTCTCGGCCTGCGCTCGCCGGTCCACACCATCTCGCGCATGATCAATCCGCTGGCCGCAGACGCCATGATCCAGGGGGTGTTCCACCCGGGCTACCTCGCCACCCACCAGGAAGCGGCGCAGTTGCTGGGTGAGCGGAAAATGTCGGTCATTAAGGGCGAGGGCGGCGAAATCGAACGCCGGCCCAACAAGCCCCTGATCGTTAAATCCGTCCTGAACGGCGAACTCTCGGAAATCGAATGGCCCGCGCTTTTGCCCGAATCGCGCCAGCCGCACGACGAAGACATGGACACCGGCCGGCTGCTGGCTGTCTGGCGCGGCGAACTTGAGGACGACTACGCCGAAGCCGCGGTTACCGGTACGGCTGCGCTGGCGCTCGGCACCATGAACCAGGCGTCCGATCCTGATGACGCGCAAGCTCAGGCCGAGGCCATGTGGCAGGCGCGCGACCGGGGACGGCTCGGGGCGGCCGCCTGAATTCGTTTTGTAACAGGCCATGACGCGCTTCCTGGTTTCCGCCGCCCACAAATCTTCGGGCAAGACGACTGTGTCCGTTGGCCTTTGCGCGGCCTTCGCGCGCGACGGACTGAAGGTCCAGCCTTTCAAGAAGGGGCCCGACTATATCGATCCTATGTGGCTGGCCCGGGCTGCTGGACGGCCCTGCCGCAATCTCGATTTCTACACGCAATCGCCTGAGGAGATCGTCGGCGATTTCGGCCACGCCATGGCTGATGCCGATGTCGCTGTGGTGGAGGGCAACAAGGGGCTCTACGACGGCATGGATCCGGCGGGCAGCGATTCGACGGCGGCCCTGGCGCGCCTCCTGGGCCTGCCGGTCATCCTGGTGATCGACACCCAAGGCATCACGCGCGGCGTGGCGCCACTCATTCTCGGGTACCAGTCCTTCCACCCCCATGTCGAAATCGCCGGCGTGATCCTTAACAAGGTCGCCAGCGACCGCCACGAGGGCAAACTTCATGCCGCCGTCGGCCACTATACCGATGTGCCCGTACTCGGTGCGGTGCATCGCAACCGCAACTTGGAAATCGTCGAACGTCATATCGGCCTGATGCCGACCAACGAGGATGAGGGCGCGGACGGACGCGTTGCCGCCATTGCCGATCATATCGCCGGGCACGTCGATATCGAGCTCTTGACCAAGGTAGTCTGTACGGCGCCCGCCAATGTCGATGCGCCGCCCGTGCACCCGGTGTCGAGCACCGTCAGCGCCGGCTCCCCAATCCGCATCGGTATTCCGCGGGATGCCGCGTTCGGTTTCTACTATGCCGGCGATCTGGAGGCCTTGGAGGCGGCCGGCGCGGAACTGGTGATCTTCGACGCCCTGCATGACGCCCGGCTGCCGTCCGTCGACGGGCTATTCATCAGCGGCGGTTTCCCCGAGATGAAGATGACGGAGTTGGAGGCCAACGCCGACATGCGGCGCGATATCGCCGCGGCGGTCGAGAACGGCCTGCCGGTTTATGCCGAATGCGGCGGCCTGATGTACCTCGCCCGGCGCATCACCTGGCGCGGCACAACCAGCGCGATGGTCGGCGCCATCGCGGCGGACGTGCAAATGCAGGACCGCCCCGTGGGACGCGGTTACGTCCGCCTGGAGGAGACCGGCGCCGGACCGTGGCCGTTGACGGCCGAGGACGGCCAAGACGTCGAATTCCCCGCTCACGAATTCCACTATTCCAGGCTCGAAAACCTCGACCCGTCGCTTGAATTCGCCTACAAGGTGCGGCGCGGCACCGGCATCGACGGCGCGAACGACGGCATCGTTTACAGGAATGTCCTGGCTAGTTACGCTCACCTCCGTGATGTCGGGGGTAATCGCTGGGCCGAACGGTTTGTCGCCTTCGTACGGCATTGCAAAGAGAACGGCGGCGGGTAGGAAGTGTTGTGGTTGATCCCGGATATCTTGAAGCAGACGAGTTGGAAGCGCCCGGCACGGTTTACCTGATCGGCGCCGGTCCCGGTGATCCCGATCTCCTGACCGTCAAAGCGGCGCGCCTGCTGGGGCTGGCCGATGTCGTGGTTTTCGACCGTCTGGTCTCGCCGGCGGTGCTCGAATTGGTGCCGGCCGAGGCCGCCCGGATTTACGCCGGCAAGGCGTCGCGCGATCACCATATGATGCAGGCCGACATCAACCAATTGCTGGTCGACCTGGCGCGCCGCAACGCGATCGTGGTTCGGCTCAAGGGCGGTGACCCCTTCATTTTCGGCCGGGGTTCCGAGGAAGCCATCCATTTGGCCGACAACGGCATATCGTTCGAAATCGTGCCGGGCATCAGCGCCGCCTCGGGCTGCAGCGCCTATGTCGGCATTCCCCTCACGCACCGGGGCCTGGCCACCGGGGTGCGGTACGTCACCGGCCACACCCAGGACGAGGAACTTGACCTGGATTGGGAAAGCCTGGCCGATCCGGACACCACGCTGGTGATCTATATGGGTCTAGCCAATCTGGGTGAAATCAGCCGGCGCCTGATCAATGCCGGATTGCCGGCGGATACGCCATTTGCGGCCATTGAGCGCGGGACGACGCCGCGTCAGCGCCACTGCGTCGGAACATTGGAAAATGCCGTCGACGCCATCGCGGAAGCCAAACTGGGACCGCCCTGCGTCATCGTGATCGGCCGGGTCGCCGCCATTGCCGGTACGCTGGCCTGGTGGCAGCCCAACGGTAACGCCGACTAGTTTTTCTCTTCGTTGGCGGCGCCGGCCTCGGCCTCGGCGGCGAAATGTCCTTTCCAACGCTTGATCAGCACGGGCAGCAACGCCACGCCGGCCAATAGCCCGAACGCCATGGCAAGCTTCAGGACGAGATCGTCGCCGCCGGCAGCGGCTTCGCGTCCGGCGTAGCCAGCGTATGTATAAGCGGCGCTCCCGGGCGCCATGCAGATAAACGTCGTCAGGACGTAGTGCCGCAATGGGATGGCGGTCAGGCCCAACAGGTAATTCAGGATGTTGAAGGGAAATAGCGGCACCAGCCGGACGAAGGCGACGAAGCGCCAACCCTCCGCGTCGACACCTTCCTTGATGTGACCCAGCCGTCCGCCGCCGCGCCGCGTCGCCAGTTCCCCGGCGATATAGCGGGCGATCAACATCGAGATTGTCGCGCCGATGGTGGCGCCCACCAGGGCGTAAAAGGCGCCGAACACCGGTCCGAATAGCACCCCGGCCGCCATGGTCATCAGGGAGCCGGGCAGGCACAGCGGCACGGCTGCCGCGTAGAGGACGATGTAGACGAACGGTGCCAGGGCGCCGAATTCGGCAACCCGCGACTCCAGCGTCGCGACGTCGAGCATTTCGCGGTTCGACCAGGCCCAGGCCATCGCCGCCACCAGGGCCAGCACCACACAAAGGCGCAGGACAGTACTCCGGCTCACCGGTCACCGGCCCATCGATCGAGCAAAAAGGTCTCCAAACGGCGGCCCTCCAACAAAGCTTGTTGAAGTTTGCCAGAGGCACCGCCTGAGGCAAGGCTTGACCACGACTTTGTGATCGGGCAAGAGCAGGAAGCGATGAATTTCATGTGAGGTTTCATGTCCGTGATTGAGAAAATGCTGTTCGACGGGCCGAAAAAATCGGATGCCGTCGTCATTCTCGCCCATGGCGCGGGCGCGCCGATGGATAGTCCCTTCATGGCCGCCTTCGCCGACGGTTTGGCGGCGGCGGGCTATCGGGTCGGGCGCTTCGAATTTCCCTACATGCAGCGCCGCCGCCAGGAAGGCACCAAGCGTCCGCCCGACCGGGCACCTGTCCTGGAGACCAGCTGGCGGGAGGTGGTTGACGAGGTGCGCGACGCCTCGCCAAGCCAGGCAAAAATCGTCATCGGCGGAAAGTCCATGGGCGGACGGATCGCCAGCATGATTGCCGACGACGCCGGCGTGGACGGCCTGGTCTGCCTCGGCTATCCGTTCCATCCGCCGGGCAGGCCCGAAAAAACCCGAACGGAGCATCTTGCGGCGCTGGCCACGCCGACCCTCATTGTCCAGGGGACACGGGATTCGCTCGGCACCTTCGATGACGTGGCGAGCTATGCGCTGTCACCGGCCATTCGCCTGGCCTGGATGGAAGACGGCGATCACAGCTTCAAACCGCGCAAGGCCTCGGGCCGCTTGGAAGAGCAAAACTGGAACGAAGGAATTGCCGCCGTCGCGGCTTTTCTGGAAAGACTTTAGTCGGCTTTCTGGTAGCGCGCCCGGGCACCGGCTTCGATTGCCGCAGCGCGCAGGCGTCCAACGCCAATACCGTGGCGTAGCATCTCAAGCAACACCAGTTCTTCCTGATTGACCACACCATCCGCCGCCGCAACGTCACACGCCAGGGCGTAGGCTGTCTGGCAAAGCCTCTCGGGCAGGGAATCGGCGACAATGCCGATAACCGTCTCGACCCCGTTCTCCTGGGCCAGGATCTCGGCGCAATTGGCTGCCAGTTCGGGCAGAAGTTCGGGATCGAAGCCCTCGAATACCGGGAGCGTGCGGACGATGTCGCCGATGATGAACAATTCCTTGTCCGTCATGTCGGAATCGGCCGCCGACATGATCACCATGGTGTAGATCAGTGCCGTGTGTTGCATGATTTCTGTACCTTTGTTACTGCCGTCTGAAAACGGGTCCGCACATTACGGAGAGCGCCGCCCAAGGGCAAGGTTATTGTCCCTCAAAATCCGAATTTAGGAAATCCCGGGTCACGGAAACGGCGTCTGCCAAACCGACGCGTTGGACCTCCACCTCGTCGGGAAAGGCATCCAAAAGCCGCGTGGGCATGGCCGAATCCAGCATCACGAACACGCCCCGGTCATCGCCGCGCCGGATCAGGCGTCCGTAGGCCTGCTTAAGGCGCAGCCGGGTCAGCATGTCGTCATATTTAGCGCCGCCGAATTCCGCCTTGCGGGCTTTGTGCAGGATGGACGGCCGCGGCCAGGGCACGCGGTCGAAGACGATCAGGCGCAGACTGCGGCCCGGCACATCGACGCCGTCGCGCACCGCATCGGTGCCCAGCAGGCAGGCGTCTTCCTCGGCCCGGAATATGTCGACCAGGGTGCCGGTATCGAGCGCGTCCATGTGCTGCGCCAGCAACTGCAGGCCGGCCTCGTCCAACGCGCCGGCCAGGCGGCCGTGGACGTTGCGCAGGCGCGCGATGGCGGTAAACAGTCCCAAGGCGCCGCCGCCGGAGGCGATGAACAACTCACGAAATGCCGCCGCCACCTGTTCGGCGTCGTTGCGGCGCACATCGTTGACCACCAACACGCGGGTCACCGCCCCGTAATCGTAGGGCGAGGGCAAACTTGTCCGTTTGGCGGGCAGGATCGGGTGATGGGCGCCGGTGCGGATTTCCGCGCTGGCCCAATCGTCCGCCTCGATGCTGCGGTCGCGCAGGCTGGCCGAGGTCAACAGCACGCCATGGGCGCGTTGCAGCACGGCCTCGCTGAACGGTTTGGTCGGGTCGAGCCAATGGCGATACATACCGACGTCCGTGGCTCGCCCGTCGTTGCGCTGGATACCGAACCAGTCGACGAATTCAGGCGGCAGCGGCCGGCCTAAATTGCCGAGCATGGACCGCCAGGCCGTGACGCTCTCGGCCCGCCGCCTGAGCCCCCGGGCGCCCGCTTCGATGCGCCGGCGACTGTCGCTGTCGAGGCTGTCGGCTTCATTGTCGAGGCGTTCCATTAATTGCCGCCCCAGGGCCAGCATGGGCCGGGCAAGCTCGGCCAGGGCGTCAGCCAACTTGTCGGCGGCATTGACCATGGCCTGCGTCGGCTCCACCGTATCGGTCTCGAGGCTGTAACCCGCGTCCGGTCCGTCCTGACGCGCCATGACGAAGCGGTGCACTTCCGCCAGGAAGGCTTCCGCCGGACCCGAGGCACCGCCGTCGACGATGCGCCGCAGCCAGCTTTCGCCGGGCAGTGCCGTGGCGGCCCGTTTGACGGCGTTGAGCGCTTCTTCCGCCTTTTCGTCACCGCCCACCAGATCGCCGATGCGGTTTTCGATGCCGCGGGCGCGGCGCCGCCGGGCGCCCTCGGCGCCCCGGATCCAGCGCCGCAACTCGGTGGTTTCCATGCCACCGAGATCGGCGGCAAAGGCGCTGTCGGCGGCATCGAAGACATGATGGCCTTCGTCGAAAACATAACGCGTGGGCAATTCCGTTGTCTCGTCCGCCATCGCCGCCTGGATCATCACCAGGGCGTGGTTGGCCACCACGATCTCGGCCCGCCGGGCTTTGCGCTGGACGTGCTCGATGTAGCAGCGTTTGTAATGGGCGCAGGCCGAATAGATGCACTCGCCGCGCCGGTCGGCCAGACCCAATGTGCGGGCCGGACCGAACAGGTGCACCAACCACGAGGGGAAGTCGCCGCCCACCATGTCGCCGTCCCGCGTCGCCTCGGCCCAGCGCACCATAAGGGCTGCGGCGGTCACCGCCCGGCCCTGACGGGCGCGGCCGATCTCGTCTTCCAGATTGAGCAGGCAGAGATAGTTCTCCCGGCCCTTGCGCAGCACCGCTTTCTCGGTCCGGATACGGGGGTCGGGATAGAGTTTGTGCAGTTCCTGGTCCAGCTGTCGCTGCAGGTTCTTGGTAAAGGTCGAAATCCAGACCGAGCCCTCGTTCTTCTGCGCCCAGACGCTGGCGGGGGCGATGTAGCCCAGCGTCTTGCCGACGCCGGTGCCGGCCTCGGCCAGGACGATATTGGGTTCGTCGGCGGCGTTGCGTGGGGCGTAGGCCTGGGCGGCGGCGGCGGTGTAGTCGCGTTGCTGGGGCCGCGCTTCGGCGTTGGCGTCCAACAGTTGGTCGAGCCGCGCCAGGGCCTCGTCCGCCGAGACCGCTTCGTTGCCGGCGGGCGGTGGCGGCGCCTGTTCTTCGATTTCCGGTAACCGGTTCCAGATATCCAGGCCCCGGCCGCCCCGGGCATCGGCGCTAAGTTCGGTGTTTTTCATGCCGCCAGCCAGCAGCCAGCGAGCCCAGGGCCAACCCGCTTCGGCCAGGGCGCGGATCATGGCGTCGAGGTGGACGTCATGCGGCCCGGCATCCAGTTCCGCCGCCAACGCTTTGGGGATGTCCAACAGCGCGACCGCCTGGTCCGCCAGATCACCCGGCGCGGGCAGGCCGACGGCGGCGGCCAATCCCCCTGGCGTCGGCAGGCAGAACCGGGCCGGGCGGACGAAAGCAAAGAGTTCGAGCACATCCAGCAGGGGAAGGTCGTCGCGGCCCAGCCGCCGGGCGACGGACGGGGCA
This sequence comes from uncultured Rhodospirillaceae bacterium, assembly GCA_964528595.1. Lineage (GTDB taxonomy): Bacteria > Pseudomonadota > Alphaproteobacteria > UBA2966 > UBA2966 > CAYFKJ01. The sequence goes on from CAZGTM010000001.1 coordinate 143,385, forward strand.
TGGCAGACGATAACCGGGGTGCGCGCCGCCCGCCGTGCCGCCTCCCGCAAGTCGAGGTTTTCCACCTCGCCGTCCGCCGACAGCCAAACGGCGCCGCGCGAACCGACGGCGAGCGCCGGGGCGTTCAGACCGTCGGTTTCCGGATTTGCTGGGGAAATTGAGGCGGCGGAAGGCGGTGAGGCGTCTGTCATGCCGGGAGTATATCGGAGACCCCGGCAGGCGGCGAGGCGGCTTGCATAATATACCTCGAAGTGGGCGACACCCTTGCAAAGCGGCGACCGCCAATGGCCATTGACTCGCGGTACGAATTAATATTCGATAATAGAACAATTGTTCAATTAATTATAATTAGATGTATAAAAATATAATTATACATCTATAAATAAAGGATGGCCAAGTCATGGAATTCGACACGCTCAGCTATGAGGTTGCGGATCATGTCGCCCTTTTGACCTACAACCGGCCGGATCAAAACAACGCCATCAACCGGACCATGAATACGGAGCTCCAGGAGGTCTGGCCCCGCTTCCGCGACGACCAGGATGCCTTCGTGATGGTCATCGCCGGCGCAGGTAGGAACTTCTGCGCCGGCTGGGACCTGTCGGATGCCGCCGAGTGGCGCCTCGGCGACTGGGACGATTTCCGCAGTTACGTGTACAATTCGCCGGGCGAATGCGGTTACACGCGGCGCATGGACGTCAACAAACCGGTCATTGCCGCCGTCCGGGGCTACGCCGTGGCGGCCGGCCTCGAGACGGCCATGCTGGCCGACATCCGGATCGCCGACCAGGACGTCGTGTTCGGGGCGCTGGAGCGGCGCTGGAATATTGTCGGCGGCGACGGCTTGACCGTCCGGCTGCCCTTGATCATCGGCTATGCGCGCGCCATGGAGATGATCATCACCGGCCGAGAGGTCTACGCGGAGGAAGCGCTGGCCATTGGCCTGGTCAACGAGGTAGTGGCCAAGGGATCCTGCCTGAAGCGGGCGCTGGAATTGGCCCGCCAGGTCGCCGCCCTGCCCCAGGGGGCCATCCGCACCGACAAGGAAACCGTCAACCGCAATGTCGGCCGCACCTTCGACGAACGCTTCCGCAACGAAGCGGAGGCAACGCTTTCCATGTCCCTGCGCCGCGACACCCAGGACATCGGCGCCCGCGCCTTCAAGGAGAAGAAAGAACCGGTCTGGCCCAACCACGGTCTTTAGGGCCGACGGGGGAGAAATTGAAGCAATGTCCGCACTGACGGAAATCGCTGTGCCAAAAGGACGTCCGGCCAAACAGGATGCCCGCGAGCTCATGTCGCTTATCCTCTATTTGGCGGTTGCCGGATTTTCCCGGCACGGCTATCGCGGCCTCTCCCTGCGCATGATCAGCGACCCCCTCGGCGTGTCCGTTTCTTCCGTCGCCTATCACATCAAGTCGAAGGCAAATCTCTATAGCCTGGTTCTTTCTCGTATCGCCGACAGTCTCGAAGGCTTGGCCGACCGCATCGAGGCTCAGCCGGCCGGCGCGACCGACCTGATCGGCGGTTTGCAGGCTTGGACGCGGGATCATGCCGATTATGCCCGGATCATCTTGCGCGACATTATGGAAAACGCCGATCGGGCCGCGGAGGTCGATCACTGGTACCTCAAGGAAAGCGTTGACCGCCTGATCGTCCTGCTTGGCCGGCAAGAGCCCATGCGCGAGGACGTAGCCATGCGGTTCGTTTCTATTCTGGGCGCCGTCACCTATGCCGAGATCGCCTTGCCGACGATAAAAAGGTTCATCGAGGATATTGATGAAGACGACGTTCGCCGGCGCGTCGGTGGGGTGCTGGAAAAACTCTAGGCGGCGGGGGATAGAAGTTCCCCAGTGACCGGATTCGCAGTACGATTTCCGGAACTTGTGACTTACTTGAATTTTCAGACAGACTTTCGTGCCGATGCGTAGGGGTATTGGGCCCTTTCATCGCCGCTGAGAAGGAGGACGTCATGTCGGATAGTGTCTATAAGGTCATCGAATTGGTTGGTTCCAGTCCCGAGTCCTGGGAACATGCCGCCGCCGCCGCCGTTGACCGTGCAGGCAAGAGCCTGCGGGATCTGCGGATCGCCGAAGTGGTCGATCAGGACCTGCAAATTCAGGACGGCAAGATCACCGCCTATCGGGTGAAGCTGAAAATGTCGTTCAAATTCGAAGATTGAGCAGCGTCGCGCCGGATGCGACAATGAAGCATTCGGTGGGGGAGGAAAATGAGAATGGAAAAACTGCAAGCCATCGTCGACGAAGCGCTTGAGAAACTGGAAGGAACGTTGTCCAGCGATCAAACCGAAGTGGTTGCCAAGGTGATCCAGGCGGCGGCGATCCGCGGCATGCTGGAAGGCCAACATACCGCTGTCGATACTTGCAATAACTACGGTGAAGCGGAACAGGATCTGGCCCACAAGATTGCCACGGAAATCCGCCGGAAGAACGATGCGCTGATCGTCAACCTGTCCGCCCCGTACTGATCCTCCCCGGTGCCTTCCGCGCCGTCCCGGCATCCGCCTCCCTCTGCGGGTGAACGGGCCGTAATGGCCAGGCGGTCGTCGTCCACCATCAAACGGTTCCATCCGGCGGCAATATGCTCTAGTTTCCAGCGTCCTTCGAACCTGTGAAACGTGAGTAGTTATGTCCAGCGAGACGGAAGTCGCACTGGCCAGCAAGGCTTGGCCGTTTATTGAGGCGCAGAAACTGATCGACCGTGCGGCCAAGCGGCCCAACGGCAAGGATTACGTCTTGTTCGAGACCGGTTACGGGCCGTCCGGACTGCCGCATATCGGTACTTTCGGCGAGGTTGCCCGGACCACCATGGTGCGCCGCGCCTTCGCCCTGTTGTCCGATCAGCCCTCGCGGCTCTTCGCCTTTTCCGACGATATGGACGGACTGCGCAAAGTACCCGACAACATTCCCAACAAGGAAATCCTCGAACCGCACCTTGGCAAGCCGCTGACCAGCGTGCCCGATCCGTTCGGCACGCACGAAAGTTTCGGCCATCACAACAACGCCCGCCTACAGGCGTTCCTCGACGACTTCGGTTTCGATTACGAGTTCGTTTCCTCGACCGAGATGTACAACTCGGGCCGCTTCGATGAAACGCTGCTGAAGCTTTTGCACAACTACGACGCCGTGATGAAGATCATCCTGCCGACCCTGGGTCCGGCGCGGCAAGCCACCTACAGCCCCTTCCTGCCACTTTGCCCCAAGACCGGCGTGGTGTTGCAGGTGCCGATGGTCGAACTGAACCCGGACGCCGGGACGGTGGTCTACGAGGACATTGACGGCGGCAAGGTCGAAACCCCTGTTACCGGCGGCCATTGCAAGCTGCAATGGAAGGCCGACTGGGCCATGCGCTGGGCGGCGCTGGATGTCGATTACGAAATGTCGGGCAAGGATCTGATTGAATCCGTCAAGCTGTCGAGCCGGATCTGCTCGGTGCTGGACGGCGCGCCGCCCGAAGGCTTCACTTACGAGCTCTTTCTTGACGAGAACGGCGAAAAAATCTCCAAATCGCGCGGCAACGGCCTGACCATCGAGGAATGGCTCGACTACGCCTCGCCCGAAAGCCTGTCGCTCTACATGTTCCAATCGCCGCGCAAGGCCAAGCGGCTCTATTTCGATGTCATTCCCAGGGCCGTCGACGACTATCTCACGCACCTTGAGAAGTTTTCCGCTCAGGAGGACGAAAAGCGCTTCGCCAATCCGGCCTGGCACATCCACGGCGGTGAGCCGCCGACGGAAGAAGTGCCGATCAGTTTCGCCATGCTGCTGAACCTCGCCAGCGTCTGCAATACCGAGGATCCCGCTGTGTTGTGGGGCTTCATCAGCCGTTACGTCGAAGGCGCCAAGCCGGAAAACCACCCCATCCTGGACCGCCTGGCCGGTTATGCCATCGCCTATTACCGGGATTTCGTTCGGCCGAACAAACATTACCGCGCGCCGGTCGACGTGGAGCAGGCGGCGCTCGGTGAGCTAGCCGCGAAACTCGAAGAACTCGGCGCCGGCGCGGCTGCCGAAGACATTCAGTTCGAGGTCTACGAAGTCGGCAAACGCCACGGTTACGAGAACCTGCGGGATTGGTTCAAGGCGCTTTACGAAACGCTGCTCGGTCAGTCCCAGGGACCGCGCATGGGCTCGTTCCTGGCGCTCTACGGCGTCGACGAATCCGTGGCGCTGATCCGCCGCGCCCTGGCCGGCGAGGACTTGGGCGCCGCCTAACGCGGCTTCCGCCACCAGCGGCTCACCATGCCGGTGAGTTACCGCTCAAAACCAGTTGATTGTACGCTTTCAACGAGCCAGGGCTCATTGAAAACGCCTAAAAGACGCTGCAGCTTTTGGCGTATTCGAAGTAAAGCTCGCGCGCTTTGGTGCATACGGGGCCGGGCTGCAGGTCGCGGTCCTCGACCCGGGTGACCGGCATGACCTTACCGTAGTTGCCCGTGCTGAAAATTTCGTCCGCTTCCATCACTTCGTCAAAGGTGACGATGCGTTCCTCCACCTCAATGCCGGCCTCGCCCAATAGCTGGATGATGCGCTTGCGCGTGACGCCCGCGAGGAAGGTACCGTTCTGGGCCGGGGTGATGGCTTTGCCGTCCTTCACCAGCCAGATGTTGGCCGAGGCGAATTCGGCCACATTGCCCTCGAAATCAAGGACGACGGCGTTGTCGAAACCCTTCTCCGTCGCCTCCTTGATGGCGCGTCCGGTATTAGGATAGAGGCAGGACGCCTTGGCGTCCGTCGGCGCCATGTCGGCCGCGGGGCGGCGGCGGGACGAGAGACAAACCTTCATTCCGGTGAATTCCGGCATGGGGCTGTCATAGACCGCCAGCGTGAATTTCGTACCCTCCGGATCGGGCATGAGGAAGCCGGTGGTGCCGTAAAACATCGGGCGGATGTAAAGTTCCGATTCCTTGGGCATCTTGCGCACGCCCTCGATACACAGCTTCTCCACCTCGGCGGCCGATATATTGGGCTCCAAACCCAGGGCGCGGGCGGAATTAAGCAGGCGTTCGCAGTGCCGGTCGAGATCCGGGACCAGACCGCCGAAGGCGCGGGCCCCGTCGAACACCACAGAGGACATCCAAAACGCGTGGTCGGCCGGTCCCGTGAGCTTGGGACTTTCGTCAAACCACTCGCCTTCCGAATAATATACGCCAGCCATCGAACCCGTTCCTTTCACGACAAACAACACCGGTCATCACATGTCGACCGGTGTTCAAAATGCGCACGCGCGATTGGCGCGTGAATAGGCAGGATAACGTCGTTTCAGCGCCAATCCAATATGACTTGAAGCCTAATTTCGGAAATATATTTACTGACTGGCCCAGACGATCCGCGTCATCCACTGGATGTCGCGGACAAAAATTATGTCGGACGACATCGAGGTGTTTATCGGCAGAACTTCCACCTGCCTGGTCGATACTCGAAGCATCTGTTTCGCCATGATCTCGCCGGTGCCGGTTTTCATGACAACGCGGTCCCCTCTGTTAATCCTGGCGTCCGGTGACAAGACAATAATGTCCCCAGCGCGGTAAACGGGTGCCATGACGTTATTGTCGATTGCCAGGGCAAATGCATTTTGCTGCTGCAGCATATTCACGGGAACGCTGTCCCAGCCCCCATTGTTAAGCCGGCCATGGCCATCAAAATTCCCACAGTCGCGGGCCTGGCCAAAGCTCAGGATGGGAACCTGACAGACGGGGGGAACGGTTTCATGACCATCCGTCAGTGCAACGAAGTCCGCAAAATCGGCGCCCGTCGCTTCCAGGATGCGCGACAGGCTTTCGGTGTTGGGCCAGCGTGCCCGGCCATCCGCCGAGACGCGTTTGCTCTTGTTGAACGTGGTCGGATCGAGGCCTGCCTTCCGGGCCATGCCGGAGGGTGTCATATTGTATTTGTCGGCCAGGGCATCGATGCCGCGCCAGATGATTTCATGTGTCAGCATGTCGTCATAATCTCACAGAGATGTGTAACATTCATCCGCCATTGTGTTTTCCGCGTGTATCAGTTTTGTTTCAAGAATATCTATTTTCCAAGGACTTAGCGGCCTTCACCTAACGCTTCAGGGATTTCGGTGCGACGCAAAAAAATATGCTTATTATGAAGGCGTTAGAGCTACCGAAACGGGGCGGAAAATCCTATTATGGCGGCGAAATGTGTGGCCGTTACAGCCTGACCTCCCCGCCCGAAGCGATGTATTTGCTATTTGGCTTGCGCGAACTGACCAACCTCGCGCCGCGCTACAACATCGCGCCGTCACAAGACGTTCCGGTCGTCCGCACGGGCGAAAACGGCGCGCGTGAATTGGTCATGCTGCACTGGGGGTTGATCCCGTCCTGGGCCAAACAGCGCGATTTCGGCGCCAAAACGATCAACGCCCGGGCTGAAACCGTGGCTGAAAAACCGTCCTTCCGGGCTGCCTTCAAGAAGCGCCGCTGCCTCATCCCGGCGGACGGTTATTATGAGTGGGTAAAGGCCGGAAACGGCAAGCAGCCTTACCGTTTCAGCCGCGAGGACGGCGGCGTGTTCGCCTTGGCCGGATTGTGGGAGCACTGGCAGGACCCGGCGGATGGCGAAACCGTGGAATCGTGCTCAATTATCGTCCGCGAAGCCGGCCCCATGACGGCGCCGCTGCACCATCGCATGCCGGCCATCGTCCCGCATGAGCAGTTCGAACTCTGGCTCGGGGAGGAGGAGGCGGATCAGACCGAGGTCGCCGCCGTGCTGGACACGCCCAACGAAGAGGGGTTGAGGGTGTATCCGGTCTCCAAACGCGTCAACAGCCCAAGGAATGACGATCCCGGCTGTATCGAAGCGCTCGACGATGCGGCGCTGGAGGATGACGCCGGTAACCAGGATGACGAAAAGCCGCCGCCGGCGCAGGGGAACCTGTTTTGATCGATTTTTTTCCTTTGGTTGGTCCCGTTTTCCGCCTTATCGATCCCGAAACCGCCCACCGGATGACCGTCAACGCCCTGCGTCTGGGATTGCCGCCAAGGCGGGCCGGCGCCGACGATGTCCGCTTGAAGACGCAGGCAATGGGGCGTGAATTTCCCAACCCCGTCGGTCTCGCCGCCGGCTTCGACAAGAACGCCGAAGTCCCTGACGCCATGCTGCGCCTCGGCTTTGGCTTCGTCGAAGTCGGTAGCGTCACGCCGTTGGCCCAGCCGGGCAACCCGCGACCGAGGCTCTTTCGCCTGCCCGAAGACCGCGCCGTCATCAACCGCAACGGCTTTAACAATGAAGGCCTGGATGTGGTCGAACGCCGCCTGCGGACACGCCGGGGCCGGCGCGGCATCGTCGGCGCCAACGTCGGCGCCAACAAGGACAGCGCCGACCGCATCGGAGATTATGTCGCCTGCGTAAAACGCCTGGCTGGTTTCGCGGAATTCTTGACGATCAACATATCCTCGCCCAACACCCCCGGTCTGCGCGACCTTCAAGGCCGCGACGCCCTGGATGAACTGCTTGAGCGCACCAAGGTCGCCCGGACTGAGATCACCCCCGCCGGTGAGGTTCCCGTGCCGCTGGTGTTGAAGATCGCCCCCGATCTCGACACTGAAGGGCGCGAAATAGTTGCGGAGACGGCTTTGCGCCACGCCATCGACGGCATGATCATCAGCAACACCACGATCGCCCGTCCCCCGTTGAAAGGCCGTCACCGCGACGAGGCCGGCGGCCTCAGCGGCGTTCCCCTGATGGCGCCGTCGACGGATTTGCTGGGGGAAATGTACAAGTTAACGGCCGGCCGCATCATGCTTGTCGGCACTGGCGGCATATCATCCGGCGCCGACGCTTACGCCAAGCTCCGGGCCGGCGCCACGCTGGTGCAACTCTACACGGCGCTGGTCTATGCCGGGCCGGCCCTTGTGGGACGCATCAAGGCAGATTTGGCGGCGCTTCTGGCGGCGGACGGTTTTGCCTGCGTCAACGATGCCGTCGGCGTGGACATCGACCTGTAACTGCGATATGGCTCACTCCCCTATGCAAGCGTAACCGAGCACCGACCTCCGTGACCCTTCCCCTTCTCAACGGCATCCGCGAAATCGCCGAGCGTTACGACGCTTTGATCCTCGATCTGTGGGGCGTCGTCCATAACGGCGTCGAACCCTATCCCGGCGTTCTCGATTGTCTGGCGAAATTGCACCAGGCAGGAAAACGCATCGTCCTGCTGTCCAACGCGCCCCGGGCCAGCGAAAAGGTAACCGTCCAGGTCGCCGGGTTCGGCGTGCCGCGGGAGGCCTACGACATCCTCGTGACTTCAGGCGACGTCACCAGGCTGGGCGTGAGCCAACGCGATGACGATTGGCACGCCGCCCTGGGCGAGCGCTTCTATCATGTCGGCCCGGAGCGCGACTGGGGCTTGCTCGACGGCACCGGCGTGACGGAAGTGGACGATCTCGAAGCCGCTGACTTCGTCCTGACATCGGGCCTGCGCGACGACGAAACCGAGACCGAGGAAGATTATCGCAGCGAATTCGAGCAGGCGCTGTCACGGCAGTTGCCGATGATCTGCGCCAATCCCGATCTCTCGGTCATGCGCGGCGATCATATGGTGCTCTGTGCCGGATCCCTGGCCGTGGCCTACGAGCGCATGGGCGGCAACGTCCGCTTTCACGGCAAGCCCCATGCCCGCGCCTACGAGGTTTGTTTCGAGCGCCTGGGAGATGTGCCGCGCGACCGCATTGTGGCGGTCGGCGACAGTTTCCGTACCGACATCGCCGGCGCCCGTGGGATCGGCATTGATTCGTTGTTCGTCCTGACCGGCATTCATGCCGGGGAACTGGGCGGGGCGTCGGGTGCGCCCGATGCGGCCAAGATCGAAGCCGCCGCCGCCGAGGCGGGTCACATGCCGACAGCCGCCATTCCGGGTTTTTTCTGGTAATTCCTTAGGTTACGGCGCCGCGCACCGAGTATTCCGGGGCGCGCCAGGTCTCCCCGTCCATTATCCCGAACAGCGTATCGACCGCGTCCCAGACGTCGGTATGGCGCAGATAAAGCGGCGTAAAGCCGAAGCGCAGCACGTTGGGCTCGCGATAATCGCCGATCACGCCGGCGGCGATCAGGGCCTGCATGATGGGAAAGGCGTGCTCGTGACGGAAGGACACCTGGCTGCCGCGCAAACCGTGCTCCCGCGGGGTATCCAGTTCAAAGTCGAAATCGGCGCAGCGGCCTTCGACCAATTCGATGAAGAGGTCCGTTTGGCGCAGGCTCTTGGCCCGGAGATCGGCCATGTCCAGTCCGTCCCAGACATCCAGTGCGCTGTCCAGCGCCGACAGCGCCAGGATGGTGTGGGAACCACAAAGGTTCCGTTCGATCCCGCCGGCCGGTTGATACTGGTTGCTGAAGTTGAAGGGGGCGGCGTGACCCATCCAGCCCGACAAAGGTTGTTCGACATCGTCCTGTAACCGTTTCGGGACGTAGAGAAAAGCCGGCGCACCCGGCCCGCCGTTGAGGTATTTATAGGTACAGCCGATGGCGAGGTCGGCATTCGCGCCGTTGAGGTCGACCGGGACGGCGCCCGCCGAATGGCAGAGATCCCACAGCATCAACGCACCTTGGGCCTGGACGGCCGCGGTGACGGCCGCCATGTCGAGCATCCGCCCGGTGCGGTAATCGACCTGGGTCAGCATGACGACGGCGGTGTCGTCGTCGACGGCCGCCAGGATATCGCCGCCGTCCTCCACCAGCCTCAACTCGTGGCCGTCGTCGAGAAACTTGATCAGGCCCTGGACCATGTAGAGATCGGTCGGGAAATTGCCGGCCTCCGAGACAATGACCTTGCGTCCGGGGCGCATTTTGACGGCGGCAGCGACCTGCTTGAAGACGTTTACCGACGTGCTGTCGCCGACCACGATTTCGCCGGGGCCCGCGCCGACGAGATTGGCGATGCGGTCGCCGATGCGCGTGCCGGCGTTAATCCAGTCGGCGGCGTTCCAACTGCGGATCAGGCCGTCTCCCCATTCTTCGCGAACCACGGTTTCCATACGCCGGGCGGCGGCGTGGGTAAGCGGACCGAGCGAATTGCCGTCGAGGTAAACGACGTTTTCGGGCAATTGAAAGGCCTGCCGGCAGGAGCCGAGGGGATCGGCGGCGTCCAGCGCCGCGCATTCGTCACGCGTTATCATGAGGGTCGTCTTTTCGCAGTTGGGCCAGGCAAAACTTGAGCGCGACAGGGTGGGGGAACGCAGGTTCGGGCGCAAGCCCAATTTGCGCGATCAATATGCAGAGAGGCTAATCAGGCGTTGGCGTACTTGGCAGGAGCTTCAAGCATGGCCTTGACGTTTTCGGCCTGGGCTTCGTCCGGCACGCCGATGCCGCCGTCGAGAATGAAGCCGCCGCCTTTTCCCACGACCTCGATCAATCTCCGGCAGTAGTCGTCGACATCGTCGGGGGTTCCGGTGTTGAGCAGCGAGGGCGGCACATTGCCGCGCAGGCAGGTGACCTCGCCGAGAATTTCCTTGGCCCGGAAGAGATCGCCCCGCTCGAACCAATAGATCGCCTTCCCGGGCGGTATGTCGCCGATCAATTCCATGCGGGAGGTGCAGTCGCCCTCCCACAGCAGCATGGGATTCAAACCGGCCTCGATCAGGCTCAGGATGACTTTCTTGAAAGGCGGCCAGAAGAATTTCTTGAAGTGCTCCTCGCCCATGAAGCCGTCAAACGCCCAGTGGATGGGAATGAAGACGATCTTGCAGGGGTGGTTTCGCGCCTGGGCGACGGCGGCGCGGACGATGAAGATCGCTGCCTTGTCCATGGCTTCCAGGAACTGGTCGCCGTTGCGGTACATATCGAGCATCGCCCCTTTCGAGCCGCGGAAGTAATCAGCGAAATAGTCGAAGGGCGAGATGGCGGCGGCGCCTTGGACCAGCGGGAAGCCGGCTTCCGCCATTTCCTGGGCAAAGTTCATGGCCTGCCGCAACATGGACTGCATAGCCTCGCCGGCTTTGGACATTGCCTGAAATGACTCTACGACAGCGGGATTAGAAAACGCGCGCGTGCCCAAAACCGACTGGATGTAATAATTCCCCGGAAAATCCGGCAGTTTGGCGAAGCCCTCGCAGACGCCCGAAATGCGCGGCAGATATTTGCTGAGATAAAACCCGGTCGGGTCGAAGATGTAATCCTCGTACTCGTCGGCGCTCATGTATTCCTTGTCGAGGAATTGGTAGGAGACGTTGGGCGCCGTGCCGTGTCCCGGCCACTCCAGTTGTTTGTAGTCCATGGCCTCCATGGTGGGGCCCAGGGCGATATTGATGTGCGGCAGGGAAAAGCAGTCCGGTTGGAACTCGTTCAGGATGCGGCGGACGATGTCCGACAGCATGTCGTAGTCGTACATCGTGTCCTGGCAGGTGACGCCGCCGTACTTGGCGTACCAGAACATGGAATAGAAAACCGAAACGGCCCGGTCGGTTTCCTTCAAAGCGATGGCGTCCTGCAAGCGCTGGTGACGCTCGTCGTAGAGTTCACTGGGGTTTCTGTCGATGGGGCTCATAAAAACGTACTCCGGAACCTAATTCCGCGGGGGGGAAGTCCGCATTTTCATCGGATGATTATGTAGTTTCGAAAACTTGCAGGTGGCGGCTGCATCGTCAATCCCTTCTCCGGGCCCGGGTATCCAGCCAAGCGAATGATGGTGTTCGTCTTCTGACCGATGGGCTATCGTGAGACCGGGCGGTATACGGCTATTCAGCCCATTTTTTATCGGAATTTTGTACGAATGATCCGTCATTTCAGGTTTTCTTTGGGTTTCACCGTGGTCTGTCTTGCCGCCGCTTTGTGGTGGGGGATGAGATCGCCGGAGGGCTGGCTGGTGGCTCTCGGCGTCACCGTCATGTTGGCCGTCATGGAGATCAGCCTGTCTTTCGACAATGCCGTGGTGAACGCTACGGTGCTGCGCGAAATGGACGAGAAATGGCAGCGTCTGTTCCTCACCGTCGGCATCTTGATCGCCGTTTTCGGCATGCGCCTGGTGTTTCCCATCCTTGTCGTGGCGATTGCGACATTGGGTAATAGCGTTGACGGATTTGGCGCCCACACGATCCACACGGCCTATCAAGCCGTTCATGAACCGGCGGAATTCGCGCGGCATTTGCAGAACGCCCATACCGGTATCGCCGCCTTCGGCGGTATGTTCCTGATGATGGTGTTTTTCACCTTCCTGTTCGATACCGGCAAGAAACACCACTGGCTCGGCTCGTGGGAAGCCTGGCTCTCCGGCATGGGCCGTCACCGTTCGCTCAAGGCCATTGCGGCCCTGGCCTTTCTGCTGGTCGCCCAGTGGTTCATGCCGTTGAGCGACGAAGACCGACTGACGGTCTTCATGGCTGGTGTCTCCGGGGTCATCCTGTTCGTTTGCATTCACGCGCTGGGCGACCTGTTCGACACGCGTGAAGGGCGTTCGGCCCTGATCGAAACGGCGCGGCGCAATGGCGCCATGGGTTTCCTTTATCTTGAGGTGCTCGACGCCTCGTTCTCCTTCGACGGCGTCATCGGCGCCTTCGCCATCACCCGCGACGTGGTTATCATTATGCTGGGCTTGGCGATCGGCGCCATGTTCGTGCGCTCCATGACGGTTTTCCTGCTGCGCCAGGGTACGCTGGCCAAGTTCATCTTCCTCGAGCACGGCGCCCACTACGCCATCGGCGCGCTCGGGCTGATCATGCTCTATTCCATCGTCGAACACGTCCCGGAATTGCTAACCGGCCTGGTCGGCGTTGTCTTGATCGGGCTATCCGTGTTCTCTTCGATACGGCACCGCGACCGGCCTATTTCCGAACGCTCAGAACCGTGAAACCTTCGCCGATGACAGTGCGCTGGATGTCTTCCGAGAATCCGGCACTTCGCAGCAGCGTTTCCTGTTCCTCCGCCGTCGGCAGCACGTTTCCCCAGGTCAACTCTTCGAAGCCCGTCTGTACGGGGAAGAGGAATTCGGGCTGCCGCGATTCGGCCAGAGTGCTTGGGTAGGTCTCGTCGACGATCAGCAGCCAGCCGCCGGGCGCCAACGCGCGGTGGCAGCCGTCGATTACCTGCTGGCGGATCGCCGGCGCGATCTCATGCAGCACCTCGATCATCACGACGGCGTCGGCGGAGCCTTCCGCAACGGCGTTGCCGACGTCGCCTTCGATTAGATCGACCCTGTCTCCGACGCCCGCCGCGTCGACGGCGGCCCGCGCCGCCTTCAGGCCGGTGGGGTCGATGTCAACGCCGATGCAACGGGCCTGCCCGAACGCTTTGGTCATCTGCAACAGATGGCGGCCCTCGCCGCAGCCAACTTCAAGCACGGTGCCGCCGGCGTCGAGCTTCTCCTGCAGCCCCGGCAGCGCCGGCAACAGTTTCCGGGCGCTCAGGACCTGCAAGCCGAAGGTACCCTCGGCGACGGCCTCGGAGAACGCCGCGCTGCGGCCCTGGAAAGGCACCGAATCCCCAGTCGCGAAGGCGTCCAGGCAGGAACGGTGGTCTTCCGTCGCGAACTCGGTGCCCAGGCGCACGAAGCCGCCGAGGTAGCGGGGGTGGCCGGGGCTCGCCAACACCTGGTCGATATAGGGGGCCAACCGGAAGGTACGGTCTTCCTCCCCCTCCAGCAGGCCGAACGAATAGGCCGTGGTGCACCAGGTTTCGATGTAGGGGGGGTGAAAGCCCAAATCGGCGGCAACCTCATCCGGTGTCGCGCCCGGTTTGTCGACGAACGCCCTGAACAGGCCGAGCCGGATACCGATGTCGATCAGGTGCATGGCGTTGAAGCCGCGCCGCCACTCGAACACCCTGGCGACCTGTTCCTCGGCCGTCGGTTCTGCGTTTGCCCCGTTTTGGTTGCCCGCCGTCATCACCCTATCTCCCCTAGTGTGCATCGCCGCGCGATCGCCTCGCCAACCAAAGACTAAATCTCCATCCCGGGCGCGGCAATATATGGCTGCCGATTGAAAGTGTACTGGCGCGGCACGATAATACCCACCCTGCTGCCATTTATGTCGACGCGCAGGGGGTAGGGGACAAACCGGGGGAATGAATCATGGCAACCGGCAAGAAACTCACGGAAAAACTCCGGGCGTTTATCGGACGCCAGCCGCTTTTTTTTGTTGCGACGGCCGGTCGTGACGGCCGCGTCAACGTTTCGCCCAAGGGCATGGAGACGCTGCGGATTGCCGATGACAACAGGATCGTCTGGCTCAATCTGACCGGAAGCGGAAACGAGACCGCCGCACACCTGCGGGAGCAGAACCGCATGACCCTGATGTTCTGCGCTTTCGAAGGCGATGCCATGATCCTACGAGTTTATGGCCAGGCCGGCATCATTCATCCCAGGGATTCCGAATGGGAGAGCGCTGCGGCCGACTTCCCGGTAATCGCAGGGAGCCGCCAGATCTTCGATATGAGCATCGATCTCGTTCAAATCTCCTGCGGCACCGGCGTTCCGATCATGAGCTTTGTCGAAAGCCGAGGGGAGAAGGAACTCGCTCCCTATTACGAAAACATGGGCCCCGAGGGCGTCGAAAAATACTGGCGCAGAAAAAACCTGCGCAGCATCGACGGACGGGATACCGGGATAGTCGGTGAAGACGGATGACATCGGTGCGATTGAGAATTATTGAATCGAAACGAGTTGTTTCCGGAATGGCCTAGCCAATATTGTTCAGCTAGAGTCGGTTGTTGGATCTTCTTGGGGGGGAGAGGCAATTGTCCGTAGATAGTGGCGGTGTGAAGAAACGGCTTTCAGCGGTTTTGGCGGCTGATATTGCCGGCTACACCCGTTTGATGGAGCAGGATTCGGACGGCACTGTTGCGGCCTGGCAGTCCGCCAGGTCCGTTGTTATCGATCCTTCTATTTCCGAATATGCCGGGCGCATTGTCAAACACACGGGTGATGGTTTTTTAGCCGAGTTCGCGACGGTTCAGTCAGCCGTCGAATGTGCGGTCGCCATGCAGGACGGACTGGCGTCCAGCTCGCTCGAGTTTCGTATCGGCGTCAATCTCGGCGACATCATTGACGATGGCGAAGACATTCATGGCGAGGGCGTCAACATCGCGGCCCGGATAGAAGCGTTGGCCGATCCCGGCGGTATTTCGATATCCGGTGGCGCCTACGATCAGATTCGAAACCGCATCGATCATGATTTCGAGGATATGGGGGAACACGAAGTCAAGCACGTCTCCGCACCGGTGCGGGTCTTCCGCATGGTCAAGGGAAGCGTTCAGCCGAAAGAAGCCGGCGGCGAAGAACTGATTTTGCCCGACAAACCCTCAATTGCCGTTCTTCCTTTCGATAACTTTTCCAATGATCCGGAACAGGATTTTTTTGCTGATGGCATCGTCGAAGACCTGATTACGGCGTTATCGCGATTTCCCTGGCTGTTCGTCATTTCGCGCAATACAAGCTTCTCCTATAAGGGTGAAAATGTTCAGGCGAAACGCGTGGCCGAGGAACTCGGCGTCCGTTACATGGTCGAAGGCAGTTTGCGCATGTCGTCGTCGCGCCTTCGCGTTACCGTGCAGCTGATTGACGCCGTAAATGATCGCCACGTTTGGGCGGAAAACTACGATCGGCCGACCGGCGATCTGTTTGACTTGCAGGACGAGATTACCCAGGCGATTACCGGTGTTCTCGTTCCGGCATTGAGTATCGCGGAACGCGAACGCTTCCAGCGTGAAAATCACCCGAAACTCGATGCCTGGGCGGCCTACCAGAAAGGCCTTGCGCACTATTACCAGCCCTACAGCGATGAGAACCATGCCGAAAGCAGCCGGTTGTTCAACCAGTCCATCAAGCTCGATCCGAATTTTTCCGATGCTTACGCCATGATTGCCATGATGGGGATCTATTCGATCCGCTCGGGTCAGACGAGTTACACGGGCACGCGGGAACAGATTATTGCCGATGCCCGGAAGGCTGCCGAGCGGGCCGTTCAACTGGAAGATAACAACGCGCTGGCGCATCTGGCGTTGGCGCCGACCCTGCAGTTGAGCGGCCAGCACGGTGCGGGCGTGCAGGAGTGCGAAACAGCCGTCAGGCTGAACCCCAACTTGGCGCTGGCGCATCACGAGTTGGCTTTCTGTTTGTTTACGGCCGGCCGCTTGGAAGAGAGTGTCGAAAGCTATGACAGGGCCATTCGATTGAGCCCGAATGACCCGGCCCGTTGGAACTTCTATCTGCTGAAGGGTTTTTCCCTCACCTGCTTGGGCGAATACGACCGGGCAATTGATACCCTTGGGGAAGCGTCACGACTGAGATCGACCGCGTTCTGGCCACATGTATGTATGGCTGCGGCGTATTGCGGCCTCGGGCAGATGGACCAAGCCAAGGCGGCCATCGGCGAGGCGTTGGAGCGCAAGCCCGATTGGACGGTCGCCAAAACAGTCGCGACTTTCGGAACCGTACCTTTGGAGCATATAGAGCACTGGGCCGACTTGATGGGGCAAGCCGGCCTGCCCGCCGGATAAGGGGATTCCGGACATTCGCCCGGGATCAGGTCCGGCCCTCCTGAGGCGTCCCGGGTCGTGTCCTGCGTCAAATCCAGCGTGACTCGCGAAGCGAAAGCTTGTTATGGTTTTCGGTCACCTAAAAAAACTTAAACGCGAAAATAGGGGGGTTTGATATGCGTTCACTCGGACACTTTGGCGTCGTTGCCGCCGCCGCGGCAGCTATTTCACTCACCGCTCCATTATCTGCCCAAGAGGTCAATGACGATCCTTTGACGGAAAAATGGGCGCCTGGGCCATGGGGACCGGACGACATGGCGGGCGCGGTCAACCGCACCACGCCGGCGATGGTGCTGAAGGCCGTCGGCCTGGTAAAGCAGGGAAAAACCGCGACGCTTGGCAAAATTTACGCCGGCGACGCGCCGGCCTTCGGTTCCCGCGGCTGGCGCATGACCATTCCCGGCCTGCCCACCGGCGGGCCTTTCGGCGCGCATAAACTTGTCTACAACGACGAATACCTTTCAACCGAGATCGGCCAGATCGGCACGCAGTTCGACGGGCCGGGTCACATCGGCGCGATCACGTCCAAGGGTATGTTCTTCTACAACGGACGCATGCTGCAAAAGAGTGGCGCCAACGCCTATGGCATGGGGCCGCTCGGCGTCGAACATGTGGCCCAAAAGGGCTATGTCTGCCGCGGCGTTCTGCTGGACGCGGTTGCATTGCGGGGCGGCCCGCTGGAGATTCCCAAAGGCAAGGGCGATCCGGGCATCATCACCGACGCAGACGTGAAGGAGATGGTAAAACGCCAAGGGATCGCACCGATCGGTGAAGGCGATTGCGTCTTTCTGCATACCGGCCACGGCGACATCTGGCACCCCAAGGACTGGGACAAGTTCGACGCTGCCGAAAAATCCAAACGGGTGGCCAGCTTCAATGCCGGCGAACCGGGTTTTGGGATTTCTGCCTGTAATTACATGGCCGAGCGGAAAATCATCCTGACCGGCGCCGATTCATGGGCCGTCGAAGCCGTTCCCGGCGAGAACCCGACCAAACCGTTCGAGTGCCATTTGCAAATGCAAACCCGCCGCGGCATCTGGAATCTCGAAAACATGGATCTGACCTAGCTCGTGGCCGACAAGGCCTATGAGTTTCTCTTTGTTTGGTCGCCGTTGAAGATGAAGGGTGCGACCGGCTCACCCGGCAATCCTGTGGCGTTGTACTAGATTTCTTCGACGCACTAACTGCCAAGGTCGGGAGCCGGTATATAGCCGGCTCCCGATTTTGGCGTTTAACGGTGGATTTGTTGTTGACGAATTCCACTGCGCCGTTATCGTCAGCGCTAACGGTTCTCCGATGGCGGACGCCTAGGAGATTAATAGGGAACACGGTGAGGCGTACCCAGTAGGGACCGAAACCGTGGCTGCCCCCGCAACTGTGAGCGATTGGCTCGCCCAACGACGGCCACTGGGAAACCGGGAAGGCCGGGCGAAATTCTGAAATCGCAAGCCAGGAAACCTGCCGTTGTCAATTGTCGTCGTCGGAGAATGAATTCTCCGATCAGCGGAGAGCCGCGGCGATCACATGTTTACTTTGATTCCGTAACGGAGGGTTATAGGAATGCAACACGATCAAAACACCAGCCAACAATCGCTCGCGACGGCTCGCACGGCGGCCAAACTGCCGGCGGTTCTCGCCCTGCTGTTGGGCGTTTTCCTGATCTACGGCACGGGCTTCGCGAACACGTCGTTCCTGCACGATGCCGCGCATGACACCCGGCACGCCATCTCCTTCCCCTGCCATTGAGAGGATCGCCTTTGGTCCCGGCTTGAGCACGGGTGATCCGTCAAATCTCCTTGAACATCCGTTAAGCCCACCGGCGTCTTAAGCCCGGTGGGCGGCGGCGAGGTAGTCTTCGGACTGCATCTCGATCAGGCGGGATTCGGTGCGGGCGAACTCAAACTTGCCGTCGCCTTCCTCGTAAAGCTCACCGGGAGCGGTCTCGGCGCTGCAAACGAGATTGACGCGGTGGTCATAGAGCACGTCGATCAGGTTGATCAGCCGGCGGGCCTCGTTGCGCTTCTCCGCGCCCAGTTTGGGGATGCGGTCGATGAACACGCTGTGGAACTGCAATGCGATCTCCAGGTAATCGGCGGCACCGAGGGGTTGTTCGCAAAGTTCGGCAAAGCTAAAGCGCGCCGCTCCATGGGCGCAGGCCGGGACGGTTAAGGTGCGGCCCTGAACGTCGAGGGTTTCGCTCGACGGGGCGGCATGGTCGGTGAGCCGGTCGAAGGCCTCGTCCATCAAGCCGTCCGTTTCGGGGCCGAGGGGTGAAAAGTAGACCGGCGCCTGTTTGAGCCTCGCCAAGCGATAATCCTGGTCGCCGTCCAGCGCCAGGGGCTCCAAGCGTGACTTGAGCATGTCGATAAACGGCAAAAAGAGATCGCGGTTAAGGCCACCGAGGTAAAGATCATCCGGTGGGCGGTTGGAGGTCGCCACGACCACGACGCCGTTGTCGAACAGCGACAAGAACAAACGGCCCAGGATCATGGCATCGGCGGTATCGCTGACCTGAAACTCGTCGAAGCACAACAGCCAGGCGTCCGACGCCAACGCCTTGGCCACGGGGGGAATGGGATCGCCGTCCGGGCCGCCCTGCTTGGCCGCCTGCCGCCAGGCGTGGATGCGCGCGTGAACGTCGATCATGAAGGCGTGGAAGTGGGTGCGCCGTTTACGCTCCACCGCGACGTTCTCGAAGAACACATCCATCAACGCCGTCTTGCCGCGTCCGACATCGCCGTAAAGATAGAGGCCTTGCGGCGTTTCCTGATTGCGGCCACGGGTGAAGGGCAGGGTCCAGCCGCTCTGGGCGTGCGGGTCGTAACCCGCCAGCCGCAGGTGCAGCAATTGCAGTTTTTCCGCCGCCAATTCCTGTGCCGGGTCGGCCTGCCACTCGCCTTCCCTGACGAGCCGCCGGTAGGTGTGGATAGGGCCTTCGCCGTCAGTCATCCGCGGGCGACAGCTTCTCGGTGAAATCGGCCAGGGCGGCCGCATTGTCATCGCCTTTCGCCCGCAATCCGGCGACCGTACCCCGGCGATCAGCCGCAGGCTTGTTTTGGCCGAGCTTGGCTTTCGCCTCGATGCGCTCGACCGGGATTTCAAAGGCGACAATGGCGCGGGCCAGTTTGTCGATATAGGCTCCCGGGCCCTGGTAGAACCAGGGCTCTTCGGCGTCCGCCTCGTGGATCTCGATGAGGCGGTCGAGCATCGCCCGCACGGACGCCGTGTCTTCGATTATCTTGGGCGTGCCGTAGGTATGGACGGCGAGGTAGTTCCACGTCGGCACGGCGTTTTCGGATACGTAGTTGCTTGGTGAAATGTAGGCGTGCGGCCCCTGGAAAACCGTCAACGCTTCGCCGCCCGTGAAGGCGCGCCAATGCGGATTGCTGCGGGCCATGTGCCCGGTCAGGATGCCGTAGGGTCCCGGTTCGGGAACGTACATGAAGGGCAGGTGGCTGCCGATGATCGCTCCGTCCTCGCCGACGGATGTCATCAGACCGAAATTATTGGCCCGGATCAGCGAAGTAATTTCGTGCCGGTCCTCGATCAGAAAGTCGACGGGGATGTACATGACCGGCCCGGGAGCACGATGTGCTAGCGGCGCTCCACCATCATTTGTTTGATGCTGCCGATGGCCTGGGCCGGGTTCAGGCCCTTGGGACAGGTCTTGGCGCAATTCATGATGGTGTGGCAGCGGTAGAGGCGGAAGGGATCTTCCAGATCGTCCAGGCGCTCACCGGTGTTCTCGTCACGCGAATCGATGATCCAGCGATAGGCCTGCAGCAAGGCGGCAGGGCCGAGATAGCGGTCGGAGTTCCACCAGTAACTCGGGCAACTGGTGGAGCACGAAGCGCACATAATGCATTCCCAGAGACCGTCGAGCTTGGCCCGGTCGTCCCTGCTCTGCAAACGCTCGCGCCCCTCGGGCGGCGGCGTCTCTGTCTGCATCCAGGGCTTGATGGAGGCGTACTGGGCATAAAAGTTCGACAGATCCGGCACCAGGTCCTTGATCACCGGCAGGTGGGGCAGGGGATAGACGTTGACGTCGCCTTTGACGTCCTCCGTCGCCTTGGTGCAGGCCAGGGTGTTGGTGCCGTCGATGTTCATGGCACAGCTGCCGCAGACGCCCTCGCGGCACGAACGGCGGAACGTGAGCGTCGAGTCGAGGTCGTTCTTGATCTCGATCAGCGCGTCCAGCACCATCGGGCCGCAGCTATCGAGATCGACCTCGTAAGTGTCGACCACGGGATTGCTCTCGTCGTCGGGACTCCAGCGATAGACGTTGAAGCGCTTCACGCGTTTGGCGCCGTCCGCCGCTTTCACGGTCTTGCCCTTGCCAACCTTGGAATTGGCGGGGAGCGCAAACTCAGCCATCGTGTCGTCCTTCCTTACGGGCCTGCCGACCCTGAACTAGAGCGATTTCCGTTTATACGGAATCGCCTCGTCTCATATATTCCCTGCATTGCAGGGATGCTATGTCCCCAGGTGTCTCAAACAAAGTGTGAAACACC
Organism: uncultured Rhodospirillaceae bacterium; assembly: GCA_964528595.1. Taxonomy (GTDB): domain Bacteria; phylum Pseudomonadota; class Alphaproteobacteria; order UBA2966; family UBA2966; genus CAYFKJ01. The sequence continues at coordinate 164,389 of CAZGTM010000001.1, forward strand.
CTAGTAAACCCGAGCCTTGGGTTCGATATAAGCAATGTCGTTGGTCATGGTGTAGGTGTGAACCGGGCGATAGTCGAGTTTGACGTTACCGGCCTCGTCGGCCCAGGCTAACGTGTGCTTCATCCAGTTTTCGTCGTCGCGTTCGGAATAATCCTCGCGGGCGTGGGCGCCGCGGCTCTCCAACCGGTTGGCCGCACCCTCCATCGTGACGATGGCCTGGCTCATCAGGTTGTTCAGTTCCAGGGTTTCCACCAGATCGGAATTCCACACCATGGAGCGGTCGCTGACGTCGATGTCGGGCATTTGCTTGTTGACGCCGGCAATCAGCTTGCGGCCTTCCTCCAGCACCTCGCCGGTACGGAAGACCGCACAGTTTTCCTGCATGGTTTGCTGCATGTCGTCTCGGATGGCTGCCGTCGGGCGCTCGCCCTTGGCGTGGCGGAACTTGTCGAGGAGGTCGAGGGCCTCGTGCCCGGCGTCGGCCGGCATTGTCCGGTGGCTGCTGCCAGCCTCGATGGTCGCTGCGGCGCGGAGCGCAGCGGCGCGGCCGAAGACGACGATGTCCAGCAGCGAGTTCGAGCCTAAGCGGTTGGCGCCATGGACCGAGACGCAGGCCGCTTCGCCGATGGCCATCAGGCCCGGCACGACGTGATCGGGATTGCCGTCCTTCAGGGTCACGACCTCCCCGTGGTAGTTGGTCGGAATGCCGCCCATGTTGTAGTGCACGGTCGGCAGCACCGGGATCGGTTCCTTGTTGACGTCGACGCCGGCGAAGATTGCCGCACTTTCCGAAATGCCCGGCAGGCGCTCCTCCAGCATTGCGGGGTCGAGGTGATCGAGGTGGAGGTAAATATGATCGCCCTTGGGGCCGACGCCGCGGCCCTCGCGGATCTCCACGGTCATGGAGCGGCTGACGACGTCGCGGGAAGCGAGATCCTTGGCGCTCGGCGCATAGCGCTCCATGAAGCGCTCGCCTTCGGAATTCACCAGATAGCCGCCCTCGCCGCGCACCCCCTCGGTGATCAGGCAACCGGCGCCGTAGATGCCGGTGGGGTGGAACTGCACGAATTCCATATCCTGCAACGGCAGGCCGGCACGCAGCACCATGCCGCCGCCGTCGCCCGTGCAGGTGTGGGCCGAGGTGCAGGAGAAATAAGCCCGGCCATAGCCGCCGGTGGCCAGCACCACGGTGTGGGCGCGGAAGCGGTGGATGGTGCCGTCTTCCAGGCACCAGGCCATGACGCCCCGGCAGGCGCCCTCGTCGTCCATGATCAGGTCGAGGGCGAAGTATTCGATAAAGAACTCGGCGTCGTGCTTGAGGGACTGCTGATAGAGCGTGTGCAGGATGGCGTGGCCGGTGCGGTCGGCGGCGGCGCAGGTGCGCTGGGCGGTCCCCTCGCCGTAGTTGGTCGTCATGCCGCCGAAGGCGCGCTGGTAGATCTTGCCTTCGGGCGTGCGAGAGAAGGGCACGCCGTAGTGCTCCAGTTCCACCACGGCGGCCGGGCCTTCCTTGCACATGTATTCGATGGCGTCCTGGTCGCCGAGCCAGTCGGAGCCCTTGACGGTGTCGTACATGTGCCAGCGCCAATCGTCATCGCCCATGTTGCCCAGCGCCGCCGACATGCCGCCCTGGGCGGCGACGGTGTGGCTGCGGGTGGGAAAGACCTTGGTCAGGCAGGCGGTCTTGAGGCCGGCGTGGGCCATGCCGAAGGTGGCGCGCAGGCCGGCGCCGCCGGCGCCGACGACGATGGCGTCGTAATAGTGGTCGGTGATTTCGTAGGCGTCGCTCATGATGGCCTCAGCTTCCCAGCGATAGCTTGAGTACGGAAAAGGCCGACGCCGATCCCAACAGGATGGAGATGAAGGTGGTGGCGATCTGCAACACCAATGCCGTGGCCTTGCCGTGCACGTAATCCTCGATGATGACCTGTATGCCGAGCTTCATGTGGTAGAAGGCGGCGAACAGGAAAAGGATCATGGCGACGGCCCGTCCCGGCGTGCCGATCCAGGCTTTGAATTCGGCGTGCTCGGCACCGACCTGGCTCAACAGCGAGCCGACCAGCCAGAGACCGAGGGGGATGAGTGCGACCGCCGTCAGGCGCTGCACCCACCAGTGTTCGACGCCGTGTTTGGCGGAACCGAGGCCGCGAACCTGGCCCAGAGGCGTGCGTAAACTCATGACCCACCCCGCATGGCATATCCGGCGATCCAGGCCAGCAGCGTCAGGCCTGCGCCTACCAGCAGGGCCAGCCAGCCCGTACGTTGCGCCGTTTCGATCTCAAAACCCATGCCGACGTCCCAGAAGAGATGCCGGATGCCGTTGGCCAGGTGGTAAAAGAACGAAAACGAAAAGCCCAGCAGGATGAGACGGCCGAACCAGCTCTCGATGAAGCCTTGAACGATGCCGAAGGCGCTGGGACCGTAGGCTGCGGCAACCAGCCACCACGCCAGTAGCAGCGAACCGACCGCCAATCCGAAACCGGTGAGGCGGTGCAATATTGAGAGCATCGAGGTGATTTGCGGGCGGTAAACCTGCAGGTGCGGCGAGAGCGGGCGGTCAGCCTGCGCCATAATTTGAACCTCCGAATTCAGGCCGCAGCGTTGTGCGGCCCTTTGGCGGGAATGTACGGCGGCGACCCGCCCCAGTCAACGGGACCGCGACAACCGGGTGAATTTTCCCTGCCACATTTACGACCTTCGCGGCATCAGCACCCAGTAGTCCAGATCCAGTATGACGCCGTCGTCGTAGCCCTCGTCCGTTTTGCCGGGGAAATCGGCGCAGAAGCGGTCCTTGGTGGCAACGGTGCGCAAGCGCAGGGCGCCGGCCGAGGAGTTGCCGGTTTCCACCTTCTCTAATACCTCCGACCAGGCGAACACGGTATCGCCGGCGAAGCAGGGGGCGACGTGGCGCCCGCCGTTGATGGCGGAGATGGCGAAGGCGTTGGCCAGGCCGTTGAAGCTGATGGCGCGGGCCAGGCTGATGACATGGCCGCCGTAGATGATCCGCCGCCCGAAGCGGCCGTCTTTCTCGGTGAACTGGTTGAAGTGAACGCGGGCCGTGTTCTGGTAAAGCCGCGTCGCGGTCATGTGCTCGGCTTCCTCGATGGTCATGCCGTCGATGTGGTCGATGCGTTCGCCCGCGTTGAAGTCATCCCAGTAATGGGGGGAACCGGCGGCCGCGACGTCGTATCCGGTGCAGCGCAGGGTATCGGAGACCCACAAGTTCTCCGGTGCGACGCGGTCCGGCAGATCGGGAACGACAGGCTCAGGCGCGGGTGCACTGATGTCGCCCTTGCGCACCATGACCCAGCGCACGTACTCGATGACCGGTTCGTCGTCCTGGTTGAAGCCGGTGGAGCGCACGTAAACCGTGCCGGTCTTGCCGTTGGAGTTCTCCTTGAGGCCGATCACTTCCGAGGTCGTGCGCAAGGTGTCGCCGGGATAGAGGTGGTGCAGAAACCGGCAGTCGGCATAGCCCAGGTTGGCGACGGCGTTGAGCGAAACGTCCGGCACGGTCTTGCCGAAGACGATGTGGAAGGCCAACAGGTCGTCGATGGGCGCTCTTTTGAAGCCGAGGCTCTGGGCGAACGGCGTCGAGCAGTTGACGACGAAGCGGGAGCCGTAGAGTGCGAGGTAGAGGGAGGCGTCGCCTTCTGTAATGGTTCGCGGCGTGGCGTGGTGGATTTCCTGGCCCAGCCGGAAATCCTCGAAGAAGTTTCCGGCGCTGGTCTTGGCGTTCGATCCACTCATTGGGAGAGGTCCGCTTCCAGAGCCTTGATCGCCTCGGCCAGAGCGACCTCGCGCTTGGCGATTTCGACGTGCAGGTTTTCCACCAGTTTGCCGTCGACAAGGACGACGTGCTGGCCCTTGGCCTCGGCGGCCTCGAAGCCGGCGATGTTGCGTTTTGCCTGTTCGATGGCCTCGGGGGAGGGGGCGAAAACTTCGTTGGCGTCGGCCAGCTGCTTGGGGTGGATCAGCGTCTTGCCGTCGAAGCCGAGCTCCAAGCCCTGATGGCAAGCGGCGTGGAAGCCGCGCTCGTCGGCGAGGTCGAGGTAGACGCCGTCCAACACCGCCAGGCCGTAGGCCCGCGCCGCCAGGATGGCGAGGCTGAGGCTGGTCAGTACCGGCAGGCGCATCGTGGTGTGGTGGGCGTGGATGTCCTTCACCAGGTCCGAGGTGCCCATGACGAAGCAGCCAAGTCGCGGGCTGGCCGAGGCGATCTCCTCGGCATGCAGGATGCCCAACGGCGTTTCGATCATGCACCAGATGGCGAGATCGTCGGGCGCGCCGGCGTCCTTAAGCCGCGATTCTACTTCGCGCACCATGGCCAGGCTCTCGACCTTGGGAATCAGGATGGCGTCGGCCCCGGATTTGGCGATGGCGTCGATGTCGTCGGCGCCCCAGGCCGTATCGAGCCCGTTGCAGCGGATGATGATCTCGCGCCGGCCGTAATTACCGGCGGCGGCGGCTTCGCACACCTGCTGGCGGGCAACGTCCTTGGCGTCGGGGGAGACGGCGTCTTCGAGGTCGAGGATCAGGGCGTCGGCGGCAAGGCCTTGGGCCTTTTCCAGGGCGCGGACGTTGGAGCCCGGCATGTAAAGCACACTGCGGCGCGGTCTGGCTGTCGATGTCATGGGTAGCGGCTCTGGCTAAAACATTGGGGGGGAGATGAATTGTGCGCTGCACAATATCGAAATCCCGCCCGCCGCGCTATAAAGAATCACCTACTCATCCGTTTCAGCGGTCCCGGCGGAGCCAGTTGCTTGAATATTCTCTCCATACAAAGCCATGTCGCCTACGGCCACGTCGGCAACGCCGCCGCCGCCTTTGCCTTACAGCGCCTCGGTCACGAGGTTTGGCAGGTGCCGACGGTGGAGTTCTCCAACCACCCGGCGCACGGCGGCTACGGCGGCCGCGTCAACGAACCGGACCTGATTTCGGGGCTGGTCGAAGGGCTGGCCGAGCACGGATTTCTCGCGCGCTGCGACGCCGTCCTGTCGGGCTATCTGGGCAGTGCCGCCAACGGCGCGGCGGCGTTGGCGGCCGTCGACGCGGTCCGCGCCGCCACTCCGTCGGCAGTTTTCCTATGCGACCCGGTATTTGGACATCCCGAACAGGGAATTTTCGTCCGCGACGGCTTGCCCGAGTTTTTCCGCGACACGGCCGTCCCTGCCGCCGACATCGTCACGCCGAACCAGTTTGAACTGGAATGGCTGAGTGGGCGAAAAATCACAAGCTTCGACGAGGCCGTCGCCGCCTGCCGGGAATTGCAGGCGAGGGGGCCGGAAACCGTCATTTGCACATCCTTGCGCCGGCAAGGCGCACCGGACGGGTATATTGAGACCCTGCTGGTCAACGGTGAGGGCGCCTGGCTCGTCGCCACGCCGGAACTCGACGGCGACATGTTCGGTGCCGGGGACCTGTTCGCGGCGGTCTTCCTGGCGCGTTGGTTGTCTGGCGGTGGACCGGAGGACGCGTTATCGCTTTCCGTGGCCGGCGTCCATGGCGTGCTCAAGTCAACGGCGCAATTGGTTTCCGGGGACGGCGAGCTGGCCCTGATCGGAGCGCAGCAAGAACTGGCGTCTCCCGGCGAGGTATTTACCGCCGTTCGGCTGGCGGACGGTCGCTAGCTCCCGGCGGGGTTCTTGATCCAGGCGGCGATCTTGGCGATCACCTCATCCTCGATACCGTTGAAGCCATGATAGCCGCGGGCCTGGCATGGGTTGCCGCGCGCATAGCCGCCTTCGAACCACATGACGCCCACCCGCTTCGCGCCGGTCAGTCTATCCCTCAGGCGGTTTACCCCGCCGGGCAGGGTGTACAGGCAACCGTCCTCTCTGTGGTGGACGATCAGGCTGGGCGCCTGGATGTCTTCCAGCGGCAGGTCGTAGACATCCGCCGTTCGGTTGCCGTCGAACAGGGAAGACGAAAAGACCACGCCGTCCGGTGCGTTCTTGCCCAGGCGGGCGGCGACGTTGCCGACGGCGACGGTGCCGCGGCTGGTGCCGATCACCCAGACCGGCAGTCCATAGGTCCGCCGCAAATGGTGGATGACCTTGCCGACGTCGTTGGCGAAGGTCTGGCCGTGATGGAAGGGCCTGAGGTCGTGGGTCGAATCGGAAGGTGAGTCGAACACCACCGTCGTGAAGCCGTGGCGCCGGAAGGCGTGGCGGCTGCGGATCAGGAAGTTGCCGCCGAGGCTGCCGATCCGGCCTTGATCCGAAATGTGCGTCGCCCCCCGGCCGCCGGCGAAAAGGATCGCGACAGCAACGGCGTCGTCCGTCTCCTCCACCAGTACCCGTACGGCGCCGCCTCGGCTCAGGACGTCATGGACCTCGATGACGGGAACGGCCGATACGGCGTTGATTGCCGCCAACGGCGTTGTCCTCACGCCTTCTCCGGCCAGTTTCTCCCGTCCGACGCAAGCCGTCAGGGAGATGGCCAGGGCCAGAGCGGTCAGCCTGAGGGCGGATTTGCCGAAATTGATGTGATACCTGGGACCACCGACCACACGCGACATCCTGAGTATTGGCATGATGCGGATCTTTCCAATTATGGGGGGGCCAATTGAAGGCGGGATCGCCGGATTAGTTGGATTTCTGTTTCGGTATGTAACGTTCTCCGTCGAAATCGCTGAACAGTTCAAACGTAAAGGGATGGGCGATGGCCTGGGGCGGGTCAGCCGCTTCGAGGTTTTGTTCAGCCACATAGGTCGTGTGCATCGCGCCGTCGACCAGCACATGGTACCAGGGCTCGTCCCTGGGCGGGCGGGACCGCGCTACCTGGTCGTACCAGTCGTCCGTGCCCTGGAACTCGGGATCGATATCGAAGACGACGCCCAGATAATCAAACAGGCGATGGTGGATGATCTGTCCGATCGGAAATTTCGCGGCGTGATCCAAAGCCCCCTCCTGATCCTGCCCTTAAGTCGATTAGAATACCCCGGCTTCCAGTCCGGCCGCCATGAAAAGTCCCAGTTCCTCGCAATCCACTGCGAACGCCGGTTGATACTCGCCCCGGCAGATCAACGGCTCGTGCACGGCGCGCCAGCGCAGGCCGGTGGTGATGGTCTCGACACCGCGCCGGGTGCCGGTGCCGTCGTGCCCGGCCCGGACATAGAGCGCGTAGGGCAGACCCTGGGTCTCCTCCAGGCACGGGTAATAGATCCGGTCGAAGAAATCCTTCAGGGCACCGCTCATGTAGCCGAGGTTCTCGGTCGTACCCAGGATCATCGCCTGGGCTGCCAGAACGTCCTCCGGTCCGGTGTTGAAGGGCGATTGGGCGGTCACCTCGACGCCCGATATCTCGGAATTTTCCGCGCCGCGCACGGCGGCGTCCAACAGCGCGCGCGTGTTGTCCGACGGCGCGTGGGCGACGATCAACAGCCGCTTGGTCATGGCTGATCGGGCGGCGGCTTACCTCGCCGCCATTGCCTCCACCTCGATCAGCATGTCGGGTGACGCCAGACCATTGACGATGAGCAGGGTCGAGGCCGGCAACGTAGCATCGCCGATGACTTTCTTGCGCGCCGCCCGGTAGGTTTCGATATGGCGGGAATCGGTGAGGAAGATCGTGAACTTCACCAGATCCTTCTTGCGCATGCCGCCTTCCTTGAGACAGGCTAGGATGTTGCGGAAGGCCTGTTCGGCTTGCTTGCGGATACCCTCGACGATGCGGCCCTTGGGGTCGACGCCGACCTGGCCGGAGATAACCAGCATTTCCGCGCCCGCCGGAACTTTGACGATGTGGCTGTAGGCGCCGGCTGGTTTGTGAACGCTCTTGGGATTGGCGGACTGGTTCATGATCAGGGCCTCCTGTTTCCTGCTGCACGGTTGTTCGTAATTAGAACGACGTTATCATTGGGCCGGATACGAAAGATAGCCGGATGACCGGCAAACCCGCCGTTTCCATCGGTACAAGGTCTGGAATAGTTCATGAACGACACGCCCCGCAGGTCCGGCCGGCCCAGCCGCGTCATCAGCGAAATCGACTTCGACAAGGACGGCTACCAATCCGGCTTCTTGAAGCTGCCCCATTCGGTGCACCGCAGCGCCTACGGCTGGATCCCCATCCCCATCGTCATGCTGAAAAACGGCGAGGGTCCGACGGCGCTCTTGATGGCGGGCAATCACGGCGATGAATACGAAGGCCAGATCGCTCTGACCAAACTGGTGCAGGAATATGGACCCGAGGACATCCAGGGCCGTTTGATCGTCCTGCCTATGGCCAATTATCCGGCGGCGCTGGCGGGTCTGCGCACATCGCCGCTGGACGAGGGCAACCTCAACCGTTCCTTCCCCGGCGCGCCCGACGGCACGCCGACCCAGGCCATCGCCCACTACATCGAGTCCGTCCTGCTGGCCATGGCCGATTATCTCCTCGATCTTCATTCCGGCGGCTCGTCGTTGCTCTATCCCCCCACCGTTTTGCGCATTCGGACGGGAGATGCCGAGGAGGACGCCGTGATGGAGGCGTTGCAGCTGGCCTTCGATGCGCCGCACGGTTTCGTCTTCCAGGGTGGTGAGGCGGAGAGCGACGGCGTTTCTAGCGCCGCCGCCATGCGTCAGGGTACCCGCTGCCTGGCCACCGAACTGGGCGGCGCGGGCACCGTCACACCGGGGAGCTTGGCGGTGGCCGAACGCGGCGTGCGCCGGGTCCTCCACCAGATCGGCATGCTGCCGGGATACCAGCCGGACGCGGCGCGCGGCAGCCGCCTGATGGAACTGAAGGGCGACGACTACTTCGTCTACGCCCGGGAAGTGGGTTTGTTTGAACCCTACGTCGAGTTGCTCGAAGAGGTTCGGGAAGATCAGGAGGCCGGCGCCATCCACCGTCCGGAAACACCGTGGAAAAAGCCTGAGGTTTGCCGCTTCCGCCGCGACGGCATGGTGCTGTGCAAACGCATTCCCGGCCGTGTGGAAAGGGGCGACTGCCTCTTTCATCTGGCGACCGACATTGAAACCTGACGGCCGTTCCGCCGACCGATCAGAAATGCGCCGTGACCTCTAGAAAGACGCGGTCGTTCCGCCCGATGCCGTCAAAGTTGGATTTTTTCCCTGACAGGTAGTTGATGATGCCGCCGGTAACCTCGATGCCGTCGGCGATGTCGTAGTTGACCTGAAGCCGCTGAACGGCGCCGTTTTGGCCGGTGGCGCCGAAGGTCGAGGCGAGGGCGGTGACTTCCAGGGTCTCGTTGAGGAAATTCCTTGTGAGGCGCAGGACGCTCTGTACGTCGTTTCGCAAGGGACCTTCGGGCGCCGACTTCAAGGCCGCGGGAAAGCGGGTGAAATGACGGTTGGCGGTCTCCAGCGACAAGGTGGTGTCGTCGAAGCCCGTATATTCGACCCCGGCAAGGGCATCGATCCGGCTGAATTTCTCGCCGGCATTGGTGCTGAACTCGAAACCGTCAATCAGGGCGGCCTCCCCCTTCCACAGCCAACTGCCCGCGACAAGATTGCCGGCGACGCCTAGCATCCTGAGCCGGCTGTGGCGGCGCAATGAGATCGGCCCGGTCAAATCGAGATGCGGCGCATCGTCGTAATGGTAGGCGGCATAGGCGGAAAAATCCCAACCCGGAAAGACGCCGTTGAGCGCCAGTCCGAATTCCTGGTCATTGAGCGCGCGCGAAGGTTTGCGTTCCAGCGGCAACGCAGTGCTGGAGCGGTAATAATCGCTGCCGGGAAGGGGGATCTTATGGTAGCGGGCTTCATGCACCGCGACGGCGCTGAGGTTCCAGTCACCGATGTAGTAGTCGAGCCGCGTCATCGTCACCGGCAGGCGCAGATCCTCGATATCCGTGCGGCCGGGTGCGCGCAGGTCCAGCGGGTTGAGGACATCGGTAATCCGGATGTTGTCCGATTTGCCCCAAACCACGATTTGCCGTCCGGTGCGCAGGTCGACGTTGGCGGCCAACGGCCCGGCAACGAAAAACTCGTCGATCTCCGCTTCGCTTTCGTAGGCTTGCAGCAGTCCGGACGTGAAATTTCGGCGGCCGTGGTGGAGATAGGCGAAATCGCGGTGGGCGTGGGCGGTGAGGCGGGTCTTCCAGTCGCCCCCAAGGCGGCTGTCGAATGCAAGGTTAAGCCTGGTTCTCAGACCGGAAAGGCCCCGGTGGTCGGTATCGCCTACGGCAGGTGCTTTGTGCACATAGTTGTAGGCCGCTTCCTGCGAGAGGCTGCCGCCGAGCCGCCAGCGCCGGTCAACCGGTGCGGCTTGTTTGACGGGCGCGGTTTCTTCCGCCTCGTCGTCAAAGCCTTCCAACACGTCGTCGGTCTTGTCCTGCGGCCAGGCCGGATGGGCCCCCAGCGCCAGCGCGCACGACAGCAGGGCGGCCGCGCCCAACCGCCGAACTACGGATTCCGGCCGGACCGCTATAGCCCCTTCTCCAGCCGCCGGATCGTGAACAGGCTATCGTCGATGTCCTGATTGTACTTCACGTCGCTGAACTTCATGATCGTGCGGTGCAGCGTCTTGCGCGCTTTGGTGAGCTTCACGTTGAGCTCCGTGGCCGTCCAGATGCCGTCAATTTTGTCGAGCTTCTTGACGTCGAGGTATTTCAGCCGCTGTCCCTTGACCACCCAGTGGACGGCGCGCACCACGACGAAGTTGTCCTGGCGCACGAAGACGACGGATTTCGAGTAACCGTAGCGTTCGCGGATCACCTTGCTGACCGGCGTCGCCTCGACCAGCCAGACCTTGTGGCCGCGCACCTCACCTTCCTTCAGCAGCTTGTAATTCCATTCGTCGAGCACGCGGCGGGTGAGATCGGCATAACTGAAGTCACTGCCCATGAAGGAGGCGGATTTATCGGAAGCAGCGATGCGCTTGGTCTTCTTCAACTCCGGCAGATAGAGCCACTGGTCGTCGTCCTTTTCGCCGGAATCGTAGTCGTAGGTGAGAAAGCCCGTCTGCCGGACATCGGCGGGAGAGATGAAAAACACCAGCCGCCGCGTGTCGCGGCCCTGATCCTTGTTGAACGTCGCCATCTCACGCACACGCTCCGCGCCGTTCTTGTCGATCAGGATCATCTGCTGCCGGGCGGTCATGTTGTCGCCGTCGTCGCGCGCGTCGACCTTTTCCATGATCTCCCGGCCATCCAGCGCCAGGGCGGCCGGAGCGGCGATCACAAAGCCGGCGAAAAGCAATACGAAGCCGTACAGGAATTTGCCCATCACGTAGCCTCTTTCTTTGGATGAACCAGCATCATTAGCGCCGGGGCCAGGACGAAATCGGCGATCAACGCCAGTACGATGGCGGCGCCGGTGAGGATGCCGAAATCGATCAGGTTGTTGAGCGCGGCCTGGGTGAAGATGAAGAAACCGATGGCCAGCACGATGGAGGTGACCAGCATGGCGCGGCCCGTGGTATGGAGCGTGCGGCGCACGGCTTCAGGTACATCCCCCGTCTGGTCGTAGTAGCGCCGGAAGTTGTGCATGAAGTGGATGGTGTCGTCGACGGCGAGGCCGATGGCGATGGACCCCACCAGCATGGTGAACAGGTTGAGCGGCAGGTTTGCCCACCACATGAAGCCCATGGCGACGGCGATGGGCGCCAGGTTTGGCAGCATGGCCACCAGTCCGATGCGCAGATTGCCGATCAGCAGCATCATGAGCACGGTGATGGCGGCGAAGGCGATAGCATAGCTCGCCGCCATGGACCGGATCGCGGCGTGCAGGGTGCGGCTGAACAGCGACATGGTGCCGGTCAATGTGACCTTGGCCCGCTCGCCCAGTACTTCCTTGAAGCGGTCCTCGACCTCCCGCAGCAACGGCACGTAAGCCAGCGTGTCACGCCAGGGCACGCGAATGCTGACACGGGCGACCTGGAAGCGCGAATCGATCACGGTTTCGAGGTCGTCCGATCCGGTGTTTTCGAACAACAAAAACTCCTGAGGGATGAGCCGCTGGTTGTCGGGCACGGCGTAGTATTTGGACTGGTTGTCGTGCAGCGCCTGATGGATCTCCTTCAGGATGTCGACCACCGACGTCACCTTGCCGACAAACAGTCCGTCGCGGTCGTAAGCCTCGAACTCACTGCCCAGGCCCTCCAGGGCGCGCAGCAGGTCGCGGTCATAAAGCCCGTTTTCCCGGCGCGTATCGACCAGCACCTCGACCGTGATGCTGCCGCGCAGGTCGTGATCCAATTTCTTGGTGGCCTTGTAGACCGTCCACTCCTTCGGCAGCCAACTGAAAACGTCATGGGAAAACTGGAGTAGCGCGGCGCTGGCCACCGCTCCGACGATAAGAATGACGGAGGCGGCGACGATCGCTTTGGCGTGTCCGGTCGAGAACGCCACCACGCCGTCGAGAAACGCGTCGAACCGGGGCGCCGAGCGGGCGTCGGCGGCCGGCTTGGCCTTGATCGGGATGAGGGCCAGCAAGGCGGGCAGCAGGATGAGGGTATAGATCAGCGCCAACAGCACACCGACGGCGGCGAAGATGCCGAGGTGGGCGATGGGTGCGACCTCGGCGCCCGAGAAGGAGGCCAGTCCGGCAGCCGTCGTCAGACTGGTCATAACGATGGCCAGGCCGGAGTGCCCCAGGGCGTAACGCAGGGCGGCCGGCTTATCGCCCTGTTCGTTGAGGCGGCGGAAAAACATGGCGAGGATGTGAACGGCGGCGCCGACGCCGACGGCCAGTAGGAACGACGGCAGGATTATCATCGGTATCGTCACGGCGATGCCGGCGTGGCCCATGATGCCCAGCGTGGATACCAGGGAAAGACCGACGACGACCAACGGCAGCACCACGCCGCTGATGCGGCGGAACATGATCAGCAGGCAGATGCCGATGGTCAACACGGCCAAGCGCAGGAACAGCGCCATATCCGATTTCAGGGCGGCCTTCAATTCCTCCATGACGGTAAGCGCGCCACCCATGTAGAGGCGAAAATCGGGCGCGCTGTGCCTGGCGACGATCTTCTTAGCCGTCGCGACGACCGCGAAATTCTGCTCGTTGGAGAGCAATGCGCGCGCTTCCCCGGGGGCCTTGTCCGCGGCACCCTCGTCATCGAAGCCCGTCAGCGCTTCGTCGGTGCCGCCGCCGCCATCGCCGGCAAAGGCGCTGATCTCGATGATGAGGGCCGTGAGAGCCGCGTCGGCCGAGACCAGGCCGTTGATGTAGAGCGGATTGGCCATGACCCTGGCTTCCAGGGCTTTGAGGTCCGTCGCCGTCCGCGGCCAGCGCTCCAACAGATCCTCGACGATCAGGCTGTCGCCCTCGCCGCGGGTGTTGCGCGCGTTGACCATGGAGGTGAGGTCGTCGAGGTTGGGGATGCGTTCCGCCAGCTCGTCGTGCAGGGCTTTCAACTTCTCCAGCGAACCGGGGCTGAACAGGTCGTTGGGCTCGACGCCGATGATGATGATGTCGTCCCGTCCGAACTGGGCTTTGAAATCGAGATAGCGCAGCAGCGTCGGATCGTCCTGGTGGAGGAAGGCCTCGTTGGACGTATCGATGGTCAGTTTGGCAACGCCGGAGGCAAGCGCCGCCGTCAACACGATCGTCAGCGCCACGGCGGCAAATCGGAACCGCCAGAGTCCGTCGGCCAGAACCTCGAATCCGTCTTCGATGCGGTCGCGGATGTTAGTCATCCGGCGCCTCCAGGGCTTTTTCCCGCAGTCCGTTGAAGCCGTTGAGAAACAGTTCGGCGATGAGGTCCGGATAGGTCTCCGTAATGTCGGGCGACCAGCCGGGCGGCCGCGATTTTTCCAACAGGGGGCGGAACAGGTAGTGCGAGGCAACCAGCGAGCCCAGCGCCGGCGCGATCACGGCCAGCGGGATGCGGCTCTGGGTTTCGGCATCCAGGTGGTCGAAAATATGCTGCTTGACCACCCCGACCAGGCGGCGTTGCCAGGCCGCCTTGAGATCGATGATCTCCGGCGTGTCGTGCGGCAGTTCGGTGAGCGTGATGATCATGCGTTCCGGTACTTCGCCGATATAGACCGCGATCGCCTTGACGGTGCGTCTGAGCCGCACCTCGATGGCTTCGCCCCCCTGCAGGTTGTTTTCCATGACTTCGACGAATGGGCCGAAGAACGAGTCCAATATGGCGCTCAGGAGGCCGGCCTTGGAGCCGAAGAAATAGTTGATCGTCGCCAGGTTGACGCCCGCTTCGCGGGCCACTTGGCGGACGCCGGTGGCAGCATAGCCCTGGCTGGCAAACAGCCGCACGGCGGTTTCGAATATCGCATTTTTGGCTGCCGGCGCATCGGCGCCTTCCGCCGGGGCGGTCGTGGGATCCGGGCTTGCGCTCATATCGCTCTCATCAGTCCGAGGTGTTTCTATACAAACGATCGTTTAGTCAATATAATATTTAAACGAACGTTTGTCCAGATCCGTGTAATTGAGGGAGCGATACCCTTTAGCGGAATGTGTGTCTGTTACCCTATTTCGGGGCCGCTATACTCCGCGGTATCTCACAGGCTCAGGTCGTCAAACTGGAGGAGTTAGCCATATCAAGTAGATTCGCCTGGCGGCTCAAGATGTTTTTCGCGCTGGTCTTCGTGACCAGCTTCGCGGGGCCGATGTACGGCGTCCTGTTCGGCGTGCCGGATATTCTCGAACATCTCACCCAGATGGCGTTCATGAGCCTGACCGGCGGAATGATGATCTGGGGTTTTGAAATTCTATTTATCCCAAGCCGCTACGGCGAGCCCTTCCGCCGGTTGCCCTTTTTCAGCGCCGTTATGGCCCGCGTCGTTTTTGTCGCCGTGGCGGTAACCATAAACGGACCGCTGGGAATACTGATCCTGGACGGCGTATTCAATCCGCTGGCCTCGTTTGAACTCGGCGTCAAACTCTATCTCTATGTTGCCGCCGTCGTGTTTCTGCTGTTTTCGATCACGCAGATCGTGCGGATCGTCGGTCCCCGGGTCCTGGGCAACATTCTTATCGGGCGCTACCGCAGGCCGAAGTCCGAGGAGCGCATATTCCTGTTCCTCGACATCAAGGATTCCACGCCGCTGTCGGAGAAATTGGGTGACATCGGCGTGCAGGAACTGATCGCCCGCTTCTTCTTCGACATCACTGAGCCCATCCTCGAGTGGGGCGGGGAAGTGCACCGCTACATCGGGGACGAAGTGGTCGTCACGTGGTTCATGGACCAGGGCCTGGAAAATTCCCGCTGCCTGCGTTGTTGTTTCGCCATTCAGGATCGCATCCGGCAGCGCTCGCCCCGTTACCTCGAACTGTTCGGCACGGTGCCCGAGTTCCGCATCGGTTTGCACGGCGGCCCCGTCGTTGCGGCTCAGTGCGGCGACGTCAAACAGGAAATCGTCTTCTTCGGCGACACCATCAACACGACGGCACGCATCGAGCAGTATTGCAAGGTGGCCGACCGCGACCTCCTGGTGTCGGGCGATCTCTGGGAGCGCCTGCCCAAGTCGGAGAACTGGCAGTCTGAGGTCACCGGGTCGGTCGTCCTGCGCGGCCGCCGGGAAGAAATGAAGCTCGTCCACGTCAACCGCGGAGATCCGCAATGAGAACGCTTGCCGCCCTGCTTTTGATCTTGCCGCTGCTGTTGGCGGGCTGCGATGACTCCGACGCACCGGCATCGAAATCCGGCGCCAAGCCCGGCGGCGAGATCCTCAAGGCGCACAGCGCGCTGTTCGAGAAGGAAGTGTTCAACCCCGCCGACGGTATTTACGTGGCGGTCGGATACGGCCTGGCGAACTCCATCATGATCGAGGGCGACGACGGCGTGATCATAGTCGACACCATGGAGGGCAAGGCCCAGGCCAGCGAGGTCCTGGCCGCCTTCCGCAAGATCACCACCAAACCCGTCGAAGCTATCATCCTGACCCACAACCACACTGACCATATCTACGGCGCACGGGTCTTCGCCGAAGGCCGCGACGTGCCGGTCTACGCCCACAGCAGTACCGGTTTCTACATCGACAAGATCGTCAATGTGCTGGTGAATGCGATTTACGCCCGCAGCATGCGAATGTTCGGCTCGCTGCTGCCGCCGTCCGAGGTGGTCAACGCCGGCATCGGCCCGTCGCTCAACGTCGACACCACGGATCTCGGCCTGATGCGGCCCACCGTCGTCTTCGATGACGAACTCGAGGTGGAAATCGCCGGGATCGAACTAAAACTCGTGCATGCGCCGGGCGAAACCGAAGACCAGCTATTCGTCTGGCTGCCCAAGTTGAAAGCCCTGCTGCCCGGCGACAATATCTATCAGAGCTTTCCCAACCTCTACACCATTCGCGGCACGGCCTACCGTGACGTCATGAAGTGGGTGCGCAGCCTGGATACGATGCGGCTCCTTGAGGCGGAGGTCCTGGTGCCGTCCCACACCCGGCCCCTGACCGGGGCCAAGCGGATCGACGGCGTTCTTCTGGCCTATCGCGACGCCATCCAGTACGTCCACGACCAGACCGTGCGCGGCATCAACCGGGGGCTT
The DNA here is from genome assembly GCA_964528595.1 of uncultured Rhodospirillaceae bacterium. GTDB lineage: Bacteria > Pseudomonadota > Alphaproteobacteria > UBA2966 > UBA2966 > CAYFKJ01. The sequence continues at coordinate 180,793 of CAZGTM010000001.1, forward strand.
GGCCCCGACGAGTTGGTGGAGTTCGTCCGGCTGCCCGACCACTTGGCGGCCCATCCCTGGCTGGTCGAGCACTACGGCACGGTGGCCTGGTCGGTGCGCTCGGTATTCTCGGGCTATTTGGGCTGGTTCGGCGGCGACGGCGCCGAGCTCGAACCGCTCAGCCCGAAGGAGAGAGCGAGCCGTCTGGCCGCGGCTTTTGAGGCGGCCGCGTCGCTGCCCGATCAGGCGCGCGCTGCGTTTGAAGCCGGCGACTATCAATGGGCGGCGGAGCTGGCCCGGCACTGGCTCACTAGCGAACCGGAGTCCGGCGACGCCAAGGACTTGTTGGCGGCTGCCCTGGAGGCAAAGGCCAAGGACCATATCAATCCCAATGCGCTGCACTGGTATCTCACCCAAGCGCGCGAGCTGCGCGGCGATCTTGAGGTGGGCAAACCGGTGACCAGCAATCTATCGGATGAAATTCTGGACACCCTCCCCATCAGCGCTTTCATGGCCGGTATGACGACACGCCTGAAGGCGGAGGACGCCTTGGAACTCGATACGGTCGTGCAGTTTGATTTCCAGGATATCGGGCGGTCCTTCACCGTCCACGTGCGGCGCGGCGTGGCGGCGCTGGCCGAGCGCGCTTCGAAGGATCCCGATGTTCGCATCAAAACCACGGCGGCGACCTGGAAGCGCCTGGCGACGCGCAAACGCAATCCCGCCATGGCCTTCGCGGCGGGCGAGGTCGAGGTCGACGGCGGCATTATCGAAGTCGTGAAATTTCTTGGCTTGTTCGAGCGTTGAAATGGTCCGTTACGGGGCAATACGCGCTTCCGCGTATTGAAGCCTTCGGACTTCACAAGGATTGTGTCAGGACATATTGGAAACGGACAGGGATCCAGCCGATGAACCGTGGCGTAATTGCACTAGTCGCTTTGTTGGGATTGATGGTGGCCGGCTGTACGCCGCCGCCGCCCGTGGCCAAAACGGTTGCCACGGTGCTCTCCGAATTGCAGCCGCATTACAGGATATTCAAACCTTCCGGCAACGGTCCGTACCCGACCGTCATCCTGATGCACGGCGCCAGCGACCGGCCCTGGTTTTCGGTCTACGAGGGGTTCGCCAAGGAATTCCAAAGCGCCGGCTATGCCGCCGTTTGGGTCGACGCCTATTCCGGCCGGGGCATCAGCGGCCACGCCATCCGCGGCGGAACGCTGTTGCCGGCTGAACGGGCCGCCGATATCTACGCCACGCTCGACTGGCTGAAGACGCAGGATTGGGTCAGACAGGACGCCATCGGCGTCGTCGGCTGGTCGCACGGCGCCGCCACGATCATGGACGCGCTGGTGCTCAGCCCGCCCGCCAGGCTGCCCCCCGGGCTGACCGACCGGCCAAATTCGAGCGCCGCAGACCTCAAGGGCGCGGTTCTGATCTATCCCTGGTGCAGCGGCTCGATCGCCGGCTTCGAACTCCTCAAGGCGGTGAAAAACGACTGGACTGCGGAGACGCCGGTGCTTGGCCTGATCGCCACCGCGGATTCGGTTACCGATCATGCCCTGTGCCGGGACATCCTGGAGCGACACAAAGGGCAGGGCCGCCCCATAGAAATCGTCACCTTCAAGGCCGGCCACAACTTCGATATGACGACGGACGACTACGGTAAGCCCTGGGAATCCTATGACGAGGAAATCAAGGCGCAGTCGCGCCAACAGATATTTGATTTCCTGGCACGCCGCCTGCGTTAGCCGCCCACCACGCCGTCGTCCCGCAAGGCGGTGATATCGCCCGCCGAGTAACCCGCCTCGGCCAGGATTTCATCGGTGTGCTCGCCGAGTGCGGGCGCGCCGCGGCGGTGCTCCGGTTCGGTTTCGCTGAAACGTGCGGCGTTGCGCGCCTGTTGCAGCCTGCCGGCGACCGGATGATCGCTCTCGTAGGCGATTTCGGATGTCTTGATCTGCGGGTGATCGAGCAATTCGTTTCGGGTGAGAACGGGCGCGCAGGGCACGCCCTCGGCGTCCAGGATCTTCATCCACTCCGCCGTCGTTCTCTCCGTCAGGACGGATTGGGTCAGCGCGAGGCGGTCGTCGATGTTGATGTCGCGCAGGCGGGTATCGGCGAAGCGCGGATCCTCCAGCCATTCCGGGCGATTCAACGCGCGCGTCAATCCGGCCCATTGCGGATTGGTCATGACCGCGACGCTCATGTAACCGTCCTTGGTTTCGTAGATCAGGTCGATGAAACTGGCGGCGCGCTGCGGGCTGACGTCCTGGCCGACGTACGTTTGCGAACCCATGTCGGAGGACCAGAGGAAGGCGATGACCGAATCGAGCATCGACAGCCGGACGTGCTGGCCTTCGCCGGTGCGGGCCCGCGCCAGCAAAGCCGCCGTAATGGCTTGCGAGGCGGTCACCGCCGTCAGCTTGTCGGGCAGGATGGTGCGCACCAGCCGTGGCCTCTGTTCGTCCGACCCGCCCTGCACGGAGGCCAGACCCGAGAGCGCCTGGACAATGGGATCGTAGACCGGGCGATCCTTGAAGGGGCCTTTCTCGCCGAAGCCGCTGATCGACACGTAGACGATGTCGGGCGCGACCTTTCTAATGTCGGCCTCTCCCACGCCTAGTCGTTCGACCACGCCGGGGCGGAAGTTCTGCACCAGGGCGTCGCAGCCGGATGCCAGCTGCTTGACCACGGCGACCCCGGCCGGGTTCTTGAGGTCGATCGTGATCGATCGCTTGTTGCGGTTGTTGTTGAGATAGACGGCCGACAGCCCGCCGCTCCGGTTGCCGGCGGCGCGCGTGAAATCGCCCTTTCCCGGTGGCTCCACCTTGATGACGTCGGCGCCCTGGTCGGCCAGAATCATGGTGCCATAGGGGCCGGAAATGACGGCGCTTAGATCAAGAATTCGAATTCCGTCGAGTGGTCCCGGCATGCTTCCTTTTCCGCTTCTCCTTCGGCCCTCAAGCGAGTCCCGTTTCAACGGATCCGCCTAGCCTCATATTTTCCAAGTAATACAATGTGTTATCGGCCCTCGGTGTTTCAAGTAAATCTTGAAATTCCCTAGTGTACGGCACCGCCGGAAAGCCTTTTTGTCAGCGAATCCATGTTGATGGGCTTGGGCAGGACTTCGATGTTCTCCCCCCGCCGAGTTCTCTTTCCAGTACTCTGCTGCCTGATACCAAGCGTCTTTGGACTTGGCGCGATGAAGTGTCAGACTATATTGCCGTTTAATGTAAACTATCTGGACGAATTTTAATTACGAGGATTACGTATGGCGGCCGAGCGCCTGAAACGACGCGTGCTAATCGTCGATGACGAAAGTCTGAATATTAAATTTCTCGAGACGCTGCTGAGCGCCGAGATCAACGTTATTTTCGCCAACAGCGGCGAAGACGCCCTGTCGATCGTCAAGGTGAATAAGCCCGATCTGATTCTGCTGGATATCGTGATGCCCGGCATGAACGGATACGAGGTCTGCAAGCGCCTGAAGGTCGATCCGGATACCGCCGCCATTCCCGTCATTTTCGTCACCATGAAGGACAGCCAGGAAGACGAGGCTTTCGGGCTGGAACTCGGCGCGGTCGACTACATCACCAAACCCTTCGACCCGGACGTTGTGCAGAAAAAGGTCAGAAACCACCTGGTGCAAATCACCAAGCGGGCGGAAACAGACGTGGAGGGGGGGGAGTGAACGGCGCAAGAAATCCGGTCGGGACCGTCGCCAGGAAGCGGCCAGCGACCGCCGTCGAGGAGACCGGCGGGGGAATAAGATGCCGGTAATGGCGCTCGTCGGGCTGATTGTCCTCGTCGTCTTGGGTTTTATTGCGATCCAAATGGATTTGGTGCCGCCCGAGTTGCTGGGCGGGGAAAGCGCCGAGGTTGCCCAGCCTGCCGCGTCTTCGGGCAAAGGCGCTGAGACGGCGGCGAAAGCGCCGGAGGTCCAGAGCACCCAGCCATCCCAACCTGCAGCCCAGACACAAACGGTGGCAGCGGCGCCGGCCACGAAAACCGGGAAGCAGGTCAGCCTGGCCTGGGTGGTCGATACCAAGTGTCCGGAAATTCCCGAGGTCGAATGGTGGCGTTTCAACACCCACGGCGCCATCGCCCGCTACGTGACGCGTAATTTGAACGGGGATTGGGACAGTTATCACGAAAAATGGCAGGAACGGCTGGAAAAAATTGCCGACATCTATACCCGTAATTCCACGGCGATTACGAATACCGGTATCCGGCTGAACGGCACCGATCTCAAGGAGTACATCGTCAAGATGCGGGTCCGCGTGGCCGTGATCGAGTGCCTGGCCAAGGAAGCTAAGGAATACGCCGAAACGCGGGTCGAGGAGAACCAGTAACGCCTAAACCGCGGCGTTTTCCATTACCAGTGAATGCCATGCGCGACGGCAGGTCTGCAGCGTTTTTCGGGCGGCCACGGTGCCGCCGACGATGAGGATCAGGAACGTTGCCCACGTCAGTCTCGAAGCGGCGTCGACATCGAAGGCGAAAAGCTTGAAGCGGTGTTCTCCGACGGCCGCCTCGTTCAAAAATGATACCGTTTCCAGTAGACCGATGACGCCAAGCGCCGCCGTGATCACGCTTGCGCCGAACGCCGCGTAGGGCGGCGCGAGACGGCGGATCCCATCGGCGCTCAGGTAAGGCAGATGGTGGGCAATGACGCCGGCTATTCCGCCCGGCGCGAACATGACGGCGCCGACGAATACGATGCCGACGTAAAGCCCCCAAATTTCCGTGTAGTTGCTGAGCAGGCTCTGCAGCAAGGTCAGGACGACGGCGCCGATGATCGGGCCGACGAAATGGCCGACCCCACCGATGTAGGCCATGATGATGACGTCGCGTGAGGTGGCGAACGTGATGACCTCGCCGCCGACGAATTCGTAGGCCACGGCAAATAGTCCGCCGGCGACGCCGGCAAAAAAGCCGCCCGCCGTGAACGCGGCGAAGCGGATAACGCGGGCATTGTAGCCGAGGTATTCGGCCCGCGATTCGCTGTCACGGGCAGCCAGCGTCATGCGCCCCAGGGGAGAGCCGGCATACCACGCCATGGCGGCGATGGCGGCGGTCATCCAACAGGCGATCAGGTAATAAACGGCAACGTCCGACGTGAAATCGATGCCTAGAAACAAGGGGGCGGCGGTTCGGTCGGCGCCGCCGCCGTAGAAACGCCCGAAAACGCTGGCGGACGCGATGACCAACTCGACCAGGCACATCGTGATCATCGCAAACGCCATGCCGACCCGTTTGGTCGCAAAACTACCCAGCAGCGCGGCGACGGCGAGGCCGCCCAGCCCGCCGGCCAGCGGTACGAACGGGACGGGCAAGGGAAAGCTGCCGGCGCCCGCCGCGCGCAGCACATGGACGGCGGCAAACCCGCCGAAGCCGAAAAAGATGGCGTGAGCAAAGGACAAAAGGCCGGATTGTCCGAGAACCATGTTGTAGGAAAGGGCGAAAATCACGGCGATGCCGATTTGGCTCAACAACGGGACGGCGGCCGGGTGGTTGAACACCAGCGGCAAGCCCATGCCCACGAGGAACAGGACGGCGATGACCGGCCAACGGTTTGTGAGCGCTGATTTCGGCGGCATTTCGGTGGTGCTCGAGGGGTCCAAGGAGCGGAAAAGAATTCGGTATCTCTGCCTGGAAGCGATTAGGCCGCCGCAAGTTAGCAGCATGTGACGGCGGCGCAACAGCGCATATTTCCCGTTGCGGGCGGGCGGACATCGGCTGAGCATGGCGGCTCTGGCGCGAACCCGCGCTTTCACCTATGCTCGCGGCGACGCTTACGGAAACGCCGATTGAGGGAGTTGTAGACCGGGCAAATGGCGAAGAAGCCCAAGAAAAAGAAAGCCGGGCGCAAAAAGTCGGCGAAATCAAAAAATAAAGGCGCGGGTTTTTCGCTCGGGTCGAAATTAGGCGCGCTCTGGCCGCTCGGTTCGGCCAAGAAGAAGCGCAAGCCCGGCACGCCCAACGACGAACTCTATCTCGACATGCTGGATGCCGGGCTGCTGGATGACGGCAGCGGCGGTGAACCCGAACATCCCGATTCGGCTGATTCGGCGCCGGAGGTCGAAGACAGCGGCGTGCCCTGGCCGGAGGAACGGTTGCACATCGCCCAGGAGATCTGGGGTAAGGACTTCATCAAGCCGGGCGGCAGCGCCGATGTCGTCGAATTGATCCGGCCGCTGGCCTTGAATTCGGACCTCACGGTGCTCGACATCGGCGCCGGCCTTGGCGGCTCGTCCCGAACCATCGCCAACGAAACGGGCGCCTGGGTCAACGGTTACGAGCTAAACAGCGACCTGGCCGCGGCGGCCATGGAACGTTCCAACATGTCCGGAATGGGGCGCAAAGCGCCGGTTTCCGTTCTGCCCCCGGAAGGTCCCGAACTCAAACCGCGCAGCGCCAACGCCATGTTTTCCAAAGAAGCCCTTTACAAGGTCGAGAACAAGGACGCGCTGTTGACGGCCATTCACGAAATCCTGCGACCGAACTCCCAAATCTTGCTGACCGACTACGTTTCAGCGGAAGGGCATGAGGAAACTCAGGGCGTCCATGATTGGGTGGAGCATGAACGCACGCCGTCGTATTTGTGGACCATCCCGGAGTACCGCGCCCACTTCGAGAAACTGAACTACCGCATCCATGTCGCCGAAGACATCACCGACAAGTACTACACCACCGTGGTCAGTGGATTTTCGGCGTTTTCCAACACCATCAAGAGTTTCCGGGGCAACACCGAGATGGAACAATGGACGGTCAAGGAAGCGGAATTCTGGGCGCGCCGCATGGCGCCGTTCGAGGCGGGCGATCTTCGGGTTTGCCGCGTTTTTGCGCAAAAATTGGATTAAACCCTCCAAACCTTCAGAATTCGGCGGAATTCAGCCGTTGACAGCCGTGGTATCGGACACTATGTTCCCGCCTTCGCAAAGCCATGCAGCATGGCTCTGACACGAGATGCCCCGAGGGCCTAAGAAGGCACGAGAAAATGAAGATCGCAAATTCGTTGAAGTCTTTGAAGAAGCGCCACCGCGATTGCCGCGTGATCCGGCGCAAGGGACGCGTTTACGTCATCAACAAGACCAACCGTCGTTTCAAGGCGCGTCAGGGCTAAGCTTGCGCGCCTGAAATCCCCTCCGGGATTCAGCGAAACCCGACCGTGCCCATCCGGCACGGTTTTTTTGTGCCCGGGTTAGACCGTGGTATCCGTCGGCAAACTTCGGACGGTTCAAACGAGACCGTTGACAGGACGCGCCGTTAGACCAGAATCCGGCGGTAACGCCCGTTAGCCGGATACCTGATCCCATGAAGATGCCCGCCCCATCGAATAGCGTCATCGCCCGCCGCGCCGAACTGGTCGCGGCACTGCGTAAAATCGTACCCGGTGAAGGCGTCATCGACGACGACGGCGAACTCAGCGTCTATGAATCGGACGGCCTGACGGCCTACCGCCAGCGCCCTCTGGCCGCGGTTCTGCCGGAAACGGTGGAACAAGTGGCGGCGGTGATGGAGATCTGCACCGAGTTCGAGGCCAAGATCGTACCGCGGGGAGCCGGCACCTCGCTTTCCGGCGGCGCCCTGCCGGTGGCTGACGGCATCGTGCTGGGCATGGGCAAGTTCAACAAGATCCTCGAAGTCGATTTTGAAAACCGCTGCGCCGTGGTGCAGCCCGGCGTCACCAACCTCGGCATCACCCAGGCGGTGGAGCACTCCGGTTTTTACTACGCGCCCGACCCATCCAGCCAGATCGCCTGCTCGATCGGTGGCAACGTCGCCGAAAACGCCGGCGGCGTGCACTGCCTGAAGTATGGTCTTACGACCAACAATGTGCTGGGCGTCGAGCTCGTGCTGTTGAACGGTGACATCATGCGCATCGGCGGCAAGCATCTGGATTCCGAAGGCTACGATCTCCTGGGTCTGCTGACCGGGTCGGAAGGCTTGCTCGGCGTCATCACCGAAGTCACGGTGCGCATCCTGCAGTCGCCGGAAACCGCCCGCGCCCTGCTGATCGGTTTTCCCACCATCGAAGCCGCCGGCGAATGCGTCGGGCGGGTAATCGGCGCTGGAATCATACCTGGCGGCATGGAAATGATGGATAAATACGCCATCGAAGCGGCCGAAGCCTTTTGCCACGCCGGCTACCCATTGGATGCCGAGGCTTTGCTGATCGTCGAACTCGATGGCCCGGAGGTCGAGGTCAATCACCTGATCGACGAGGTCGGCCGCATGGCCAGGGAATGCGGCGCCGACACCGTGCGGGCGAGCAATACCGAAGAGGAACGCCTGACTTTTTGGGCGGGCCGCAAGGCGGCGTTTCCGGCCGTCGGGCGCCTGTCGCCCGATTATTACTGCATGGACGGCACCATCCCGCGCCACAAGTTGCCCATCGTCCTACGCCGCATCGCCGAACTTTCCGAACACTACGGCCTGCGCGTGGCCAACGTCTTTCATGCCGGCGACGGCAATCTGCACCCGCTGATCCTCTACGATGCCAACAACCCGGGGGAGTTGGAGAAGACCGAAGAGTTCGGCTCGGAAATCCTCAAACTCTGCGTCGAGGTCGGTGGCGTGCTCACCGGTGAGCACGGCGTCGGCGTGGAAAAGCGCGACCTGATGGAGGAGATGTTCGACGAGAACGATCTCAAGCATCAGCAGCGTGTCAAATGCGCGTTCGATCCCGAGGGCATATTAAATCCGGGCAAGATGTTTCCAGTGCTGCACCGTTGCGCCGAGTTGGGCCGGGTCCACGTCCACAACGGCGAAACGCGCTTTCCCGACATCCCCCGGTTCTAATCCATGGCTGATAGCTACAGGCCGGAAACGGCCGAACAGCTGCGCGACCTGATCGCCGGCGCGGTGGCCGAAAAGGCGCCGGTGGAAATTGTCGGCAACGGAACCAAGCGCGCCCTCGGCCGGCCCATGGGCAATCTGCCGCGGGTGGAGCTCTCGTCGCTTCAAGGCGTCAGCCTTTACGAACCGGGAGAACTGGTGCTGAGCGCCGGCGCCGGAACGGCGATGACGGAAATCGAGGCGCTGCTTGAGGAGAACAACCAGCGCCTGGCCTTCGAGCCGCTGCACATGGACGTCATACTGGGCGCGGAGGCGTCCGCCGCGACGCTCGGCGGCGTCATCTCCTGTAATTTGGCGGGGCCCCGCCGTATCAGTGCGGGCGCGGCGCGTGATCACATTCTGGGCGTCAGGGGCATCACCGGCCGCGGCGAGACATTTAAATCCGGCGGCCGCGTCGTCAAGAACGTCACCGGCTACGACATGTCGAAGTTGATGACCGGGGCGTACGGGACGCTGGGCGCGATCACGGAATTGACGGTCAAGGTGCTGCCGAAACCGGAAAAGACCCGCACCGTCCTGATCTTCGGGCTGTCCGACGGGGCCGGCGTCAAGGCGCTCGCCCAGGCCGCCGGTTCGAGCCACGAGACTTCGGGTTTGGCGCATTTGCCTGCAGCCGCAGCGACGCGTTCCGATGTCACCTATGTTCAGCAGGCCGGCGCACCAGTAACCGCCATCCGTCTCGAGGGACCGGGCCCCTCCGTTGAACACCGCTGTGCCGCCTTGCGCCGGGAGCTGGCCGAATTCGGTGAAACCGAGGAACTCCACGGCAAGAATTCCACCGCCCTGTGGCGGGAGGTGCGCGACGCGGCGCTACTGCCGAAATGGGAGGTCCTGTGGCGGCTCAGCGTCACGCCGTCCGGAGCGGCCAAAGCCGTTACCGACATTGGGGATGCGCTGAGCGATGCCGCCTTCATGGAAGTGTTCTACGATTGGGCCGGCGGCCTTGTCTGGCTGGCGTTGAAGGAGGCGGAGGATGCCGCGCATGAGGCGGTGCGCACCGCCGTCGACGGCGCGGGCGGCCACGCCACTTTGATCCGGGCGGACGAGGATACCCGCCGGCGGGTGCCCGTATTCCATCCCCAGCCTTCGGCGCTGGCGGCGCTCAACCGGCGCGTCAAAGAACAGCTCGACCCGCTGGGCATTTTTAATCCGGGCCGCATGGTCGAGGGCGTCTAGGGCATGCAAACCCATTTCAGCGAAGCGCAATTGCGCGATCCGGCCATCGCCGAGGCTAACGACATCCTGCGCAAATGCGTGCACTGTGGCTTTTGCACGGCCACCTGTCCGACCTATATCACGCTGGGCGACGAACTCGACAGTCCCCGCGGCCGCATCTACCTGATCAAGGAAATGCTCGAGGGTGGCGAGGCTGCCGGCGCCGCGACGGTGCGCCATCTCGATCGCTGCCTCACCTGCCTCTCCTGCACCACCACCTGTCCGTCGGGTGTCGACTACATGCACTTGCTGGATCATGGCCGCCGCCGGGCGGAAGAAACCTACACGCGACCCTTGGCCGACCGGTTTCTGCGCGGATTGTTGAAACGTCTGCTACCCAAGCCGCGCCTGTTTCGCCTGGCGATGATCGGCGCCAAACTGGCACGCCCCTTCGCCGCCCTGCTGCCGGGCCGCCTCGGCGCCATGGTGGCGATGTCGGGAACGCCGTTGAGCGGCCCGTCGGCCGTCGACAAGCCGCAGGTCTTCGCCGCCGACGGCGACCGCCGCCTGCGAGTTGCGATGTTGAGCGGCTGCGCCCAACAGGTGGTGGGCGCGCAGATCAACGAGGCGACCGTCCGGCTGCTGCGGCGCCTGGGATGCGAAGTCGTTATCGCCGAAGGGGCCGGCTGTTGCGGGGCTCTGACGCACCACATGGGCGACGAAGAAGCGGCAAAGCAATCCGCCCGCGCCAATATTCATGCCTGGACGGCGGTGCGGGAGAACGGCGGGCTCGATGCCGTCGTCATCAACGCCTCGGGCTGCGGCACGACGGTCAAGGACTACGGCCACCTGCTGGCCGGCGATCCGGCCTGGGCGGAAAAGGCCGAAGCGATCTCCGCCCTGACGCTGGACGTCAGCGAGTTGCTGGTCCGCTTGGAACTGGGGGAAGCACGGCTACCGCCGGAGGCCGAGGGCCTGGCCGTGGCCTATCATGCGGCGTGCTCGCTGCAGCACGGTCAAAAAATCCTCAGCCCACCCAAAGAACTGTTGCAAAAAGCCGGCTTCGATCCCCGCGACATACCGGAGGGGCATATTTGTTGCGGTTCGGCCGGCACCTACAATCTGCTGCAGCCCGAACTTGCCGGGCAACTGGGCCGCCGCAAAGCCGCCAACATAGATAAAACCGGCGCCGATGTCGTGGCCGCGGGCAACATCGGCTGCATGGTTCAGATCGCCGAGCACACCGGGTTGCCGGTGGTTCACACGGTCGAACTTCTCGACTGGGCGACCGGAGGACCGAAACCGGGGGCGATTGGTTAGAACCATTTCACGCCAATGCGATTTGCCCCGGACCACCAACCGTCCTATCTTTCTGAGCGTGACCAAGGAATTGAAAACAATTCTTATGGCCGTTGTCCTGGTCGGCGGGATAGCGGGAAATGCTGTTGCGCGTCAGGATGATCCCAAACTTGACGACCTCTTCGATCAACTCCAACTCGTGGAATCACCTCATCAGGCGGTCAATCTGACCCATCTGATCTGGGGTATCTGGAGCGCCTCGGGCAGCGCTACCACCGATCTTCTGTTCCGGCGCGGCGCCAAGGCGCTGGCCACCGGCGATCTTGCCGGCGCCTTGACCCGTTTCACGGCGGTGACCGAAATCGATCCCGAATTTGCCGAAGGCTGGAACAAGCGCGCAACCGTGCTCTTCATGATGGGCGACCTGGAAGGCTCGATTGCCGACGTGCGGCGCACGCTGGCGTTGGAGCCTCGTCACTTTGGCGCCTTGTCCGGATTGGGCATGATTTATTCGGCGCAAGACAAATACGACGAAGCCGTTGCGGCCTTCCGCCGTGCCCTGGCCGCCAACCCGCACCTTCCCGGCGCGCGCGAATCGATCAAGCGCCTCAAAGTCATCATCGACGGCCAAAAAATCTAAAGAGCTTCGCGTTCATCCCCGACCCAGGCGATCCTCAGGACGTTGGTGGCGCCGGGCGTGCCGAAGGGCACGCCGGCGGTGACGACGACCCGCTGTCCCGTCCGGGCGAAGCCGTCGCGGAAGGCGATGCGGCAGGCCCGCTCCACCATTTCCGTGAAACCGGTGGGGTCGGGGGTATGGACGCAATGGACGCCCCAGGCCAGAGCCAGACGGCGGGCGGTCGCCTCGTTGGGCGTCAGGCCCAGGATCGGCACCGTTGGCCGTTCGCGGGCGGCCCTGAGCGTCGTCGAGCCCGTCGTCGAATAAGTGATGACGGCGGCGGCGGCCAAGGTCTCCGCCACCTGTGCGGCGGCGGCGCTGATGGCGTCCGCGGCGGTGGCCTCCGGGTCCGCGTGCTGGGCATCCATGATGGTGCGGTAACGCGGATCCTTTTCGATCTTCTGGGCGATGCTGTCCATCATGGCGACGGATTCGACGGGGTAGTCGCCGGCCGCCGATTCGGCCGACAGCATGATGGCGTCGGCGCCGTCGAACACCGCGGTGGCGACGTCGGAGACCTCGGCCCGCGTCGGCATGGCGGCGTGGACCATGGATTCGAGCATCTGGGTCGCGACGACGACCGGCTTGCCGGCTGCCCGGGCCGCGCCGATGATGGTCTTCTGCAGGCCGGGAACGTCCTCGACCGGCATTTCCACGCCGAGATCGCCGCGCGCCACCATGATGCCGTCGCTGATTTCGATGATCTCGTCGAGCGCGTCGATCGCCGATGGTTTTTCGATCTTCGCCATCAGGGCGGCGCGGCCGGCGATCATCTTGCGGGCGTCGGCGACATCCTCGGGGCGCTGCACGAACGAGAGCGCGATCCAATCGACGCCGAGCTCGAGGGCATACTCCAGATCAGCCCGGTCCTTTTCGGTCAGCGCCGCGATGGGCAGGACGGCCTCCGGTACGTTGACGCCCTTGCGGTCAGACAACTCGCCGCCCGCGATCACCGTGCATTCGGCTGAATCTTCCGTTACTTCCAGGACGTTAAGCCGAACCGTACCGTCGGCCAGCAGCAGATCCGTGCCGGCCTCGATGCTTTGAAAAATCTCGGGGTGGGGCAGGTTTACGCGTTCGCTGTCGCCGGGTTTTTCATAGAGATCGAGGCGGAACGGCTTGTCCGCCTCCAGCGTGACGGGTCCTTTGGCGAAGGTGCCGATGCGCAGCTTCGGTCCCTGCAGGTCGGCCAGTATGCCGATCTGGCGGCCCACCTCCTTCTCCAGCGCCCGGATGGTATCGAAGCGATCCTTGTGGTCGGCGTGCTCGCCATGGCTGAAATTCAGCCGAAAAACGTCGGCCCCCGCTTCGAACAGCGCGCGGATGGTCTCCGGCGTTGAACTGGCGGGGCCGAGCGTGGCGATAATTTTTGCGTTTCTCAAGCGGCGCATGGCGCGATCATAGGGCGGCGGCGGCCAAATCACCACCGGCTTCATGCGAAAGTTTTGTTGTGATTCCGTGCTTTAGGAGCTCAGTTGACCAAAATGGCACGGAAATCGTTGACGTTGGTACGGGTCGGCCCCGTTACCACCAAATCGCCGAGGGCGGAGAAAAATCCATAAGAGTCGTTGTCGTCTAGATAGTCCGCTGCTTCCAGCGAATGCGCCCGGGCGCGGGTCAGGGTGTCCGGGCCGACGACGGCCCCGGCATTGGTTTCGCTGCCGTCAATGCCGTCGGTGTCGCAGGCGATGGCCGCAATGTTTTCGGTGCCGTCCAGAGCGACAGCCAGGGCGAGGGCGTATTCCGCGTTGGGCCCGCCGCCGCCCGATCCCTTCATCGTCACCGTCGTCTCGCCCCCCGAAAGGATCGCGACCTTCTCCCCCTTGTCGCGGTAGTCCAGCGCCAGCGCCGCGTGATCGCGGGCGACCTCGCGGCTTTCGCCCTCAAGGTCGTCGCCCAGCATGACGGGTGCGTAGCCCGCTTCGCGGGCTTCCGCCGCCGCCGCCTCGAGGGCGGAGGCGGGCGTGGCGATCAGCTTGTACTCGGTATTTTCCAGGCGCGGATCGCCGGCTTTCGGCGTTTCCTCGGCCGCGGCCTGCAAATGGGCGATCACCGGTACGGGTTCGTGGATACCGTATTTTTCCAGCAAAGCGCGGGCGTCGGCGAAGGTCGTGGGATCGGCAACCGTGGGGCCCGAGGCGATCACCGCCGCGTCGTCGCCGGGCACGTCGGAAATCGCCAGCGTCAGGACGGGCGTCGGCGTCGCCGCCACGGCCAGGCGTCCGCCCTTGATGCGCGAGAGATGTTTGCGTACGCAGTTGATCTCGGAAATCGTGGCACCCGATCGCAACAGCGCCTCCGTGACCAATTGCTTGTTGAGCAGCGTCAGGCCTTCCGCCGGGGCGCTTAGCAGCGAGGAGCCGCCGCCCGACAGCAGGCAGACGACAAGATCGTCGGACCCCAGTCCCGAGACCATTTCCAACATTCGGGACGCCGCTTCGTTGCCCGCCGTATCGGGCACGGGGTGGGCCGCCTCGACAACCTCGATATGCTCCGGGTTGAGGCCGTCGGCGTCGTGGCCGTAGCGGGTGACGACAAGGCCCGTGGCGTGCGCACCGAAGTGTTCGCCGGCGATGCGGGCCATTTCGGCGCCCGCCTTGCCGCCGCCGACCACGACGATCTGGCCGGCGATGGATTGCGGATCCGGCAGATGCCCCGGCAAGCAACGCGACGGCACCACGGCGGCGACCGCCGTTTTGAACATATGCCCGAGAATGTCCCCTTGGTCCGTCATTTTCATCCCCAAATTTCGGGCGACAGTATGAAGCGCCCGGGGGTTCAGAACAATGGCCCGTTTGGATGCGATTGGGATTTGCAGGCCCGCCAAATTCCCTATGATGGGCCCATGAAGGATAGCGTTGAAGACCACAGCCAGGCGGCACCGGAACAGCCGATTTTCGAAACGCTGAACAGCGGCGGCCAGGCCGATATTCTGCTGGTGTGCGACCATGCCAGCAATGCATTGCCGCCGGAATACGGCACCCTTGGCTTGGACCGGGTGATGCTGCAGCGGCACATCGGCTACGACATCGGCGCCGCCGACGTGACGCGCCGCCTCTGCGGGCTGATCGACGCGCCGGCGGTTTTGTCCGGTTTTTCCCGCCTGCTGGTCGATTATAACCGTCAGCCCGGCGACCCGACCTCGATTCCCACGGTCAGCGACCATGTTCGCATTCCCGCCAACGAGGACCTGCCTGACGGCGAAGCCGCGCGCCGCCTGAAGACCTATTTCGAGCCCTACCATGCCGCCGTCGAAGCGGCGTTGGACGGCTTTGCCGCCCGGGGCGTGGTGCCGGCTATTTTTGCCATCCACAGTTTCACGCCCGTGATGGACGGCTTTGAGAGGCCCTGGCACATCGGCTTCCTGTGGAACCAGGATACCCGCCTGGCCGCGCCCATGGTGGATGCGCTGAACGCCTATCCCGGCGTCGTCGTGGGCGAGAACCAGCCCTACGCGGGCAGCGATCCCTCCGGGTATTCCATTCACATTCACGGGGAGGAACGCGGCTGCCCCGCGCTCTGCGTCGAGATCAGGCAGGACCTAATCGACACGCATCACGGCGCCGAGGAATGGGCCGGACGGCTGGCTGGCGCCATCAAGGATACCATCCGGCAGACGGCGCCTTACCAGCTGGAGCCGAACTCGGACTGGGAAAGCTCGATCATCCGCTAGGGTGTTTCAGGCTTTGATTGAGACACTGAGGGCCGTATGCGCATTGTGTTGCGTGGAAAATATTTGACGAAGCGTTTCCGCTAAATCGGAAACCGCTCCAACGCGAAAAGGGAGGCAGGCCATGCCGCTCAAGGATCCACCGCTCACTATCGGCATCGAGGAAGAATACCTGCTGGTCAACCGCGAAAGCCGGGATTTGGCGGCCGACCCGCCGGCCTCCCTGATGGAGGACTGCGTCGGCGAACTTGAAGAGCAGGTGAGCCCGGAATTTCTGCGTTCGCAAATCGAAGTGGGGACCCGGGTCTGTGGCACCATCGCCGAGGCCCGGGCCGATCTCAACAACCTGCGTTCGACCGTCGTCAAGCTGGCGGACAAACACGATCTCGGCGTGATCGCCGCCGCCACGCACCCTTTTGCCGCCTGGGACGAGCAACTCCACACCGACAAACAGCGCTACAACGAATTGGCCGAGGACATGCAAGCCCTGGCTCGGCGCCTGGTGATCTGCGGCATGCACGTCCATGTCGGCATCGATGACGAGGACCTGCGCATCGATCTGATGAACCAGGTCTGCTATTTCCTGCCGCACCTGTTGGCGCTCAGCACCTCATCGCCGTTCTGGCGCGGCGAGGACAGCGGACTGATGTCGTACCGTTTGTCGGTGTTCGACGGCCTGCCGCGCAGCGGTCTGCCCGATAAGTTCGATTCCGCAGGCGAGTACAACCGGTTGGTCACTCAGATGATCAAGGCAGGTCTGATCGAGGACGCCAGCAAATTCTGGTGGGACGTGCGGCCCAGCGCCAAATATCCCACCCTGGAAATGCGCATCACCGACGTCTGCACGCGCTTCGAGGACAGCCTGACGATCGCGGCGCTGTACCTCTGCATGCTCAGCCTGCTCTACCGCCTGCGCAAATCAAATCAGCGCTGGCGGGTCTATCCCCGCACCATGCTCAATGAAAACCGCTGGCTGGCGCAGCGCCGGGGCGTCGCGGGCCAAATGGTCGATTTCGGCAAGGGCGAGCGGGTGCCTTATGCGGACCTTTTGGAGGAACTGATTGAGCTCACGCGGGAAGACGCCGAGCGTCTCGATTGCGTGGCCGAGGTCGAGCACGCCCGCGATATCGTCAAGCGCGGCACCAGCGCCCAGCGCCAGCACGACGTCTTCGAGGCCGCCATCAAGGCCGGCGCCGACAAGCATGAGGCCTTGAAATCGGTGGTCGACATGCTGATCGAGGAAACAATGTTGGGCGTCGATTAGGAATCGTTTGAAGCCCGCTCCCGCGCCCGTTAGAGTCGCGCTCCGGCCCGCCCGGGCCACTCAATTCATTCACGTCAAGGGAATTACATAATGTCGGAAGCTGGCGGTATTGCAGCGGACCAGTTGAGGTCGCTGATCATGCGTATCGAACGTTTGGAAGAGGAAAAAGCGGCTATGGCCGCGGATATTCGGGAAGTGTATGCGGAGGCCAAGGGCAACGGCTTCGATCCCAAGGCGATGCGCCAGATCGTCCGTCTGCGCAAGATGGACGAGCCCAAACTGAAGGAAATGGAAGCCATCCTGGACACCTACAAGCTGGCGCTGGGCATGGACTGAGGACCGCACTCCGAAGCGGGGGAACAACATGACAAAGAGAATTGATGTTTCGCAAATACCTGCGTTGGTCGGATCGCAATATCCGCCGCCGTTCGACGAGCCGTGCCGGTCGCGTGAGCGTCAGAGGCTTGGCGACGCCGCCGGGTTGGCGCAGTTCGGCGTCAACATGCTGCGTCTGCCGCCGGGCGCCTGGTCGAGCCAGCGCCACTGGCACGCGACGTCGGACGAATTCATCTATGTCGTAGCGGGCCAGGTCGTCCTCGTGACGGATGCCGGAGAGGAAGTATTGGCCGCAGGCGACGCCGCCGGTTTCAAATCCGGCGACGGCGACGGCCACTGCCTACAGAACCGCTCGGACGCGGAGGCGCGCATCCTCGAAGTCGGCACCCGGCCGGTTGAAGACACGGCGCAATATCCGGATATCGATCTGGTGGCGCACGTCAAAGGCGCCGATGCCGTTTTTACCAATCGCCAGGGGACGCCCTATCCGGCCAACGAACGTCGCGGCCCGGAGGAGGAATAGCCCGATTACAGCGGCAGGACCGGTTTAGAAGAATCCGGCTAGGTTGGCGCGCACGCGCTCAAGCACGGCGGTGCCGTCCGCCTTGGCCTCGAAGGACTGGCCGGTGGCTGTTTCATAGAGCCGGATGTAGCGGCCGCTGAACTCAACCAGCGTGTCTTCGGGAATTTCCGGGATGGGGTCTTTGTAGGGGTCGCAGCGCTCGGCGACCCAGAGGCGCAGGAATTCCTTGTCGAGGCCGTCGGGGTTTTCACCCGCCGCCAGTTTGGCGTCGTAGCTGTCGGCCAGCCAGAAGCGGCTTGAATCCGGCGTCAGGATTTCGTCGGCCAGGCAAACATCGCCGTTCTGATCGAGGCCGAATTCAAACTTGGTGTCGACCAGGATGAGGCCGCGTTCCGCCGCCAGTTCCCGGCCGCGGGCAAACACCGCCAACGATTTTTCCGCCAGTTCGTCCCAGCGTGCCTGGCTCAGCAGGCCCTGCTCGACGATCTCCGCCGGCGTGATGGGTGCGTCGTGTTCGCCCTGGGCCGCCTTGGTGGTCGGCGTCAGGATGGTCTCCGGCAGCTTTTGGTTTTTGACCAGTCCGTCGGGAAAGGTGACGCCGTACATTTCGCGTGCGCCGTTCTCGTACATCGGCCAGATCGAGGTATTGGTTGAGCCCGTCATGTAATCCCGCACCACCATTTCGACCGGCAGCATGTCGAGGTTCTTGCAGACCAGGACGTTGGGATCGGGATAGTCGATGACGTGGTTGGCGCAGATGTCCTTCGTCGCCTCGAACCAGTAACGCGCGGTCTGGGTCAGCACCTCGCCCTTGAACGGTACGGCGGCCAGGTTCTGGTCGAAGGCGCTTTGCCGGTCGGTCGCCACAATGATCATGCGCCCGTCATCGAGCCGGTAGGTGTCGCGCACCTTGCCACGGTAATGATTGGGCAGTTCAGGAATGGTCGCGTCGGTCAGAACGTTGGTGATCTGGCGGCGGATGATGTCGGGATCGGTCATGGAATTGGAAAAGTTCGGTTGTTGAAGGGAGGGGGATTTATAAGTGATTTAAGCGCCCGGACACAGAGGAAAAATAGTCAGGCTGATCCCATATTTTCGGCACCCCGGCGAAGGCCGGGGTCCAGCTTGTCGTTTTGTCCGTACTTCGGGTTTTCAGCCAAAAAGAGAAGAATTGGATTCCGGCCTTCGCCGGAATGACGATACTTAAAGTCTTACCTCACTCCGCAGCACTTGCGCTGGCCGTCGGGTTGCGGAAGGCTTCCAGCAGTTCCGCCTGGCGTGCCTTGGCCTCTTCGACGTTTTGCGCTTTGACGTGGCCGAAGCCCCGGATTTCGTCTGGGATGGCGGCGATGCGGACGGCGATGCCGTGGTTTTCGGTATCGAGGCCGGCCAGGAGTTCGGTAATCACGGTCTCGTATTCACCGATCAACGCCCGCTCCATCCTGCGCTCGGCGGTCCTGCCGAAGACATCGAGGGCGCCGCCGCGCAGGCCCTTCAAGCCGGCCAGCAGTTTGAAGGCCGACATCATCCAGGGGCCGTATTCCTTCTTTTCCATCTGGCCGGTCTCGGGATTGGGCCGCGTCATGAGTGGCGGGGCAAGATGGAAACGGAGCTTGTAGTCACCCTCGAACTGGGTGCGGATCTTCTCCATGAAGGCGGGATCGCTGTAAAGTCGCGCGACTTCGTACTCGTCCTTGATGGCCAGCAGTTTGAAGTAATAGCGCGCGACGGTTTCGGCCAGGCCCGTCAGGCCCTTGCCCTTTTCCTGTTCCACCGCCGCGACGTTCGTCACGAACGCGCGGTAGCGCTCGGCATAGGCTGCATCCTGGTAAGCGGTCAGCTCGTCGGCGCGGCGGGCGACCAGGTCGTCCAGCGTCGGCGCGACGGGCAGTTCCTCGACCGGCGGCAGGGTCGGGGCCGCGGCTTTCTCGACGGCCTTGATGTCATAGGCCGCGGTGCGTCCCCAGCGGAAGGTGTCGAGACTGGTTTCGACCGCAACGCCGTTAAGCTCAATGGCCTTCTCGATGGCCTCGCCCGACAGCGGCAGCATGCCGCGCTGGTAGGCGTAACCCAGGACAAACAGATTGGTGGCGATGGAATCGCCGATCAGGGCCGTCGCCAGTTTGGTGGCGTCGACAAAATCGGTGAGGTTACCGCCGGTCTGCTCGGTGATCAGGTCCTTGAGCTGATCGCCGTCAAACTGGGCGCTGTTGTCGAGCGTAAAGCTGGCGGTCGGTGTCTCGTGGCTGTTGATGACGGCGCGCGTGCCGCCCTTCTGCATCTTGGCCAGGGCGTCGAAGCTGGCCGCCACAACCATGTCGCAGCCCAGCACGGCGTCGGCCGAACCGGCGCCCAAGCGGACGGCGTGGATGTCTTCGGGCTCGTCCGAAATCCTCACGTGGGTGATGACCGCGCCGCCCTTTTGCGCCAGACCCGTCATGTCGAGCACCGAGCAGCCCTTGCCTTCGAGGTGCGCCGCCATGCCCAAAAGCGCGCCGACGGTCACCACGCCGGTGCCGCCGACGCCGGTGACCAGCATGTTGTAGGGCTCGGCCGAGGCGGGCCGTTCGGGGTCGGGCAGGTCGGTCATCGGTCCGGCGCCGCTGGCGGCCGCCGTCTGCGGTTTCGGCTTGCGCACGTTGCCGCCGTGCACCGTGACGAAGCTGGGGCAGAAACCCTCGACGCAGGAATAATCCTTGTTGCAGGAGGATTGGTTGATCACGCGTTTGCGGCCGAACTCGGTCTCCAGCGGTTCGATCGAGAGGCAGTTGGCCTTGACCGAGCAATCGCCGCAGCCCTCACAGACCGCGTCATTGATGAAGGCGCGCTTGGCCGGATCGGGGAACTTGCCGCGCTTGCGCCGGCGGCGTTTTTCCGCCGCGCAGGTCTGGTCGTAAATCATCACCGTCGTGCCCGCCATGTCGCGCAGTTCGCGCTGAATGACATCGAGCTTCTTGCGGTGGTGAATGGTAATGCCCGGCGGCAGGTGCAGGCCGGCGGGATATTTGTGCGGCTCGTCGGTGACGATGACGATCTTCTTGACCCCCTCGCCATAGACCTGCCAGGCGATCTCGGGCACCGTGATGTCGCCGTCGTGCGGCTGGCCGCCGGTCATGGCGACGGCGTCGTTGAAGAGGATCTTGTAGGTGATGTTGCTCTTGGCCGCGACCGAGGCGCGGATCGCCATGTAACCGGAATGGTAATAGGTGCCGTCGCCGAGGTTCTGGAACATGTGCTTGGTCGACATGAACGGCGCCATGCCGATCCACGGCGTGCCTTCCGCTCCCATGTGTGTCGAGGTCAGCGTACTGCGGTTCATCCAGACCGCCATGTAGTGGCAGCCGATGCCGGCCATGGCGAAACTGCCGTCGGGCACCTTGGTCGAGGTGTTGTGCGGGCAGCCCGAACAGAAGTAGGGCAGGCGGGCGACCTTGGCCTGATCGGCGCTGAGCGAGCGTTCCTTGCTTTCGAGGAAGGCCAGACGTTCGGCGATTTCGGGGCTGGTGTGGAAGTTGGCGATGCGGTCGGCGATGACGCGGGCGATGCGGGCGGGCGACAATTCACCGTTGGCCGGCAGGATCCAGTTGTTTTCCAGATCGAACTTGCCGATGACGCGGGGCCGGACCGATTCCTTCCAATTGTACAGTTGTTCCTTCAATTGATTTTCGATGAAGGCGCGTTTTTCCTCCACCACCAGAACTTCCTCAAGGCCTTCGGCGAAGTTGCGGGCGCCCTCGCGTTCCAATGGCCAGCTCATGCCCACCTTGTAAACGCGCAAACCGATTTCCTTGGCTTTATTGTCATCGATGCCGAGATCCAGCAGCGCCTGGCGCACGTCGCCGTAGGCCTTGCCCGTCGCCATGATGCCGAAGCGCGGCTTGGGGCTGTCGATAACGATGCGATCGAGTTTGTTGGCCCGCGCAAACGCCAGCACGGCATAGAGCTTGTGTTCCTGGAGGCGCTTTTCCTGTTCCAGCGGATGATCGGGCCAGCGGATGCCGAGGCCGCCTTCGGGCATGGCGAAATCGTCAGGCGTGATGATTTTTAGGCGTTCGGGGTCGATCGAGACGGAAACCGAACTTTCCACCGTTTCGGTGATGGTCTTGAAGGCGACCCAGCAGCTGGAGTAGCGCGACATGGCAATGCCCAACAGGCCGAGGTCGAGATATTCTTGAATGCTGGCCGGGTTGAGCACCGGGATCATGGCCGACATGAAGGCATGTTCGCTCTGGTGCGCGATGGTCGAGGACTTGGCGCCGTGATCGTCGCCGGCCAGGGCCAGAACGCCGCCATGGGGCGAGGTACCGGCCGAGTTGGCGTGCTTGAAGACGTCGCCGCAGCGGTCGACGCCGGGTCCCTTGCCGTACCAGATACCGAAGACGCCGTCATACTCGGCCCCGGGAAACAAGCCAATTTGCTGGGAACCCCAAATTGCCGAGGCCGCCAGGTCCTCGTTGACGCCGGGCTGAAATTTGATGTCGTTGCGGTCGAGGAAAGGCTGGGCGCGCCACAGGGCCTGATCGTAGCCGCCGAGCGGCGAGCCGCGATAGCCGGAAATGAACCCGCCCGTCTTCAGGCCAGCGGCCATGTCCCGCTGCTTTTGCATGATCGGGAGGCGCACCAGGGCCTGGACGCCGTTGACGAAGACCCGGCCCTTTTCCAGAGTGTACTTGTCGTCGAGGGATACGGCAGCCAACGACATTATCCTCACTCCCATATGCTGGATGACGGTCTTGCAAAATAGGTAACCTATACTGACCTATTTTGCAATCAGGTGGTCGTTCAATCCTACGTGAAAAGAACTAGGGCCGCACCGTCAATCGTCCACGCTGAGGTCGTCCAGACCGTATTCCCGCACTTTGCGGTAGAGCGTCGAGCGGCCGATGCCCAACTGCCGGGCGGCTTCCGACATCTGTCCGCTGCAGCGTTCGAGGCCCAGCCGAATGGCCTCTTTTTCGACCTCCTTGAGGGACACGCTGCGGCCGTCATCGGCCTCCGTCAGGATCGCACCGGAGGCCAGTTGTTCGGCGCTTGCCTCGCCGGTATCGGGTGTCGGGATCATGCCCTGGGCCTGGGCGATCTGCGGGAAATCGTTGATCGTCAGGATTTCACCGTCGCACAGCACGACCGCCCGGAAAATTGTATTTTCGATTTGCCGTACATTACCCGGCCATTCGTAGTTCATCAGCATCTGCAGGGCGTCGTCCTCGATGCTGCGGACGGTTTTGTCCTCCGATGCCGAATAGGTGGAAATAAACCGTTCGACCAGGGCCGGCACGTCCTCGTTGCGGTGGCGCAACGGCGGAATGTGGATCGGGAAGACGTTCAGGCGGTAGTAGAGATCTTCGCGGAATGAACCCTCCGCCACCAGATTGGCCAGGTCCCGGTTGGTCGCCGAAATCACCCGGACGTCGACTTTGACGGTTTTTTTGGAACCGATCGGATCGACCTCGCCCTCCTGCAGGACGCGAAGCAACTTGACCTGAAGGTCGGATCGCAGTTCGCCGATTTCGTCGAGGAACAACGTGCCGCCGTCGGCCTCCTAGAATTTTCCCATGTGACGCTGATCGGCCCCGGTGAAAGCGCCTTTTTCGTGGCCGAACAAGATGCTCTCGACCAAATTCTCCGGGATGGCGCCGCAGTTCACGGTGACGAACGCCCGGCCGGCGCGGTCGCCGACACCCTGGATGGCGCGGGCGATGAGTTCCTTGCCGACGCCGCTTTCGCCTTCAACGAGGATGGGAATATTGGAATCGGCCGCCCGCTGCGCCAGGTCGAGGGCGCGGCGCATCGCCGGGCCGCGGCCGATAATATCCTCGAAACTCAACGTGCCGTCGGCGCGCCGGGTCAGACGCGAGACCTCCCCGCTCAGGGCAGAAATCTTCAGGACGTTTTCGATCGATACCTGCATACGTTCGGGGCTTGCCGGTTTGACGACGAAGTCGACCGCACCCGCCCGCATGACCCGAACCACCGTTTCGACGCCGCCCTTCATCGTCAACACGATGATCGGCAACGTCGGCCGTGTCGGATGTACCCGCTCCAAGACCTCGAAGCCGTCGATTTCCGGCATCACAAGATCCAGCACCACGAGGTCGATGGGCTCCGGTTCCGGACCCATCAGAATATCCAGCGCTTCATTGCCGCCGTGGGCCGTCAGCACACGGTAGCCCAGCGTCTCCACCACCGTTTTCAGGTAGCGAAGCTGGGCCGGGTCGTCCTCGACAATGAGGATGGTTTGCGCCATGGCGGAACCTCATAATGGGGCTACTTGTCATGAAATTATGTGCCACCATAAACCAAATTCCTTGATTGTGTCATTCCGAAACACATAAACAACGCCATCATTCATTAAATCTTGTCCCAAAACGAACCCGCACAACCGATCCCACGACTGATTTACGGAAATCAGGGATGATTTATTTTTAACCAGGGACTATTGTTGCGCCGCCCGATTGGGCGCCCGCACAAACGCCTTTCAAATTCGGGGATGGAGTTCGCCACCCAATGACGATCCTGGTTACCGGGGCTGCCGGATTCATCGGTTCCCACGTTTGTATTAAGCTTTTGGAGCGAGGTGAAAGCGTCCTCGGCGTCGACAATCTCAACGACTACTACGATGTGACCCTCAAGGAAGCGCGGCTTGGTCGGATCAAGGATCATCCGAACTTTCGTTTCGCCAAAATCAACATCGCCGACCGCGAAGGATTGTCGCAGGCCATTGAGGACGCCGGCGGCATCCGCCGGGCGGTTCATCTCGCGGCCCAGGCCGGCGTGCGTTACTCGCTGGTCAATCCTTTCGCTTATGTCGAAACCAATGTCATGGGGCACACGGTCATTCTCGAAGCCTGCCGCCATGCTCCTGACTTCGAACACCTGGTTTACGCCAGTTCAAGCTCGGTCTACGGCGGCAACAAGGACCTGCCGTTCTCGGTCGACGACCGCGTCGACAATCCCGTTTCGATGTACGCGGCGACCAAGAAATCCGATGAACTGATCAGCCACTGTTACAGCCACCTGTTCCGCGTGCCGGCAACGGGTCTTCGCTTTTTCACCGTATATGGTCCCTGGGGCCGTCCCGACATGGCGCTGTGGATTTTCACCAAAGCGATTTATGCCGGGGAGCCGATCCCGATCTTCAACAACGGCGACATGCGCCGAGATTTCACCTACATCGACGATATCGTGGACGGGACGATCCGGGCCCTCGACAACCCGCCGGCGGACGACGGCGAGGCGCCGCCGCATCGGGTGTTCAATATCGGCAATCACCGCTCGGAGGAGTTGATGCGGCTGGTTGAAATCCTGGAACAGGCGACGGGAAAGAAGGCGGAAAGGGAGTTCCTGCCCATGCAGCCGGGCGACGTTCAGGAGACCTACGCCGATATCACGCCGATCCAGGAGCAGCTCGGCTTTCAGCCGCGCATGTCGATCGAGCAAGGCGTACCGGCTTTCGTCGAGTGGTATCGCGACTACCACGGCATCTAGCGGCGTAGGAAATATGGCCCTACCTCCTCCCATCAACCTCGAGACCGCCAAGCGTTTCGCCTCGGCGGTTCCCCATATGTCCGAACTGGGTATGGAGATCACCGAAGCCGCTCCCTTCGAGGGCGTCATGCGTCTGCCTTTCCGCGACGACCTGGTCGGCAATCCCGATACCGGGGTATTGCACGGCGGCGTCATTACCACGCTGATCGACTCCATCGCGGGCTTTGCCGTGTTCGCCAGCCTGGACGAAATGAGACCCATCGCGACGCTGGATTTGCGCATCGACTACCTCAAGCCGGCGACCGCCGGCGAGGACCTGTTCGCTTATGCCCATTGCTACAAGGTTACGCGGACGATCGCTTTCGTGCGCGCCGTGGCATATCACCGGGACCGCGATGATCCGATCGCCAACACGGTCGCCACCTTCATGCTGGGGACGCCCGGCGATTTCGGTGTTTCCTCCAGCCAGGGCGATGGCAAGGGACCGGCGACGTGAGCCTCATTGACGCCATCAAGGCCGCCAAGCAGGCGGATGATCCAAACCGCCTGGTCGATTCATATCCCTATGGCAAGTACCTCGGCCTGGAAGCGGTAAAATCGGAGGAGGGGCTGGTCTGCCACTTGCCGTTCGACGCCAAGCTGATCGGCAATCCCCTGCTTCCGGCTTTGCACGGCGGCGTGGTCGGCGCCCTGCTGGAAAATGCCGCATTGCTGTCGCTGATGTGGGAATTGGATCTCGAAACGCTGCCCAAGACCATCAACATGTCGGTGGACTATCTGCGCTCCGCCAAACCGGTGGATTCCTATGCCCTGGGATTAATCGCCAAGCCCGGGCGGCGGGTTGCCAACGTCCGGGTCGAGGCGTGGCAGGGAAACCGGGCCAAGCCGATTGCCGCGGCCCACGGAAATTTTCTGCTGAAGTAGGCCGAATGCCGTTTGGCGATACCCGCCGTCAAACCCATATTGAAAGCACGCCCGCTCCCATCACATCTCACGGAGTCTTTTGACGATGACCGATGCCGCCCACCAATCCGATCTCGGCAACCTGCCCGGCTGGGATCTGACCGACCTCTATCCAGGTGTCGAGTCGAAAGAACTGGCGGAAGACCTGGAACGCACCGCCGGAGCGGCGCGCGATTTCAAGACCGAGCATGCCGGCAAGCTTTCGGATATGGCGGGGGGTGAACTGGCCGCGGCCGTGACCGCGTATGAGGATATGCAGGAAACGCTGGGCCGGATCGGCAGTTTCGCCTTCCTCACCTATGCCACGGATATGAGCTCACCCGAGGTCAGCCGGTTCTTCCAGAACATGCAGGAGCAGCTGAACGAAATCACCACGGACCTGTTGTTTTTCACCCTCGAAATCAACCGCATCGAGGATGACCTGCTAGCGGAGAAGTTCGAACAATCACCGGATCTTGCCCACTACCGCCCGTGGATCCGCGACGTCAGATCGTTTCGCGACCACCAGCTCGGCGATGACTTGGAGCGTCTGCTGCACGAGAAGGAAGTGTCGGGCCGGGCGGCCTGGATCCGCCTGTTCGATGAAACCATGACGGACCTGCGCTTTCCCATCGACGGCAAGGACATGTCGTCTGAGGAGGCCCTGCATCTGTTGTCCGGCAAGGATGGGGATATGCGGCGCCAGGCCGCCGAAAGTCTGGGGGCCGTATTCAGCGACAATATCCGTCTCTTCGCGCTCGTCACCAATACGTTGGCCAAGGACAAGGATGTCGAGGACCGCTGGCGCTCGTTTGCCGACCCGGCTGATTCGCGCCACTTGGCCAACCAGGTGGAGGGTGAAGTGGTCGACGCCTTGTCGGCTGCCGTGAAGGACGCCTATCCGGCGATGTCGCACCGCTACTACGCCATGAAGGCGCGCTGGCTTGGCGGGGAAAAACTGGACTACTGGGATCGCAATGCGCCGCTGCCTGAGGATGACGACAGCGTCGTCGCCTGGCCGGAAGCGGTCAGCACGGTGCTCGACGCCTACCGTTCGTTCTCGCCCGAATTGGCCGACCTGGGAAAGAAATTCTTCGACAACGACTGGATCGACGTACCCGTGCGTCCGGGCAAGTCACCCGGCGCCTTCGCCCATCCCACCGTGCCGGGCGCTCATCCCTATCTCATGCTGAATTACCAGGGCAAAGCGCGGGACGTCATGACGCTGGCCCACGAACTCGGCCACGGCGTGCATCAGCTGCTGGCGGGCGGGCAGGGCGCCTTGATGGCCGACACGCCGCTGACCCTGGCGGAGACCGCCAGCGTGTTCGGCGAGCAACTGACCTTTCGGGCCATGCTGGCAGCGGTGGGTGACCCCGGCCGCCGCCGCATCATGCTGGCCAACAAGGTCGAGGACATGCTCAACACGGTGGTGCGCCAGATCGCCTTCTATGAATTCGAGCGTCGCGTTCACGCCGAGCGCAAGTCGGGCGAAATTACGCCGGACCGGCTGGGTGAAATCTGGATCGACATTCAAAAAGAGAGCCTCGGTCCGAGCCTGCGCTTTGACGACAACTACCGTCATTTCTGGTGCTATATCCCGCACTTCATCCATTCGCCGTTCTATGTTTACGCCTACGCCTTCGGCGATTGTCTGGTGAACTCGCTTTACGCTGTTTACCTAGATGCGGAAAGCGGCTTTCAGGACAAGTATTTCGAGATGTTGAAGGCCGGCGGCACCTTGCGGCACAAGGAGTTGTTGGCGCCGTTCGGCCTGGACGCTTCCGACCCTGAGTTTTGGGGCCGCGGACTTGCCGTCATCAGCGATTTGATAGATGAACTGGCCGCCGCCGACGAGGAAGTGGGATAACGGGCCATGGCCCGGCGCGACGACGACAGTCTGACGGGGCGCGTCCGTCGCTACGCGCGCGTTTCCAGCAAGGTCGGCGGCCTGGCCGCACGGCTTGCCGGGGAACGGGTGCTGGGCCTGCCGCTCGACCGGACCAAACATGCGGCGGATCTCAGAGAGGCGTTGGGCGGCCTGAAGGGACCGCTGATGAAGGTGGCGCAGATCATGTCCACCATCCCCGAAGCCCTGCCGGATGAGTATGTCGCTGAACTGACTCAGCTTCAGGCCAACGCGCCGGCCATGGGGTGGCCGTTCGTCAAACGCCGCATGGCGTCGGAGCTGGGACCCGATTGGCAATCCCGCTTCGACAGTTTCGAGCATGAAGCCCAGGCGGCCGCCTCGCTCGGCCAGGTCCATCGTGCGACGGGCTATGACGGTAAGTCGCTGGCCTGCAAGCTGCAGTACCCGGATATGGGCGCCGCGGTGGAAGCCGACCTCAAACAGCTGAAACTGATCTTCGCCATCTACGCACGCTACGACCCGTCCATCGACACCACCCACGTTCATGCCGAAATCGCCGACCGCCTGCGTGAGGAACTGGATTACCACCTTGAGGCCCGGCACATGCGGCTCTACCGTGAGCTGTTGGCGGGCGAAAGCGACGTTCACGTGCCTGAACCGCTCGATGAATTATCGACCGACCGTCTGCTGACCATGGACTGGGTCGACGGCCGGCCGATGATGGACTTCCGCGAGGCCGACCAGGAAACCAGAAACAAGCTGGCCATGAACATGTTCCGGGCCTGGTATGTGCCCTTCTACAACGGCGGCGTCATCCACGCGGACCCCCATCTCGGGAACTATTCGGTCCGTGAGGACCTCTCCATCAATCTCCTCGATTTTGGTTGCGTGCGCAGCTTCAGGCCGCCGTTCATCGGCGGCGTCATCGATTTGTACCGGGCGCTGGAAACCGATGACCGCGACCTTGCCGTTCATGCCTACGAGACATGGGGGTTTACCGGCTTGTCTGCCGATGTCATCGATACCTTGAATCTTTGGGCCGAGTTCGTTTATGCCCCGCTGCTGGAAGACCGGCCCCGTCGTATCCAGGAGTTCGAAAGCGGCGGCGTCTACGGACGCGAGGTTGCCGGTGAGGTTGCCCGCCGTCTAAGGGAGCAGGGCGGGGTTACGCCGCCGCGCGAATTCGTCTTCATGGACCGCGCCGCCATCGGCCTGGGCGGCGTATTTCTGCACCTGAAGGCCGAAATCAACTGGCATCGGCTGTTTCATGAATTGATCGCCGGCTTTGACGCCAAAAAGCTGGCGGCTCGGCAAAAGAGGGTTTTCGGCAAGGCGAATGTGCCCCTGCCGTAGCCGGCTTTGTTTGCAAAAATTGTCTGAAACGCGAAACGGCCGCTCCGTTATGGGAGCGGCCGCTTTGCATTCAATGAGTTTCGAGTTCGTGTATTTGGTCTTTTAATCTGAGTTTCTGCCGTTTCAGCTCGTTTATCAGGTTGTCGTCCGGGTGAGGCCTTTGGTTTTCTTCGTGAATTGCTTGTTTCAGTGCACTACGTTTCTCGGCCAAAGCCTCAATCTGAGCCTCGGAGTTCATGGCAGAATCCCTCCACTATCTGTTTTCGATAAGTTATTTAATCACAAATCCGGGCTCCGAGTCCCGTGGGAAATGTTCACGATTTGCGTCAAGATGCCGCAAACTCGCGGGTTGATCTTTTTGCATCCTGGAGAGAGGCTGAACGACGACATTTCTGCTATCATCGGCGCATAGAGGAACCCCGATCCGGAAAGATCATTGATCGTGGACGACAAGGACACAGAGGATCTGAGGCGGCAGCTCGAGGAGCTGAGAACCGCCCACCGTGATCTGGACGACGCCATCGACGCTCTGCTCGCCACCGGCAAGCGCGATATGGTCCAGATTCAGCGCCTCAAGAAGCAGAAACTGGCGCTTAAAGACAAGATAACGAAAATCGAGAACGTCCTGCTGCCCGATATCATCGCCTGACTTCCGGGCCTTTTTCTTGGAAATTCACGCTCAGCGCACATATCCTTGCGGCGTGGGCGCGTGTTTAACCGTTATTCGGCCATGTCGCCTTCGTTCTCGGTTCAACCCCAATTGTCGCGGTTAGGGAGCAGGGATGACCATCAAGTGGGGGCACCTACCGGCAGCAACGCGTTTGCTGCTTGTTTTCGGCGCTTTGCCGATCCTGTTGGGTCTTGTGGTGTTGACCGGCTGGTACACCCACAACGCAACCCTCATCCAGGTGTCCGAAGCCTTTGTTCCCATGCAGTACAATACGGCATTGGGGTTCCTGCTTAGCGGCATCGGCCTCGTCGGATTGATCGTCGGCATGACCCGCACCGCAGGCACCGCATCCTTCGTCACCGCTCTGATCGGCCTGCTGACGTTGGTGGAGTACGTGTTCGGCGCTGATCTGATGATCGACCAGTTGCTGATGGAGCACTACGTCACAGTCGAGACATCCAATCCCGGCCGCATGGCGCCGAACACGGCCCTCTGTTTCAGCCTCACGGGGCTAGCGGTCCTGGTCCTGCTGCGCAAAGGCCGCCAAGGTTCCGCTACCGCGGTATCGGGGGTGCTCGGGTCGCTGGTTTTCGGATTGGGCTTCATCGCCTTCGCGGGCTATGCCATGGGCCTGGAAACGGCCTACGGCTGGGGCCACCTGACGCGCATGGCCGTCCACACGGCGGCGGGGTTTATCGTCCTTGGCGCCGGTCTTGTTGCAACCGCGTGGCACTTCGACGAACAGCGCCGGCAGGGCATACCGAATTGGCTTTCCTGGGCCATGGGCATTGGCGTCCTCGCCTTTACGCTCAGCCTCTGGCAGGCGCTCGATTCGCAAGCTGCCGTGGGCGTCGCCCAGGTCTTCGTTCTGGTCTTCGGGATCGTGTTGTCGATCGCCCTGTCGGTAACGGTGTACGTGGCCGGCATTTCGCGCCGCAAAGCCGCAGCAGCGGAATTGGCAAATATCCGGCTGGAGGAGGAGGCGCGAGAGCGCAAGAAGATCGAAGCCGAACTGAATACGGCCCGTCAGGATCTCGAAGTTCAGGTCGACGACCGCACCCGGGCCCTGCAGGTCGAAAAACAAATTACCGATACGGCGCTGGAAAACATGGACCAGGGCATCAGCATGTTCGATGAAAACCTCAAGCTGGTGGCGTTCAACGACAAGTTCATTTCGATGCTGGAGTTTCTTCCCGGCCAGGTGAAAGAGGGCATCCATCTTGAAGAAATGTTCCGCGTCGTTGCCGAGCGCGGTGACTACGGATCGGGAGATGTCGAGGCACAGATTGCCGAACGCATGGCGAGCGCCAAGGAAAGCGAACCCATAACCTTTGAAGTCGAGATGGTCAGCGGCACCGTCGTGGAAATCCGCAGCACGCCGCTCGCCTCCGGCGGCATCGTCCGGACCTACACCGACGTGACGGAGCGCAAGCGGGCCGAGGCGGAGCTTGAGCAGGAAAAGCAACTGCTCAACCTGACGCTCGAAAACATGGATCAGGGCATCACGATGTATGATGCCGATCTGAAACTCGTGACGGCCAACCGCAAATTGCTGCAGTTCAATTTCGCTCCGGAAGAGTTGGTTCAGCCCGGTGTCTCCATCGAAGACCAATTCCGGCATAACGCGAAAAATGGAGAATACGGTCCCGGCGACGTGGAGGAATTGGTCCGCGAACGCATGGAACTGGCCTGGAAGTTCGAACCCCATCACTTCGAACGGGTACGCCCCGACGGCACCGTCGTCGAAATACGCGGGCTGCCTGTCGAGGGCGGCGGCATGGTGACGACCTATACCGACATCACCGAACGCAAGGTCGCCGAAGACCGTGAACGGCTGGGCCGCGAAGCGCTGGATGCCATGTTCGACGCCACGCCGACGCCGCTTGCGGTGCGGAAGGTTGAGCAACTTGAGTATGTGCGGGTGAACAAGGCCGCTTGCGATCTGGTCGGACTTTCGCAGGAGGCGTTTCTCGAACTTGATCCCCGTTATATCTGGCACAGTGACAAGGAGCGGCAGAAGTTTCTCGATTCGATGAGCGAGGACGGCGCGTCGATCGGCGTTGAGGTGAAGATCAAACACTTCGCCTCAGACACTTACCGCGACGCCGTCGTGACCAGTACGCCCATCGTGTTTGACGGCGAGCCCGCGCTTCTGATGGCGGCGCACGACGTGACCGAACGCAAGAAATACGAAACTGAGATCAGCGCCGCCAGGGATGAGGCGGAAGCCGCAGCGCAGGCGAAATCCGACTTTCTCGCCTCGATGAGTCACGAAATCAGAACGCCGATGAACGGCATCGTCGGCATGGCTGATCTCCTGTCCCAGACCGATCTGGACGACGATCAGCGTCTGATGCTCAATACCGTCAGGGATTCCGGCAATGCCCTACTCACCATCATCAACGACATCCTCGATTTCTCGAAGATCGATGCCGGCAAACTCGATATCGAAAGCATTCCGCTCTCGGTGGTTGATGTGCTGGAAGGGGCGGCCGCCACTATGGCGCCCAACGCCAGCCGCAAGGGCGTGCGCATCACCACGTTTGTCGATCCCGAGATACCGGCGAATTTGCTCGGAGATCCCGTTCGCCTGCGCCAGATCGTCTTCAACATTACCGGCAATGCTGTGAAATTTTCCGAGGAAGGTGAGGTCGTCGTCCGGGCCGACATCACCGCGGATGGCGGCAACGAGTTCTGGATCAGGTTGTCCGTCATCGACCAGGGCATTGGCATATCCGAAAGCGCCCAGGAAAATTTGTTCGAAGCGTTCTCCCAGGCCGAAAGTTCGACAACCCGGCGGTTCGGGGGAACCGGTTTGGGTCTTGCCATCTGCAAGCGGCTCACCGACATGATGGGCGGTACGATTTCAGTTGAAAGCCGGATCGGATCGGGATCGACATTCTCGGTTGAAATACCCCTTGCGGTGGAAGGCGGAGCCGCAAAGGTGGAAAAAGACCCCGTCCTCGAAGGCTTGGGGGTTCTAGCGGTCGCCGAATCGGACATCCTCCGGCATACCATGACGAAATACCTGACGAACGCGGCGGCAAGCGTCGAGACGGTGGCGCAAATGGACGAGGCGGTCGCCCGGCTGGCGGCAACGGAAAACGCCAATGCCATCGACGTTATCGTTCTCGACCTCGATATGGATGGCGTCCGGCAAAAGGCGGCCATGGCGGAGCTTGGGTCGGCCGGCGTCAAATTCGTCCTGTTGGGCGACGGCCAGCGCCGCACCGCCCGCATCGAAGAGGGTGACTGCGTGTCGCTCGACGGCAATCCGTTGCGCCAGGCGCGCTTCATCAATGCCGTTGCCGTGGCGGCAGGCCGCGCCAGCCCGCTGGTCAAACCGGATGATGCGACTGACGCGGGCGATGATGTCGTTGCGCTCACGGTCGACGAAGCCCTCAGCCAGGGCACGTTGATCCTGCTGGCCGAGGATAATCTGACCAACCAACAGGTCATCGGACGTCAGCTGACAAAACTCGGTTATACCTGCGAAATGGCCGACGACGGCAAGCTCGCCCTGGAGGCCTGGCGCAAGCGCGATTACGCCTTGCTGCTCAGTGACTGCCACATGCCCAACATGGACGGTTTCGAACTGACGGCGGCCATACGGGGGGATGAGGAAGGCAGCGGCAAGCGCTCTCCCATCATCGCCGTGACCGCCAATGCGCTGGAGGGGGAAGCGGAGCGCTGCATCGCGGCCGGCATGGACGATTATCTCTCCAAGCCGTTGGCCATGGCCGATCTGAAGGCGACGCTGAAAAAGTGGATGCCCGGCGCCGTCCCCATGGCGCAGGCGGCGGAGTCCACTGATTCGCAGCCGGAAAAAGGCGGTGATGAGCTGCCCGCCGAGACCGGGCGGGCGGTTGAGCCAAAGTTCCTGCGCGAGACGTTCGGTGATGACGAAGATCTGATCAAGGAAATTCTGATGGATTTCGTCGAGCCCGCCCGCGCTACGGTCGGCGAAATCGATACCGCGTTTCAGTCGCGCGATGCGGCGGGCCTCGGCGCCGCCGCCCACAAGCTCAAATCATCTTCGCGCTCGGTCGGCGCCGAGGGCCTCGCCGATCTCTGTGCCGAACTGGAGAAAGCGGGCAAGAGCGGCGATTGGGACAGCATCGAAGTCGGCCACCCCAAGCTCGCTTCCGCCATTGACGCCGTCACCAGCGAAATCGAGGCGTTCTGAGACGCTCTAACGTCCCGATCCGTTCTTCAGGCTTTGCTTGTGCTCGTACATCGCCCGGTCGGCCTCGGCCAAGGCGCGGTGGGCGTCCTCGCCGTCTCTGAACGAATAGGCGCCGTAGGCGATTTCAATGGGAATTTCCAGGCCTTCCCAGATCAACGGTGAAACCGCGATATCGGCCAATAAAGCATCGGCCTTGGCGCGGGTGGCGGCGTCGTCGCTGTGGCTGAGGATGACCCCGAATTCGTCGCCGAGGCGGCCCACGACGTCACTTTCGCGTACGTGGCGCAGCAGAACGTCGGTGACGTGAAGCAGGGCCGCGTCACCCGCCGCGTGGCCGTGGGTGTCGTTGATTTCCTTGAAGCCGTTGAGATCGAAATAGAGCACGCTGGAGGGCTCGCCATAGCGTTCCGAGAGGGAGATGGCGCGCGCCAGTTCGCGGACGAAGGCGCGGCGGTTGGCGATGGGCGTCAGGGTATCGAGGTCGGCTAGGCGTTCAACCTCCGCCAGGCGGTTTTTGGTGCGCTCCAACTCGTCGCGCAGGTTATGGACCTCGCCCATCAGGTTTATGAGGGCTTCGCGGACGCGCGGGGTCAATTCCGGCTCCGGGATACCCATGACGCTGGTGGTGTCGGAAATATCTCGGGGTGTCGAGGCGGTTTCGACCGCAGCGCTGTCGTCGGTCCGTCGGGGCCGGCTGATACGTTCCGTGCGGATGACGCCGCCGGTCGGACCTATTCTCTTGATTTCCATTGCCGCAATTCTACCACATTGGAAAACGCCGCGTTTCGCGGTGTCTTGCGCCTTCTGCCGCGCCCCCTATAATCGCCGCCTTAAAGCTTCGATCGTTACTAAATCATATAGGAAATTCTGCGCGCCATGACCAGTGAAACCGCCCCTCTCGTCGGCATCATTATGGGCTCCAATTCCGACTGGCCGATCATGAAACACGCCGAAGATACCCTCGGCGAGCTTGGAATCGCATGCGAATCCAAGGTGATGTCCGCCCATCGGACGCCGGAGCGAGTCGAAGGCTATTGTGCTTCCGCAAAATCCAGAGGCATTCAGGTCATTATCGCCGGCGCCGGCATGTCGGCGGCGCTGCCTGGCGTGATCGCCGCACAGACCACGCTGCCGGTGCTCGGCGTGCCGATGGAAAATGCCAAGGTCGCCAGTCTCGACGGCATCCTCTCGATCTTGCAGATGCCCGCCGGCATTCCGGTCGGCGCGCTCGCCGTGGGTCGGGCCGGCGCCGTCAACGCGGCGCTTTTATCCGCCGCTATTTTAGCACTTTCAGATGACGGTATTTCCCAGGCGCTGGACGACTTTCGGGCCAAACAGGCCGCCGCCGTACCCGAAAACCCGAGCCTTTAGGTCCGCGCCAGGATCCGGCCGACGAACGGCAGCCGCCCGGCCAGCCGTTCCACGCGGCCTCGCGCTTTCTGGATCTTGAGCACGTCGGCGATACGCCGGTCGAGGAAGTTCCAGGTCTCCTGGAAATCCTCCGACTGGTCTTGCAGCCAATAGAGCACTGTCGACGAGACCACGCCGGCCAGCAGGGCGCGCTTGGAATAGAAATTGAAATCGGTGGAGGTGTCGCCAATGCCGTGCCACATGTCGTCAACGGTGGCGTAGAGGCATTTGGCCGCCAATACGTGGTGACCCGGCAATGCCAGATAGCTGGCGGCGCGGGCGACGGCCTCGCGGTTCGGCGCGTCCTGTTCGAGACGCAGACGAACGGCAAGCGCGATGCGCTGGTGAATTCTCAGCTTGGTCAGGTCCTCCAGCGCCAGGGCGTCCAGCATGCGCCGGTCCGCCTGGCGCGAGGAGAATTTCAGAACGTCCTTAGGTCCGCCCATGAACAACCGCCGCGCGGTGCCGGCGGGGAGATCGAGGTCCTGTTCCGCCGCCGTCATGGCCTGAAGCGACCAGCCGTCGAACGGCACGTGCGCCAGGACGGCGGTCAGGACGGCCTGTTTTTCGGCGAGGTCGGGATCTCTATCCGTCATTCCGTCGTCTCCCTGCGGGCTGCGGCTTCGGCGATGGCGTGCTTGACTTCGGATTCGAACATCAACGTCGCAAGATCGGTCATGCGCTGGGGGTAGAGAATGCCGTCCAGGTGATCGCATTCATGCTGTACGACGCGGGCGTGATGATCGGTCAGTTCCTCGTCGACCTCGCCGCCCTGAAGATCCCGGGCGCGAAGTTTGATGTTGGTATGGCGCGGCACCACGCCGCGCATCTCCGGCACCGACAGGCAGCCTTCCCAGGCGTCGCTCATGGTGTCGTCCAATGGCGTGATTTCTGGATTGATCAGCACACGCGGGGTGCGCTCGAAATCCTCGTCGTCCTCGGGCGGCGGCGGAAAATAGACGGCCACGCGCGACGAGACGTGCACTTGCGGCGCCGCCAATCCCTGGCCACCGGCGTCAAGCATGGTTTCGATCATGTCCACGACAAGGCGCACGATCTCCGGCGCACCCGGATCGTCGACCGGTTCGGCGATCTTGCGCAGGACGGGATGGCCCATGCGGGCGATTTTAAGAATGGCCATGCCCCTAATATGGCGCGGACTGCGGCGGGCGCAACGAAAAAGGCCGCCTCGGAAGGCGGCCTTTTCCGTCCAAATCGGAAACCGTCAGATCGCTTTGACGATTTCGTCGACCATCTTCTTGGCGTCGGCGAACAACATCATGGTGTTGTCGGCATAGAAGAGATCGTTGTCGATGCCGGCGTAGCCGACGGACAGCGAGCGCTTGACGAACAGCACGGTCTGGGCCTTGTCGACATCAAGGATCGGCATGCCGTAGATCGGGCTTTGCGGATCGTCGCGGGCGGCCGGGTTGGTCACGTCGTTGGCGCCGATGACGAAGGCGACGTCGGCGGTGGCGAACTCGGAATTGATCTCCTCCAGTTCGAAGACCTCGTCGTAGGGCACGTTGGCCTCGGCCAGCAGCACGTTCATGTGGCCGGGCATGCGGCCCGCCACGGGATGAACGGCGTACTTGACCTCGACACCCGCTTCTTTCAGGGCATCCGCCATTTCACGCACGGCGTGCTGGGCCTGGGCCACCGCGAGGCCGTAACCCGGCACGAAGATGACCTTGCCGGCGTTCTTCATGATGAAGGCGGCATCATCGGCCGAACCGGCCTTGTGCGGCTGTTCGCCCTTGTCGACGCCGGCCACCGCGGCATCGCCGCCAAAGCCGCCGAGGATGACGCTGAAGAACGAGCGGTTCATGGCCTTGCACATGATGTAGCTCAGGATGGCGCCCGAGGAGCCCACCAGCGCGCCGGTGACGATCAGGGCCGAGTTCTGCAGGGTGAAGCCGATGCCGGCGGCGGCCCAGCCGGAGTAGGAGTTCAGCATCGAGACCACCACGGGCATGTCGGCGCCGCCGATGGGAATGATGATGAGAACGCCGATCACCAGGCAAAGCGCGGTGGCCAGCCAGAAGACGTCATGCGAGCCGGTCTGAGCGAAATAGCCGATCAGCACGACGATGGCGATGCCCATCACCAGGTTCAGCAGGTGCTGGCCGGGGAAGACGACAGGGTTGCCCGATACCAGGCCTTGCAGCTTGGTGAAGGCGACGATGGAACCGGTGAAGGTGATGGCGCCGATGGCCACGCCCAACGCCATTTCGATCTTGGAGGCCAGGAAGATGTTGCCCGCCGCATCGGCAATGCCGAACGCTTCGGGATTGTTGAGCGCCGCACCCGCCACCAGCACGGCGGCCAGGCCGACCAGGCTGTGGAAGAAGGCGACGAGCTGCGGCATGGCCGTCATCT
Source organism: uncultured Rhodospirillaceae bacterium (assembly GCA_964528595.1). Taxonomy (GTDB): domain Bacteria; phylum Pseudomonadota; class Alphaproteobacteria; order UBA2966; family UBA2966; genus CAYFKJ01. The sequence goes on from CAZGTM010000001.1 coordinate 218,858, forward strand.
CGATCTTGAGCGCGACGACGGTGCCGATGCCGCCGCCGATCACCAAGGCGCCGAGGATCCAGACATATGACGTGACGTCGGGGCTCAGGATGGTGGTGATGATGGCGATGGCCATGCCGGTCATGCCGTAGAGATTGCCCTTGCGCGAGCTCTCCGGCGACGACAGGCCGCGCAGAGCCATGATGAACAGCACCGAGGCGACGAGGTAGGCGATAGCGGTAAAATTAGCCGACATGATACGTCCTACTTCTTCTTAAACATCGCCAGCATGCGCTGGGTGACCGTAAAGCCGCCGAAAATGTTGATGGCGGCGAGCGTCATGGCGATAAATCCGAGGATCTTCGCGACGTTCATCTCCTCCGGTCCGACCGCCAAGAGGGCGCCGACGATGATGACGCTCGAGATGGCGTTGGTGACCGACATCAGCGGCGTGTGCAGGGCCGGGGTGACGCTCCAGACGACGTAATAGCCGACGAAGATCGCGAGCACGAAAATCGAAAATTGAAAGACGAAAGGATCAACCGTTTCCATGGCCTAATTGCTCCCTTCCTTGAGCAGCGGGTGAACGATCTCGCCGTCGCGGGTCAATGCCACGCCCTGGATGATCTCGTCTTCCCAGTCAATGTTAAGCTCGCCGCTCTCGGCATCGATCAGCGGCGTGATGAAATTCAACAGGTTCTTGGCATAAAGCGCCGAAGCGTCCTCGGCGATGCGGCTCGGCACGTTGAAATGGCCGATGATCTTGACGCTGTTCACGTCGACGACCTTGCCGGCCTCGCTCAGCGTGCAGTTGCCGCCCGATTCGACCGCCAGGTCGACGATGACCGAACCCGGCTTCATGGATTTCACCATGTCGTCGTCGATCAGGGTCGGCGCGGGGCGGCCGGGGATCAGGGCGGTACAGATGACGATGTCCTGTTTCTTGAGGTGTTCGCGCACCAGTTCGGCCTGGCGGCGCTGGTAGTCCTCGGACATTTCCTTGGCGTAACCGCCGGCGGTCTCAGCCTCCTCGGTTTCCTCCGATTCGACCATCACGAAACTGGCGCCCAGGCTTTCGACCTGTTCCTTGGCGACGGGACGGACGTCGGTGGCGGAAACGATGGCGCCCAGGCGGCGCGCCGTGGCGATGGCCTGCAAACCGGCCACGCCGGCGCCCAGCACGAAAGCCCGGGCGGGGGCGACGGTGCCGGCTGCCGTCATCATCATCGGCATGACCCGGCCGTACTGCTCGTTGGCGTCGAGCACGGCCTTGTAGCCCGCCAGGTTCGACTGGGACGACAATACGTCCATGCTCTGGGCCCGGGTGATGCGCGGCATCAGCTCCATGGCGCAGGCCACGATCTTGCGAGCGTTCAAAGCCTCGACGATGTCGCGGTTCTGGGTCGGCGCCAGGGTCGAGACCAGCACGGCCCCTTCCTTGATCAGGCCGACCTCGTCGGAGGTCGGGGCCTGGACCTTGAAAACGACGTCGGCGTCGCCGAGGGCCGCGGCGGCATCCGCCGCGATGGCGGCGCCCATTTCCTCGTATGAGGCATCGGCGATCGAGGAGCCTTGTCCGGCGCCGCTTTCCACGGTGACCGTGGCGCCCAAACTGACGAGTTTCTTGACGGTGTCGGGCGTTGCGGCCACGCGCTTTTCGTGCTCGCGGCTCTCCCGGGGGATAGCGATCTTCATTTAATCACCTGCTGAATACCGATTGCCGGATGGAACCGCAAAGGTGGCGGCGGCAACAAAGGCGCCCCCGCTCTAAACCGAAGCGGCGGCGGGATGAAAAACGGGTGTCGGACCGGTTAGGTCAGGAACGCAGCCATCAAGGCCAGCACGACGGCGCTGGCGATGCAGCTCCACGTGACGATGCGGACAAAGTCATGCCACATCTTCTGCTGCTGGGTGATGTCCGTGTCGGTTTCGCTCATGGGACTGCGGGCTCCCTCGTTGGTCCGTTTGAATTCGGGCGCCACTATACTCAAAAAGCCCTTTCAATCAATCCCGCGTGTCCCAAAGCCCCAGTCTAGAGCCATTCTAATCGAATGCCAGCAGCGGCAGGCCGACCGCCAGCGCGGGCAGGGCGGCGACAAGCGCCACGCCCAGGATCTGGATGGCGACCAGAGGAACGGCGCCCCGGTAGACTTCGGCCAGGCGGATTTGCGGCGGCGCGGCGCCCTTGACGAAGAAGAGCGCGAAGCCGAAAGGCGGCGTGAGAAACGAGGTCTGCAGCACCAGCCCGATCAGGATGGCGATCCAGACCTTGGCCATTTCGGGCGAGCCGACATAGGCGGAAAAATCGAGGGCGTCGATCACGGGATAGAAGATCGGCAGGGTGATGACGACGATCTCGATCCAGTCGATGAAGAAACCCAGTATGAAGATCGTCAGCAGAATGACCGCCAGCAGCCCCCAGTCGGCGAAACCGGTAGCGGCCAACAGATCGTGAATAAGGCCATCGCCGCCGAGATAGCGGAAGGGATAGGAGAAGATCGTCGCCGCGATGACGATGAAGAAAACCATCGCCGTGGTGCGGACCGTCGCCTTGACCACCTCGTTGACGCGGCGCGGCGTCAGGGTCCGGGTCAGGGCCATCAGCACGACGCCGCCGGCCGCGCCGACCGCGCCGGCTTCGGTCGGCGTCGCCCAGCCGGCAATGATCGATCCCAGCACCAGGACGATCAGCGCGATCGGCAACGCCAACGAGCGGAAGACGTAAAAGGCCAGCGCAAACGGCCGGCCTTCGAACTCATGCGCCATGGGCTCGGCGCCTGTTCCCTCCAGCTTTCCCCGCACGGCGAAATAGATCATGAACAACACCGCCAGGCCGAGCCCCGGCACCAGGGCGCCGAGAAAAAGCGAGCCCATGGAGACGCTGAGGTGCTGGGCCAGGAAGAACAGCATAATGCCGGGCGGTAGGATGATGCCAAGCGTGCCGGATGCCGCCACCGCGCCGGTGGCGATCTCGTGTTTGTAGCCCTGCTCCAGCATGGTCGGCAGCGCCACCAAAGCCAGCGTCGCGACGGACGCGCCGATCAGACCGGCGGCGGGAGCCAGCAGGATACCCAGGATGATGACGCCGACCGAAAGGCTGGAGGGGACCCGGCGCAGCAGCACCCGCATGCACAGCAGCATCTCCCGCGCGACGCCGGATTTCTCGATGGCCAGTCCCATGAACAGCAGCATGGGCACGGCCGGATAGATCAACGAATTGCCGTAGAGCGCGCCGCCCAATCGGAGCGGGATGTTGAGGAAGGCGACGCCGGGAAACTCGCCCGCCATCCAGCCCAGACCGGCGAATAACAGACCCGTGCCGGCCAGCAGCAGCGCCACCGGAAAGCCCGTGAACAGGAAAACCGCCAGCGCCGGCAGCATCACCATGGGCAGGATTTCGGCGAAGCTATCCATCGGCCGGGCCTTCGGGATCGGCCGGCGCGGGTTGGTCCGCCCGGCCGGTGAGGTAGAGGACGTTGCGGGCGATGATGGTGAGGCCCGACAGGGCCAGCAGACCGAAGCCGATGGGCACGATCAGGCTGAACCACCAGCGTCCGCCCTCCAGATATTCGGTGTGGATGAAATGGGAGTAAAGGCCGATGACCGTCAACGCCAAAGGCAGCACGACGATGAGGCCGCCGGCGATCTCGATCCAGGCCTGGGTGCGCAGCCCGAGCCGCGCCCGCAGGATATCAACCCGGACGTGGCCGTTCTTGGTGTAGGCGTAACCCAGCGCCAGGACCACCAGCAGGGCGAAGGCCAAAGCTTCGTAGCGCCGCAGCATGCCAGACGGCACGTTGGTGTACTGCCGCCCGATCACCTCGTAGACCCGCAGGCCCATCAGGACGATCAGCGACAGCCAGCCGACACTGACGGAGATGGCCGCAATGGTCCCGTCGATGGCGTTGAGAACCCTCGTGAACATGCCTTTTCGGAACTCCCCCTTCGGGCGGGAAGACTCTCACGGCCTCGTCATTTTGGCAATCCGTGCCAATTGCCGTAGAATTGTTCTAAGGTATTCGGCTGTTTAGCCGCTCCGGGAGGGAAAACCATGACGGAACTGACCGACAAGATCACCGGTATCGATCATCTCGCGTTCATCACCGACGATATGGAGGAGACGGTCCGCTTCTACCGTGATTTGTTGGGCATGGAACTCAACGCCGGCATCGGCCACGGCGGCTACCGGCATTATTTCTTCCGCGCCGGCAATACCCTGATCGCCTTCTTCGAGTACGACGGCGCGGCCAAAATGACCCGGAAGTTCCACGGCAGCAAGAGCACCGATCCCCTGGGCTTCGACCATCTCTCGGTACATGTGGCGACACGCGAGGACCTCTTCGCCGTCAAGGACAAGCTGGAGGCGGCGGGTATTGAGGTCACCGGCGCGGTCGATCACGGCACCATCTGGTCGATCTACTTCTTCGACAACAACAACATCCCGCTGGAGATCAGCTGGGCCTGCGTCGAGGTCGTCAACCCGCCGGCCATCCATGACGACGATCCCATGGCCATCGCCGCCGAAGGCGCCGCCCCCCAGCCCGGCCACTGGCCCGAGGTCACCAACCCGACGCCGCCGGAAGAAATGATCGCCTACCCCGGCAACGGCTACGACATGCGCGACACGGGCCTGGCCGAGGGCCGCCTCAAACTCCTGCCCGAATACGAAGCCATCCCCGAAGACAAACGCCAACGCGAAAGGCCGGACGCGGCGGAATAGGGATTACGCCCCGCCGTCATTCCGGCCACGGCAGGGATTTGTAGAATTCGCGAACTACTTCATAGTCCTTGTCAAAATTGATCTGCTCGCCTTCAAGCTCAGCAGCGAGTGTGTGGTATTCGGATTTAGCTCTATCAATCAAGTCTTTGTCATCAATCGAGTTCCAACCTGGAAATATTCCACGGCTTTTTGACTTATCAATTAGAACCTTGAGAATTGCTTGTTTGTTGGGTGCATCGAATTTGTTCGCCCTGATCAACCT
>CAZGTM010000002.1:0-101265 GCA_964528595.1 uncultured Rhodospirillaceae bacterium
TCAAAACGGAATATTCCATCTACTTCGATTTCGATAGTTCGAAGTTGACGGCAAAGGGCAATGCCGCGGTTACGGCCATCGTCAGGGCTGCCACCCGCAGCGCCAAAATGATATCGCTTCGGGCGCATACCGACCGCTCCGGCGGCAACCGGTACAACGCCATCCTGTCAAAGGCGCGCGCCGATGCGGTTTATGCCGCACTGCGCTCGTGGGGCGTTGAAGCTGACCGCATCAGCTTCATGGCCGTTGGCGAAGAAGAACCTGCCGTCGCGACAAACGACGGCGTAAGCGAACCGATGAACCGCCGCGTGGACGTAACACTCAAGTAGTCGGTCTCACACGATAGTTCCTACGTTTTAGTGGACGCTCCCCTGGTCAGGGGGAGCGTCCATTTGCGTTGGCCCCTCAACGGTCGGCCCGGCTTGATGATGGACCATCAGCCACTGATCATTTTCCCGTACGAAAATGTTGCTTGTAGCGAGGGCATTTCCTTGAATAACTTCGGTGCAGGTGACGACCGCAACGCCCTCATACATGTGGGCCTCTGCGCCCCGGCATTCGACCGTCGCGCCTTCGCCGTTGCTCAGGATCATTCGCCAGGTTTCCAGAACAATTTCCCGCCCGACGAGAACCCGCCAACCCGGATGAATGCACAACACCGGAGATTCAACCGCCCACAACGCGGCCATGGCGTCGAAATTACCGGCGGCGAATGCGGCGTAAAACGCCTCGTTGGCAAACAACGGTCCAGTTTCATCAGTCATCGTGCACTCGTGAAATTGAGAGGAGGGCGCTCACCCGAGAGAGAACTTCAGCATATCACGGCGGGTCGGTCTCACGCTTCTGTTCGATGTGAGGCTTAGCACGGGGTCGTTCGGGCCACCAGAGGCGTTGCACCTGAGGGGCAATAAGGGCTATTACCCAACATGCTCTATCATGTGGCCTCAAAAATTTACGGAATGATCGCCGCGCCGGGAAATCTGCTGATCATTTTGGTGGTGATTGGCCTGATCCTGATGTGGACGCCGTGGCGGCGCGCTGGCCGCATTTTGGTCAGCATCGCTGCCGGGCTCTTAGTTGGAATTGCCGTTATCCCCTGGAGCGGCGTGTTGCTGACCCCATTGGAGAACCGTTTTCCACACCCACATGAACTTCCGCAAGAAGTAGCCGGTGTGATCGTCCTCGGCGGCTCCGCCAGTCTTTCGCTTAGCGTGGCTAGAAACCAACCGGTCTTGAACAACAACGCCGAACGCCTGACGAATTTTGCCGTGCTGGCGGCTCGATATGGCAGCTCAGTGCTGGTATTTACGGGAGGAAGCAGTGCTCTGATCGCCGGAACCGACCGCGAGGCCGATATTGCCATGAAAATGTTGGAAGAAATCGGGCTCGATACGTCACGAATTATTTTTGAACGCGACTCCCGCAATACCTGGGAAAATGCGGTAAACACTTTGAAATTGGTTCCGCCGCAAACCGGGCAAAAATGGTTGCTGATTACCTCGGCTCGACACATGCCGAGGGCGATGGGTGCGTTCCGCCGGGCAGGTTGGAACGTGATGGCCTTTCCGGTGGATTATCGAACGTCAGGCAGTTTTTCCATTCGTCCCCGTTTCAATTTTTTGGCCGGCCTCATCGGTCTGAGGGACGGATTGCACGAATGGGTCGGACTGGCGGTGTACCGCATGTTGGGCCGAAGCAATTCTCTGTTTCCGGCGCCCGCCGGCTCGGGCGACTAACATTTTGCGAGGTATCCCTTTTTCCGCCGCCGAAATAGTCTACCTTAGTTTGCCTGTTCCAGATCGAAATTGCCGAGGTTCCTAGGTGTCATCTTCAAACAAAATTCGAACGGTTCTCGTTACTTCCGGTCTTGCGTTGACCCTTGCATTCGCCGGTTCGGCAACTGGTCCAGCACCGAGTTATGCAGCAAATTCAACGACTTCACCCAATCCAACAATGGAATTCAAAAAATGGGTTGAAGGAGTTCGAGCGGATGCGACCAAAAGGGGGGTTGATCGGGCAATTTTCGACGAGGCGTTCAAAGGGGTCAAACCGATCCCCAGAATTATCGAGTTAGACCGCAGCCAGCCGGAATTTACCCTCACTTTCGCTGAATACCGCGCCCGCGTCGCGCCGCTCGCCCGCATCAAGAAGGGAAGGCGCCGTTTGGCCGAAAATGCCGCGGAATTGGAGGCGGCTGCCAAAAAGTTCGGCGTTCAGGCGCGTTTTGTCGTCGCTCTGTGGGGGATTGAAACCGATTTCGGACGGGTCACCGGGGGATTTCCGGTTATTGCCGCCCTGGCGACATTAGCGTACGACGGCCGGCGCAGCGCCTATTTCCGCAAGGAATTGCTGAACGCGCTGGAAATTCTCGACCAAAAACACATTGCGCCCAAGGATATGGTGGGATCCTGGGCCGGCGCCATGGGGCAGAGCCAGTTCATGCCGTCCAGTTTTAAAGCGTACGCCGTTGACGCCGACGGTGATGGCCGGCGTGATATCTGGGGGACCAAAGCGGATGTTTTTGCGTCGGCCGCCAACTACCTTTCGAGCGTGGGCTGGCGTGATGACCAAACTTGGGGCCGGCAGGTAAAATTACCCCCTGGATTTGACCTCAGCCTGGCTAACCTGAAGGTCACCAAACGCTTGGGTGAATGGCAAAAATTAGGGGTGCGGAAGGCGGATGGCGCCAATTTGCCCCAGCGTCAGTTGAAAGCCTCATTGGTATTGCCGGTAAAGGGCAAGTCTAATCCCGCCTATTTGGTCTACGGCAATTACCGCTCGATCCTCCATTGGAACAGATCCACCTATTTTGCGCTGACCGTCGGCTACCTGGCCGATCAGATCGGTAAAGGAGGCTAATCCCAATCGATTGTGGCAAATTGGATTGAAATATACTAAATGTACCTATGAATTTGATGCCCGACGCAATATCGTGGTGTTTGGGGCGCTTCGAGGGGAATTTGGTGAATACCCGGGCAATTTTCTTGACAGGTGACGGATCTCGAACAGTCCGACGAACGGAGTCCCGGCTGCAATTCGGCAAACAGCTGTTCTTGGCGGCTCTATCCAGCCTGATTTTGGCGGGTTGCGCGGAAACCCAGCTTGTCGTTCACGCCGCCAAGGAAGTAATCAACCGGCAAACACCCGATAAGAAAACTGCGTCGACACCGGCCACCGATGACGCGGCCAAGGCCGCATCGAATGCCAAGGTCGGGCCAGGCGGCGTGTACAAAATCGGCAAGCCCTATCAGGTTGCGGGCGTTTGGTATCACCCCAAAGTCGAACCGAGCTACAACAGCACCGGCATCGCCTCGTGGTACGGCAAACCGTTTCACGGCCGAAAAACGGCAAACGGTGAAATTTACGACATGAACACCCTGACGGCGGCGCACAAGACCTTGCCCCTGCCGACCAACGTCAGGGTCACCAATCTCGAAAACGGACGGTCCATCGTATTGCGGGTTAACGATCGGGGGCCCTTCGTCAATGGCAGGATCATAGACGTTTCGCGCCGCGGCGCCCATTTACTGGGTTTTCTGCGTCAGGGCACGGCCAAGGTTCGGGTGGAAATCGTCGGCGGGCCATCCAACCGGGGACGCGTCATTGCCCGCGCCAATACATCAGCGGAGGAGAGAAACGCCGTCAAAGCCGTGCCGCAGGGCAAAGTCCAGGTCGCCCAGCTGGCGCCGCCGCCCGGTGTCGAAGCAGCGCCGAAACAAGTGGTGAGAGCGGGCAAATCGGCGGGACCGGTGACGCAAACCAAGGTCGCCAAGGATCCTCTCATGTATATCCAGGCCGGCGCCTTCACGATCTACGAAAACGCCCTCAAACTCAGCGCCACCCTCGACAGCGTCGGCGAGACCAAAATTACCTCGGTCATCGTCGACGGAACGGAGTTTTTCCGCGTGCGAATTGGTCCTTTGGCGTCGGTCAATCAGGCTGATAATACGCTGGGGTTGGTGATCGACAACGGGTATACGGCGGCCCGGATCGTCATCGAGTAATGACGTTTTGTGTTCGCCGGAATATCCTCTAACCTGACATCTCTCATTTAAATCGGCCAGGAGAGTTCATGTTTCGCAGAGATGTAGTTATTGCGCTGGTTTTCGCTGCGCTCTTGGTGACTTCGCTCGGCCTGCGACCGGTCCTGGCGACCGAAACGGCGGCCCGTTACGCCTTCATGATCGACGACCAAACCGGGCGGATTCTGCTCGAAAAAGACGCCGACGAGCCCATGGCGCCGGCTTCCATGTCCAAGCTGATGACGCTTTACATGCTGTTCGAGCGCCTTTCGGACGGAAGCCTCAACCTCGACGATACCTTTCCCGTCAGCGAAAAAGCCTGGCGCACGGGCGGTTCCAAAATGTTTGTCGGGGTCAATACCCGGGTCAGGATCGAGGATTTGCTGCGGGGCATCATCGTCCAGTCGGGCAACGATGCCTGCGTGGTCGTCGCCGAGGGGTTAGCCAGCAGCGAAGACGCCTTTGCCGCCGAAATGACAACGCGGGCGCAGGAATTGGGTCTGACCAACAGCACCTTCAGCAATGCCACGGGCTGGCCTCATCCGGATCATCGCATGAGTTCCCGCGACCTCACCAAAATCGCGCAAATGATCATCCGCCAGTTTCCCCAGTATTACCCGCTGTTCTCCGAAAAAACCTATACCTACAACGGTATCCGCCAGGGCAACAGAAACCCGCTTCTCTATCGCTATGATGGCGCTGACGGACTGAAAACGGGGCACACGGACGAATCCGGCTACGGCCTGGTATCTTCCGCCGTACGCAAGGGCAGACGGCTCATTCTGGTGGTCAACGGGTTGGAGAGCGTCAAGCAGCGCTCCCGCGAATCAGAACGGCTGTTGGACTGGGGATTTCGCGAGTTCGGCAATTACGCCTTGTTCAAGGCGGGTGATCAGGTCCTGGATGCCGGCGTTTGGCTAGGCGCCCAGGCTTCGGTTCCGCTGGTTATCGAAAACGATTTGACGCTCACGTTGGAAAGAAAATTGCGCCGGAAGATGAAGGTCGCGGTCGAGATCGTTGAACCCGTACCGGCACCCATCAAACAGGGCCAGGAGCTGGGTACCTTGGTGATCAGCGCGCCCAGCATGGAAAGCATCACGATTCCGCTGCTGGCCGGCAAGGATGTCGGCAGGCTCGGCATGTTCGGCCGGTTGGGCGCCGCCTTCAAGTATTTGGCCTGGGGCGCGCCGGGTCAGTGAGCGCAGGGTCCGGAAGCGACGGGGTGTTCATCACCATCGAAGGCGGCGAGGGCACCGGAAAAAGCACGCAAATCGCAATGTTGGCGGGGGCGTTGCGGACAGCGGGGAAGGACGTCGTCACCACGCGTGAACCTGGCGGCTCGGAGGGCGCCGAGCAAATCAGACGCCTATTGGTTGAAGGGGAGGTGGGCCGTTGGGATGCCCTCACCGAAGCCCTGCTGCATTTCGCCGCCCGGCGGGACCACGTCGAAAAGGTCATCCGGCCGGCATTGGCGGCCGATAAGTGGGTGATCTCGGACCGTTTCGCCGATTCCACGATGGCCTATCAGGGCTATGGCCATGATTTGGGAAAAGAGGCTATTTTACGCCTGTACGAGGTCGTATTAGGCGATTTTAGGCCCGATTTAACGATTATACTCGATATGCCGGTGTCCGACGGACTGGCCAGGACGGCGGAACGTTCCGGCAACGAAGACCGCTATGAGCGAATGGACATCAGCTTCCATGAAAAGCTGCGGCGGGGTTTTCTCGATATCGCTGCCGCCGAACCGGACCGCTGTGCCGTGATCGATGCCGCTGCAAACGTTGAAACCGTTGGCCAGTCTGTGTTGCAAGTGGTTCGGGACCGCCTCGGGAGCTGACGGGATGGCGGCAAGGAAACCAGCTCCCCCGGAAGAACTCGATGACGAATTTGCGCCCTGGCGAAACGGTGAATTGGCGGGGCACGGAGAAGCTGAGCGGACGCTGCTTGGTGCCTGGAATTCCGGCCGTTTACCTCACGCGTGGCTTATTTCAGGCCCAAAAGGCATTGGAAAGGCCACATTGGCCTACCGTTTCACCCGATTCGTGCTGTCACGGGGTGGCCCCGAATTTGACGCCTCTCAGGAGACTATGTTTGCCGACCCGGAGGCGCCGCAGGGCTTGCAGGTCGATGCCAATCATCCCGCCTGCCTGCAAATTGCGCAACGCGCCCACCCTGGGTTGCGCGTCATCGAGAAATCCTGGGACGACAAGAACAAGCGCTTGCGGGGTGAAATCGTGGTCGACGACGTGCGCGGCGCCATTCGGGTGTTTGCCATGACAGCTGAAGCGGACAGCTGGCGCGTCGTTATCGTCGACGCGGCAGACGAAATGAACGTCAACGCCGCCAACGCGTTGCTGAAAACCCTGGAGGAACCGCCCCATAACGGTTTGCTGCTGCTGATTTCTCATAATCCCGGCAGGTTGTTGCCGACGATCCGCTCGCGCTGCCGCACCTTGGCGCTGAAGCCTCTCGAGGAGGACGACGTTCTGTCCATTATCGCCGCCCGCAATCCCGATGCTGCACCGGACGCCCTGACGACGCTTGTCCGTTTGGCGGACGGCAGTCCCGGCCGCGCATTTGGTTTGATGGAGGAGGGGGGGCCGGCGCTCTATGAGGATCTGATCGGCATGCTGCGCGACCTGCCCGACATCGACGCCGCTGGCCTGCACAAATTGGCGGATAGATTGGCGCGGCGGGACGCCGCCGAGGCTTACGCCACCTTCATGTCGCTGCTGGGTTGGTGGCTGACGCGCATGGTCCGGCATGCCGCCATGGGCCAAAGGCCGCCGGAAATCATCGCCGGAGACGCCGATCTCGCAGCCGCCTTGACCGCCCGCCGCGGCCTTGAACATTGGATCGAGGTATGGGAAAAGATATCCCGCCTCGCTGCCCGGGCGGACAGCGTCTACCTTGATCGCAAACAGGTCCTGCTCAACGTCTTCTCAATGTTGGAAAAGGCGGCACGGGCTTAGGCGCCGCTGACATTGAAATTCCGGTCCCAACGTTGGACCAAAAGAAGGCAAAAAAACTCCATGGCCGACGTTAAGAAGCCCTATTACATCACGACTGCGATCAGCTACCCCAACGGCCCGCCCCACATTGGCCACGCTTACGAGTTGATCGCCACGGACGTCATCGCCCGCTTCCACAGGCTCGACGGCCGCGATGTTTATTTCCTCACGGGCACGGACGAGCACGGCATCAAGATGGAGCAGACGGCCCGCGGCGAAGGCATCACGCCGCGCGAGTTGTGCGACCGCCTGACGCCGCGCTTCCGCGAAATGGCCGAGGTTCTCAACGCCTCCAACGACGATTTCATCCGCACCACGGAAGACCGCCATTACCGGGCCTCGCAGGCCATCTGGCAGGCCATGGCCGACAATGGCGACATCTATCTCGACAGCTATGCCGGCTGGTATTCCGTCCGCGACGAGGCCTATTACGCCGAGGACGAATTGTCACCGGGCCCGGACGGCGCCAAATTGTCGCCCCAGGGCACGCCGGTGGAGTGGGTCGAGGAAGCCAGCTATTTCTTCAAGCTGTCGGAATACGCCGACAAACTTGTGGCGCACTACGAGGCCAATCCCAAATTCATCCAACCGGAAACGAGGCGCAATGAGGTCATGAGCTTCGTCAAATCTGGCCTGCGCGATCTTTCGATCTCGCGCACCACCTTCGATTGGGGCGTGCCGGTGCCGGGGGACGCGGACCACGTGATGTACGTCTGGGTCGACGCCCTGACCAATTACATCACGGCGTTGGGCTATCCCGATGAAAATGCGGACCTTTATTCCGGTCATTGGCCGGCCGATGCGCATATCATCGGCAAGGATATCGTGCGGTTTCACACCGTCTACTGGCCGGCCTTTCTGATGTCCGCCGGCGTGCCACTGCCGCGCGAGGTGTTCGCCCACGGCTTCCTCAACGTCAAGGGCGAAAAAATGTCGAAATCGGTCGGTAACGTCGTCGATCCCTTTGATTTGGCTGAGAATTTCGGCGTCGACCAGATCCGCTACTTCTTCATGCGCGAGGTGCCGTTCGGCCAGGACGGCAGCTATTCGCCCGAAGGCATGATCCTGCGCATAAATTCCGACCTGGCCAACGATTTCGGCAATCTGGCCCAGCGCGTGCTGTCGATGATCAATAAGAACTGCGACGCCAAGGTGCCGCAGCCCGGCGCGTTCGAAGCGGCCGACAACGACCTGCTCGGTGCCGCCGAAGCGTTGCTCGACGGCATGCGCGACGATTACGGCCGCTACGCCATTCACCGCGCCCTCGAGGCGCAATGGCGCGTGGTCTCGCAGGCCAACCGCTATGTCGACGAGCAGGCACCCTGGGCCCTCAAGAAGACCGACCCGGCGCGCATGGCGACGGTGCTGTATGTGCTGGCGGAAACCATCCGGCACCTGGCCATTCTGGCCCAGCCCGTGGTTCCCGCCGCAGCTGCGGCCATGCTGGACCAGCTTGGCGTGGCGGCGGACCGGCGCGATTTCTCGCATCTCGGAGAAGCGGCGAGGCTGACGCCTGGTACGGACCTACCCAAACCGGAACCGGCGTTCCCCCGTTACGTGGAACCCGAGGCTTAAGCGGACTAAATAGCTGTCATGCTGGTTGATTCGCACTGCCACCTCGATTTCGAGGACTACGAGGGCGAACTGGATGATGTCGTCCAGCGCGCCCGGTCGCGCGGTGTCGGCACGATGCTGACGATATCCACGCACCTCGACCGCTTTCCCGGCGTCCGCGCCATCGCGGAGAGCTACGACGATATCTATTGTTCCGTCGGCGTTCATCCCCACGAAGCGCAGCACCACACGGATGTAACGCCGGACCAATTGGTCGCCTTGGCGAACCATCCGAAGGTGGTCGGCATCGGCGAGACGGGTCTCGATTATTTCTACGAACACAGTCCGCGCGAGGCTCAGCGGCAGTGCTTCCGCGCCCATATCGAAGCCGCCCAGCGCACCGGTCTGCCGCTTATCGTGCATACCCGGGACGCCGATGACGACACGATGGGCATTTTGGCCGATGAAATGGAGCAGGGGGCCTTCACCGGCTTAATCCATTGCTTCAGCAGTAGCCAAGAACTTGCTGTAAAATCAATTGAAATTGGTTTTCATATATCGATCTCCGGAATCGCCACATTCAAGAAGGCCGGGGCCCTGCGGGAGACCATTTCCGGCCTGCCGTTGGAGCGTATTCTGGTCGAAACCGACGCACCGTTCCTGGCGCCCATGCCCAACCGGGGCAAGCGTAACGAACCGGCCTTCGTCGCCGATACGGCAGCCTGCGTGGCCCGCGTCAAGGGTCTTACGGAAGCCGAGCTCGCCGCCGCCACGACGGAAAACTTCTTCCAGCTTTTCACCAAGGCGGAGCGTCCGTGACCAAGGTCACCATCCTCGGCTGCGGCTCGTCCGGCGGCGTACCGAGGATCGGCAACGATTGGGGCGATTGCGATCCGGACAACCAAAAGAACCGCCGCACGCGCGCCTCGATCTTCGTTGAGCAAGGGACAACGAAGCTTCTGGTCGACACTTCGCCGGATTTGCGTAACCAACTGCTGGATAACGACTTTTCCAACTTTGACGCCGTTCTCTACACCCATGGCCATGCCGACCACAGTCACGGCATTGATGACGTCCGCACCTTGTTCCGCTTCCACGGCCGGCGCTATCCGGCCTATGCCAGCGCCGAAACCTTCGAAACCCTGAAAACGCGGTTTTCATATGCTTTCGAATCGGAAAGCGAATGGTACGAACCGTTCTTCGAAGCGCATGAAGCCGCCGAACCGTTCAGCGTCGGTGATATCGATGTCGTGCCGTTCGTACAGAACCACGGCGGATTGACATCGACCGGTTATCGTTTCGGGTCGGTAGCGTATTCCACGGACTTGATCGGGCTCGACGATGCCGCATTTGAAATTCTGGATGGCGTCGACACCTGGATCGTTCAGGCGTTGAGGGACGAGCCGCATCCGCTGCATGCCCATACGGCAATGGCGCTGGAATGGATCGACCGCGTCAGGCCGAAGCGGGCCATCCTGACGCACATGACCGCGTTCCTGGATTACAACGAACTATCCGATCGTTTGCCGGCCGGGGTGGAACCGGCGTACGACGGCATGGTGATTGAAACTTAACTTAGGAATTCATAAATTATTGATATTAATAACATATAAATTTCTGATAATACTAATTATGAGTTTTTTATTATTATCGATGCCGGCTCCAAGGGCAGCGCTCATTCGGGTTGCGCGCCTCTTCCCCACCGCCGATAATCGGCCCAGATGGATGAACCCGTGACCAAGCAGTCCACCGACCAAAACGTATCCGCCATGGACCGTCTGATCGACGTTATGGCGAGGCTGCGTGATCCGACCACGGGTTGCCCATGGGACCGCGAGCAAACCTTCGCCACCATCGCGCCGTATACCATCGAGGAAGCCTACGAAGTCGCCGAGGCGATCGCCGAGGGCGACATGGCGGAACTGCGCAAGGAGCTTGGCGATTTGCTGTTCCAGGTCGTGTTCTACGCCCAGATGGCCCGCGAACAGGATGAATTCGATTTCGAGGATGTCGCCGAAGCGGTCGCGACGAAGATGATCAAGCGCCATCCGCACGTGTTCGCCGACCTCCTGGTCGAGGACGCCAATGCCCAATCCGTCGCCTGGGAAACCCAAAAAGAGAATGAGCGCACCGCCCGCGCCGAGGCCGAGGGCCGCGCACCCAGCGTCCTGGACGACGTCGCGGCGGGCTGCCCTGCCCTTATGCGGGCGCACAAGCTGCAGAAACGTGCGGCTCGGGTCGGCTTCGACTGGCCGGATGTTTCCGGCGTGCTCGACAAGGTCGCCGAGGAAGCGGAAGAACTGAAAAGCGAAATCGCCGCCCAACAGAGCGAGACGCGCATCGAGGAGGAATTCGGCGATCTGCTTTTTTCGCTGGTCAATCTGGGCCGCTGGATCGGCGCCGATCCGGAAACCGCGTTGCGCAACGCTAATTCACGTTTCGAACAAAGGTTCCGCCACGTCGAGGCGGTCCTGGCCGAACGCGGCGAGCAACCGTCGAATGTTGCACTTGAAGAACTCGAAGCCTTGTGGCAATCAGCCAAGCGCCGCGCTACAAAGGCATAGGCCAACAAAAACCAAGATTATCTGGGGGATCAGCCAAAATGAGCAACCACATCGTTTTCATCACCGGTGCAACGGCCGGTTTCGGCGCCGCCACGGCGCGCCGTTTCGCCAGGGACGGGGCCAAGGTCGTCATCTCGGGCCGCCGGGCGGACCGGTTGGACGAGTTGAAGTCGGAACTCGGTGACGCGGCGCACGCCCTCGAGCTCGACGTTCAAGACCAGGGCGCCGTCATGGGCGCTTTCGACAACCTGCCGGACGGTTTCAGGGACGTGACGATCCTGGTCAACAACGCCGGCCTCGCCATGGGCATGGAAGGCGCGCACGAAGCCAAGCTCAGCGACTGGAACACCATGATCGACACCAACGTCAAAGGCATGGCGACGGTGGCGCGGGCCGCCCTGCCCGGCATGGTCGAACGCGACCGGGGACACATCGTCAATCTCGGATCGGTCGCCGGCACCTACCCCTACCCCGGCGGCAACGTCTATGGCGCGACCAAGGCATTCGTCCACCAGTTCTCCCTGAACCTCAGGGCCGATCTGGTCGGCAAGAACATCCGCGTCACCTCGGTCGAGCCCGGCATGGCGGAAACGGAATTCTCGGTGGTGCGTTTCGGCGGCGATTCGGACAAGGCCTCGGGCGTCTACAAGGGCATGAAGCCGATGACGCCGGAAGACATCGCGGAAGCCATCCACTGGGTGACCTCGATGCCGGAGCACGTCAACGTCAACACCATCGAGATGATGGCGACAATGCAGGCTTTCGCCCCCTTCGCGGTGCACCGGGATTAGTTAGGCGCGTCCTACCCCGCAGTCTGCCGCGCCTTGAAACGCGCGGCGTCGGCGGCGTCCAATCCAACGGTGAGGTGGGCGGCGGTATCGCCGTCCTTTCGCGACAGAACTTCGCCGTTGGCGTAGAGCCAAGCCAACGACGCGCCGTCGCTGTAGGGCACGGCGACCTTAACGACTTCCCTCTGTTCGGCCAGCCGGGCATCGACCTGGGCCAGCAGTTCCTCGCAACCTTCACCCGATAGGGCGGACAGGGTGATGACGGATTGTTCGCGCTGGGCCCGGTTGGTGACCTGGGCCAAGGCGTCACCTTCGAGCAAATCCGCCTTGTTGCAGACTTCCAGCATGCGGCTTTCGATATCGTCGCCCAGGCCCAGATCCTTGAGCACATCGATGACGTCGATGCGCTGGGCGCCGCTGTCGGGGTGTGCCGCGTCCCGCACATGCACGATGATATCGGCCTCCAGCACCTCCTCCAGCGTCGCCCGGAAGGCGGCGATCAGCATGGTGGGCAACTCGGAAATGAAACCGACCGTGTCGGACAGGATGACCTGCCGGCCGCTGGGTAGTTCAACCGACCGCATGGTCGGATCGAGGGTGGCGAAAAGCATGTCTTCGACCATCACGTCGGCGTCGGTCAAGCGGTTGAACAGCGTCGACTTGCCGGCATTGGTATAGCCCACCAGGGCGACGATGGGATAAGGCACCTTGCGGCGGCTGGCGCGGTGAAGTTTACGCGTACGCGTCACCTGCTCAAGTTCGCGCCGGATGCGGGTAATGCTGACATCGATCATGCGCCGGTCGGCCTCGATCTGGGTTTCACCGGGACCGCCGACGAAACCGAGGCCGCCGCGCTGGCGCTCAAGGTGGGTCCAACTGCGAACCAATCGACTGCGGGCATATTCCAGCGCCGCCAGTTCGACCTGCAGCGTACCCTCCCGCGTCCGGGCGCGTTCCCCGAAAATTTCCAGGATCAGACCTGTGCGGTCGATCACCTTGCATTTCCACTCCCGCTCCAGATTACGCTGCTGCACCGGGGAAAGCTGGCCGTCGACAATGGCGACGTCGATGTCGAGGGCCGCGATCAGACCTTTCAGTTCTCCGAGCTTGCCTTTGCCGAACAACGTACCCGGCTTGGGATTGCTGAGCGGCACGACGGCCTGCTCGGCGATTTCGAGATCGATGGCGGCCGCCAGACCGACGATTTCGGCCAGCCGCGCATCGGCATCGCGCAAGGGTGCGCCGGCCGGCCTGTTGCGCTTCAGGTCGGGATGCAGCACCAGCGCCCGGCCCGTCGCCGGGCGCTCAGCCTCTACCGGAACACTCGGAAATTCACTCGGCTTCAGGATTCGTTGCCTCGTCCGGGTCAAACAGCTGGATCGGCTGCGACGGCATGACGGTGGAGATGGCATGCTTGTAAACCAATTGGACGTGCCCGTCCCGCCGCAACAAAACACAGAAATTGTCGAACCAACTGATGACGCCCTGAAGCTTGACGCCGTTGACCAGGAATACGGTCACCGGAAGCTTGCTCTTGCGGACATGATTTAGGAATCGGTCTTGCAAATTTTGTTGTTTGTCGGAGGACATGGCTTTTCCTCTCCTTGTTATTGGAGCCAACCACGGGCTCTCTTTTTATTTGTCCCCTCAAAATGGTGCCAAACGTCGCCAATCTCAAGAAACTTCGGCGTGATCGCCGGGATTAACCATGTATTCGGCGTAGAGTTCGCGCAACCTAAGGCCCAGCGGCCCCGCTTTTCCGCCGTTCAACAGCTCTCCGTCGATGTTGACCACCGGCGTGACCAACGACGTGGCACTGGTGACGAAGGCTTCCGCCGCCGTTTTGGCCTCATCTACGCTGAATGAGCGTTCGACGATCTTTATTTGCGCTTCTTCGGCCAGACGCTGAATTGCGGCTCGGGTGATCCCCGGCAAGATCGAGTTACTTAGCTGGCGCGTCACCAAATTGCCGTCCGCGTCGATGATCCAGGCATTCGATGAACTGCCTTCGGTGACCATGCCGTCTTCCTCGACGAACCAGGCCTCATAAGCATCGGCTTCGCGGGCCTCCTGCTTGGCCAGGATGTTGGGCAGCAGCGAGACCGATTTGATGTCGCACCGGGCCCATCGCGACTCCGGCACCGTGATGACCTTGACGCCCTTTTCCGCCGCCGCGTGCGCCAGGCGCTGCGAACGCGCCGTGATGACAAGGGCCGGCCTGGCGTCTTTGGGAAAGGGATGATCTCGCCGAGCGACGCCCCGCGTGACCTGAAGATAAACGATGCCGTTTCGCACCCGGTTGCGCCTGACGACCTCCGAGATCACGTTGGACATGGCTGCCCGCGTCATGGGCGGATCAATGCTGAGTTCCGACAAAGACCGGTCCAGGCGGTCGAGATGGGGCGCGGCGTCGACCTGGTTTCCTTCGACAACCGCGATCACCTCATAGACACCGTCGGCAAACTGGTAGCCGCGGTCTTCGATGTGAACGGCGGCGTCCGCCATGTTGACGTATTGGCCGTTAACGTAGGCGATGCGCGACATCGCTGATCCTCTTCAAAACTGTAAAATCTATCGGCGCCAGAACGATGGGCTGAATAGCACAAGTACGGTCAACAATTCCAGCCGCCCCAGCACCATGGCGGCGGCCAAAAGCCACTTTGCCGTGCCGGGCAGGTAAGCATATCCGGCGCCCGCCGCACCGGCGAGGGCTGAGCCGTCCCCTGCCCCGGCATTGGAGAGCGCGGCAACGGTAAACGAAATCGCATTTTTAAAGTCAACGCCGAACCCGGCCAGGGCCAGGGTCAGGATTACCTGGGTAAGCAGGAAGATACAGAAATAACTCCAAACCGCCCGCAGCGTGCCCTCGTCGACCTGGCGTTGGCCCAAGCTCGTGCGCACGATGCCGTGGGGATGGGACAGGCGCTTCATTTCCCGCGCACCCATCTTCATCAGTACGGCGAAGCGCAGGGTTTTCAACCCGCCCGCCGTCGAGCCGGCCGTTCCGCCGACAATCATCAACATCAGCATCAAAAGCGGCGCCACCAGAGGCCAGGCAGACGGGTCACCGGTCACGAAGCCGGTCGTCGTCACGGCGGAAACCGCCATGAAAGCGCTTTGGCGAAAGCTGCTGCCCCATGGCATTTCAGCCCCCAGCATGAACGCCGCCGACAAGACGATGGCGGCGGCCAGCGCCAGCCCGAGCAATAGCTTCACTTCCGGGTCCGAGTGATAAACTCGCCAGCCGCGCCCCTGGGCGGCAGCCCAATGGAAGGTGAAGTTGATGGCGCCGGCGATCATGAAAACGATCAGCACAACCTCGATCAGCACGCTGTCGAACGCACCGATGGACTGATCGCGGGTGGTAAAGCCGCCGGTGGATAGCGTCGACAGCGATTGCACGAACGCCTCGAACGGCGGCATGCCGACGAGCCAAAGCAGCAGGGCGCAGACCGCCGTCAACCCGGCATAGATGACCGCGATTGCGCGCAGGGCCTGAATGAGTTGGCGTGTCATCGACGTGCGTTCGCCCCGCGGCATGGCGCTTTGGAAAAGTTGCATGCCGCCGCCACCGAGAAACGACAGCAGAACGATCACCATGACGATGGTGCTGAGCCCGCCGAGCCATTGCATTACGCCACGCCACATAAGCACCGAGCGCTCGGCGATATCTAGTTGATCGAATACCGTAGCGCCGGTGGTGGTAAAGCCGGACACGGCTTCGAAGTAAGCATCCGCCGCGGTCGTTGCGATGCCGATGTTATAGAACGGCAAGGCGCCGAACGCCGGCAATATGGTCCACAACAGAATAGCCAGGACGAACCCCTCCCGCCGTCTGGGGGGCCGGGGCGCCACGCCCCGGGCGGCGATGATCAGGGCGCCGGCGCTGAACGCGGTCAACAACGCGGAAATCAGGAACGCCTGGGCTTGTTCGCTTTCGTCGTATCCGAAGGCCGTCAGGGCAGGCAGCAGCATGCTCAGGGCAAATGCACCCAGCGCCCAGCCCAGTGGTAGGAATGCGGAGGCGAAGGACATTCGCGCGGTTAGAAGAATTCGAGCCGGACGGCGAACATCTTCTCGACCTTCTTGACGGTATCGGCGGTGGTGAACATGACGATACGGTCATGGACCTGGATGACGGTATCGCCGCGCGGAATAATCACCTCGTCGCCCCGCGCCAGAGCACCGACCAGCATGCCGGCCGGCAGATCGATTTCACGCAACGGCTTCCCAACCAGCGGCGATGTTTCCAGCGCTTCCGCTTCGATCACCTCGGCCAAGCCATCCGGCAGGCTGTGGACGCCCCGGATGCGCCCCCGCCGAACGTGCTCGAGGATGCGGGAGACGGTGATTGCCCTGGGGTTGACCACCACGTCGATGCCCAATGAGGTGATCAGCGGACCGTACGAGGCATTGTTGATCAGCGTCACCGCACGCGTGCAGCCATAGCGCTTGGCCAGCAGCGACGCAAGTATATTGACCTCGTCATCGTTGGCGACGGCGACGACTGTTTCGGTTGCCTGAACGTTGGCTTCCTCGAGCAATTCGCGGTCCAAGGCATCGCCGTTGAGAACCACTGTCCGCGTAAGCTGTTCGGCGACGAGCTCTGCCCTTTCGCGGCCGACTTCGATGAGCTTCGGCGTGACGTTGGGGTGCTCCTCCTCCAACGCCTGGGCCAGGAACAGGCCGACATTGCCGCCGCCGACGATAATCACGCGGCGGGCTTCTTTCTCCTCGTGGCCGAAGGCCGCCATGGCGCGGGTCAGGTGCGGCGTCTCAACCGCGAAATAAACCTCGTCGCCGATCGCCATGTGATCCTCGCCGCGCGGCACGATGACCTGGCCATCGCGGATGATGCCCATGACGCGGATATGCAAATCGGGGAAGAGTTCCGTAAGTTGCCTCAATGGCGTGTCGATAATGGGACAACCTTCCTCGATTCGCACGGCGATGACCCTAATCTTGTCGTCGGCGAACGGCAGCATATCGATGGCGCCGGGCACCTGAAGGCGGCGCGTAACGGCCCGGGCGATTTCGATCTCCGGCGAAATGATGACGTCGATCGGCATGTGTTCGCGGCTGAACAGATCGCGCCAGATCGGTTGCAGGTATCCCTGCGCCCGGATGCGGGCAATCTTGGTCGGTACGTTGAACAACGAGTGCGCCACCTGGCAGGCCACCATGTTGACCTCGTCGGCGAAGGTGACGGCGACGATCATGTCGGCGCCGCCGGCACCGGCCCGTTCCAGCACGTCGGGCCGCGAGGCGTGCCCGACGATGGCCTGGACGTCCAACTGATCGGAGATCTTGGTGATCAACTCAGGCGTCTGGTCGATCACGGTTACATCGTTGTTTTCGCCGGCCAGATGACGCGCGATGTTAAAACCGACCTGACCGGCGCCGCATACAATTACTTTCATGACGCATTACCCTGCTTTTCCGGGGCTCGTTCTTCTTTTTGTGTCCGCATTGCTCCAACCAAACCCCGTCTGCCGGCGTCAGGCCCCACGGTCGTTTCCGCCGATGCCCAAAGACTTGAGTTTGCGGTGCAAAGCGGACCGTTCCATGCCGACGAAAGAGGCAGTGCGCGAGATATTGCCGCCGTAGCGGGAAATCTGGGCTTGAAGATACTCCCTCTCAAACGCCTCGCGGGCCTCCCTCAAAGGCAGCGCCATCAGTTCAATGGCCGAATTCGGCCGAGTCGCCATGTGACCGTTGCCCAATTCCGGCGGCAGCATGTCGGAGCCGATTTTGGTTTCCACATCACCCGGCACCATGATCAGCAAACGCTCGACCAGGTTGCGTAATTCCCGCACGTTGCCGGGCCAATCGTGGGCCTGCAGCACAGCCAGCGCATCCTCGCCGACATTTCGCGGCGCCTGGCCGGTCATTTCGGCGGCCCGGTTCATGAAATGGTGGGTCAGGTCCGGTATATCCTCGCGCCGCTGTTTGAGCGACGGCACGTCGACCGGAACGACCGCCAGTCGATGGTAAAGATCGTCACGGAATTTTCCGGCGCTGATTTCCTCCGCAAGATCGCCGGTGGAGGCGCTGACGACGCGGACATCCACCGTAATCGTTGTGTCGCCGCCGACGCGCTCAAAAGTCTGGTCCTGTAGCACGCGCAAGATTTTTGCCTGGGTTTCCATCGGCATGTCGGCGACTTCATCGAGAAAGAGAGTTCCGCCATGGGCCTGCTCGAACGTACCGGTTCGGGGTCCCTGATCCGATCCGCCGCCGCTCGCCTCGACACCGAACAGTTCGATCTCCATCCGCTCGGGCGCCATTGAAGCGGCGTTGACCACGACAAAAGGTCCGTTCGCCCGAAGGGATTCGGCATGCAGCATGCGCGCCACGACCTCCTTGCCCGATCCCGCCGGTCCGGTGATCAAAACCCGCGCATTCGTCGGCGCGACTTTCTGGATCGCCGCGCGCAACTGGGTGATGGCGGTGGAGGATCCGGTTAGCTCGGTTTCCGGTCCGGCGCGCTGCCGCAACTCCTGATTTTCCCGCTTCAGCTTGGCCGACTCGATGGCCCGGCCCACCGTAACAATGAGCTGTTCAGCTTTGAACGGCTTTTCAATGAAGTCGTATGCGCCGCGGTGAATGGAGGAGACCGCCGTTTCAATATTGCCGTGCCCGCTGATCATCACGACGGGCATGTCCGGATGGTCGGCCACAATGCGGTCCAACACCTCAAGGCCGTCCAGTTGACTGCCTTGCAGCCAGATGTCGAGGATGACGAGCGATGGCCGGCGTGCCGAAACGGTCGATAGGGCGTCGGCGCTGTTGCCGGCGAGGCGGGTTTCATATCCTTCATCGACCAGAATGCCGAAAATCAGGTCCCGGATATCTTTTTCATCGTCGACGACAAGAATGTCAGCCATGGGACCGAACCTTGTCCTGGTCGCCCGCGTCAATCTCGAATCGGGGTTTTTGCGCCTCGGCGTCCGCCAGTGAAGCCCCGGCTGCCCGGTCGAACTCGAGGCGGATTATTGCGCCCCCTTCCGCGCGGTTGTCGAGATAAAGCCGGCCACCGTGGTCTTCCATCACCTTTTGCACAATCGCCAATCCCAAACCCGTGCCTTTCACGCGATGCGTGACGTAGGGCTCCGTCAAGCGGTGCCGGTCTTCCTCCGGGAGGCCTGGCCCGTTGTCGGAAACCTCCAACGCCACGATGCCCTCGGCATCCGTGAGGTGGACCTTAATTTCACCCCCCGGCCGGCCGGGATCCCCCAGCGCATCGGCGGCATTTTGCAACAAATTGGTCAAAGCCTGGGCTACCTGCCGGCGGTCGCAGCCGAGCGTTACAGGGGCGTTGGGGAGGTCGCTGTCAAAGGCGATTTCGGGATGGGCGACCTGCTGCATGAAAACCGCCTGCTTGGCGATCTCGACGACGTTTTCCGTCTCGAACCGCGGCGACGGCATCCGGGCGAAGGCGGAGAATTCATCGACCATACGGCCGATGTCGCCGACCTGCCGGATGATGGTGTCGGTGCAGCTCTCGAATACCTCCGGTTCCGACGTCACCTGGCCTAGGTATTTGCGCTTCAGCCGCTCGGCCGATAATTGGATCGGCGTTAGCGGGTTCTTGATCTCGTGGGCGATACGGCGCGCGATATCGGCCCATGCCGACATGCGCTGAGCCGTCACCAATTCGGTAATATCGTCAAAGGTGACAACAAAGCCTTCCGTTTCCGCACCGCCCCGCTCGGCCGCGACCCGTACCAGCAGGATGTGGGGTCTGCCTTTCCGGACGATTTTTACCTGACCTTCGGCGCGACGGCCCGGCCGGTTCTTGGCTTCCAAAAACAATCCCGTCATTTCCGGAACGGCATCGGACAACGGTTGGCCGGTCAAATCTTCTAGGGATGTTTCCAGCAGCGTGACCGCGGACCGGTTGGGCAGATCGATGCGGCCATCGGAATCCAGGCCGATGACACCGGCCGATACGCCCGACAAAACGGCTTCGGTAAATCGGCGTCTTGTTTCGAGTTGTTCGTTGGCGCTCATTAGTTCGCCGCGTTGTCCCTCCAGCTGACCCGTCATCCGGTTGAAGGCGCGCGACAGGGTGCCGACTTCGTCATCGGGAGGCCCCTCCGGAACGCGCACCGAAAGATCGCCGTCCCTGATTTTTTCGGCGGCACCCACCAGGCTCGATATCGGACCGACGAGACGTGAGGCAAACGACAGGGCGAACCAGACAGCAGCCAGCAACAGGAGCAAGGCGACCACAAGAAAGATCAAGGCCTGGGTAATCTGTACCGTCGAGCGTTCGGATTCGAGGCGCATGTATTCGGCGACCGCGCTGCGGGTCTGCTCGGCGTGGCCGACGACCTGGGGGTCGACGTAGCGCCCGACGTAAAGAAATACGTCGGATATCCGGTCGATCCTCACCAGCGCCCGGACCCGATCGTCGTTTTGATGGGTGATGACGACGACCTCGCCGCTGCGCGCCCTTTCCATGGCATCGTCCGGTATGGGTTCGAAAGCAATGGAGAAACCCAATGCAGAACGGGCCAATACCCGCCCGCTGCCGTCGACAACAATGGCTTCCGGCAACGACCGCACGGCAGCCTGACGGACGACCAGGTTCTGCAAACGGCGTGGATCATTGGCCAGGCGCCGGGCGTCGCGGTTGATGTAGGCCGCCAGTGTAAGAACGTCGGCCTCAATGACCTTTTTATGCTCTTCGGTATAAGCTTCCGCCACGGCGACGGAGGCCTGCAGGGCGGTTCGCACGCGGTCGCCGAACCAGGCCTGAAGCCCCAAATCGAACAGCAGCACCGAGAACGCGCCGACGATGATGGCCGGCAGCACGGCGACGATGCTGAAGAGAGAAACAAGACGGGTATGCAAACGCGATCCCGCAGAACCACGGCGCCGGTCGATCCAAAGCCTGACCAGGCGGTTCGAAACCAGGGCGCCCAGCAGTAGCACCAAAACCAGGTTGACCAGCAAAAGACTGGCGACGGTGCCGGGGTCTGGCCCGAACGGCGACGACGAGCGCGTCACCGCACCGTATGTCGCGAACACCGATATCAAGGCCGCCACAACCAGCGCCAACGCCAGCTTACGGGCCAAGCCGACGCGCCGCGCCCAAACGACGAGATTGGAGCCCAGCACAGCTTTTCGCGTACCGTTTTCCGTTTTTGGTGTCATGGGAGGACGGGTTTACCTACTGCAAATGGCCCAGCGCATTGCTGAACATGCATATTTGAAATCCAAATTGCTGCATCAATAGCGTGACCGGAGTCTAGCACATCGGCGTGCAATTACTGCAACAAAGTGTTGCACGAATACATCAACAAACCGTTGCACGTAGGCACCACCGTCGGTAAATGACTATTTTCCGCCTATTTCACACCCCGGATAACGGGGATCTCGAGGTCCCTGATCTTTTTTCTCAGCGTATTCCTGTTCAGACCCAAGAGGCTCGCGGCCTTGATTTGATTGCCGCGCGTGGC
This sequence comes from uncultured Rhodospirillaceae bacterium, assembly GCA_964528595.1. GTDB lineage: Bacteria > Pseudomonadota > Alphaproteobacteria > UBA2966 > UBA2966 > CAYFKJ01. The sequence goes on from CAZGTM010000002.1 coordinate 21,410, forward strand.
CGACAGACTGAGCGCGATCAAGGGACGTTCAATTTCGTGCAGGATGCGCTCGTATAGACCGGCCGGAGGCATTCCGTCCGGATGGGCCTGGAAATAGCGCGCGAGATGCCGCTCGACCGCATCGCCCAGCGATTCCCCTTCCCTGCCTTCTGCATCGGGAGCGGCAAAGTGTGCCTCGGCCAGTTCCGTTTCAATGACGTCGTCGTCGATCATTTCCTCGGCATAGAGGGCAGCCAGCCGACGCACCAGATTTTCCAGTTCCCGCACGTTGCCCGGCCAATGATAAGCCCGCAGATGATCCATTGCCTCGGGCGACAGGGATTTTTGCGGCAGCCCCTCAGCCGCCGCAATACCCAGAAAATGCCGAACCAGATCGGGCACGTCCTCCGATCGTTCGCGCAGCGGCGGCAGGCGCAGAGGCACGACGTTGAGACGGTAGAAAAGGTCTTCGCGGAATAAACCCTGGCGCACCAGCTGACGCAGATTGCGATTGGTTGCGGCAATGATGCGGACATCGGTACGGATGGCGACGCGGCCACCCACGGTGGTGTATTCCCCCTGCTGCAGAACGCGGAGCAAACGGGTTTGGGCCTCGATCGGCATATCGCCGATTTCGTCCAGAAACAGGGTTCCGCTTTCGGCTTGCTCGAAGCGTCCAACCCCTCGGTTGGCAGCGCCGGTAAAAGCGCCTTTTTCGTGCCCAAACAATTCGCTTTCGATTAGTTCACGAGGGATGGCCGCCATGTTGACGGCGACGAACGGGCCCCGGCTGCGCTTCCCGTAATCGTGCAGCGCCCGGGCAACCAGTTCCTTGCCCGTCCCCGATTCGCCGTTGATCAGAACCGTGAGGTCCGTCCCCATCAGGCGCGCCAGCAGACGATAGATTTCCTGCATGGCGGCGGAACGGCCGATCAGCGGCATATCATCGTCGCCGCCGACGCTGCCTTCGGTGGCCTTTTGCGGCGCGCTGAGGGCACGTTCGATCACTACGGCGAGTTCATTAAGGTCGAAGGGTTTGGGCAGGTATTCGTAGGCGCCCCGTTCCGTCGCCTTAATCGCCGTCATCATGGTGTTCTGGGCACTCATCACCAGGATCGGCAACTCCGGCCGGACCTTGCGCATGCGCGGCAGCAGATCGAGACCGTTCTCGTCGGGCATGACGACGTCGGTGATAACCAGATCGCCGTCGCCTTCGGAGACCCAGCGCCACAGAGTTGCGGCATTCCCCGTGGCACGAACTTCGTAACCGCCCCGGCTCAATGCCTGTTCCAGCACCGTTCTGATGGCGTGGTCGTCGTCGGCCACCAAGATCACGCTTCCATCGGTCATGTCTCGGCTCCGAATTTGTTCTGGGACGGCGGAACCTCAGTTCCCGAAGAAGACATCGGCAGGCGCAGGCGGAACACCGTCCGCCGCGGCTTGGTATCGAATTCGATGATGCCGCCGTGATCGCGGATGGTCTTGGCCACCAGCGCCAAGCCGAGACCCGTACCGCCCGGTTTGTTGGTGACGAAGGCTTCAAACAGGTGCGGCCGAAGTTCGTCGCTGATGCCCTTGCCGTTGTCCCGCACCGTGACCTCGAGCGGTAAATTCAAACGATCGCGGCTGCCCGGCACGGCCACCCTCACACCCTGTTTGTAAGCCGTGCCGAGGGTGATCTCGCCGCCCTCCTCCGGCAAGGCCTCGGCGGCATTCTTGACCAGATTCAATAGCGCTTGAAGCAACTGGTCGCGATTGCCCAACACCGGCGGCAGCGACGGATCGTAGACCTCCGTGATGCGGATGCCCTTGGCGAACCCGTTTTCAGCGATGCGGCGAATGTGGTCGAGAACTTCATGGATGTTGACCGGACCGCGGTCGATGGCGCGCTCGTCGGAGAACATCTCCATGTCGTCGACCAGACTGCAGATACGGTCGGTCTCGTCGCAGATCAGGCGCGTCAAAGGGATGTCCTCTTCCGACGCATCCTGCTCAAGCAGCTGGGCGGCTCCCCGGATACCCGACAGCGGGTTCTTGATTTCATGGGCCAGCACAGCGGCCATGCCCGTGACGGAGCGCGCGGCGCCCTGATGGTTCAGCTGCCGGTCCATGGTCTGGGCCATGGTGCGGCGTTGCAGCGTGACCAACACCCATCCGGGTCGCTCGGGCACGGGAACGCCCTGGATATCGACGTGCTGGGTGCCGGTCCGGGGATTGCTCAGTTCGACGCCATGTTCGGCGACGCTGATCTCCTGTTCGCGCACCTGATCGGTCAAAGCGGTGAGCGGGCTGTCGAAATGAACAATATCCGGTAGCGTCTGGGTACAGAGATGGGCCTTACCGGCGCCGAAAAAGTTCTCCGCCGCCGGATTGACGAAGCGCACGGCGCCAATTTCATCGACCACCATCACAGGTTCGGGCAAGGCGTTGAGGATTTGCGCCGAACCGAGCGTTTCGGGCGGCCGCATGTCGACCACCGAATTTCCGGACGCCGCCATCAGGCCGCCTCCCGTTCCAGCAAACGCTCGAAATATTCGGTGAACAGCCGGCGTACCGTATCAGTATCGAGCGAACGGTTGACCTGGTCCCGGAAAACCGTCGATTCCGGTAGGCCCTTGGTGTACCAGGAGACATGCTTGCGCGAGACGCGGTTGCCGACCTCCGGTCCGTAGTGATCCAGCATATCCTCATAATGACGGCTGAGCGTTTCGAACAATTCCTGCAAGGACGGATTTGGTAGATGCTCGCCGGTTTTGAGATAGTGGATCACCTGATTGGGAAACCAGGGGCGCCCATAGGTGCCGCGCCCGATCATGACGCCGTCCGCGCCCGATTCCTCGAGGCAGCGCGCGGCGTCCTCGACGCGGGTGATATCGCCATTGGCGATAAGCGGTACCTTCACGGCTTCCTTGACCTTGCGGATAAAGGCCCAATCGGCGCTGCCGCGGTACATCTGACAGCGCGTGCGGCCGTGCACCGTTATCATGCGCACGCCGCAGTCCTCGGCGATGCGCGCGAGATTGGGGGCGTTGCGGTTATCGTCGTCCCAACCGGTGCGCATTTTCAGCGTGACCGGCAGGTTGACCGCTTTCACGACCGCCTCGATGATCGCGCCTGCTTTCGCTTCGTCGCGCATCAACGCCGATCCGGCGTAGCCGTTGACGACTTTTTTGGCGGGACAACCCATATTGATGTCGATGATGGAAGCGCCGCGGTCGGCGTTCAAGCGGGCTGCTTCGGCCATCACGTTGGGATCCGTGCCGGCGAGTTGCACCGCCATGGGATGCTCGTCAGCGCCGCCCATCGCCATTTTTAGGGTGCGCTTAGTCTGATAGATCATCGCCTGGCTGGCGATCATCTCCGATATGACCAGTCCGGCGCCAAAGCTTTTGACCAGCCGCCTGAACGGCAGATCCGAAACACCCGACATGGGCGCCAACAGCACCGGAAAATCGATGTCCACCGGTCCGATCTGCAAACTTCTTAGGTCGGACGGCAAAGTGCCGGGCGATGAAGTGGTCATTTTTTGTGCACGCCGCAAAAATGAATAAAATTTGGGCGGATATTATGGTCATTTGGAAGGAGTTTCAAGGAGTGTGGAGACATGCGTTCATCACTTCGATTGATGTTGTCAGTCAGCACTGAAATCGCACCGATCTGCAGTTTCATATTGATGTTCCCGTACAATTGACGTTAATCTGTATCCTAATAGTTGTATAATTGATAGATCAGCTATTTATGACTGATATTCGTTGGAAAGAGGGGGGATAATCCGTGAACAATAATGACAACCACGACTATGTCATTTGCACCCGTAAAGTGGTCTCTGGAGAATTCATCGCTGAACCAGGAAAAACCCGCTATTTGCGCGTTCCCAGAAATCAACTTCCTAATCCAGTTCCGGATCAGGAATTGACGCCAAGGCAGTGGATGGACGATGTTCAGGATCGAGCCGATGGCATGGCAGACAACGTCATCGATCCCGCCGGCGACGTGGTGGTTTTCATCCACGGCTACAACAACGATCTCGATATCATCATGAAGCGCCACCGCACGCTGCAGGCCCAATTATCCGAAGCCGGCTTCAAGGGATTGGTAATTTCGTTCGATTGGCCAAGCGCCGATCAAACGCTCAACTACTACGAGGACCGTGACGACGCCTCAAAAACCGCTATTCGCCTGGTCTCCGATACCGTCATGAAACTTATGGCGCGGCAAAAACAAGGGTGCCAGACCAACGTCCATCTATTAGGTCATTCGACCGGGGCTTACGTCATTCGCGAAGCTTTCTATCAAGCACAGAAATTGGGCGCGCTCTACCACGGCGACTGGAAGGTATCGCAAATCGTCCTCATCGGCGGCGACATTTCCAGCGGCAGCCTGGCCCACTCCGACACGGTATCGGCACCCATGTTCAAGCGCTGTCTGCGCCTCACCAACTACTCAAACCGACATGACATAGTTCTCAAAGTCTCCAACGCCAAACGAGCCTTCACTCGGCCCCGTGTCGGTCGCGTCGGTATTCCCGACGACGCCAACCTAAAATGCGTCGACGTCGATTGCACAGCCTTCTTCGAATCGATTGACCCCCAGAACCAAACCGTTTACGGCACGTTTTGCCACTCGTGGCACATCGGCAACCCCGTGTTCGCGCAAGATCTGGCCATGACGCTCCACGGCGGCATCGACCGCAACGCGGTGCCAACGCGCCGTCGGAACGCCGAAGGAAGATTGGAACTCAGGGCGGCCGATAAACCCGCTCATATTGCCGACTGGCTGGTTGACTTCGACGGACGGGACAGACGCTAAGACGCAAGCGCTATCCGCCCCGCCGAACCACCTCCGTGCCGTCGACGATGACGTCGCTGGGGTGCTGGACCACACGCTCGCCTGCCGCCAAGCCCTCCAATACCTCGGCATATTCGCCGTTGGACCTGCCGATCTTGAGTGTCTGCAGCCGGGCCGCCTTGCCTTGGACCGTAAAGACCGCCCACTCGTCGCCCTCGCGGAACAAAGCACTCATGGGCACCTTCAAAATGTTCTTGCCGCGCCAGATTACGATGCGGGTCTCGACGCGGAAACCGTGGCCAAGGCGCTGGTAGCGCACCGGCTGTTCGGCAAAGTCGATAAGTACGTTGACGCGTTGCTCCTCAATCCCCAGTGCCGAAATCTTGGTAAAGCCGGCGGGTTCGACGCGGCGCACCCGGCCCTTCAGCGTTTCACCGCCGCCCCAATCGTCGATCAGAACCTCATCGCCGAGTTGGACCTGTACGGCATCCGAGGACAACAGATCGACGACGATTTCGAGATTCTCGGGATCGCCCACCTCCAATAACGGTGCGCCGGCGGGCACGACGGCGGCACTTTCGATGACGACGCGCAGGATGTTGCCATTGATGGGGGCGTGGACGTTGACGCAGCAGGCGGTCCCGGTCCCGCCCTTTGACTTGTCGCTGTCGATCAGAGCCGCCTTGGCCATTTCCAGATCGAAATTTTTTACCCGCAGGGCCGCCCGGGCCGTCGAGACGGCAGCCTCCTTGGTACGCATATCCAATTCGGCCCGTTCAAGGTCGCGTTTCGAAATCGTGCCGCGTTTCACCAAAGCTTCGGCGCGGCGAAGTTCGGCCTTGGCGAAATCCAGTTCGGCCGTGTAGCGCTTGAGCTCGGCTTGCGCCAACGTCCGGGCGGCCTGGGCGGCCTTGATCCGGGCGTTGGCCTCGGCCGTCGACCGCACATCGAGGAAAATCGGGTCGCTGGGTTCGATGGCGGCCAGCACCGTGCGATTGGCCTCGACCGGCTCCCCAACCTTTTTGGTGATGCGTAACTTGCGGCCCGCCACAGGGGCCGACACCACGTAGATGTCCTTTACCCGCGTCTGGCCCTCACCGTCCAGGGTGACGGCCAGCGACCCCGTTTGAACCTCCGCTAGGTCGACGGCCAACGGCTGGGGCTGGAAAGAATAGGCTAACGCGGCAACCACGCCGAGCCCGATGGTGGTGTAGATAATTCGTCGCGGCCAGGGGGAAACCATGCGACTACTCCCTCGTTTTCAAAACGGCGATAAGATCGAAACTGTCGATGCGGCGGCGCACGATAAGGCCGGACACGACCGACGCCACGAGTACGGTGGTAATGGCCAGCGCGTAGGTTGCCGGTTCGATCACTAGCGGAAGGCGGAATAACTCGGTATCCAGGTTGGTCACGATCACGTGTGCCAGTCCAAAACCGATAAAACAGCCAAACGGCAGCGCTGCCAGCGTGAGGATAGCCAGTTCACCCAGCAGGATGTACGACACTTCGCCCCGGGTGAAGCCGAGCACCCTCAACGAAGCTAATTCCCGGCCCCGCTCGGACAGCGACACGCGGGCGCTGTTGTAGACGACGCCGACGGCGATCAGGCCGCCGAAAAGAACGTAGAACGACATCATGATGTCGAGCGTTTCCGCCATCGTCTTGCGGAAGGTCGACAGGGCCGCGGTCTGCAACGTCACGCCGGCCACGGCGGGCGTATCCTTGAGCTGACGGTAAAGATCTTTCGCTCGGTTGGCGTCAACCTGAATGTAGGCGCCGGAGACCAGCCTCCCCTCTCCCATCAGCCGGTTGAGCGCCAAGCGATGCATGTAGGCCGGAGCGGCGATGTATTCCTCGATAATGGCCGTTACCGGAACCTCGACCACGGGGCGGCGGCCTTCGAGCGCTTCCACGGTCACGCGATCGCCGCGGCGGGCCCCGAGGAGTTCGGCCATCTTGGTGGACAGCACCAATCCCGTCTTCGGCAACGACACCGCCTCCAAGTCGATATCAAGCACACGGTTCATGACCGTGTTTTCGTCCAGCCCGGTGACCGAAGCGCGCTCACTGCGAATGCCGAGACGGAGCTTGGCGGCAACGGCGCGAAACGGTTCGGCCGCTATCACGCCGGGGAGACTCCGGATTTCGTGGAGTGAGCGCGTGGTACGCGCTTCGTTGAAAACGACCGTGGCATCCTGGCGCTGACCATGATGGAAGAAGGTGTCCACCAGGTGTTCAACCGAATCGAAGAAGAACAGCGAGGCGATCAGGATCGCCACCGACAAGGAGATACCGAGCGTCGTCAATCCGGTGCGCAGCGGCCACCGTCCGATGTGGCGCAGGATCATCAACGTCGGCTGGCTCAGCCGCTGGGCCGCGCCGATGGCGGTGAGAATGCCGCGGCGGTATGTCGTTGGCGGGGCCGGCTGCATGGCCACTGCCGGCGGCATGTTGATGACCTTGCGGATAGCGCTCAAGGCGCCAAGGCCGGTCGCCAGCAAGCTGACGATCCCCGCCGCCGCAAATACCTTCAATTCGAGATGGAAGTAAAGCACGGGGAAGCGGAAGAAATCGGTGTAGATCTCGGTTACGGCCCGGCCGAACCAGGCGCCCGCAAGAAACCCCATCGCAATACCGACAACCGTCACCAGCATGACCAGTTTGAGATAGAGGACCCCGACGGCGAAATCGGAGTAGCCGAAGGCCTTCAGGAGGCCGATCTGCTCGCGTTCGGTCGCGATGATCCGCGTGATCACGACGTTCAAGAGAAACGCCGCGACGCCCAGAAAAATCGGCGGCACGATACTGCCCATGCCCTTGAGCTGCTCCATCTCATTGGTGATGAAGGCATTGGAAATCTGATCCTCGCGCGGATAGGCGCCAACGCCGCCATACGGTCCCAATAAGCCGTCGAGCCGATCGATCACCGCGTCAACATTGGCCGAGCGCATCAGGGTCAGGGAGACGTCGTTGAAGGCCGCTTCCAAATCGTAGCTGGCCGCCATGGCCTCCCGCCCCATCCAAATGATGCCGAAACGCTCGTCGTCGGGCATCAGGGCGCCGGGGCCGATGGCGTAAATGTACTCCGGCGACAAGGCGATGCCGACGATATCGAGCTGACGTTTGTGACCGTTGATGGTCGCAACGATATACCGGCCCGGCCGAAGCTTGTGAGCATCGGCGAAAGGCTCTCCCAGCACGATCTCGTCGGGTCGGTCCGGGTCCGGCAAACGACCTTGGCGCAGAACGATTTCGTTGAGCGCGGAACGCCCATGGCCGGGCAGCGAGATCAACTGCCCCATGATGGGCTCATCCATGCCTTCGACATCGAGCGTGGCGAATTTTACGATGCGCGTGTGAACGCGCTTCACGCCCTCGATCCGGGCGATGTCTTGGGCCAGGGGAGTCGGCGCGCGTTTAAGGCTGGCGAACACTTCCGCAAATCTTTGGCGCTCGTAGTAGGCATCGCGCGTCAACTGCAGGGAACTTAAGGTGCCGAACGACATGACAACGGTACTGACGCCGCAGGCGATGACGACGGCGATTGCGATGGCTTGGCCCCTGATGTGCCAGAGGTCGCGGAACAGTTTGAGATCCAGGGCGCGCATTACCAGTTAACCGAACTTGCGGGTTTCCTCGTCTCGTTCAGGCGAGCCTCGGATACACGCCCGTCGGCGAAAATCACCACCCGGTCGGCGATGTCGGCGATGGCGGCGTTGTGGGTGATGACGACCGATGTCGTGCCGAGCTCGGTGTTGACCCGCTCAATCGCCTCCAGTACCGCGATACCGGTGCGGCTGTCGAGGGCGCCTGTCGGCTCGTCGCACAGCAATACCTGGGGCCGCTTGGCGATGGCCCGCGCCACGGCGACTCGCTGCTGTTCGCCACCCGAAAGCTGAGAGGGAAAATGATCAAGCCGGTCGCCCAGTCCGACGATGCGCAGCGCCTCGTCGGGTTTCAGTGGATCGACGGCGATTTCGGTGACCAGCGATACGTTTTCGCGCGCCGTCAGGCTGGGAATCAGGTTGTAGAACTGGAACACGAAGCCGACGTGTTCGCGGCGATATTGGGTTAGTCCGCCGCTCTCCAGGGAGGTGAGCACCTCATCATGGAACTTGACCGTACCGGCCGTCGGCGCATCGAGACCGCCGAGGATGTTGAGAAACGTTGATTTGCCGCTGCCGGACGGTCCCAGCAGAACGACCAGTTCACCGTCGAGAAACTGAAGATCGACGCCGCGCAGGGCGTGAACCTCGGTTTCGCCCGTGTGATAAACCTTAGTCAGTCCCGTGATATCGAAGGCTGGTAATTTGCCGGGCTGTTGCTGGACGCTCATGGCGCGTCCCGCACAAGCATGCCGGTACTCTGGGTACAAGGGTGGATCCGCTTACCATCAAGCGCCTGCAACACCGGTACGACCTGACGTCTTTGCAAAGGAATGCTCCGCTCAACCCCTTAGTTTCGGGCGCACCCCATTGTGGCCGAGGCCGGGCGTGCGGCCAAGTGGCGAAGCCAACTATTGGAAGCGGCAAATTGCCGCTGTTATTTGACGCGGTATGATTTCGGCAGGAAAAAAAGGTGGTCTTGATTGGCTGCCACTCCGGCATGGCAAGTGCCGCAGTAATCGACGTTTTCGCTACCCTCGGCATTGGTCACACCGACCAGGCTGCCGTCGGGCAAGATCATGCTGTACCGCCAGTCACCGAATTCCGGCCGGAAACCGACCTTCATCTTCTCCATCAGGAACAGCGGCCCGGCATAGCGGCGACCATCCTTGAGCACGGTGAAGCTGTCTTTGGCAATTACTGAACCTATGGGCATTTTCACAATATTTTCATATTTTTCATATGTTTGTGCCATATTATTCGCGTAGTTGTTTAGGTACCTGTCGCCGTGCTGCGACGATTCGTACGGCGCGTTGTTATAGCGCTTCCACTTCTGGTACCGCTTGGCGTGCTTGTCACCGGACAGCGTGAAGGCGGCGGCCATTTTCCGCCGCAGCGACCGGTAGGCCTTCTCAGCCACATCAGGAGCCAGGCCATGGGCCGCATCTGGCGCCTTGATGTGGCCGCCCGCGCAGGGATTAAGCGGATTATTGGCGGCGCAAGGATTGGCCGCAGCACAGGGGTTCACCGATTTCGCCGGATTTTTGGCAGCGCAGGGATTGGCTTTGGTCTCGGCAGTCGCCAGGTTTGCTCCGGCAAACGCAACGAACGCCGAAAGGACGAAACTACCAAGCGCGGTGGAAGTTTTCAGGTATCGTTGAAAAATTGGCATCCGAGACCTCTCACATACGATACAGCTGGTCTTTCCTCTCTTTTAGAATTGGGGAAATTGCCCTAGCCCAGCCAGTCAACCTTGCTCACTCTTGCGTGAGTCGGTTGCATTGGGCAATGTGCCGCCATGACAGTCACGGCCCTCATCGTCGCAGCCGGACGCGGCGCCCGTTTCGGCGCCGATAACCCGAAGCAATACGCCGTCGTAGGCGGCCGCTCGATCCTCAACCGGACCGTCGGACTGTTCGCCTGCCATGGTGACGTCGACGCTGTCCGCGTCGTGATCCACCCGGATGACCGCCAGCTTTACGATGCGGCGGTGGCAGATTTTGATCTCATGGAGCCCGTCAACGGCGGGGCCAGCCGGCAACAGAGCGTGCGCTTGGGCCTGGAAAGCCTGGCCGACGCGCCGCCCGACAAGGTTCTGATCCACGATGCCGCCCGCCCCTTTGCCGGCCGCGACGGCATTTCCCAAGTGATCGACGCCCTGGATGAGGCGCCCGGCGCCATCCTGGGGCTGCCTGTGGTGGATACATTGAAGCGTCAAACGGACGCCGCCACCGTTTCGGCAACCGTGACCCGCGACGGACTGTGGCGGGCACAGACGCCGCAAGGCTTCCGTTTCGCCGATATCCTGGCGGCTCATCGTGACGTGGTGGGCCAAGACCTTACCGATGACGCCGCCGTGGCGGAATCCGCCGGGCTTGTGGTCGCCTTGATCGCCGGTTTGGAGGATAACCTCAAGATCACGACGCAAGCCGATTTGGCGCGGGCAGAACGCATGATTCGAGCGCAATTGAGCGACATCCGGACCGGCCAGGGCTTCGACGCTCACCGTTTTGCAGCCGACGCCCCCGAAGACGGCACGATCAAACTGGGGGGCATCGCCATCAGCCACGACCGTGCGCTTGCGGGCCATTCCGACGCCGACGTGGCGCTCCATGCCGTGACGGATGCCCTCTTGGGCGCGATCGGCGACCGCGACATCGGCCATCATTTCCCGCCTTCGGACGAGAAATGGCAGGGTGCGTCATCCGACCAATTCGCCGGGTTCGCCGCGCGCCAGATCACAGAACGCGGCGGCCTCATCGCTCACGTCGATCTGACACTCATCTGCGAACGCCCCAAGATCGGTCCGCACCGCGACGCCATGCGTCAACGTGTTGCAGAGATTCTGGCCATCCCGCTGGAACGGGTGAGCATCAAGGCCACGACCACTGAAAAGATGGGTTTCACCGGCCGCGGCGAAGGTATCGCGGCGCAGGCCGTCGCGACCGTGCGGTTGCCGTAGGTGCTGATCGTTTGGTCAGTCCGGCTCGGCCGGCCGTGGGCTCAAGCCGAGCCAGGATTCAGCTTCCGCCTGATCGGTAAAGACTTCGTACTGGGGCATATTCGGATCATGGTCGCTGTAGGCGACCAGCAATTTGCCCAGCATGATGTTGCCTTCGGAGGTAACCAAAAGCGCCGCCCGCGAGGCGCCCCTCGGTGTTTCGGAGTTCTGCATCCTTTCGGCCAATACTTTGAAGCCTTCGGCGGTCACCTTCATTTCCGTCACCGACCGGGCGTCGGTTAGCGTCGGCATGCCCACCTCAAGATCCGAATCGGCGTTCAGCCGGGCGATGCAGTCGATCATTTCCTCGTTGGTGAGGGTGCCCGAGGCCGTAAAAAGCACCATTTTTCGGTCGAGATCGATCTGATAGCTCATCGGCATGGATATTGGTCTCAGGCAAAATGAACAAAATATAACTTCGCGAAATTCGCTTCTCGAATAATTTTGTAACGAATTTTCACTATCGCCACAATCGCCCGACGGTCCAAAAGATCAATTATTCCGGCGTTGGCATCGTATCCTGCATTGATGGCCGAACCGCGAAACGTTCAAACCAGGCGGCAAGCGCCGGCCGTCCGACGCGCCATTTGCCCTCGGGCCAACGCCGGTCCGCATAGGCCAGCGAGCAGCCGATGGTCAGGCTCCCCAGGTCGATTTCATCCGTTACGTGACCGGCTTTGAACTCACCCTCCATGGCATCGAAGGCGCGCCACGCTTCATCTTCCTTCTTGGAGATCCAGTTCGGCGACTGCTCACCGGCCGGCCGGCGCATTTCGTTGAATCTGAGGTTGAGGGCATCGATAACGCCGTGACCGAGTGCGTGATTGCGCAGGACCAACCACCGCGCCGCGCCGGGCGGCGGGAGCAGGCTGCTTCCCGAAATATGGTTCAGATATTCCATGATCACCCATGAATCGAACAGCACCGTGCCATCGTCGGTGATCAAGGTCGGAATTTGACCCAGAGGATTGTCGGCATGCACATCCTCGATGACGGTCTGGGCCGTCGTCGTTAAAAGTTCAAGCTCGCCCAGCAGGCAACACTCGTGGGCCACCAGCATGACTTTGTGGACGTAGGGCGAACTCTGAGCGTAGTGCAGCTTCATTAGCAATCCTTTATCTATCGCCCGAACCGGCCGTTGGTCTCGCTATCGGGGCGGATCACCGTCGATGGTGACGCGGTGCAGCTCGCGGCGATGGCCGTGGTAGTCGTTCAGGGGATAATGCAGCGTGCAGCGGTTGTCCCAGATGGCCAGCGTCCCCGCCGTCCAGCGGAAGCGGCAGGTAAACTCCTCCCGGATGGCGTGGCCGTAGAGGAAATCCAGGATGGGTTCGCTCTCCTCGGCCGTCATGCCGTCGAAGCGGACCGCGTGGGCCTCGCTGACATAGAGCGACTTGCGGCCCGTTTCGGGATGGGTCCGGACCGCGGGATGGACGGCTTCACGGACCTCCATCTGATCGGCGTCGCGGCCTGTCATGGCGCCGTCCTCGAGATGGTCCATGCGCAGCGTATCTTTGTTCTTGGCGGCGCTGTTGACGACGCCGAGACCGCCCAGCAACGCCTTCATGCCGTCGGATAGCGCGTCGTAGGCCGCATACATGTTGGCCCACATGGTATCGCCGCCGACCGGCGGGACCTCCACGGCATAGAGCGCCGAGCCCAGCGATGGGGCCTCCAGGTAAGTCGTGTCGGTGTGCCAGATACCGCCGAAATTGGTGGTCTGGTGCGGTTCCTTGATGATGGCGATGACGTCGGGATGGCCTTCAAGCGCTTCGGCGAAGGGATAATTGCCGATCGGCCCGAAGCGCGCGGCGAATTCGACCTCGTTGCCCGGGGTCAGTTGCTGATCGCGAAAGAACAGGACCTGGTGATCGAGGAACGCCTGTTTGATTTCCCCCCAGACCGCGGCGTCGATAACGGAGGCCAGGTCAACGCCCGCCACCTCGGCTCCAAGCGCCGGCGCCAGCGGCGTAACTTCTATGTGCTCAAAGTTCTTATTCGTCATCAGAGGCAAACCCTTCGCCATTATCTTGCGCATCTCTTTGAGCTTCCGCAATATGGCTGATACGGCAGAACAATGGAATCCGAGGGCATGCAGTCTCCACAGAAGGGCATTTTCGACGAAGGTGGCAAGTTTCACCACTATCTCGAATACAGCGTCAATGGCGCCGGCGATGTGTCGGATGTCCGCTCAGCGCTTGCGGCAGTTATTCGAGATGAGAATTATCAGGCGCCAAAAGCGGTCGTCGCCTTCGGCGCCGATTTATGGGGAAATCTAACGAGTGAAGCTGCGCCGGCGGGTCTGCGTGCATTCGAAACCCTCGGGGCGGCGCCGTCGACGCAGCGCGACATCTGGATTTGGCTGCAGGGGGACCGGCCCGACCTCAACCTCGATGCCGCCATGGCGGTGCACCGCCACGTTGGGGCCGATGCATCGCTGGACCTTGAACTCACCGGTTTCAGCTATCACGAAAATCGCGACCTGATCGGCTTTGTCGACGGCACGGCGAACCCCAAGGACCATGAGGCCAAGGAAGCGGCGGCGCTCATACCCAACGGCGACGGCGGCGCGTTTGTTCTAACGCAGAAATGGGTGCACGACCTGGATGCTTTCAACGCCTTGGCGGTTCCGGAACAGGAAGCCGTGGTGGGGCGGACCAAAGTGGACGATGTCGAACTGGAGGGTGATGACATGCCGGCCACCTCACACGTCAGCCGCACGGATGTGAGCGAAGACGGGGTCGGCCTCAAAATCTATCGGCGCAGCTCGCCTTTCGGCACGGTCGCGGAAAACGGTCTCTATTTCGTCGCCTTTGCCTGTGACATACACCGCTTCGACGTCCAGTTGCGGCGCATGTTCGGCCTGACCGAGGACGGTTTGCGCGACCAGCTAACCGAGTTCTCCAGCGCCGTCACCGGCGCCTACTGGTACGCACCCGGAGAGGCCGAACTCCGCAGCGCGTTGGGCCTTTGACGTCGTGCCCATAATTACCCCCCTTCCCGGCGGTTTACGCCTTTGGCAGCCGGCGCCGCTGCTGGCGACCTGGTTCGGATCTGGGCTTTTACCCAAAAGCCCCGGTACCTGGGGCTCGTTGGCCGCCCTGCCCTTCGCCTGGGTCATCCAGACGTATGGGGGTAGTCTTGGACTAGTCGCTGCCGCTGCCCTTGCCTTCGCCATCGGTTGCTGGGCCAGCGGCATTTACATCGCGGCGGATGGGCATGGCGATCCCGGCGCGATCGTCATTGACGAGGTCGCGGGTCAATGGCTGACCCTGGCCGTGGCGCCCCTGAGCCTGAAAGCGTATGCCGTCGGTTTCGTGCTGTTCCGACTGTTCGACATCATCAAGCCCTGGCCTATCTCGGCTTTGGAGCGCGCCGCGCCGGGCGCCTTCGGCGTCATGATCGACGACATCGCCGCCGCCGTGTTCGCCGCCGTCCTGTTGATCGCCATCCATGCCTATGTCCCGCTGATTTAGGAACGTTTCGCTATGTTTTCCGCTGAAATTACTTCGCGTGCCCAAAACGTGATCGACGAATGCACCCGGCGCGGCATCCGTCTGGCGCTGGCCGAATCCTGCACCGGCGGATTGATATCGGCGGCCCTGATCAACATTCCCGGCGCTTCCAACGTCGTCGACCGGGGTCTTGTGACCTACGCCAACGCAGCCAAGATGGACTTGCTGGGCGTGCCGGCGGACGTTTTGGACCAACACGGCGCGGTCAGCGAGGAGGCGGCCCTGGCCATGGCCAAAGGGGCTTTGAGTGCGAAGAATGTCCAAGCGGCGGTGGCCGTCACGGGCATCGCCGGCCCCGCCGGCGGAACGCCGGAAAAACCGGTGGGGCGTGTGCACATCGCGGCGGCCCGCGAGGGTTTCCCCGTCCGTCACCGGAAATGCGACTTCGGCGACATCGGACGCGACGCCATCCGTTTCGACACCGTCTCTGCCGCACTCGACATGCTGCATGACCTGGTGTGCGCAGGTGCGGGTGGAGACTGAACCACATACCCCGCTGCCGGTAATCACCGGGCGGCAGGTCGCCAGCGTCGTCATCGCAACCTTGCTGTTCATCGGCTTTGGTATCGCCGTCGGCAGCATCATTTTCGTGACGCCAATGTTGCTCGCCAAGGCAACCGAATTGCCCCGCCTCTACATCCTGCTGGTGGCGTCGGTTTTACAATGCGCCGCCATGGTCGGGGCGGTGTATTGGATCATCCTGAAGGGCGGCGGGTTGACCTGGCGCAGCTTCGGATTCGCCCCGCCGAGCAGAAAGCAATTCGTTGTCGCCATCGTACTCGGCGTTGCGCTTGTGCCTGTCATGGAAGGTATCGAGCGTCTGGCCGGGATTACCCTGGGCGACACGATCGTCGGATGGCTGGCACCGGACGGCTTCACCTGGACCGGCTTGGTTGGCGGCGTGCTGCTGGTCGGCATCGCAACGCCGATCGCCGAAGAGGTGCTTTTCCGGGGCGTGATCTATGCCTGGATGCGCACGCGCTGGAGCATGACAACGGTATTGCTGCTGAACGGCGCACTGTTCGGCGTCATCCACCTGCAATATCCGGCCCCCTACCTGATTTTGGTCGGCCTCCTAGGCATCGCCTTTGCCTTAGCCTATGAAAAAACAGGTTCGCTTTGGGTGCCCTCGCTGATGCACGCGGGTCACAATTCGGCTGTTATTATCGCGGTTTACTGGGCTTTGCCCTGAGGTTCCCCATAGAGCGCATGCGCGCGTAATTCAAAAGCGTGAACCATGCGTTTGACAGCCTCGTTGAAGACCGCGCCGATGAGTTTTTGCATCAGGCGGGAGCGAAACTCGAAATCGACGTAGAAGTCGATGGCGCAGGTCCCGCCGTCTTCTTCGAGGAAGATCCAATGGTTGTTGAGGTAGCGGAACGGTCCGTCGAAATATTCGACGTCGACGCGATTGGGCGGGTCGAGCGACACCTTGGAGGTGAAGCGTTCGCGGAACAATTTGTAGCCGATTACCAGATCGGCAAGAACTTGTTCGTCGCTTTGCTGACGCACGCGGGCACCGACGCACCAGGGCAGGAATTCAGGATAGCTGCCGACATCGGCTACCAGATCGAAAAGCTGTTCCCGCGAATACGGCAGGACGCGCTTTTCGGCATGAGTGGGCATGTAAGTTCGGAAGCTAGGATTTGGCCGGCAGGCCTTGGTCGCGGGCGGTACGGAGTTTTGCGAAATCATCGCCGGCAAAATAGGACGAACGCGTCAGCGGCGTCGACGAGACCATGAGGAAGCCCTTGGCCTTTGCCGCTTCAGCATAGGTTTCGAACTCGGCCGGGGTGACGAAACGCTCGACCGGCGCATGGCGCGGCGTCGGCTGCAGGTACTGGCCGATGGTGATAAAATCGATGTCGGCCGAACGCATATCGTCCATAACCTGCATGACTTCGCTTTTTTCTTCGCCCAGTCCGACCATGATGCCGGACTTGGTGAATTGCCCCGGATTGAGCTGCTTGGCGTCGGCCAGCAGCTTGAGGGAATGGAAATAGCGCGCACCGGGCCGGATGGTCGGATAGAGACGCGGCACGGTTTCCAAATTGTGGTTGAAGACGTCGGGCCCGGCGTCAACGACGGCCTCCAGCGCGCCGTCCTTACGCAGGAAATCGGGCGTCAGAACCTCGATCGTCGTGTCGGGCGTGAACTCGCGCAGTTCATCGATACAGGCAACGAACTGCCCCGCCCCGCCGTCCTGCAAATCATCCCGGTCCACCGAGGTGATGACAACATGGGTAAGCCCGAGGTTGGCAACCGCTTCGGCCAGATGGCGGGGTTCTTCCCGGTCCACCTGTCCCGGTTTGCCCGTTGCGACGTTGCAGAAGGCGCAGGCCCGGGTGCAGATGTCGCCGAGGATCATCATGGTGGCGTGACCGTGACTCCAGCACTCGCCGATGTTGGGACAGGCCGCTTCCTCGCAGACGGTGACCAGCTTCTGGTCGCGCATCAGCTTGCGCGTCGCCTGATATTCCTTAGACAGCGGCGCTTTGACGCGAATCCAGTCTGGTTTGCGCGCCGAGGCCGTCTGTTTGATGGGTTCCACCTTCGCCATGGCTTAGAAATGAATGACCCGGCCCAAGGAATCAAGCACCGATTCGTGCATGGCCTCCGACACGGTGGGATGCGGAAAGACGGTGTGGATCAGTTCGGCCTCCGTCGTTTCGAGGCCGCGGGCGATGGTGTAGCCCTGAATCATCTCCGTCACTTCCGGCCCGATCATGTGGGCGCCCAGCAACTCGCCGGTCTTGTCGTCGAACACGGTCTTGACCAGGCCGTCGGGTTCACCCAGCGCGATTGCCTTGCCGTTGCCCAGCATGGGGAAGCGCCCGACGCGGACCTTGTGGCCCGCCTCCGTTGCGGCGGCTTCGGTCAGACCGACGCTGGCAACCTGGGGCGAACAATAAGTGCAGCCGGGAATGTTGGTGTTCTCGAAGGGGTGAACGCCCTCGACGCCGGCGATTTTCTCGACACAGACGATGCCTTCGTGGCTTGCCTTGTGGGCCAGCCAGGGCGGCCCGGCGACATCACCGATGGCATAGACGCCCTTCACGTTGGTTTCGGCCCAGCCATTGACCACGACGTGGCCCCGGTCGACTTTCACGCCCGCTTCCTCCAGGCCGATGTTTTCGACGTTGCCGGTGATGCCCACGGCCATGATGACGCGTTCGGCGGTAACCTGGGAAGTTTTGCCGCCGCCGTGATCCAGTGTCGCCGTGACGCTCTTGGCTTTTTTGTCGAGCTTGGTGACGGTTGTGGCGGTGTGGATCTTCATGCCCTGCTTTTGGAAAGCCTTGTCGGCGAGGGCCGAAATCTCGGCATCCTCGACCGGCAGGATGCGGTCCAGAACCTCGACCACCGTGACCTCGGCGCCGATGGTGTTAAAGAAACTGGCGAACTCGATACCGATGGCGCCGGATCCAACGACGAGGAGCGACTTCGGCATGACGTCGGGCACCAGAGCGTGCATGTAATTCCATACGAGCTTGCCGTCCGCTTCCAGGCCCGGCAGATCGCGGGCGCGGGCGCCGGTGGCCAGGATAATGTGCGGTGATGTAAAAGAGCCGACGGCCTTACCGTCCTTTTCGACGTCTAGCTTGCCCGGACCGGCGAGCTTGGCCCAGCCGTCGATGACCGTCACTTTGTTCTTCTTCAGCAGATGCTGGACGCCGGCCGAAAGCTGTCCGGCCACGCCGCGGCTGCGCTTGACGATCTTATCCAGATCGAAGCGCGGGTTGTCCGCCGCCATGCCGAATTCGTCGAGCCGGTGCAGGGTGTGCCAGATTTCCGCCGAGCGCAGCAGCGCTTTGGTCGGGATGCAGCCCCAGTTGAGGCAGATGCCGCCGAGATGCCGGGCCTCGACCAAAGCGGTCTTCATGCCCAATTGCGCTGCTCGGATGGCGGCAACGTAGCCGCCCGGCCCGCCGCCCACGACGATCAGATCGAATTTGTTGTCAGCCATTAACCCGCCCCTACAGCAAAATGCTCAGCGGGTCTTCAATGAAGCCCTTGAATGCGGCGAGGTATTCCGCACCCAGAGCGCCGTCGACGACGCGGTGATCGCAGCTCAGCGTGCAGGTCATAACCGTGGCGACGGCCAGCGCGCCGTCCTTGACGACGGGGCGCTGCTGGCCCGCGCCGACCGCCATGATGCAGGCCTGCGGCGGATTGATGATAGCCGAAAACTCGCGAATGCCGAACATGCCGAGGTTGGAGACGGAAAAGCCGCCGCCCTGGTATTCCTCGGGCATCAATTTGCCCTCGCGGGCCCGTCCCGCCAGTTCCTTGATCTCGGCGGAAATTGCCGCAAGACCCTTGAGATCGGCGTTCCTGACAATGGGCGTGATCAGGCCGCCGTCCAGGGCCACGGCGACGGAAACGTCGACGGTGCTGTATTGCAGGATGGCGGCTTCCGTCCAACTGGCGTTGACGGCGGGCACGGCCTTGAGCGCCAGGGCATTGGCGCGGATTACGAAGTCGTTGACCGACACCTTGCCACTGCCTTCGCGTCGTTCGTTGATTTCCTTGCGCAGGGCCAGCAGGCGGTCGAGTTCGCAATCGATGGTCAGGTAGATGTGCGGGATCGACTGTTTGGCTTCGACCAAACGCCGGGCGATGGTCTTGCGCATGCTGTTGTTGGGCATTTCGGTGTAGGAGCCGCTCACCGGCATCGCCATGGCGGGCGGCGTGGGCACAGCGGGTGCGGTCTGCGCTGCCGGGGCAACGCCTGCTCCGCTGGCTTGGGCATTGAGGATGTCGGCCTTGACGATACGCCCGCGCGGACCCGAGCCCGACAACTGACCGAGATCGATGCCGGCATCCGCCGCCATGCGTTTAGCCAGCGGACTGGCGAGGATACGTGTGCCCGCCGGTGTAGGACCGGGGGCCGCCGGTGCAGGTGCGGGGGCCGCCGGCGCCGGGGTGGGCGCGGAAGCGGCGGGCGGTACGGCTGGCGGCGGCGCCGGTTCTTCGGCTGGGGCGGGCTCTGGGGCAGCCACCGTTTCGGGCGTAAACCCTTCCAGCGCGGCGGCGTCCTCGCCGTCCTCCAGCACCAGCGCGATGGGTGCGTTCACTTGAACATTGTCGGTTTCGCCGGGCACCAGGATGCGCGCCAGGATGCCGTCGTCAATGGCCTCGAGCTCCATCGTGGCCTTGTCCGTTTCGATCTCGGCCAGCACGTCACCGGCGATCACTTCGTCGCCCTCGTTCTTGAGCCAGCGGGCCAGGCGGCCCTCCGTCATGGTTGGCGACAGCGCCGGCATCGTAATGGTAATCGGCATGGTGGGATCCCCTAACGGTAACAAACGGCTTTGGCGGCGGCGGCCACGTCATCCACCGTCGGCAGCGCCAACTTTTCGAGATTGGCGGCGTATGGCATGGGCACGTCCTTGCCGGTTACCCTCATGACCGGCGCATCGAGGTCGTCAAACGACTGCTCCATCATGACGGCAGCGATTTCGGCGCCGATACCGCTCTGCGGCCAGCCCTCCTCCACTGCTACCAGACGGTTTGTCTTGGCGACGCTGGCGGCGATGGTTGCGGTATCAAGCGGGCGTAAGGTGCGCAGGTTGATAACCTCGGCGTCGATGCCTTCGGCGGCCAAGGCTTCCGCTGCCTGCAGGGCGTAATCCATGGCGATGGAGAAGCCCGCAATGGTCACGTCGCTGCCCTCCCGCATCACCTGCGCCTTGCCGATCGGAATGGTGAAGTCGTCCAGCACGGGTACTTCGAACGAGCGGCCGTAGAGGATTTCGTTTTCCAGGAAGATCACCGGATTGGGATCCCGGATAGCCGATTTCAACAAGCCCTTGGCATCCGCCGCCGAATAGGGCGAAACAACTTTCAGCCCGGGACAATGGGCGTACCAGCTGGCGTAGCATTGGGAGTGTTGCGCGGCCACACGGGAGGCCGCGCCGTTGGCGCCCCGGAAAACGATGGGATTGGGCATCTGACCGCCCGACATGTAAAGCGTCTTGGAGGCCGAGTTGATGATGTGGTCGATCGCCTGCATGGCAAAGTTGAAGGTCATGAACTCGACGATGGGCTTGAGGCCGGAATAAGCGGCGCCGACGGCCACGCCGGCAAAGCCGTGTTCGGTAATCGGCGTATCGATCACCCGTCGCGCGCCGAATTCGTCCAGCAGCCCTTGGCTCACTTTGTAGGCGCCCTGGTACTGAGCGACTTCCTCACCCATCAGGAAGACATCGCCGTCGCGGCGCATCTCCTCCGCCATGGCGTCGCGCAGCGCCTCGCGCACGGACATGGAGACCATTTCGGTACCGGCGGGAACATCTTCTTCCTGCACGGCGGCGGCAACAGGCGCCGCAGGGGCTGCTGGCGCCGGTTCCGCAACGGCAGCCGGCGCAGCCTCGGCGGGCGCTGCGGTCGTTGCAGGCGCTTCGGCCGCTTCGATAGCGGAGGCGTCCTCGCCGTCTTCGAGGATGACGGCGATGGGCGTGTTGACGGCGACCCCCTCGGTGCCGCCCGCAATTAAAATGCGGCCGAGAATTCCTTCATCGACCGCTTCCAGTTCCATCGTCGCTTTATCGGTTTCGATCTCGGCAATAATATCGCCCGACACGACCGCGTCGCCCTCTTCCTTAAGCCAGCGGGCGACGGTTCCTTCGGTCATGGTCGGCGACAGCGCCGGCATCAGAATTTGTACGGTCATGTCGGGCCCTCAGACTTCTACCAATACGTCGGTGTAGAGTTCGGCGGCGTCAGGTTCGGGACTTTGCTGAGCAAATTCCGCCGCTTCCGTCACGACGCCTTTCACTTCCTTGTCGATCGCCTTCAACTGGGCCTCGTCCGCCGCCCCCGCCGAGACCAGCAAATCGCGCACGTGGTCGATGGGATCGCGCTCCTGGCGGACCTTCTGCACTTCTTCCTTGGTGCGGTACTTGGCAGGATCGGACATCGAGTGGCCGCGATATCGATACGTCATCATCTCCAGAATGATCGGCCCCTTGCCGGACCGGCAGTGGGCAATGGCCTTTTCGCCGGCCGCCTTGACCGCCATCACGTCCATGCCGTCCACCTGAACGCCGGAAATGCCGAAACTTTCACCGCGCAAATGCAGGTCGGGCTGTGCGGAAGCCCGCCCCAGGGCGGTGCCCATGGCGTATTGGTTGTTTTCGATCACGAAGATGACCGGCAGCGACCAGAGTTCGGCCATGTTGAAGCTTTCGTAGACCTGGCCCTGATTGGCCGCGCCGTCGCCGAAGAACGTCATGACGACGTTGTCCGTGCCTCGGTAGGCCTCGGCGAACGCCAGACCGGTACCGATCGGCACATTGGCGCCGACGATGCCGTGTCCGCCATAGAAGTTGGCTTCCTTGGAGAACATGTGCATGGAGCCGCCCTTGCCTTTGGAATAGCCGCCCCGGCGCCCCGTCAATTCCGCCATGACGCCGCCCGGATCCATGCCCGTGGCCAGCATGTGGCCATGGTCGCGATAGGTGGTGATAACCGAATCGTCTTTGGACGCCGCTGCCATCAGGCCGACGACGACCGCTTCCTGGCCGATATAGAGATGGCAGAAACCGCCGATCAGGCCCATGCCGTAAAGCTGCCCCGCCTTTTCCTCGAAGCGGCGGATCAACAACATGTCGCGGTAATGCTGCAGCAGCTCGGCGCTATCCAGCTTGGGCTGCTTGCGGCTGCGCGAGGCGGATTTCGGCGGACGTCCGGCCTTTGATTTGGCGTTTGCAGCGGACTTTGCGGCGCTTTTACCCTTGCGGGGCGCGTTGGCCATCAGGGTACCTCCCGAATCGAACAACTTCATGCCGCCCCATTCGGGTTGCGACGCAGGAATGGTACTTCGAAAAGGCGGCGCCAGATACAAAAAAGGGCAAGTTTTTGTTGCTTATAACACTCTATTTTATAACAATAATTTCGATATTAATTCAAATTCAGTTAATTAAATATTTTCGTTGTCAACGATTAATCAGGCGGTTATCGGAGTTTCCTGCTGCCTGACGCCGATCTATCAGCGACGACGAGCAACCAGAATTTGGATTACAGTTTA
Organism: uncultured Rhodospirillaceae bacterium; assembly: GCA_964528595.1. GTDB lineage: Bacteria > Pseudomonadota > Alphaproteobacteria > UBA2966 > UBA2966 > CAYFKJ01. The sequence goes on from CAZGTM010000002.1 coordinate 44,333, forward strand.
ATTGCGGCTGATTTACCGCTACCATTTCCGCCAACGATTGTTTGCAATCTCCACGCGGAATTGGCGGTCAGGCCAGACGGCCCGGAGCAATTCCATAACAAGAACTCAACAAAAAAAGCAGGGGGCATATGATGTCGACCAATTGGAATTTGAAACAGGGATTTGCCGCTTTCGCGCTGACGGCACTTCTGATCGTTGCCGGTACGGCTCAGAGCTGGGCGCAATCGGCCAACGTCACCTTCCTCCATGTTAACGACGTATACGAGATTTCACCGAAACGGGGAATCGGCGGGCTGGCGGAATTGATGACCTTGCTCAAGGCCGAACGCGCCAAGGCGGAACACAGCGTCACGACGCTGGGCGGCGACCTCATTTCGTCGTGGCCATCACTCACCTCGACCTTTCCGCTGACAGGAGTTTGGCCAGATCGGTTAGGGGGCTCGACATTATTCTGGGCGGCCATGACCACGACCCCATCATGATCTATGAGGCCAAGACGCTGATCTTGAAGGCCGGCTACGACGCCCATTACCTGGCGGTCGCGGACGTGGCGCTGTCAGCCAAGGAGAGGCGCGGCAAGATGCGCTACTCCATTCGCCCGCAATGGCGTCTGCTCACCACGGCGGGTGTCAAACCGGATCCGGAGGTCGCCGCCATTGTCGCCGGCTTCAACAAAGAACTCGACGCCAGTCTGAATGTCGCCGTCGGCAAGTCCTCGGTTGAGCTCGACAGCCGCCGCGCCATGGTGCGCAGCCGCGAGACGACCATGGGCAACCTGATTGCTGACGCTATCCGCGACGGCGTGGCCGCCGATATCGGCTACGCCAACGGCGGCGGCATCCGGGGCGATCGCACCTACGACGCCGGCGCCACCCTCACCCGCAAGGACATCCTGACGGAACTGCCGTTCGGCAACGTCACGGTGCTGCTGGAACTGACGGGCCAGCAACTGATGGCGGTTCTGGAGAACGGCGTCAGCCGCGTCGAGGATACCGCCGGGCGCTTTCCGCAAGTGTCGGGCATGAGCTTCGCCTTCGACATGAAGCAGAAAGCCGGCAGCCGCGTCAGCAACGTCATGGTCGGCGGCAAACCGCTCGACATGGGGGCATCCTACAAGCTTGCCACAAACAATTACATCGCGGGCGGCGGTGACGGTTATTCCTCGCTGAGAAAAGGAAAAGTGCTCATTAATGCCTCTGGTGGCACACTGATGGCCACCATGGTCATGGACTACATCGCCAAGCACGGCACGGTCGCGCCGAAGCTCGGCGGCCGCATTATGGCCAAGTAGCCGCTTCAACGGTATGCGGGCGGTGATGATCGTGCGTCATCACCGCCCGCTCCTTTTGGGGGTTATCGGTTTTGGATATCGATAAGCTTGCCGAACAGGACGAGTTCGATCTGATCGTCGGTTTTTTCGACCTCAATCTTTACGCAAAATGGGCCGACGGCCGCCCCGCCAGGGAAGCTCTTGAATTGGCCGAGGCGCTGTTCGAGCGGACGGGAGAACAAATTTCCGCCGCCGGGGGCAGGCTGGTCAAGGCCATCGGGGACGCGGGGCTGTTTATTTTCCCGGGCGAGCAACCCGACGAAACCGTCGCCGCCCTGCAGCAAATGAAGCGTGACTGCGACGAATGGCTAGCCCAACGCGCTTACCCGGGAGCCATGACCGTGGCGGCTCAGTACGGACCGGTCGCCTGCGGTTTCGTCGGCCCGCCCGGTGACCGGAGATTTGACGTTTACGGGGCGACAGTGAACCAAGCCGCCCTGATGCAGGGGCATGAATTCGCTCTGGGTGAAGGCCTTGCAAATATATTGAGTGCTGAAAATCGGGTGGCGTTGAGAGAACTTGAGGATGGATCGTTTGTCTCCGCTGATTAGATCTATTGCCGAATAACCACTGTCTGTAAGCCGATGATTTCCGACAAATCCTGAAGTCTGCTGACATTGCTCTCGCGCAGCGCCGTATCGGCGGCATAGAGCATATATCCCTCCCCGCTCATCAGATCCTGGTCGAGTACGGCGCCCGGCTGCAGTTCGTAAACCGGTACCTCGACGGCCTTGGCCGAGGGCGCCGGTTTTTCGGCCGGTTGATCCACCGGCGACGGCGGCATATTGACCACCGGGACGGTGACCGCGCCATAGGCGTCCGTCGATTTCATTGACCGAGGCGATGAAACAACCCGCGTGATGCGCTCCTCGATGACGTCCGGTCCGTCGTCTTTTTTCACGAAGGCGTCGCAATCAAGCGCCAAAGCCGCCCCCATTAAAGATTCGTCGCTGGATCCGGTGAGGACGACAACCGGTAAATCGCTCGCCGCATCCGTCATGCCGATGCGCAGCATCTTGAGAAATTTGAGCCCGTTCATGGGCTCCATCATGATGTCGAGCACCACCAGATCGGGCTTGAACGACGCCAGCGCCGACACGGCCTGGGCGCCGTCGGCGGCCTCTCCGACCTCCTGAAATCCGATTTGCTTGAGGATGCGGATAATCAATCCGCGGTAAAATTCCTCATCGTCAACGACGAGTACGCGGATTTCGGCCAAGTCCAATTTATCTGCCATCAGCTGCCCGTGCCCCCTCGGCTGAGTGTACTACAAATCTAGTGCTCTCGCCCTTCTCCGTCCAACGGCTTGCCTACCCATTGCTTATTCGCCCGGTTGAGGTCCGTCGTACCCCTCGACGATCACGAGATCGCCTTGCGACACATGCTCCCTGAGTTTGATGGCGGTTTGATACTCAGGTGATTCGTAGCAATCGAGGGCGGCCTCGTAACTGGGGAATTCGAGCACCACGTCCTTGGCCCGCACCGCGCCTTCCTTGCCGGCGAACTCGCCACCGCGAACCAGAAACCTGGCGCCGAATTTGGCAAACGGTTCGGCATTGGCGGCGATGTACTTCGCGTATTGCTCGGGATCGTCGATGTCGATGTGTGCGATCCAGTATCCCTTGGCCATATCCTCGTTCTCCCGTGATGACGTTCGGAATGATCTTAGGCAATCGAAGCGGGTCCGCCAACATACTCGTGAGGCGGTTCGCCGCGGATACGGGTGTGGGACAGGTTTGATCGCGAAATCGAAGAACCGATTCGCTTAACGGCCCAGGATGACCACTTCGTCCTTGTGAACAAGCCCGAGCACGTCGCGGGCACGTTCTTCCAGCATGTCGCGTGAAAGGCCGTCGCCGCGCAGCAAAGCGACCCGGCGTTCAAGGCGGCTCAATTCCGCCTGGTTGACCATTAACTGGGCTTCCGCCCGCATGATCTCCTGATCCAGCTGCAGCCACGCCGACAGACCGCGCTCGCCCTGCACGGCGTGATAGCCGAAGTAGGTCAGGACGCCGGCGCAAAGCAGCGGAACGATGGCGAAACGGGCGCGGCGGCGAAGTTGAAGACCTAAGCTCATGCCTTAAGCGAATCACATGTGATTCCACACGGTCAACAAAAAAATGCTTTAGAGTCTGGACTCTAGGGCAAAGTGTTGCCGTTTTGACTCACTTTACTGCGCGATTCCCGCGACACCGGTTTTGGCGAACGGTTTTGCACTGTGTTACGATGAGAACGGTTATCATCCATTGCGCATCTTGTGAGACCGCGACTAAGCGTTCCGGAGGTCATCATGGTAACAACGTTTGAACCCGGCAGTTTTCTCGACCAGGTCCGCGACTACGTCATGACGTTCCTCGGCATCATCATGGCGCTGACGCCGCCCGCATTGTGGTTCGGCTGGCGCCAGGATCTCTTCTGGATCGTCATCTCCGCCAGCGTCGGCTCGGCGGTGCTCTACTACATTCTGGCCCATTTCGAACCGCCGCCGCCCAAGCGCTGGGGCGGGCCGCGCCAAATCAAGAAGGTCGAGCTCTCGGACGAATTTCTCGCCGTCCTGACGGATTCCGCGCCCTGGACCTACCACCACGGTGTGCGCGGCAACCGGTCGTTCCGCGGCAAGATGGAGCGTCTTCGGCAATTGATGAAATAGCTCCGCCTTGACTTAAGCCCTCAAGTCTCCTGAACTCGGCGGATGAACGATCAGGGCAATCCTCCGGTTGGGGACAATCAACCGTCATCCATGTTCTTCTGGCCGACGCCGGACCGTCCCATGGTGGACCGGGGCGACGGCATTTATCTCTGGGACACCGCAGACAAGCGGTACATCGACGCCAGTTCCGGGCCGCAAACCACCAATCTCGGGCACGGCAACAAGCGCGTGCTGGCGGCGATGCAGGCCCAGGCCGAGAAGGTCTCCTACGCTTTTCGCAGCCATTTCCTCAACGAGCCCGCCGAACTGCTGGCCAAAGAGATTGCCGCCGCCGCACCCGATCCGCTGGACATGGCATTCTTCTGCTCCGGCGGTTCGGAAGCGGTCGAGACCTGCATTAAGCTGGCCCGCCAGTACGCTTTGGCGACGGGAGAGGATACCCGTTACAAGGTCATCTCCCGTATCCCCTCCTACCACGGCACGACCTTGGGCGCGTTGGCGCTGACCGGCGATCCGGCCGGTTTTTCCATGTTCGCGCCGATGATGGTCAACCAGCCCAAAATCCCCGCCCCCTTCTGCCGCTACCGCCCGGCGGGCCAGACGGAGGACGAGGCGGCGCTCGGCTTCGCCAATGCGCTGGAGACCGAAATCGTTAACCAGGGACCGGAGACTGTACTTGCTTTCATCATCGAGCCTGTGGGCGGCGCCTCGACCGGCGCGCTGACGGCGCCGGACATCTATTACAAACGCATCCGCGAAATCTGCGACAAATACGGCGTGCTGTTGATCTTCGACGAGGTCATGTCGGGCGCCGGCCGCTGCGGCAAATTCCTCTCGGCCGAATACTGGCCCGACGCCCTGCCCGACATCGTCGCCCTGGCCAAGGGACTGGCAGCCGGCTACATGCCTTTGGGCGCCTGTCTCGCCCCGCGCGAAATGGTCGAGACCGTCCAAGCGCGTGGCGGTTTCATGCACGGCCACACCTACTCCGCCAGCCCCATCGCCTGCGCCGTAGGCCGCGCCGTGCTGAAGGAATACACCGACTACGGTTTGATCGAGAACGCCGCCAGGATGGGGATGATCCTCAAGGCGCGTCTGGAGGAACTACTGGAGCGCTATGAGTTCATCGGTGAAGTGCGCGGCAAGGGCCTGCTGCTCGCCTTCGATGTCATGGCCGACCGCGAGACCGGCACGCCGCTGCCACCGGAGCTGAACGCCCACCTTCGATTGGCCCAGGAAGCCTATGACCGGGGTCTGATCATCTACTCACGCCGCGTCATGGGCGGCGCCCGCGGTGATCATTTCCTCGTCACGCCGGCCCTGACTATTACCGAAGCGCAAATCGACGAGATCATGGACCTGCTGGTCCAGTCCCTCGACGCCTTCGCCCCGGAAGTACGGGCGGCGCTGGCTTAAACTACAGTTTCCCCCGGCCGAAAGCGTTGCGGCCGGCGTAGACGGCGGCGGGGCCGAGATTTTCCTCGATGCGAATGAGCTGGTTGTACTTGGCCATGCGGTCGGAGCGCGAGAGCGAACCCGTCTTGATCTGGCCGCAGTTGGTCGCCACCGCCAAATCGGCGATGGTGGCATCTTCGGTTTCGCCCGAGCGGTGCGACATGACGTTGCGGTAGCCCGCCATGTGCGCCATTTCGACAGCCTCCAAGGTTTCCGACAGCGTGCCGATCTGGTTGACCTTGATCAGGATGGCGTTGGCGATGCCCTGGTCGATGCCGTCGGCCAGGCGTTTGGGATTGGTGACGAAAAGATCGTCGCCCACGAGTTGGACCTTGTCGCCGATGGCTTCGGTAAGCGCCGCCCAGCCCTGCCAATCATTTTCGTCCATGCCGTCTTCGATGGAGACGATGGTGGGGTAGTTGCCGACAAGTTCCCCGTACATCGCGGCCATGCCGGCGCCGTCCAGTTCCTTGCCCTCGAAGCGGTAGGTGCCATCTGTGCAAAACTCGCTGGAGGCGACGTCGAGGGCGAGATAGATGTCCTCGCCCGCCTTGAAACCCGCCGTCGCGATGGATTGATTAATAAAGTCCAGTGCTTCGTCGGCGCTTTTGAGCGACGGCGCGAAACCGCCCTCGTCGCCGACGTTGGTGTTGTGACCCGCCTGGCTGAGTTCCTTCTTGAGGGCGTGGAAAACCTCCGCCCCCATGCGCACCGCTTCCGACAGGCTGGGCGCGCCCACCGGCATAATCATGAATTCCTGAAAATCGATGGGATTGTCGGCATGGGCGCCGCCATTGATGATGTTCATCATGGGCACCGGCAATGTGCGGGCGTTGACGCCGCCGACATAGGCATAAAGCGGCAGTCCGGCCTCCAGCGCCGCCGCCTTGGCCGTGGCGAGGCTGACGCCGAGAATGGCGTTGGCGCCGAGGCGCTGCTTGTTGTCGGTGCCGTCGAGATCCAGCATGGCCCGGTCGATGACTTCCTGCTCCTCGGCGTCCATGCCGGAAAGCGCGTCAAAGATCTCGCCGTTGACGGCTTCGATGGCGTTCTGCACGCCCTTGCCGCCGTAACGTGCGCCCCCGTCACGCAGTTCATGGGCTTCGAACTGGCCGGTCGAGGCGCCGGACGGGACTGCGGCGCGGCCGATGCAGCCGGTCTCCAGTTCGACGTCGACCTCGACGGTGGGGTTGCCGCGCGAATCGAGGATTTCACGGCCACGAATGTCGATGATGGCAGTCATCTGACGGTCTCTCCAGGTTTGAACAAGTTTGTCGCTAGGTTTGTATAAGGCGCGTCACGACTTGGCAACGCGGTCGAAGTCCATGAGTTGGCCCAACAGCGCCGGCATCTCCGAAATCGGCACCATGTTGGGGCCATCGGAGGGGGCGTTGTCGGGATCGGGATGGGTTTCCATGAAGACGCCGGCGACGCCGACTGCAACGGCGGCGCGGGCCAAAACCGGGACGTACTTGCGCTCCCCGCCCGAGGTCTCGCCCTGCCCACCCGGCTGCTGCACCGAGTGCGTTGCGTCAAAGATCACCGGATGGCCGGTCTCCGCCAAGGTCGGCAAGCCGCGCATGTCGGAAACCAGCGTGTTGTAGCCGAAGCTGGTGCCGCGTTCGGTCAGCAATACGTTGTCGTTGCCCGCGCCGGTGACCTTGGCGGCGACATTTTTCATATCCCAGGGCGCCAGAAACTGGCCCTTCTTGATATTGACTGCCTTGCCGGTCGCCGCCGCCGCCAGCAGCAGGTCCGTCTGGCGGCAGAGAAAGGCCGGAATTTGCAGCACGTCGACAACGTCTGCAACGCCCGCGCACTGTTCCGCGGTGTGGACATCGGTCAACACGGGACATCCGATTTCCGCTTTGACCTCCGCAAAGATCGGCAGCGAGGCTTCCAGGCCGAGGCCGCGCTCACTGGCGGCACTGGTGCGGTTGGCCTTATCGAAGGACGTTTTGTAGATCAAGCCGATGCCGAGTTCGTCGGTCATGCGCTTGAGTTCGCCGGCCGTCGACAGCGCCAGTTCCCGGTTTTCCAACTGGCAAGGTCCGGCAATCAGCGTCAGCGGCAGGTCGTTGCCGACTTTGACATTGCCGATTTGGACTTGCCGGGGTGCCGCCATCGGCTACACCAGCCTTGATTGCCTGACCGCCGCCTCAATAAACGAGGCGAACAGCGGGTGGGGTTCGAACGGTTTGGATTTGAGCTCCGGGTGGAACTGCACGCCGATGAACCAGGGGTGGTCGGGATGCTCGACGATTTCGGGCAGCACGCCGTCGGGTGAGAGGCCGGAGAACACCAGGCCCGCCCCTTCGAGCTTCTCCCGGTAGTTGATGTTGACCTCGTAGCGGTGACGGTGGCGTTCGCTGATGTCGCGTTCGGCATAGACTTCCTGGACGCGGCTGCCGTCCGCCAACGCGCAATCGTAAGCGCCGAGGCGCATGGTGCCGCCGAGATCGGTGCCAGCGTCGCGGGTCTCCAGTTCGTTGCCGCGCGTCCATTCGGTCATCAGGCCGACCACCGGTTCGTCGGTTTCACCGAACTCGGTCGAACTCGCGCCTTCGATGCCGGCCATGTGGCGAGCCGCTTCGATCACCGCCATCTGCATGCCGAAGCAAATACCGAAATAGGGAATGCTCTTTTCGCGCGCCAGCTTGGCGGCGGCGATTTTTCCTTCCGAACCGCGCTCGCCGAAGCCGCCCGGCACCAGAATGCCGTGAACGCCTTCAAGCTCATGAAGCCGCTCGGGATCTTCAAATATTTCCGATTCCATCCACTGCACGTCGACGCCGACCCGGTTAGAGATGCCGCCGTGGGTCAGCGCCTCATCGAGCGACTTGTAGGCGTCCTTGAGACCGGTGTACTTGCCGATGACGGCGATTTTGACCTCGCCTTCGGGCTGCACCACGCGGTCGACGATGTCCTGCCAACGCGTGAGATCCGGTTCCGGCGCGTCCGTGATGCCGAACGTCTTCAGCACCTGCACGTCGAAGCCCTCGGCGTGGTAGCTCAAGGGCACCTCGTAGATACTGCCAACGTCCAGCGCCTGGATCACGGCCTCCTCACGCACGTTGCAGAAAAGCCCCATCTTGCGCCGTTCCTTGGCCGGAATGTCGCGGTCGCAGCGGCAGAGCAGGAGATCGGGCTGAATGCCGATGCTGCGCAGTTCCTTGACCGAGTGCTGCGTCGGCTTGGTTTTCAGTTCGTGCGCGGAGGAGATGAAGGGCACCAGCGTCAGGTGCACGAAGGCCGCGCGTTCGCGTCCCAAGTCGTTGCTCAGCTGACGAATGGCTTCAAAGAACGGCAAGGCCTCGATATCGCCCACCGTGCCGCCGATTTCGCACAACACGAAGTCATGACCCTCGACGTCCGAGAGCACGAAGTCCTTGATGGCGTTGGTTACGTGCGGGATGACCTGCACCGTCGCCCCGAGGTAATCGCCGCGCCGCTCCTTCTCGATGATGGTCTGGTAGATGCGTCCCGTGGTGACGTTGTCGGACTGCCGCGCCGCCACGCCGGTGAAACGTTCGTAGTGCCCGAGGTCGAGATCGGTCTCCGCGCCGTCATCCGTGACGAAGACTTCCCCATGCTCATAGGGGTTCATCGTGCCGGGATCAACGTTGATGTAGGGGTCGAGTTTTCGGAGGCGGACCTTGTAGCCTCTGGCTTGCAGGAGAGAACCCAGTGCCGCGGAGGCGAGTCCCTTTCCGAGGGAGGAAACCACGCCGCCGGTGATAAAAATGAACCGCGTCATGGACGGTAACAATACATCAACTTCGCGCCCTCACAAATTAAAAGAGGCGGCAAATTTACCGCCTCGGAGTTTTTTTCGCCTTTACTGGCTGGGCACCGATGGCCCCGCCGGTAGAGCGGGCTCTTCGGCCGCCGGCGCCTGGTCGATCACCGACGTCGGCTCCCTGTGATCGCCGGCCAGAAGGGCCAGCAGAATGCTGGTTGCGAAGAAGCCCGCCGCCAGGAACGCCGTCGTGCGCGTCAGCAGATTGGCTGCGCCGCGTCCGGTCATCAAACCGCCGCCGGCGCCGCCACCACTACCGCCGATACCCAGGGCGCCGCCCTCGGAGCGCTGCAGCAGTACGGTGACGATCATCGCGACCGCAAGCATCAAATGAATGACGAGAATAATGGAGATCATCGCCCGTTAGCCTTCAGTTCAAATCAGGGGGAGCGGCAAATTCGCCGCGCCGAGGCGTATATATACCTCCCCGGCGCCAATTTCCAGTGGAGAGTTAGGCTTGAGTAACCGGGATCTCAAGAATTGGGGGCGACGCCACGCAAGCCAATAGCCGGAAATTACCCCGCCGCTTCCACGATCGGCCAGAAAGTCTCGGGTTTGAGCGCGGCGCCGCCGATCAATCCGCCGTTGACGTTCTCCACGGCCATGATGGCGACGGCGTTCTCCGGCTTCATCGAACCGCCGTACAGCAGGCGCATGCCACCGCCCTCCTCACCGAATCGAGCCGCCAACAGTTCGCGTAGCCGGTCGTGGACTTCGGCGATGTCGTCCGTTGTTGGTGTCCGGCCGGTGCCGATGGCCCAGACGGGCTCATAAGCTACGACTGTATTGGCTGCCGTGGCACCGTCGGGCACGGAAGCCGTGATCTGCTTTTCAACGACTTTGAGCGCATCGCCGGCGTCACGCTCGGCCTCGGTTTCCCCGATACAGACGATCGCGATCAGGCTGGCGCGCCAGCCCGCTTCAGCTTTGGCGCGGACATCGACATCGCTTTCGCCGTGATCGGTGCGCCGTTCAGAGTGACCGACGATGACGTATGTTGCCCCGCAATCGGCAATCATTTCGGCCGAGACGTCGCCGGTGTGCGCGCCGCCCTCCGCCGCGTGGCAGTCCTGCGCCCCGAGGGCAACGGTGCCGCCGGTGAGTGCTGCGCCGGCGTCGACCAGCAGATGCGCCGGCGGACAGATCAGGACGTCACAATCCACAGGAGCGGAATTGCGTTGGGCTTCGGCGATTCCCGCAGCCAGCTCCCGTCCGCCCTCCCGCAAACCATTCATTTTCCAATTACCGGCGACGAGAGAGCGTGGGGTGGACGTCATGATGGACCTTTCAATCGGGGGCTGTTTAGGATGTCCGCGTTGTGTAGCAAATGCCGTCGGAAATAGCCATATCCGCCCACATAATCGTGTTCGGAAACGGCGCGGTTTGCGTGTTGCAGCGAACCGAGGCGGCCCCTATGATGCCGCCCGCAATCGGCGGCGGAATTGCAGAGGCGTTCCGCCCGGTTGGATCTTTTTTGGCGAGGAGCTAACAAGGCATGCTGGAAGCCTTACGCAGAGGTACGGGGTCGTGGGTCGTCAAGGGCCTGCTGGGCCTTTTGGTCGTGAGTTTCGCGATCTGGGGCATCGGACGGGACACATTTTCCAACTTCGGCGGCAATAACGTCGCGACGGTTGGCGAACTTGAGATCAGCCCAAACGAATTTAACGACGAGTACCAGCGCGAAATCCGCCGCCTATCGGCGCAGTTCGGCGGCCAGATCGACACGGAGCGGGCGCGGCAACTGGGATTGCCGGAAGCCGTGCTGCAGCGCCTGATCACACGCGCGCTTTACGACCAGGGCGTGACCGACTTTTCGCTGGCGGTACCCGATAACGTCGTCGCCGCCGACATCCGCAACAACCCGGCCTTCAAGGACGACCGCGGTAATTTCGACCGCTTCCAGTATGAAGGCGTCCTGCGCAATGCCGGTATGTCGCCCACTTACTACGAGTTCCTGACGCGCCGCGACATGCTGCGGGAGCAGCTGCTGGGCGCCGTCACCGGCGGCGCCGTCGCACCCAAGGCACAGGCTGCCGCTGTCTACCGCTATCGCAACGAGAAGCGCGTGGCTGAGCTCGTGGTCATCGAGAATTCCTCGATCAACAATATCCCGGCGCCGGACGAAGCGGCGTTGGCCAAGCATCACCAGGACAACAAACCCCGCTATACCGCGCCTGAATACCGCGCCCTTACCTGGGTGGTCCTGGCGCCCGAGGATCTGGCCGATGACATTGCTGTCACCGAGGACCAGATCGAAGACGAATATGAAAACCGTCTTGACGAATTCACCGTGCTGGAACGGCGCGACCTCGACCAGCTCCTGTATGCCGAGGAGGACCAAGCCAAGGCCGCTCACAGGCGCCTTGCCGAAGGCGCCGACTTCAAGGAGGTCGCCAAGGCCCAAGAGAACATTCAGGGCGACAATACTAGCCTCGGCCTGCGCCTGAACACTGACCTGCCGGAAGAAACGCGCGAGGCCGCCTTCAACGCTGAGAAAGGCGCTGTCACCGCGCCGGTGAATAGCCTGTTCGGTTGGCATATCTACCGGGTGAACGAAATACAGCCGGGCAGCGTCAAGACCCTGGACACCGTCAGCACGGATCTCAGACGGCAAATCCAGTTACGCGGCGCGGCAGACGGTCTCTACGATCTTTCCGCCCGGCTTGAAGACGAACTGGCGGGCGGCGCCTCCTTGGAAGATGCGGCCCAGCGTTTTGCCTTGAAGATCCAGACTTCCCAGGCCGTGGACGCCCAGGGCTTCGATGAAAACAACAAGGCCGCGGACTTACCCAAGCTGGCCGAATTCCTTCCCACCGCATTTGAAACCGAGGAAGGATCGGACCCCCTGCTGAATGAAACCCAGTCCGGCAGCTATTTCATGGTGCGGGTCGACGGCATCACGCCCCCCGCCCTGAGGCCGCTTGAAAAGGTACGCGAGGCTGTGACCGCCGACTGGAAGGTGGCCCAGCGCAGTGATGCCGCCGCCAAAAAGGCGGAGGCGATGATCGAAGCGCTCAAAGGCGGCTCCGACCTGGCGACCCGGGCAAAGGAAGCCGGCGCTGAAATGACGACGTCCAAGGATATGACGCGCTTTTCGACCGCCGGCGAAGCGAGTGTTTCCCATACCTTGCTTGCCAACCTCTTCAAATTGAAGGTGGGCGAGTACACCAGCGCGCCGAATCCCACCGGTACGGCTCACGTTGTCGCCCGTCTGAAAACCGTGACGGCGGCGAACCCCCTGGCAGCCGAAGCCGACCTGAAAGCGCTGACGCGCCAGCTCCGCTCGGGCGTCCATGCCGATCTTCTGGCCCAATACCGCACGGCGCTGCAAAACCGGCACGAGATTGTGATCAACCGCCACATCCTCGACCAGCTATTTTAACGCCCCATCATGGCCATCGTCCCCGACTTCGAAGATTTCCAGAAATCCTACGACGCGGGGCAGCCTCAGGTCGTCTCCACAACACTTGTGGCCGACCTGGAAACGCCGGTTTCCGCCATGCTCAAGCTGGCGGACGGTCTGGCCAACAGTTTTCTGTTGGAATCGGTTGAGGGCGGCGCCGTCAGGGCGCGCTATTCAATTATCGGCCTAAAACCCGACATTTTGTGGCGCTGTTCCGGAAACGGGGCTGAGATCAACCGTAACGCCCGCTTCGACGCCGAGGATTTTACACCCTGCGAGGAACCGGCTCTCGACAGCCTGCGGGCCTTGGTCGAGGAATCGCGCATCGACGATATGCCCGTCGACCTGCCCCCCATGGCGGCCGGCGTGGTCGGTTACATGTCCTACGACATGGTGCGCCTGATGGAGAACATCCCGGACGAAAACCCCGACGCGTTGGGCATTCCCGACGGTATATTCATGCGGCCGACGATCATGGCGATCTTCGATTCGGTGAACGATCTGTTCACCGTGATCACGCCCGTGCGTCCGGCGGATGGAGTCGGCGCCAAGGCAGCGTACGCCCTGGCCCGCGAACGCCTCGCCGACATCGTCGCCGATATGGAACGCAGCCTGCATTACGCCCGGGAGCGCACATCACGCGACCACGAGGCGCCGGAACCGATTTCCAACACCACGCGCGAGGAATATTGCGACATGGTGGAGAAGGCCAAGGAATACATCGCCGCCGGCGATATTTTCCAGGTCGTGCCTTCCATGCGCTTCCGGGTGCCCTTCAATCTGCCGCCTTTTGCGCTTTACCGGGCGCTGCGCCGCACCAACCCGGCCCCCTTCCTGTTCTTCCAGAACTTCGGGGATTTTTCGGTGGTGGGGTCGAGCCCGGAAATCCTGGTGCGCCTGCGCGACGAAAAAGTCACCATTCGTCCCCTGGCCGGCACCCGCCCCCGGGGCGAGACGCCCGAAGAGGACGAGGCGCTGGCCGCCGATCTCCTGGCCGACCCGAAGGAACTGGCGGAGCACCTCATGCTGCTGGATTTGGGCCGCAACGACGTCGGACGCGTCGCAAAAATCGGCAGCGTCAAGGTCACGGAACAGACCAAGGTCGAACGCTACTCCCACGTCATGCATATCGTCTCCAACGTCGAGGGCGACATCGACCCCAAACACGACGCCATCGACGCCCTGATCGGCGGCTTCCCGGCCGGCACGGTGAGCGGGGCGCCCAAGGTCCGGGCGATGGAGATCATCGACGAGTTGGAGAAGGAACGCCGCGGCATCTACGCCGGCGCGGTCGGCTACTTCGCCGCCAACGGCACCATGGACACCTGTATCGTACTGCGCACGGCCCTGGTCAAGGACGGCACCATGTACGTGCAGGCCGGCGCCGGCGTCGTCGCCGACAGCGATCCCCAGCCGGAGTACCAGGAGTGCGTCAACAAAGCCAAGGCGCTGGTGCGGGCGGCCGAGGAAGCGATCAGGTTCGCGTCACGCTCCGGAACGTCGGTGGGGTAAAAAAGAAACCTGGATTCCGGCTTTCGCCGGAATGACGATGAATAAATTCATCTCTAATGGCGTCACTCCGGCGAAAGCCGGAGTCCAGGTGGTTTGTTCTCAACAAAGAGACGCAATTCTCGATCTCTATTCCGTCTACCCCAAACCCTTGAACTCGAACCCGGCGTCTTCGATGGCGGCGGCGATTTGGTGTTGTTCGCCGCCCGTCACATTGACCTTGCCGGCTTCCAGTTCCACCGACACGTCTGCGTCGGCGACCTTGTTCTTGATGGCGTTGGTGACGGCGTTGACGCAGCCTTGGCAGGTCATGCCTTCGACGAGGTAGATGGTCATTGTCGAACTCCTGAATAAACTAACGAATTACATGGCCCGGCGGTGTTTGATGACGGTGCTCACCGGCACCAGTGCGAAACCGGCTTCCTCAAGTGTGGATATCCAAGCCTCCACCGCCTTGATGGTGTTGGTGTGGGGGTGTCCGATGGCGATGGCGTAGCCCTTGCGCCGGGCCAGGGCTTCGACCTTGGCCAATTGCTCCGCAATTTTGTCCGGTGCCACGTGGTTGTCGATGAAGATGTCCCGGGGCGCAAACGGAACGCCGTTTTTGGCCGCCAGCCGGGCTGCCACCGAACGGCTGGTCGTCAGGCTGTCGATGTACAAAAGACCGCGCCGGCGCACCTCCTCCATCACGATCGCCATGCCGCGTTCGTTGCTGGTGAAAGCGCTGCCCATGTGGTTGTTGAAGCCGACATAGCCCTCGAAACGGTCGAGCCCCCAGCGCAGGCGGCGGCGGATTTCGGCTTCGTCCAGGTCATTACTCAAGGCGTTGGGCCCAGTATCGAAATGATGGTCCTTGGGCTCCATGGGAAAGTGCACCATCAGCTCGTGGCCGGCGGCGCGCGCGGCGTCCGTTTGCTGTTCGAGATCCTCGGCATAGGTCAGGAAAGCCATGGTCAGCGGGCCGGGCAACCGCATCGCCCGCACGGTGTTGCGCCGGTTCATGCCCAGATCGTCGATCACGATGGCGATCATCGGCTTGCCGGCCGGATCCGGCACCGTCACGGCATGACGCTCCCAGGCTTCGGCCTCAAGATCGATCTGTTCGCCAAAATCCCGCTCATTAACGCCGACGCTTTCCGGGGCCGCATAGGCCAGGGCGTCGCCCGGTTCGCGGGCGGCCAGCTCGGAAACGGCCGAACTCGGCGGCACGGGAACGGCTTCCGAAGTCTCTGCCCCCTCGTCTTCCACGGGCTCGGGCGCTGGCGGAATAGGAATGGCGATGTCTTCGGGCTTCGTTCCGATCACCACAACCGCGTGTCGCTGCGGCTCAATCTTTTCGGGCTTGGCGGTGTCTTTCAGGAAATATCCGATGACCGCCCCGCCCCCCAGGCCGAGGACGAGCGCCAGGCCGCCAACGACGGCATAACCAAAGGGACGCGTGGCTAGATGCAGCATTTGCGCACTATTCCGCCGCGTCCGTTAAAGTTTCGTTTCCCTGCTCTGATATTTCCCACCCGATCAGGTCGTCGAGAATGGGGCAATCCGGCCGGTCGTCACCATGGCAGCGCTCGGTCAGGTGGGTCAGGGTTCGCTTCATGCTCAACAGTTCCTCGACTTTGCGGTCGATGTCGTCAATACGCTCCAGCGCCAGCTTCTTGACGTCGGCGCTGGCCCGACCGCGGTCCCGGTAAAGCGACAAAAGCTCACCGACCTGGGCAACGGTAAATCCCAAGCCGCGCGCCCGGTTGACAAAACCCAGCATGCGGATGTCCGTCTCGTCGTAGGCACGGTAGCCGTTGGCCGCGCGTTTGGCCGGACCGACCAAGCCGATGCTTTCGTAATAACGAATATTTTTGGGCGCAACGCCGGAACGGGCGGCGGCTTCACCGATATTCATGTCAAACCTCCATCAAACGCGGGCGCGCCAGCGCCGCAGCAATAAGGAATTCGAAACCACGCTGACGCTCGAAAACGCCATCGCGGCGCCGGCGATCACCGGACTGAGGAACCCCAGCGCCGCCAGTGGTATGCCGATGACGTTGTAAATGAACGCCCAGAACAGGTTTTGCCGGATCTTGTTGTAGGCCGCATGCGAGACCGACATGGCCTCGGCCAGCAACATTGGGTCGCCCCGCATCAAGGTGATGCCGGCGGTTTGCATGGCAACATCGGTACCGGTTCCCATGGCGATGCCGATATCGGCGGCGGCCAGGGCGGGCGCGTCGTTGATGCCGTCGCCGACCATGGCGACCACGTGGCCTTCGCTTTTGAGGCGTTCCACTTCGGCTGCCTTGTCCTGTGGCAGGACCTCGGCGATCACCTGGTCGACCCCGACGGCCTCCGCCACGACGGCGGCCGTGCGGGCATTGTCGCCCGTCATCATAACCGTCCGGACTCCGGCGGCACGGAGCCGTACGATGGCGGCGGGCGCGGTTTCCTTAACCGGATCCGCCACCGCGATCAGCCCAAGCAGCGCGCCGTCTTTTGCGGCCCACATGACCGTGCGCCCCAGACTTTCCAATTCCGATGCTCGATTGTCGAAGTCCGCAAGATCGACACCCTTGTCCGTCATTATCGCGCGGTTACCGACAACGACATCATGGCGGCTAACCTGCGCCGTGAGGCCTTTACCGGTAACGCTCTGGAAATCCTCGACCGCCTGCAAATCCAGCCCTTTCTCCGCCGCCGCATCCAGCACGGCGCGGGCCAGGGGATGTTCGCTGGCGCGCTGGGCGGAGGCGGCAAGCGCCAGGAGGTCCATGTCATCGTCCGCAACGATTTCGGTCACGGCGGGATGGCCTGCCGTCAGGGTGCCGGTCTTGTCGAGGACGATGACGTCGGCGCGGTGGGCCAGTTCAAGCGCCAGCGCATCCTTGATCAGGATACCCGCCCGGGCCGCGGCGCCGGTGCCGACCATGATGGCGGTCGGCGTCGCCAATCCCAGGGCACAGGGACAAGCGATCACGAGCACCGAAACGGCGGCGATAAGGGCTTGAGCGAAATCGCCCGTCAGCAGCCACCAAGCAGCCAGCGTAACGACGGCGGCAACGATAACCGCGGGTACGAACACGGCGCTGACACGGTCCACCAGTTTCTGCACCGGCGCCTTGCTGGCCTGCGCGCCTTCCACCAGCTTGATGATGCGGGCCAAGGTGGCTGCCGCACCCACCGCCGTCGCGCGAATATTGAGTGATCCCGTGCCGTTGATGGCGCCGCCGATCACACTATCGTCCGGCGATTTGCTCACCGGCAGGCTCTCGCCGGTCAGCAGCGCCTCGTCGACGGCGCTGTGGCCCGTCACGACGACGCCGTCGACGGCAATGCGCTCACCCGGCTTGACGACCACGATATCGCCGTTGACCACGGCGTCGATGGCGATTTCCATGTCCTTGCCATCGCGCAGAACTGTTGCCGTTTCGGGCCGCAGGCGGACCAAGGCGCGGATGGCGTCGGTGGTGCTGCGCTTGGCCCGGGTTTCCAGCCATTTACCTAGCAACACCAGGGTGATGACCACGGCCGCCGCTTCGAAGTAGAGCGGTCCGCCGATGCTCATTTGGTAAATGCTGAAGCCGTAAGCCGCCGAGGTGCCCAACGCCACCAGCAAGTCCATATTGCCGGAACCGGCCTTCAGGGCTTTGAAGGCGGCGACATAGAAACGGCGCCCCAAGACGAACTGCACTGGCGTCGCCAGCACCAACTCGCCCCAGGCCGGCAGGTGCCAGCCCAAACCCAACATCATGCCGATCATCTGTAATACCAACGGTGCGCTTAAAGCCGCCGCCGCGACCACCGACCACATCTCGCGTCTGGCACGGGTTTCGGCTTCCTCGGCCAGGGCGGCCTCGCGGGTGGCGTCGCTGGTCTTGGTTTCGGCGCCGTAACCCGCCGCCTCGATGGCTGAAACCAGTTGTCCAGGCCCGATCGCCCCCGCAGGCGCAATTACCGTAGCGATTTCGCTCGCCAAGTTGACCTGAACCTCTTCCGTGCCGTCCAGGGCAGACAGCGCCTTTTCGACGCGTCCGACGCAGCTGGCGCAGGTCATTCCCGTGACATGGATTTCCGTGGTCTCAAGCGGCACCTCGAACCCGGTGCGGGCGACGACGCCCGTCAGGTCCAGCGGCGTCGTGGCATTATGGTCGAATTCGATTTCCGCCTGTTCGGCAGCCAGATTGACGCTGGCGCGCCCGACGCCGGGAGCTTTGGCCAGCGCCATTTCCAGCCGTCCCGAACACGAGGCGCAGGTCATACCGCGAATGGGCAGAACGATCGTGTCCAACTCACCGTTGGCCACTGCGGCGGCCCCGGATTCCGCTGTTTTTGGAGCGTCGATTATATCGGTCATATGAAATTATATAGGCTTCCAGTTACTAGAAGGTCAAGGTTTGAATTGCATATGCTCAGTATGCTGATTGGAAGCGGGACTTGACGCGGGGGGACGAGACCTGTTTCCTGCACCCCTTGGTGGGGTGGCGCGCGCGGCAATTGTTGCGGAAGCGCTTTATAAAATTCTCGTAAGCAATTGAATGATAACGTTAATCGACAACTACGACAGCTTCGCATATAACCTGGTTCACTACCTCGGTGAACTGGGCGCGGAAGTCGTCGTGCACCGCAATGACCAAGTGACGGTTGATGAGGTGCTGTCGGCCTCCCCGGCGGGCATCGTCATATCGCCGGGTCCGTGCGATCCCGACAAAGCGGGGATTTGCCTCGATCTGGTCGAAAAGGCGGCGGGAAATGTACCGGTTTTCGGTGTTTGCCTGGGCCATCAGACTATCGGACAGGCCTTCGGCGGCCGTGTTGTCCGGGCGCCCAAAATGATGCACGGCAAGGTGAGTCGCGTGCATCACGACGGCGCCGGGGTATTCGAAGACGTCGGGCAGGATTTTCAGGCCACCCGCTACCATTCGCTGACGGTGGAACACGAGGGGCTGCCTGACTGCCTGGAGGTCTCCGCCCAGAGCGAAGACGGCGTCATCATGGGCCTGCGGCACAAAGAACACGAGGTGCACGGCGTCCAGTTCCACCCCGAAAGCATCGCATCGCAGTTCGGACACCGTATGCTGGCCAATTTTCTCCGCCTCGCGGGGTTAGACAAGATCAACGATATCGCTCCCTTGGACGTCGAAATGGGGAAATGGGCATGACGGACAGACCTTCAGACCTCAAATCGACCATCGCCATCGTGGCAACGGGGCAAACGTTGAGCGTCGAGCAGTCGCGACAGGCCTTCGACATCATGATGTCCGGCGACGCCACGCCGTCGCAAATGGGCGCGTTTCTCATGGCGCTGCGCCTGCGCGGCGAGACCGTCGACGAGATCAGCGGCGGCGTCATGACCATGCGTGACAAGATGGTGCGCATCAGCGCCCCGGACGACGCGGTCGACGTTGTCGGCACCGGTGGCGATTCATCCGGCACCTACAATATTTCCACCGCCTCGGGCTTCGTCGTCGCCGGTTGCGGCGTGCCGGTCGCCAAGCACGGCAACAAGGCGGCGTCCTCGAAGTCGGGCTCGGCGGACGTGTTGACGGCACTCGGCGTCAACCTCGACTACGACATGATTTTGGTCGAGAAGGCGCTGGCGGAGGCCGGCATCTGCTTCATGATGGCGCCGCGCCACCACGGCGCCATGCGTCACGTCGGCGGCACGCGCGTTGAACTGGCGACCCGGACGATCTTCAATCTCCTGGGCCCGTTGTCGAACCCGGCCGGCGTCAAACGCCAGATGATCGGCGTCTTTTCGCTGGATTGGGTGGAACCGCTGGCCGAGGTGCTGAGAAACCTGGGCTCGGAACACGTCTGGATCATCCACGGCTCCGACGGCCTCGACGAGATCACCACCACCGGCACGACCCATGTGGCGGAACTGAAGGACGGTGAGATCCGCACGTTCGAAATTTCGCCCGAGGACGCCGGCCTGCCTTTCGGCGATCCCGCGGACCTCAAGGGCGGCGATGCCGAAACCAATGCCCTGGCGCTGAACGCGTTGCTGGATGGCCATGAAAGCGCCTACCGAGATATCGTCCTGCTCAATTCGGCGGCGACGCTGATCACCGCCGGGCGGGCCGCCGACCTGCGCGAGGGCGCGGATATGGCCGCTGAGTCGATCGATTCGGGCAGTGCCCGCCAAGCGCTCGATCAACTGATCGAAATCAGCCATGAAGTTCTGCCGGATCCCGAAGATGAGGAAGACGGCGCGGAATGAGCGACGTCCTCGCCCGCATCTGCGCCGACAAGCGCGACCATGTCGCCGCCTGCAAGCAGGCCCGACCCAGGGCGGAAATCGAAAGCGCGGCCAAAGCGGCGCCTCCCCTGCGCGGCTTCCGCGCGGCGCTCGAACAATCGGTTGCCGCGGGCCGCTACGCCCTGATCGCCGAAATCAAGAAAGCCTCACCGTCCAAGGGACTGATCCGGCCGGACTTCGATCCTCCCGCGCTGGCGCGCGCCTATGAAGCCGGCGGCGCAAGCTGCCTTTCGGTTCTCACGGATGTGCCCTACTTCCAGGGCGCCGACGACTACCTCGTCGCCGCAAGAGCCGCGGTTTCGCTACCCGTGCTGCGCAAGGACTTCATGGTCGATCCCTATCAGGTCGCCGAGGCTCGCGCGCTGGGAGCGGACTGCATTTTGCTAATCGTGGCGGCCCTGGACGTGGGCCAGGCGAAGGAAATCGAAAGCGCTGCGAACGACTGGGACATGGAGGTGCTGGTGGAGGTCCATGACGCCGCGGAGCTTGAAACGGCGCTCGCGGAATTCCAAAGCCGGCTGATCGGTATCAACAACCGCAATCTCAAGACGCTGGAGGTCGATATCGCCACGGCCGAGGCATTGTTGCCGCGTCTGCCGGCCGATGCCCTGGCGGTGGCCGAAAGCGGGCTGTTTACGCCGGCCGATCTATCGCGTATGAGCAAGGCGGGCGCCGATTGTTTCCTGATCGGCGAATCGCTGATGCGCCGGGACGACGTGGCGGCGGCAACGGCGGCGCTGTTAAGAGCGCCGCCGGCGGCGGCGACCGGATAGTTGAGGAGAGTACCTTTGAGCGGCTTCAGCCATTTCGACGACCAGGGCAAGGCCCACATGGTCGACGTCTCCGACAAGGGCGAAACCGAGCGCATCGCACGCGCGGGCGCCACGGTCACGATGGAGCCGGAAACCCTGGCGCTGATCCAGCAAGGCGATATCGGCAAAGGCGACGTGTTGGGGGTGGCGCGCCTCGCCGGCATCATGGCCGCCAAGAAGACCGCCGATCTCATTCCGCTCTGCCATCCGTTGGCGCTCACGAAGGTTACCGTGGATTTGGTTTGCGTGCCCGAACGCAATGCCGTCGATATCGAGGCGACCTGCAAACTAAAAGGCCGGACGGGCGTGGAGATGGAAGCGCTGACGGCGGCCGCCGTCGCGGCGTTGACGGTCTACGACATGTGCAAGGCGGTCGACCGGGCGATGACGGTCTCTGATATCCGCCTGCTCCACAAATTCGGCGGTAAGTCGGGCGAGTTCAACAGGGACGCGGATTAAAGCCATGCCCGAAGCCCCTGCCCTCATGCCCGTTGCCGATGCGCGGGCGCGAATTCTCGACGCCATGCAGCCCGTTGCCGTGGAAACCGTGGCGTTGGCCGACTCACTCCACCGCGTGCTGGCCGAGGACGTCACCGCCCGCGTCACCCAGCCGCCCAGCGCCGTTTCGGCCATGGACGGTTACGCCGTAATCGCCGCCGACGTGGCGGAGGTACCCGCAACGCTTACCGTCGTCGGCGAAGCGCCGGCGGGCGGCGCCTTTGAGGGCGTGGTCAAATCGGGCGAGGCCGTGCGCATCTTCACCGGCGGCCCGGTGCCGGACGGCGCCGACGCCATCGTCATCCAGGAAGACACGACCCGCGACGGCGACGGGGTGACGGTGACGGAATGCTCGGGCGAAGGCCGCTATATCCGGCCCGCCGGCCTCGACTTCGCCGCCGGCGATACCGGTCTTACGGCGGGGCGGATCATGAATGCCCGCGACATCGCCTTTGCCGCCGCCATGAACGTGCCCTGGGTGCGGGTGCGGCGCAAACCGCGCGTCGCGGTCCTCGCCACGGGCGACGAACTCGTCATGCCCGGCGAGGCGTTGGGGCCCAACCAGATAATCAGTTCCAACAACATTGGCCTTTGCGCCATGATCGCGGCTTGCGGCGGCGAGGCCATCGACCTCGGCATCGCCAAGGACGACGAGGATTCGCTCAAAACCATGGCCGAAGGCGCACGCGGGGCCGACCTGCTGGTCACCGTCGGCGGCGCCTCGGTCGGCGATCACGACCTCATCCAGAAAGTTCTCGGCGACACCGGGCTCAGCGTTGATTTCTGGCGCATCGCCATGCGGCCGGGCAAACCGCTGATCTTCGGCGATTTCAACGGCGTGCCCATGCTCGGTCTGCCGGGCAATCCGGTCTCGGCCCTGATCTGCGCTCTGGTTTACTTGAAGCCCGCCCTCGCCGCCTTGCTGGGCGCGGAAGACCCGGTGCTGGAAACCACGCCGGCAGTCCTGGCCGGCGACCTCGGCGAAAACGACCAGCGCGAGGATTACCTGCGCGCCCGCCTGGCCCGCGACGAGGACGGCAACCTGACCGCCACCGCCTTCGCCAAGCAGGACAGCAGCATGCTTTCCCGCCTCGCCGCCGCCGATTGCCTGATCATCCGGCCGCCCTTCGCCCCGGCCGTTGCCGCCGGCACCACCATCGACGTCGTGGTGCTGAGCCACCTGGGGTATTAAATCGGCCCAAAACCCCCTTGACGGACAATGAGAACTAAACTAGAACATACATATGTTTTTGTTTTGTTCCCCAGACACAATATCTGGGGAAAACTCAGAAATCCGGTGTTTCGGATAGATACCTGCGAGGGGCCATGCTGACGCGGAAGCAACACGAACTTCTCACCTTCATCAACGGCTATCTGACGGAAAAGGGGCTCTCCCCCTCGTTCGATGAAATGAAGGCCGCCTTGGGATTGAAGTCCAAATCGGGCATTCACCGGCTGATCACGGGGCTCGAGGAACGGGGCTTCATCCGCCGCCTGCCCCACCGGGCCCGGGCTCTCGAGGTGCTCAAACTTCCCGATTCCGCCGCCGCCGCAGCGACCGCCCCCGCGCCGGAAGAGAAAACCTTCTCACCCAACATTATCGAGGCCGATTTCGGCGCCCACAGCACCCATGTGGAAGCCAGTCCCGAAGTCGTCTCGCTACCGCTTTACGGCCAGATCGCCGCCGGTACGCCGATCGAAGCCCTGCGCGATCAGTCCAACAACGTCGAAGTGCCGGGCGCGATGCTGGGCCGGGGCGAGTATTACGCCCTGACGGTGGCCGGCGATTCGATGATCGAAGTCGGCATCTTCGACGGCGACACCGTTATCATCGAACGCGGCGACACCGCCGAAAGCGGCGCCATCGTCGTGGCCCTGGTGGACGATCAGGAAGTGACGCTCAAGCGCATGCGCCGCAAAGGCAACTCCATCGCCCTGGAAGCCGCCAACGAAGACTATGAGACCCGCATCTTCGGCCCCGACCGGGTCAAGGTGCAGGGCAAGCTCGCCGGCTTGATGCGGCAATACTGATCGCTACCGCGAACCCTTTTTCCTCATAGGCCTAAGTCTCGATTTCGACGGCGACCACGGGCGCAGTCCGCGTTCGTCGGCGACAGAGCGCACGCAGGCCGTTCCGTCTTTATGCAGCCACACGGCATGGGCGCCCTCGCGCCAGAGGTCGAAACGGTCGACCGTGTAGGCCGGGCCGTTGCAGTGCTGGCGCAGGGGCACGGCGCTGATGACGATATCTGCAACGGCACAGTCCTCCCCCACCGCATCGACCTGCCGGACAAGTGCGACCGTGTGGCCTTTGGCCCGGTAAAGGCAGCCGAAATCGTCGCAAACCAGGCGCTCTCCCATTCTTGAATTCTGCGTGGGCCAGGGTAGCGGCGCTTCCTGTCCGCGCGATTCCAGCCATTCGCCCGTCAGGTGGCTTTCACGCTGCCGCGAAATCCGCAGCCGCCCGTCGGCCTCGGCGACCGCGAACGTTTCACCGCGGGGACCGACCAGCACGTCGGGACGGTCCGCCGCCGCATAGAATACCAAACCGGCCAAGACGGGGCCGATACCCCAGATCCGCCAATGGCCGGACCAAAGGCACAGCCACAAACCGCCCAAGGCAATGGCGGCGATTGAGGCATCCGGCATGGAGGGCAATAGTTTTACCGCGCCGGGCCAGGCCGCCACGGTCTCGGCCACGCGCAATACCGCCTCGATGCCCCAGCCCATGGGCGCCAGGGCCAGGCCTTCGAGACCCAGCGGCATCAGCGCGAAGGCGGCGATGGCAAAGGGCATGATCCACATCGCCATGATGGGGACGGCGATCAGGTTGGCTGCCAGCCCGTAGACCGCGAAGCGGCCGAAATGGTAGGCGGCGAAGGGTCCCGTTGCCGTACTGGCCACCACCGTGGTGAGGGCGACGCCCGCCACGTAAAGCGTCATCCGGCGCGTCATGCCGCCGTCGCTGCGCCAGCCGCCAAACGAACCGCGGGCGATCTCATAAACCGCGATCAGGGCGACAACGGCCGCGAACGACATCTGGAAACTGGGGCCGAGCAGGCTTTCCGGGGTGATCAGCAGGACGGCGGCGGCAGCCCAGGCCACAAGGCCCATGGACAAGGCGCGGCGATCGAGCATTACCGCCACCAGCACTAGACCGGTCATCAGGAAGGCCCGCTGTGTCGGCACGGTCGAGCCCGTCAGGATGAGGTAGGCCAGCGCGCCGAGCAGGGCCGCCGCGGCCGCCCATTTCTTGACCGGATGGCGCAGGGCAATGGGTTCGATCAGGGCCAGCAGCGCCCGGATGACGAAGAACAGGATGGCCGCCAGCAAGCCGATGTGCAGCCCGGAAATCGCCAGCAGGTGGGCCAATCCGGCATCCCGCATGGCTTGGAGCACGGTTTCGGGGATGGCGCCGCGTTCGCCCGTCATCAAGGCCGCCGCGACGGCGCCCCGCCGCCCTTCCAACGCTTCCAGGATCCGGCTTGTGATGTCCTGGCGCAGGGCTTCGATGGTATGGCCGAAACCGTTTCGGGCACCCCGCATGACGATCTCCGGCCGGGAAACGGCGTAGCCGACGCCGCCGATGCCTTTGAACCAGGCGTAACGGACGAAATCGAAGCCGCCGGGCAATGATGCGTCAGGCGGCGGCATGAGGACAGCGCGCAAGCGGATGCGGTCACCGGCGGTGATGCTTTCCCCACCGCCCGTCCGCACCGTTATGCGCACGCTTGCGGGCCACTTGGGGCGGGTCAAGCGGGCGATTTCCGGCTCAGAGACGACAATGCGGGTGCCTTTTGTACGCCGCTCCACCGAGGAAACGACGCCTTCCAGCAAGACCGCCCCCATGCGCTTCTCGATCACCGGAGCGGCAACCGACCGGGCCCGCCATTGGGCCGCCGAGAAGCCCAGGGTAAGCGCCACGAAAGCGGACGCCACAATGACCCAGCCGGTGCTGCGCCAGCCGAGCCACAACAGCAGGACGCCCAGCCCCAGACCCGAGGGTGCGGCCCAAACGGGTGGCTCCACCGGCAAGGCGAAATAGGCGGCAACGCCGATGCCGAGCAAGACCGGCAGCCACAGCACGCGCCTTTCCTGCTCGTCCGCCAGGCGGAGGTTCAACGCCCCGACGAAGGCCGCAACTGATCGTCGACCGGATTGCCTGTCATCTCTGGCGCGTTCGGACACTAATCCAGGTTCCCCACTCACGAATACCGACTGGGGTAATGCACGGATCTGAGCGTGTTTTACCGACGGGCCTAGGTATTCACGCCGTTGATGTGCTAAACAGTGCCAGCCCAACCCACCCCGAAATCATCGATGAAAGTAACCATGAGCGTCGTCACCCGCTTCGCCCCGTCGCCGACGGGCTTTCTCCACATCGGAGGCGCCCGGACGGCGCTGTTCAACTGGCTTTACGCCCGCCACCACGGCGGCAAATTCCGCCTGCGCATCGAGGATACCGACCGCAAGCGCTCCACGCCGGAGGCCACGCAGGCCATTCTCGACGGCCTCGACTGGCTTGGTCTCGATTGCGACGACGAGGTCGTATATCAGTCCCAGCGGGCGGACCGACATGCCGAAGTGGCCGGGGAACTGCTGGCGGCGGGCAATGCCTATCACTGCTATTGCTCACCCGAGGAATTGGCGGAAATGCGGGAAAAAGCCCGCGCCGAGGGCCGCTCGACGCTCTATGACGGACGCTGGCGAGACCGCGATCCGGCGGAGGCGCCCGAAGGGGTGCCGCCCGTGGTCCGGTTGAAAGCGCCGCGGACGGGAGAAACCGTGATCGCGGACCTAGTCCAGGGCGAGGTGCGTTTCAAACACGACCAACTGGACGACATGGTGCTGCTGCGGGCGGACGGCACACCAACCTACATGCTGTCGGTGGTGGTCGACGACCACGACATGGGGATCAGCCACATTATCCGGGGCGACGATCACCTCAACAATGCGGCCCGACAAACCCAGATTTACAACGCTTTGGGCTGGGTTATCCCGGTTTTCGGCCATATTCCGCTGATTCACGGCGCCGACGGCGCCAAATTATCCAAACGCCACGGCGCGCTTGGGGTCGAGGCCTACCGCGACATGGGTTATCTGCCTGCCGCGATGCGTAACCATCTGCTGCGGCTGGGCTGGAGCCACGGCGATGACGAGCACATCAGCACGGAGCAGGCCATCGAGTGGTTCGATTCCGACGGCTTGGGCAAATCGCCCTCTCGATTCGATTTCAAGAAACTCGACAGTTTCAACAGCCAGTACCTCAAGGAGACGCCGGATGCCGATCTGTTCGGACTTATCGCCGAGGCTTTGGTGGATGTGGCCGGCGGCGCGCTTTCCGAGATACAGACGTCACGTGTCATGGCCGCGCTGCCGCACTTAAAGGAACGCGCGAAAACAACATTGGAACTCATTGAAAATTCGTTATTTTTGATTGACGAACGCCCACTTGAAATGGATGAAAAAGCGGCCGCGTTGCTGACGGATAAAGCCCTTGCGGTATTGGCCCGCTTCCTCGAACAGGCCCAAGCCTGGGACGGTTGGTCACACGACGTCATCGAAGCCGGCATGCGGGCTTTTGCCGAATCAGAGGAGATGAAGCTGGGCAAGGTCGCCCAACCTCTGCGCGCAGCGCTGACGGGGCGCACCACCTCCCCCGGGATCTTCGACGTTCTGGAAATTCTGGGCCGGGATGAGACACTGGGTCGCATTGCCGACGCAACGAATTCG
Organism: uncultured Rhodospirillaceae bacterium; assembly: GCA_964528595.1. Taxonomy (GTDB): domain Bacteria; phylum Pseudomonadota; class Alphaproteobacteria; order UBA2966; family UBA2966; genus CAYFKJ01. The sequence goes on from CAZGTM010000002.1 coordinate 71,769, forward strand.
CTGTCTAATAGCGACCCACATGGGGACGAGTGATTTCCCCCAGACGGCAAACAGTCGTATAATTGGTAAAACCGGCGCTTGCCCCCCGGTTCCCTAATAGCGCCGACAAATTTTTTGGTAATCCAGGAAGGAATATCTATGGCCTCGGAAAAGGTACAGGAAGAAACCGCTGCGTCCATGACGCTCACCGACAATGCGTCAGGCCGAACCATTGACCTGCCCGTGCTCGGAGGTTCCGTCGGACCCAATGTCGTGGACATCCGGAAACTATATGGCGAAACCGGTCACTTTACCTTCGACCCGGGGTTTGTCTCGACGGCAAGCTGTGAATCCGCCATCACCTATATCGACGGTGACGAGGGCGTGCTCCTGTACCGCGGCTATGCCATCGACGAACTGGCGGAAAACAGCGATTTCCTGGAAGTCTGTTACCTGCTGCTCGACGGTGAACTGCCGACCCAGGCCCAGAAGGAGAAGTTCGAGCACGACATCACCTATCACTCGATGATCCACGAACAGTTGACGCAGTTCTTCCGCGGTTTCCGGCGCGATGCCCACCCCATGGCCATCATGTGCGGCGTCGTCGGCGCGCTCAGCGCCTTTTATCACGACAGCACGGACATCAGCGATGAACACCAGCGCATGGTCGCTTCGCACCGCATGATCGCCAAGATGCCGACCCTTGCCGCTATGGCCTATAAATATTCGATCGGCCAGCCGTTCTGTTATCCCCGCAACAACCTGAGTTATGCCGAAAACTTCCTGCGCATGATGTTCAAGGTGCCGGCGGAGGACTATGAAGTCAGCCCCGTCTTGGCCCGCGCCATGGACAAAATCTTCATCCTGCACGCCGATCACGAACAGAATGCCTCAACCTCGACCGTCCGCCTGGCGGGCTCGTCGGGCGCCAATCCGTTCGCCTGCATCGCGGCCGGCATCGCCTGCCTGTGGGGGCCGGCCCACGGCGGCGCCAACGAAGCGGTGCTGGAAATGCTCGAGGAAATCGGCTCCCTTGAACGCATTCCCGAATTCGTGGAGAAAGCCAAGGACAAGGACGATCCTTTCCGCCTGATGGGCTTCGGCCATCGCGTTTATAAGAACCACGACCCGCGCGCCACGGTGCTGCGCCAGAGTTGCCACGAGGTGCTCGACGAATTGGGCATCCGCGACGAGCCTCTGCTGGCCTTGGCCATGGAACTGGAGCGCATCGCCCTGGAGGACGAGTACTTCATCGAGAAGAAGCTCTACCCCAACGTCGACTTCTATTCCGGCATCATCCTGCGCGCCATGGGCTTTCCGACGTCGATGTTCACGGTGCTGTTCGCCCTGGCCCGTACGGTCGGCTGGGTGGCGCAGTGGAAGGAAATGATCGTCGATCCGACCCAGAAAATCGGCCGGCCGCGGCAACTTTACACCGGCGCAGACCAGCGCGCCTTCGTGCCGGTCGGCGAGCGCTAGGGATCAGGCGGCAGCTCGGTGTTTCAGCGAACCGCCCTCGGGCGAAAGCTGCCGGTACCGGCCAACGACCAGCCGGGCCGGCGCGGCTCCCGCGCCCGCTTCGCCGACCTCCCCATCATCAACGACAACCGCCCACCGCTGTGGCGCCGCCGCAGCGTCCGGTGGGCGGCGCTGGCCGTCCTCGTCGGGGCGGCGGTCTACTGGATTTACGCCTAATCCCTAATCCCGTTCGACCAGTTCAACCTTGTAGCCGTCGGGGTCCTCGATGAAGGCGATGGCACGGGTGCCGTGCTTCATGGGGCCGGCGGGTCGGGGAATGGGCACGCCTTCGGCGGCCAGCTGATCGCAGGTGCCGTAGATATCCGGCACGGCGATGGCGAGATGGCCGAAGCCGTCGCCGATTTCGTAAGGCGTTTCCTGGTCCCAATTGTAGGTCAGTTCCACCACCGTGTTGCTCTCCTCATCGCCGTAGCCGACGAAGCAGAGGGTGAACTTGCCGCCGGGAAACTCACTCTCGCGCAAAACCTTCATGCCGAGGTGGCGGGTATAGAAATCCTTGGATTTTTCCAAGTCCTTCACCCGGATCATGGTGTGCAAATAACGAAAACCGGTGGTGTCGATGGCGCTGTCAGTCATGGCTGCGGAGCTCTCTTCTGTTGTGGCGAAATTCGGGATTTGGTCTCGAGTACTTGAAGGACGACGTCGGCGGCGCGCTCGACGGGCGGCGAACCCCCTGCCCCCAAGGCAGCCGCGACTTGACGCCCGGCTTCAATTTGCGCGTTGCGCACCTGTTCATCAACCAGAATCTTCTCGACGGCAGGCCTGAGATTGCCGGGCGTGCATCTTTCCTGCAAGAACTCCGGTATGACCTCGCGTTCGAGGACGAGATTGGTCAGAGACACCATGTCGACCTGGGCCATGCGCCGGACGATTGCCATGGTCAGAGGATTCATGCGGTACGCCACCACCGCGGGGACGGCGGCCAGCGAAAGTTCGAGCGCGACCGTGCCGGACGCCGCCAACGCGCCGTTCATGGCGGCGAAGGCGGACGCCTTCTCGTCTGCGCCGACGATGGTGAGCGGGGTATCGCGGCCGCCCAGTCCCGCACGCACCGTTTCATGCAGGTGTGACAGGGTGACCGACACGAGGTGGAGGTTGGGATGGTTTGCGGCCAACCGCGTCGCCGTTTCCCGGAATACCGGCAACAGCCTCGAAAGCTCGCCCTGCCGGCTGCCGGGCAGGATCCCCAGGACCAGACCATCCATGGGAATGCCGTGGGCCTCCCGGAACGCCTTGCCGTCTCCCGCCGGCGCGCTGACCGCCGTGTGGCCGACAAACGTGCAGGGCAGCCCCTCGGCCTCGAAATAGGGCGGTTCGAACGGCAAAACGGCGAGGAGATGGTCGAGAAAGCCTGCGATTTTTTTGGCCCGTCCCGGTTTCCAGGCCCAGACCGTGGGCGCCACGTAATGCACGATGGGTATGCCGTGCCCGTGAATTTTCCGGCCCAAGCGGAAATTGAAACCGGGCGCATCGATCGTGATCAGCACGTCCGGCTTTTCGCTCAACGCGAGATCGACCGTCTGACGCAGCCGGCGCAGGATCAAACCAACCCGGGGCAGGATTTCCGCCAGTCCCATCACCGCGATGTCGGACATCGGGAACAGGCTCTGCAATCCTTGCCCACTCATGGCCTCGCCGCCGAGGCCCAGAAATTCGACATCGCTGTCCAGGCGTTGTTTGAGCGCCGCCATCAACGGCCCGCCCAGAGCATCGCCCGAGGGCTCGCCGGCGACGATCATGATGCGAACTTTGTCACCCGCCATTAGCGCGCAACCAATTTCCTGACGGTTTCAAGCACCGCATCGCGCGGCATGCCGGGCCAGACCGAGCGATGATAAAGCAACGCCAAAAGCTTCCGATCGAGATCGGTGTGACCGTCGGTCGCCGATTCATAATTTAGAACCGAAAACGCCTTGGGATGGAATGGCAGACCCAGGGTGTGACCGAGCTCATGATACAAACACTTGCGCCGGCCGGATCGGCCCGCCACCGCATGATCCGCGCCCTTGGCGTATACCACAGCCCGGATAATGCGGTCGTTGGCGATCCACAAGTTCGACCAGCAAAAGCCGGCCTGCAGTTGTTTCATCAAATCCGGTGATGGAGCGCCACCCTCGCGTTCGAGAAATTTGTGGAAGGCGTCGGGATCACCGAAAAACACGGCAAGGGCTGCCCGCCGCGCCGCACCCCGGGGAGCGGGCGCCGCCACATCGATGTCCAGGCCGGCGGCTTCAGATACTTCCGCTACGTATTCCTCCAGAAGCTTTTCGCCCTCGGGATCGCTGTCTCCCATGACCGTAATGCGGATCGGGCCGACCCACTTGGCCACCCCAGGCTGGCCGCTGCCGTCTTCTCCGAAAACGGCCTGATCGAACGCCAGAACTGTCGGGTCGGCGGCAAAACCAGGTGACAAGGCGGCTGCGGCCAACACCCCGCATAAAGCCAACAAGCACTTTCCCATCAACCGGCCCATGGTGGCTCCTAGCCTTCGGCGGTGTCGATCCCGACAATAAAAATGCCCGCAGCGTCGGCCGCCTCGCCAACCGCCGAACGGTCCACGACCAACGCATGGCCGGCCTCGACAGCGATACCCGCCAAACCCGCTTCCATCGCCGCCCGAACGGTATCGATTCCGATGGTCGGCAGATCGGTGCGGCGTTCCTGGCCAGGTTTGCTGACCTTTACCAGCACGCCGGGATTGCCCTCGCGTCGCAGGGATCCGCAACGTTCCAGCAAACGGTCCGTGCCCTCGGCGGCCTCGACACCTAAAACGTGGCCTTGCTGAACGACGACGGCTTGTCCGACGTCCAACGCACCCAGAGTTCGGGCGACTTCCACCCCGCGGGCAATATCGCTGAGCGCGTCCTTGTCGGGTTCATGCTTGCCAAGCGCCCCGCTGCTCGCCAGCAAACCGCCGACAATGTCGTCGATGCCGACGACGCGATAACCTTCGCTTTCGAACTCCTCGACCAAAACCCGCAAAAGCGCGTCGTCACCGCCGGCCTTCAACAGTTTGGGGATCAGCTTCATGCCCCGAAGATCGGGCTTTACGGAACTCAGGGAAGGACGTTCGATGGGACCGGCCATGACCACCTCGGCGCAGCCCTCCGCCCCAAGCACCGACAAGACCTTGCCGACCGCGCCGATGTCGACCCAGGTATGCGGCAGTGCCGTCAGCATCGCCTCGTCACAATGTTCCTTCAGGGCAATAACGTGGCAGTCCCGTCCTTGATCCCGGCACGCATTCGCCAAACGGCTCGGCCACGCGCCACCGCCCGCGATGATGCCGAGCTTGGCGGGAGCGGACATCGGAAATCAGTCTCCGGGTTTGGGTTGGCAAAAAGCGCGCGACGTATCGGCCTGCATGAATTCGACGACCGACATCACCGCTTCCGACGAGCCGAACTGATCCGCCACTTCGGCAACGCGGTCCTGCAGCGTGCCTTGATCGGTAAAGAGATGCCCGAAGGCCGAGCGCAAAGCGCTTATTTCCTCACGATTCATACCGCGTCGTTTCATGCCGATAATATTCAAGCCGCCGAGCACGGCGCGCTCACCGCTGACGGAACCGAAGGGAATGACGTCATGGTCGACCGCCGACATACCGCCGATCATGGCGTGTGCGCCGATCCTGACGAACTGATGCACGCCGACGGACCCGCCCAGAATGGCGAAGTCGTCGATTATGACATGTCCGCCGAGAACGGTGGCCTGGGCCAGGATCACGTTATTGCCGATGATGCAGTCATGGGCGACGTGGACCGACCCCATGAGGAGGCAATCGTCGCCGATTTTCGTGTTGCCGCCGCCGCCGTCCGTACCGGGATGAACGGTCACGTACTCGCGGATCGTCGTCCGTGCGCCGATCTCCACCACAGAATTCTCGCCATCGTATTTCAGGTCCTGCGGCTCATGTCCCAGCGAGGCAAAGGGAAAAATTCGTGTGCCCTCTCCGATGCTCGTGCGACCGTCGATCACGACGTGGGACTTGAGCTCAACATTGTCCGCCAGCGAAACGTTCGGCCCGATACAACAATAGGGACCGATGGTTACGCCATCCCCGATTTGCGCGCCCTCTTCGATAATCGCGCTGGGGTGAATGGCGCTCATCAGGCGTCCTCGGGATCGACAATCATTGCCGTAAACAGAGCTTCCGCGCACACGGCGTCATCAACAATCGCTTTGCCGTTGAACCGCCAGACGTTGCCGCGCTGCCGATCCTTCGTAATTTGGATGTACATGCGGTCACCGGGCGTGACGGGTTTTCTGAACTTGGCATTTTCGATACTCATGAAATAGACCAGCTTGTTGAGGCCGGCATCGCCCAGGGTCTTGACGACTAGAACCGCCGAAGTTTGAGCCATCGATTCCACGATCATGACGCCCGGCATGACGGGATGGCCGGGGAAATGCCCTTGGAACTGCGGTTCGTTCATCGTGACGTTCTTGATTCCGGTGGCGCTTTCGCCGATGACGACATCCTTGACCTTGTCGACCAACAAAAGTGGGTAACGGTGTGGAATCATCTCCAGGATCTGTTTGATCTCGATGGGATCCACTTCCGCCGGTGGTGTCGTTTCGTTCATTGCCTCTGCCTTCTTTCCTTCACCAATCTGGCCAATACGATCGATTGCCGGTGCCAATCCTTGACGGGCTGTGCGGGATAACCGCCGACCACGGTTCCTGCCGGCACATCCTTGATAACGCCGCTTTTGGCTGCGATCTGCGCACCGGCGCCGATCTGCAGGTGGCCGGCGATGCCGACCTGTCCCCCCAACACGACGTAATCCCCGATTTTGGTGCTGCCGCTGATGCCCACTTGGGAGACGACAATGCACCCCCGGCCCAGTTCGACATTATGACCGATCTGCACCAGGTTATCGATCCAACAGCCATCGCCAATCAGGGTATCGGGGCCGCTGCCCCGGTCGATGCAGGTGTTGGCGCCGATCTCGACATTGTCTCCAATTACAACCAAACCCAGTTGCGGCACCTTGACGTGGCCCCCTGGATCAGGTGCGAAACCGAAGCCGTCCTGACCTATCCTGACGCCGGGATAAATTCGAACGTTGTCACCGATCCGGCAATGGCTAAGCGACGCGCCCGGCCCAATGGAGCAATTGCCGCCGATCACGACGCCCGGCGCGATGACGGCATTCTCTCCGACCGATGTGCCGGTGCCGAGAATAGCGCCGGCGCCGATCACCGCACCGGCGGCGATCGCGCAGTTATCACCGATTTCAGCCTGCGGATTGACGCTCGCCTGCGGCGATATGCCGTCTTCCACTTCTTGAACTGGATAAAACGCCTGCGCCGCCACGGCATAGGCCTTGTAGGGGGCCTGCGTAATGAGGGCAACCGTATGATTGGGCGTCTGATCGGCATGTTCCGGACGCACGATGCAGGCGCCGGCCATGGTTTCAGCCAGGGCCGGAAGGTATTTCGTATTATCGAGAAAGCTGAGATCCGCCGGGCCGGCCTTATCCAACGGGGCGACGTCTTCCAACGTCATTGACCGGCCTGAATCGCCGTCAAGTTCCGCGTCGACGAGGTCCGCCAAATCGGCAACCGTAAAGGGTCCCGCGCGCTGAAAGAAACGCGGATCTGCCATTATTGTTTGTCAGGCGCCGACTGGGGCGACGGCACCTCTACATGGCGGAGTTTCTTGTTTAGCCGTTCCAGTACGTGCTGGGTGATATCTAGGTTGCGGCGGGCAAACAGTATTTGTGATTTCTCAAGCACGATGTTGAAGCCCATTTCCTGTGTTAGTTCCGCGACGATCACACGCATCACCTTGCCCACCTCGTTCATCGATTGCGTGTACGCCCGGTCCAGTAGCCTTGTCCGGTCCTGGACGGACCTCTGAACGCTCGCAACGCTATCTTCGAACAAACGCCGCTTGGCGGTGAACGCTTCCGGAGACAGCAAGGGCCTTTGCCGTTTGAGTTCCTGTTCCTCTACCCTCAGGCGTTTTTCCTCCGCCACAATGTCTTCCCGGTAGGCAACCCGAAATCCGTCTATTTGCTTTCGGATGCTCTTGGCGGCTTCCGATTCACGGAGAATGAGTTGCTGGTCGATAAAAACGATGACGGCCGGTTCCAGTTTATCGGCCGCCGCCGCTGGTGGAGCAACGAGGCCAAGCATGACCAAGGCCGGCACCAGAAGCGCGCGCATTGCAATAAACAACATTTTCATTCTCGTATTTGCCCTATCGCGAAAAATGACAACGACAAAGTCGCGTCAGAAACGGGTTCCGAAACTAAAGCGGAAGAATTCCTTTTTGTCCTCGTCTTCATGTACCAGAGCTTCGGTAAAATCTAATTGAATTGGACCAAACGGCGAACTCCAGGCCACTCCAAAACCGGTTGAGAAGCGGATCGAGCCCGGGTCGGTAACATTTGTCATACTTACAAGATCCGGATCACTCAGGCTGCCGAACTCGGCGAACACGTTGCCGGTGACGCCAAATTCCTCCAGCGGACCAAGCGGGAAGCGGAGAGCCGTGGTGCCGACATAGTATATCTTGCCACCGAGCGCATCACCCGTAAGCCTGTCCCGTGGTCCGATGCCGGCCGACTCGAAACCCCTGAAATTTGTGCCGCCGACGAAATACCGGTCTGACAACCGAACCCGTTCACCCAAGCCGACGATATACCCCTCTTCGGTCGAGAAACTTCCGACCAAGTCCTCGGTGAACGGATAGTAGTAGGCAAATCGGAAATTGGACCGCAGGTAGCTGACATCACCCCCCAGGCCGGCGAGATCCTGTCCAAACCTGGCGACGAAACCCTCGTTCGGGAGAAAGCGGTTGTCGCGCACATCATAGATCAACGAATACCCCAGTGAAGAAGTCAGACGTGATCCTTCCTGAGCCGCCACGAAGGTAGAGGCGTCACTGCCGACATTTTCAATCGTGTCCTTGCGAAGCGTGTAACTCACCGACTGCCTAAGGTTCTTGGCAATGGGAAAAGCCGCCCTCAACGTGCCACCGGTAGCTGCCTCGTCATAGGAACTTTGGCTCTGGAAATCGCGCTTGAGATTGAAAACGTCGAACCCGGCTGCCAGATCCCGGTCCAGGAAATAGGGCTCGGTGAAAGAGAGGTCGATCAACTGCCGGCGCGTGGAAACGTTGAGGCCAAGTCGCAGGTCTTGCCCCCGGCCGAGTAGGTTTCTTTCCCGGATGCTGACGTCGCCGACCAATGCCTCGGAGGTCGAGTAACCAGCGCCAAAACTCAGTTCACCGGTGGACTTTTCCTTCACGTCGACAGTGATGACGGTCCTGTCATTGGCAAAATCGCCCGCTGCGCCGCCAAGAGACTTTTCATCGAGCAGTCCCTGGTCGTCGTCAATCGCCACCTTGTCGAAGAACCCCAGCGAATTGATCCGGCGCCGGCTTTCTCTCAGTTTCGCGGTATTGAATGCATCGCCCTCAGCGAGACGGAACTCGCGCCGAACAACCTCGTCAAGGGTTCTGACGTTGTTGATGATGTCGATGCGGTCAACGTAGACCCGTGGACCTTCGCGGACACCGAATTTGACATCGATTACACGGGTCTCGCGGTCTCTATTCGTCATCGGACGGATATCGACAAAAGCAAAGCCCAACCGCCCCACTTCAAAAGTCAGCGCCTGAATGGCTTTCTCAACCTTGTCGGCGTTGTAGAATTCGCCCGTTTCTATCTCCACCAGCTTTTTCAGCTTTGTGGCGTCGATGTTTTTCAGGCCGCTTTCCACCTCAACAGTGCCAAACCGGTACTGCGACCCCTCCTCCATGGTGAAGGTGATGAAAAAATCCTTGCGGTCCCGCGTCAGTTCGGCGACCGCCGAGACGACTTGGAAATCCGCATAGCCTTTGGACAGGTAAAACCTCCGCAGCAGTTCCCGGTCGAAGGTCAGGCGGTCGGGATCATAATTGTCGTCCGAGGTGAAGAACCTGTACCACCTGGATTCCTTTGTGGCGATTTCCGAACGCAGTTGTCCATCGGAGAAACGGTGATTGCCGATGAAGTCGATCTTGCGAATCTCGGTGACCGGTCCCTCGTTGATTTCGAACACCAGATCAACGCGGTTTTGCTCCAATAGGATGATTTTGGGCTCCACCGTCGCGGCAAAGCGGCCTTTCCGGCGATAGAGTTGGGTGATGCGCTGGACATCGTTTTGGACGCGCCGACGGGTATAGACGATGCGGGGACGCAATTGAACTTCGGTCTCCAGTTCCTCGTCTTCAATGCGCTTGTTGCCCTCGAACGCCATGCGGTTGATGATCGGATTTTCAACGATCGCAACGACGACGACATCCCCCTGCAAGCGGATCGTAACGTCGGCGAACAGTCCCGTGGCATAGAGCGCTTTTAACGACTGATTGATGCTTTCGTTCGTGATGCGGTCGCCGGCGGCCAGCGTCATATAAGACCGAACGGCATCGTCTTCGATGCGCTGATTGCCGTCCACCTGGACGGCGCGGACCGTTCGTTGGGCGGTTTGCGCGACAACGTCCCCGTGGACGGCGATGATCATGAGCACCGCCGCGAGCCAGCCTGCAACCCGATAAACTACTCGCCCCCTAGAATTCATTAAGAAAACACCCGATTTATTTGCTCAAATACCTTGAGATGAACGAGGTCATTCCACAATCCAAACAACATCAGGGTAATAACAAGGACCAAGCCAATACGGAAGCTAAATTCTTGAATTCTCTCACTAATAGGTCTGCGCAATATCATCTCGAAGGCATAAAACACCAGGTGCCCCCCATCCAAAATGGGAATGGGAAAGAGGTTGATCAGACCGAGACTGATGGATATCAGCACGGTGAGCCGAAGCCAGGATTCGAACCCCATTTGGGCAGCCTGGCCCGACATTTGGGCGATACCCAGGACTCCCCGTAGTTCATCGGCCGGTCGTTCCCGCGCGATCATCTCCCACACGTTACGCAGTGTCATGACCGTAAAATTGTAGGTTTCCCGGGTGGCGTACCATACGGCCAACACCGGTCCGTGACGGACAAATTCGCTCCCTCCCCGGCTAACGCCCAGGAAACCGATGCGCCGTTTATTGCCGAAACGGTCTTCGAATTCACGCGCGCCGGGGGTAACCATCAGCGTGGATTCATACCCATCGCGTTCGACCACGACCTCCAACTCAATATCCGGATTGTTGCTGATGATGACCTGGAGTTCCTCGAAGCGCTGAATGGACTGACCGCCGATGTTGACGATCCGGTCACCGTTCAAGATCCCGGCGGAGGAAGCAGCCGTGTTGTCGAAAACCTTGTCGACCACAGGAGGCGTGAATGGTTGGCCGACCGTTGCGAAAGTGACGGCAAGCAGAAATATGGCGAATAGGAAATTGGCGAAAGGTCCGGCCGCAACCACCGCAGCTCTCGAATACAATGGCTGGTCGTGGAACATCGTGACGCCTGCAGGTGCAGCGGGCCCGGCCTCACTTCGTTTGACCGAGGCGGCGTCCTCATCACCCAAGAATTTAACGTACCCACCGAGCGGCAACCAGCCGATCTTCCATATCGTTCCCGCCCGGTCCCGCCAACTGACCAGGGCCCGTCCGAAACCGACCGAAAAGATCTCAACGGGCACGCCAAACAACCGGGCAACGAGAAAATGGCCCATTTCATGAACGAACACGACAGCCGTCAGCAAACCCAAAAACGGGCCCACATAAATCAGAAATCCATCAAGAAATTCGAACATCGATTATCGTGCTCCGCCGTCCGCGGACGCTGCATCAACCAAATCCGCGGCAATTCTACGCGCTTCGGCGTCAATGGCGAGAACATCTTCAATGGAGTTTGGCTTGGTCCCTGGCAAAGAGTCCAAGGTGTCGTGAACAATTTCGGCAATCTCCAGAAAACCGACGCGCTCAGCCAAAAATCCCGCCACCGCGACTTCGTTGGCGGCGTTCAAAATGGTCGGCGCCGCTTCACCCGCCGCCAGCGCCTGGCGGGCGAGATCAAGAGCGGGAAAACGCCGGGTATCGGGGGTCTCGAACGTCAATTGCGCGATCTCCGCCAAATCAAGCCGCTGGACCGGCGCGGAAATGCGTTCCGGCCAGCCCAGCGTGTAGGCGATCGGCGTCCGCATATCCGGCGTGCCCAATTGGGCGAGAACGGACCCGTCGGCGTATCCGACCATACTGTGCACGACCGATTGAGGATGAATAAGAATTTCGATTTGTTCCTCCGGCATGGCGAAGAGATGGTGAGCTTCAATAAGCTCCAATCCCTTGTTCATCATGGTGGCCGAATCGACCGAAATTTTGGCGCCCATGCTCCAGTTCGGATGAGCGATCGCCTGGGCCGGCGTGACGTGCGCCATCACTTCGGGCTCCAAGGTTCGGAAAGGTCCGCCGGAAGCGGTGAGAATGATGCGCTCGATTGCTTCACGCCGTTCGGCCTCGAAGACCTGAAAGATCGCGTTGTGTTCGGAATCGACCGGCAGCAGAGTCGCGCCGCCTGTTTGAACGGCATCCATCAGGAGAGAACCGGCACAAGCCAGACATTCCTTGTTGGCCAGCGCAACGACGGCGCCCCGCGCCACCGCAGTCATGGTCGGCGCCAAACCGGCGGCGCCGACAATCGCGGCCATCACCCAGTCGGCGGGCCGTTCGGCAGCCTCGATGAGAGCCTGTGGTCCAGCCGCAGGCGTGACGCCTGTCCCCTCAAGACCTTCCTTGAGTTCCTGATAAAGGGCTTCTGACGCAATAACGGCGAACTGGGGTTGGAATTTCCTGGCCTGGTCGATCAACAGCGTCACGTTCTCGTGCGCCGTCAGGGCCTCCACGGAGAAGGCCTCCGGACGCCGGGCAATCAAATCCAAGGTGTTACGGCCGACCGACCCCGTCGAGCCGAGAACCGTCACCCGCCTCGGAGAAATTGACGCCAGGGGAGAATTTTCAAATGCCGTTATCGCCATAAAATTCCTGCACCGAATATCAGGTTGGCGGCCGCAACGAAAAGCGCCACGAACAACAGGCTGTCCAAACGGTCCAGCACGCCGCCATGCCCGGGAATGATGGCCCCGGAATCCTTAACGCCAGCATAGCGTTTGATCGCCGATTCGAAAACGTCGCCGATTTGTCCAACCACGGCCATCGCAGCGCCGCCAAGCAAAAACCAAACGGGCGGTCCGTGATTGGATGACACGGCGATAGCGGCGCCGGTGAGTCCCGCCGCGATCATGCCGCCGCCCAGTCCCGACCAAGTCTTGTTGGGGCTGAGCCGAGGAGCCATTTTCGGACCGCCGATCATTCGACCGGCTACATAGGCGCCGCAGTCGGTCGCCCAGACCACGGCCAAGAGCCAAACTACCGTCAAAACACCGTTGGCGGGTTCCGCCCTCAGCCAAACCAGCGCTACGATCGGCAACGAGATATAAACGACACCCAAGGGCGACCATTTTGGCCGATTTGATTCAGCGGCAAAAACACTAATGAGCAGTCCGGCGCCGACAACCGCAAGCGCCCAGACATATGCGCCCAAAGCCGATAAAACGGCGACCCCCACTATCACTGCGGATTGAACCGCAAGCTGGGTATTGACCCCGCTGCCGCCAGTGAGCCGATCCCATTCACGCGCCATTAAAAGTCCGGCGACAATTGCCAACACGCCAAAATACCATCCGCCATACCACACGGCAGCCAAACCAACTGCCGCCAATATGGTTCCGGAAACAATGCGGAGGATCAGGGATTTGGACAACGTACCGGTTTTCTCGTCAGCCGCTTGTTTCGCCGTAACGCCGGTCGCGCCGGTGAAATTCGTCGATTGCACTGATCAGGGTTTCCTTGGTGAAATCCGGCCAGAGCGTATCCATGAAAACGAACTCAGCGTAGGCGGCCTGCCACAACAGAAAATTGCTCAGCCGTTTTTCGCCACTGGTCCGGATCAACAAATCGGGATTGGGAATGCCGGACGTGTGCAGGTACCCTTCGAAAATCTCCTCGTCCAACTCATCAACCGCCAGGTCGCCGTCAGCCACCGTTTGGGCGATCCTCTTGCAAGCCTGTAGAATTTCGCGCTGCCCGCCATAATTAACGGCAATCTGCAACGTCAAACTAGAATTCCCCTTGGTGTGACGTTCCGCATCGTCAATCAACTTCTTGATGTCGGAGGCCAATCCTTCACGCTCCCCAATGCAACGCAGTTTCACCTGGTTTCGATCGAGTTCGACTATCTCGCGCTTCAGGTAATGGCGCAGCAACCCCATCAGGTCATCGACTTCCGTTGCCGGACGTTTCCAGTTCTCGGACGAAAACGCATAAAGTGTCAGGTATCGGACGCCGATCTCCTGACAGCCTTCGACGACGGTCCGAACCGCTTCGGCGCCGCGCTGGTGGCCGGCAACGCGGGGCAATCCGCGCGCCTTCGCCCAGCGGCCATTGCCGTCCATAATGATCGCAATGTGCCGGGGTGGCGCCGGCGCCTTTTCCTGTGAGGGGACCGCTTCCATGGTCACACCTGCATAATGTCCTCTTCCTTGGCGGCCAGGGCCTCGTCAATTTTCGCGATCATCTCATCGGTCAATTTCTGAATTTCCTCGCCCCACATGTGGTGCTCGTCCTGCGAGATTTCGTGGTCCTTCTCCATGTGCTTGAGGTCGTCCATGCCGTGACGGCGCACGTTGCGCACGGCGATGCGCGCTTCCTCCGCGTATTTGCCGGCGATTTTGCCGAGTTCTATCCGCCGCTCCTCATTGAGCTCGGGGATAGGCAGCCGGATGAGCTGGCCATCGGTCGCGGGATTTAACCCCAAACCGGATTCCCGAATGGCTTTCTCCGTCGGACCAACCATGGCCTTGTCCCAAACCTGGACCGTCAACAGCCTCGATTCGGGTGTGCTGACGGTCGCCAACTGGTTGATCGGCATGGATTGCCCGTAGGCTTCAACCGTCAACGGATCGAGCAGACTGGTTGAGGCCCGGCCCGTGCGCAACCCGCCGAATTCCTTCTTCAGCATTTCGACCGCGCCCTTCATACGGCGTTCAATATCGTCGATATCCGGATCAGCCACGTCTTACGCCCCCTTCTTAATGATGGTTCTGCGACCCCGGCCTTGTACAACCTCGGCAAACGCACCCGAATTGTGAATCGAAAAAACCAATATCGGAATGTCGTTTTCGCGCGCCAGACTAATGGCGGATGCGTCCATCACCCTGAGATCGTTGGCGAGCACCTCAAGATAGTCCAAAGTATCATATCTTTCAGCATCCGCGTTGGTTTGCGGGTCGGCGGAATAAACGCCGTCAACCTGTGTGCCCTTAAGCAGGGCGTCGCAACCCATTTCGGCGGCCCGCAGCGCCGCCGCCGTGTCGGTGGTGAAAAACGGGTTGCCCGTCCCGGCGGCAAAGATCACGACGCGGCCTTTCTCCAAATGACGCACGGCGCGGCGGCGAACATAAGGCTCGCACACCGACGTCATTGGAATGGCCGACAGGACCCGTGTCGGAACGTCCGCCCGCTCCAGGGCGTTTTGCACGGCCAGGGCGTTGATGACGGTGGCCAGCATGCCCATGTAGTCGGCGCTGGCGCGCTCCATGCCGGCCGCCGCACCGGCGATCCCGCGAAAAATGTTGCCGCCGCCGATCACCAAGCAGACTTCGGCGCCCAGGGCGTGAACTTCGCGGACATCGGCGGCAATGCGCTCGACCGTGTCGAGGTCCACGCCGTATTCCCCCTCCCCCATCAAAGCCTCGCCCGACAACTTCAGAAGGACGCGCTTGTATTCGACGGAAGACGGCATTCAAGACCTCAAATCAATACTTTAGGGCGCATGATGGCCGCTTCGCGGTCGGGCCGGGCGCAATCGAAGTGCGCCCGGGACGGTTTTCCATCCTGGGCGCACGAACTCTACACTATCGCGGGGTCCGAGCGAACCCCGAAGGCGTGGAAAATCGACCTTAGGAGCCGACTTGAGCGGCAACTTCCGCCGCGAAGTCCTCTTCCTTCTTTTCGATGCCTTCGCCCAGCTCGAAACGGACGAAACCAACCAGCTCGACCGGTGCGCCGATTTCGGCGGCGGCGTTCTCGATGACCTTGCCGACCTTGGTTTCGTTGTCGATGACAAAGGTCTGCTCGGTCAGCACAACCTCGGCATAAAACTTGCGGATGCGGCCTTCGACCATCTTGATGGCGATTTCCTCGGGCTTACCCGATTCCTTGGCCTGCTCGATCAGAACATTGCGCTCCTTTTCGACGACGGCCGGGTCGAGGTCTTCCGTCGTCATGGATTGCGGCTTGGTCGCTGCGACATGCATCGCAAGTTGCTTGCCCAGCGTCATCAACTGGTCCTTGTTGCCGTCCGATTTGAGCGCTACCAGAACACCGATTTTGCCCAGGTTCGACGCCGTCGCATTGTGCATATAGGTCGCCACGACACCTGGATTGGCCGACAAGGCCGCCATGCGCCGAAGTTGAATGTTCTCGCCGATGGAACCGACCATCTTCGTCGCTTCGTCGGCCAGCGTGCCTTCGCCACCGGGAAAGGCGGCGGCACTTGCCTTGTCGAAATCGCCGTCGGCCTCGAGCGCCATGCCCGTAACCGCCGTGACGAAATTCTGAAAGACATCGTTGCGGGAGACGAAATCGGTTTCCGAGTTAACTTCCGCGATGGCGGCGACGCCGTCATCTGAGACAACGCCGACCAGACCCTCGGCGGCCACGCGACCGGCTTTCTTGGCGGCGGCGGCCAGCCCCTTGGTGCGCAGCCAGTCGGCGGCGGCTTCGCTGTCGCCGGCGGTTTCGGTCAGCGCTTTTTTGCAGTCCATCATGCCGGCGCCGGTGCGCTCGCGCAGTTCCTTGACCAGGGATGCAGTTATTTCAGCCATTGGTTTTCCTCACGCTTATAAAGCGTTGATATTAAAAAGTTTTAATGAGCCGGGACGGTTCGCAAACCGCCCCGGATATTGCCTCAGGTGCTGGGTGCGGGTTCCTCGGAAGCCGCGGCATCCTCAGCTGGAGCTTCCTCAGCGGAGGCTTCCTCTTTCTTGGCTTCCTCAGCCGGAGCATCCTCTGCGGGAGTTTCCTCTGCGGGAGCTTCCTCGGCGGGAGCTTCCTCGGCGGCTGCTTCCTCCGCCGGGGCTTCTTCAGCGGGAGCTTCGGCTGCGGCTTCTTCCACCACCTCGGGGATCTCCTCCACCGGGGCTTCCGCGGCCTCGCCGATGTCGACGCCGGCATCCGTCATTTCCTCGCGGATGCCGTCGAGAACCGAGCGGGCAACCAGGTCGCAGTAAAGCGAGATGGCGCGCAGGGCGTCGTCGTTGCCGGGGATCGGGTAGCTGATGCCTTCGGGATCGGAGTTGCTGTCGATCACGGCGACGACCGGGATGTTGAGCTTCCGGGCTTCCTGGATGGCGATCTCTTCCTTGTTGGTATCGACCACGAAGATGACGTCCGGCAGGCCGCCCATTTCCTTGATGCCGCCCAGGGCGCGTTCCAGTTTGTCGCGCTCACGGGTCAGACGAAGGAGCTCCTTCTTGGTCATGCCCGTATCTTCGCTGTCGAGCTGCTCTTCCAGCGTTTTCAGGCGTTTGATCGATTTTGAAATCGTCCGCCAGTTGGTCATCATGCCGCCGAGCCAGCGGTGGTTGACGTAATACTGGCCGCACAGCTTGGCGGCTTCGGCCACCGTTTCCGAGGCCTGGCGCTTGGTGCCGACAAACAGCACGCGGCCGCCCGACGCCGTGGCATCGCGGACGACCTGCAGGGCCTCGCGCAGCAGCGGCACGGTTTGCTGCAGATCGATAATGTGGATGCCGTTGCGGGCGCCGAAGATATAGCGGCCCATGCGGGGGTTCCAGCGGTGTGTTTGGTGTCCGAAGTGAACGCCCGCTTCGAGGAGCTGACGCATAGTGAATTCAGGCAGAGCCATCTGCAATTATCCTTTTCCGGTTTCGCCGCCGCGGGATGATCGCCTCTCCGACCTAGTCTGCCGGGAGACACCGGATGGACCTCCTGGGGCTTTTAATCCAGGTGTCCTGATCCCGCGTGAGGGTTATGCGCCGAGGCGGAATGCACTCGACCGCCGGGTGATACGCCTGCTGGCCGCGAAATGCAAGGGTTTTTGGGATTTATTGGATGCCTCAAACAAACGGCGTCGCCCCGGCGTAGGCCGGGGTCCAGTTTGTTCTTTTGTTTCAGCCGGATAAAAACAAGAAAATTGGATGCCGGATCAAGTCTGGCATAACGATGTTTGTCTACAAATCCACGATCTCGGCGATATCTGGCGTGGCGCCGATGGCTTCACGGATTGGCGGGGTGATGGCGTAGCCGCTGGGCAGGTCGACGGTGACCTCGCGCAGGCCGCCTTCCAGATGGAGCTTGATGCTCACCTTGCCTTTGCCGCGTTTGACCTGGTTGAAAATACGTTGGAGTTCGGGCAGCGGTTTATCGTCGGCCAGGTGAATTTCCAGGCCGGAGGCCGTATCGGCCGCCATTTTCTCCAGCGAATAAACTTTCTGGACCGTGAGCCTGGGTTGTTCGTCCTCCAGCTTGCCCTCGACGTCGAGTACGACGTTGGTGCCGGTTTCCAGCAGTTCGCGGGAGGCCGACAGCGTCTCCGAGAACATGACCACTTCGTAGGAGCCGCTTGGATCGGTGAACTGGACGAAGGCGAAGCGGTTGCCGCGCGAGGAGGTGCGCTCCTGCTTCGCCATGACCGTGCCGGCGAGTCGGACCTTCTTGGCGTCACCGTTAAGCGAGGCGGCAAGATCGGCGAACGGGACAACGCTGAGGCGCTTGAGGTTCTTCTCGAAGGCATCGAGCGGATGGGCGGAGAGGTAGAAGCCGATGGCTTCAGATTCGTTCTTTAACCGCTCCATCGGCAGCCAGTCGGCCTTTTCCGGCAGGGTCGGTTCGTCGATAGCGGCTTCCGGCCCGCCGCCGAACAGGCTCTCCTGGCCGCTTTCCCTGTCGTGGGCCGAGGCTTGGGCATGGCGCACCAGCATTTCGGCGCCTTCCGTGATGCGCCTGCGGTTGTTGTCCAGTCCGTCGAAGGCGCCGGCCCGTGCCAGATTTTCGATCTGGCGCTTGTTGACGGCCTTGGAATCGAGACGCCCGGCAAGATCGAACACGCTCTTGTAGGGCCCGTTGGTTTGGCGTTCGGCCACCACGGTCTCCATCGCCGCCCGGCCGACGTTCTTGATTGCCGCCAGGGCATAGCGGATGCCGCCGCCGGCATCGTGATCGACGTCTTCCACCGTAAATTCGGCACAGCTTTTATTGATGTCGGGGTGGCGGAGATCGATCGCCAGGCGTTCGACCTCCCGTTTGAAGACGCCCAGCTTGTCGGTGTTGGTGAGGTCCAGCGTCATCGATGCGGCCAGGAACTCCATCGGGTAGTTGGCCTTGAGCCAAGCCGTCTGGTAGGCCACCAGGGCATAACAGGCGGCGTGCGATTTGTTGAAGCCGTAGCCGGCGAACTTGTCGACGAGATCGAAGATGAAGCTCGCCTTCTCCTGCACGACGCCGAGCTCAACCGCACCGTCGACGAAGACCTTGCGCTGGGCATCCATCTCGGCCTTGATCTTCTTGCCCATGGCGCGGCGCAACAGATCCGCCTGCCCCAGGCTGTAGCCCGCCAGAACCTGGGCGATCTGCATCACCTGCTCCTGGTAGATGATGACGCCGTAGGTCTCCTCCAAAATCGGCTGCAGGGTGGGATAAAGGTAATCCGGCTCCTCATCCCCCTTCTTGCAGGCGATGAACTTGGGGATGTTGTCCATCGGGCCGGGCCGGTAGAGCGCCACCAGCGCGATGATGTCCTCGAAGTGGTCCGGCTGCAGGCCGCGCAGCACGTCGCGCATGCCCGAGCTTTCCAACTGGAAGACGCCCACCGTCTCGCCGCGCGCCAGCATTTCATAGGTTTTGGCGTCATCGAGCGGCAGCGCCGCGATATCGATATCGATGCCGCGCTGTTTGATCAGCTTCACCGCCCGGTCGATCACTGTCAGGGTCTTGAGGCCGAGGAAGTCGTATTTCACCAGGCCCGTGCTTTCGACGTACTTCATCGAGAACTGCGTCACCGGCATGTCGGACCGTGGATCGCGGTAGAGCGGCGAAAGCTCGTCCAGCGGCCGGTCGGCGATCACCAGGCCGGCGGCGTGGGTCGAGGCGTGGCGGTAGAGGCCTTCGAGCTTGAGGGCGGTACGCAACAGGCGCGCCACTGTTTCGTCGCTGTCGCGCTCCTGCTGCAGGCGTTCCTCGCCGGCAATGGCCTGGGCCAGGGTGACGGGATTGGCGGGATTGTTGGGCACCATCTTGCAGATGCGGTCGACCTGGCCGTAAGGCATCTGCAACACCCGCCCGACGTCGCGCAGCACGGCCCGGGCCTGCAGCTTTCCGAAGGTAATGATCTGCGCCACCCGGTCGTGGCCGTACCGGTCCTGGACGTAGCGGATCACCTCATCGCGCCGGTCCTGGCAGAAATCGATGTCGAAATCCGGCATGGACACGCGTTCCGGATTGAGGAAGCGCTCAAACAGCAGGCCGAAACGCAGGGGATCGAGATCGGTGATCGACAACGCCCAGGCGACCACCGAACCGGCCCCCGAACCGCGCCCCGGCCCGACCGGAATTCCCTGGTCCTTGGCCCATTTGATGAAGTCGGAAACGATCAGGAAATAGCCGGGAAAGCCCATGTCCCGGATCACCCCGGCCTCGAAGGCCAGGCGCTCGCGATAGGGTGCGGCCGCCTGCTCGCGCGCCGCTTGGTCCATATCATCGGCAAAGACGTGGCGCGCCAGGCATTCCTCGAGACCGGCTTCCGCCTGGGCCAGCAGTTCCTCCGCTTCGTCGCGGCCTTCGACGGTGGGGTAGCCCGGCAGGATGGGATCGCGCAGCGGCGGGCGGGTGGCGCAGCGCCTGGCGACAACGAGGGTGTTTTCCACCGCTTCCGGCAGATCGGCGAACAATAGCTTCATTTCCTCGGGCGACTTGAAGCGGTGCTCCGGCGTCAGGCGTCGCCGGTCGTCCTGACTGACGTAGGCGCCGTCGGCCACGCAAATCAAGGCGTCGTGAGCCTCGTAGGCGGCTTCGTCCGGAAAATAGCATTCGTTGGTCGCCACCAGCGGCAGATCGAAGTCATAGGCGATGTCCAGCAAGCCCGGCTCGGCCTGAATTTCTTCCGGCAGGTTGTGGCGCTGGAGTTCGACATAAACCCGGCCCGGAAACATCGCGGCAAGCTTTTTCGCCAGCGCCTTGGCGGCATCCTTCTGGCCCTCGACCAGCAGCCGTCCAATCGGACCCGTCGCACCGCCGGTGAGGACAATCAAACCGTCGGTCAGTCCGGTGAAGTCCGCCAACGCGATCTGCGGCGTTTCTCCGCCGTCGGTGCCGAGGAAGGCTTGGGACGAAAGTTTCGCCAGATTGGCGTAACCCAGGTCCGACTGGGCCAACAGGACGATACGATCGGGTTCCGGGCGCCGCCCCCCGCCGTTCGCCATGGCGCCGTCCGACGCTTCGCGCGATAGCGCCAATGAGGTTCCGATGATGGGCTGGACGCCGCCCTTCGTGCAGCTTTGGGCAAACTCCATGACGCCGAACAGATTTCCGGTATCGGTGATCGCCACCGCCGGCATGCGGTGCTTTTGGCACTGCTCCACGAGTTCGCCGATGCGTAACGCGCCTTCCAGCAGTGAATAGGCGGTATGAACCCTGAGATGGGCGAATTCCGCGTGCGCCATGGTGCTGTTCTTACCTCCGGTCGGGGATCAGGATCATCTCACGAGTCTGCCGGCCGATGTAGAGAACACAACATGAACGCAATACAATTTATTGTGGATATCGTTGTGGACGGCTACAAGATATCGGTCCACTATACGGTTCGTTCGAGAGCTGCGGGACTGCAGCCTTGGGAGAGCGCAACGGGTCATGGCGGACGAAGGCGGCGCATATCCGCTGGGTGGAGCAGCGGCACTGGAACATCTGACCGGGCCGTCCCGCGGCACGGTCACGTGGCTCAGCGGATCGGCGCTCGATATCTCCTTGAGCGCCAGGCGATTTCTCCATGTATCGGAAGCGCGCGCGGGCGAACCCCGGGATGACCTAATCGCCCGCCTGCACCGCGCCGACGATACCTACGAAATTGCGGCATTCGAAGACAAACCCGTATGGGTCAATGGGGTCCGCATTACGTCGCGAAAGTTGGAGCACCGCGACATGATCGAGTTCGGCCAGTCAGGGCCGCTGTCGCGTTTTCGGCTTTACGGCGACCACACGCCGGTACGCAAGATGGCTGCCGATATCCTAAGCGACGGTTTGGTCTACCTCCGGGTCAGCCGCCAACCCCTGGCGATCCGGTTTTTCCTAGGCATTTTCGGAATCATGCGCCGTCTCATGCAGGAGACCACGCTGCTGTTCCGCATCGGCGTTATCATCGCCATCGTCGGACTAGGCACACTGGCTTATCACCAAAACCAGTTGAACACGCAATTGCAGCAGCGCATCGAAAAAGGCGCCAGCCGGCTCGAGGGTTTCGCGGGCGCCCTAACCCGCGCCAGAAACGAAGCCCTGACACCGGGGGATTTGACCAAACTTCGTCAGGAACTCGGGCATCGCTTGACCACGGCGAGCGAACGCCTGGCTGTCCTGGAACGACGCTCCAAGGCCAGCGGCCGCGTAATCTCGGAATCAATATCCTCCATCCTGTTTCTCCAGGGCGCCTACGCCTATCGCGATGTCGCAAGCGGACGAATGCTGCGCCATGTCGTTGACAAGGAAGGCCGCCCCCTGATCTCTCCGATCGGCCAGCCCCTGCTTTCATTGGAAGGCAGCGGCCCGGTGGCCGAGCGCCATTTCATCGGCACCGGCTTCGCCATCGGCGAGAACGGCTTGCTCGTTACCAACCGGCATGTCGCTGAGCCGTGGGAAAACGACGCCAGCGTAGAGGACCTGGCCCTTCAGGGGCTTCAGCCCGTGATGGTGAGGTTCATCGCCTTCACGCCGGGCAAGGTCGAGGCGGATGACGTTGAATTGGTAAAGTCCAGCAAGGACGCCGATCTCGCAATCCTGCGCCGGCCTGATCCATCCGCACAGTCGGGCGGGTTGAAGCTCGCCGCCGAACCGCCCGCCCCCGGTGATGAGATTATCGTCATGGGCTACCCGACCGGTCTGCGTTCCATGCTGGCCCAGTCGGGTGATGCCTTTATCGAGGAACTGCAAAAATCAGAGGATACCGGCTTTTGGAGCGTCGCCGCCCGCCTGGCCAAGAAGGGCCACATCGCGCCGTTGGCCAGCCGTGGCATCGTCAGCCAGGTAACGCCTGCGACCATCGTCTACGACGCCGAAACAACGCACGGCGGCAGCGGAGGCCCGGTGTTGGACACCAACGGCGCCGTCGTCGCCGTGAACGCAGCCATCCTACCGGAGTACGGCGGCTCCAATCTGGGGGTACCGGTGGTGAGGGTCCGAGCCCTGCTCGATGCCATAAAGTCGCGCTGAGGCCTTTAAACCGGCTGAAGCGGCGGATAATGCCATCGCCCCAAGGATGACCTATTTTTTGGCGTAATAGCGCTGGGAATAATTACCCATATGGGCAGTTGACCAAACTCAAATCAACAGTCACCATGCGGTGGCTAGAATTGTATCCATAATACTCGTTCGGTGGCCCGTGGACGGATATTGGTAATCGTTTTGACGCCAATTCTACGGTCGGCCGAGCCCCTGTCGGTCAGGATTGGTGAGAATGCTATTCGGTTCCAGCGATAAGAAGCCGTTTCGCGATTTTGTCTCCCGCAAGTATGCGGAAGGCGAGACAATCGTACGCGAAGGCGATTTCGATTCCGAGATGTTCATTATTCAAAAAGGCAGCGTTCGGGTCGCCAAGAAAGTAAATGGCGAGGAGGTCGAATTGTCGGTTTTGCACCGGGGCGATTTCTTCGGTGAAATGGCGCTGCTCGAATCGCTACCCCGCAGTGCCACGGTGAAAGCCGTCGAACCGACCACCATCCAGGTCATTCAACCCGGCGGCCTGATGCTGAAATTCCGCCGCGATCCCACATTCGCGTTCGAGATGCTCCAGCGCCTTTCCGGCCGCGTCCGCAGCATGAACGACCTGCTTGCCGAAACTCTAGAGGGACACCACACCGACAAGGACAGCGCGCAAGAAGCCATGGACCGCAGCGAGTACACGAATTTCGACAATCGCGAACCCGGCGAATAGCAGCGGAGAATACTGAGATGATCACTGAAGTTACCGAAAACCGTCTGCTGGTGATCTCGGATTTGCATCTGGGCAACCCGGTTTGCGACTCCAAGCGGGAAATCACCGAATTTCTGGATTACGCCGTCAAGACGGGTTCGAGCGTCTGTGTCAACGGAGACGGCTTGGATATCGTGCAAACCTCATTTTCCCGCATCGCGCGGGACGCGCCCGAGATATTCAGCCGCTTCAAGAAGGTGACCGATAACGGTGGCCGGGTGTATTATGTGATCGGAAATCATGACCTGCCGCTGGAATATTTCTTTGAGAATTGGGGGTTTATGAGCGTAGTGCCATTCCTCAATGTTATTTCGGGCGACCGGCGCATTCACGTCGAACACGGCCATCTTTACGATCCCTTCTATCTGGCGGCGAAGTGGGTCTACACCATAGCCACTTCAACCGCGGGTTTGATTTTGAAGATGTTTCCCTCTGCCTACAAACTTTGGGTGGCCTACGAGGAAAACGATTCGACGCCCTACAGCCGGCGCAGCAATCAGAAGGGCATTCAGGGCGAGCACCGGAACTTCATCGAGGCGGCGGAAGAAATTCTCGGGCGCGGCTTCGATACCGTGGTGTTCGGACACACCCACCATCCCGGTTTGATCGAACTTGAAGACAGCCGGTGCTACGTCAACACCGGCTCGTGGTTGCTTGAACCCAAGTTCGCGGAGATCGAAGAAGGCAAGGTCGCCCTCAGATCGTGGACCAACGGGTCAATTCACTAGCGCGGATTCGCCTGGATTAAAATTTTCGCTTCAGACCTATGTGAAGAAAATTGTTGCGCCGCCAACGGCCAAGTTGGGTCGCGCTCGGTCCCCAAAAACCGGCAAGGCTGGCGCTGATGGTCATGTTGTCGTCCGGTTTGTATTCCAGTCCAACCAGTGAATTCCAGTCTTCATAGCGGTTGTTGTAAGTGGCGGCGACGACGTAACTGAGTTCGTCGTCGCGCTTCAGCAGGACCCGGCCGATGAAGGCGTTTGGGAACGGCCGGGTGCGTGACGAATCGACGAAGTATTCGGGATCCTTCTGTCTGAGAGATACCCACTCGCGCGCCCATTCCAGGATCGGCATAATCTCTTCCAAACCGACCAGCGGCGCCAAGTCATCCGTTTCGCGGTATGCGAAACCAACGACGTACTTGATGAAATCCTGATCGCGGCCGCTGTGTGTGTCCTGGTATGACGCCTCGCCATGAAACTCCCAGGCTTCAACGGTCGCCGTAAAACCACCGGACAGCGTCGTTGCCGTCGGATATTCCATGACCATCAATCCGGGAAGCTGAACCCGCAATACCGGGTAGGCGCTCGGGCCGTGGTGGCCGGAGACAAAATAATCGAAACCCTCCCCGACTCCGTTGTAGACCGCCAAGGCGCCCCAATCATCCAGCTTGGGCGAGCGAAATTCCTCCGCAATCACGGTACCCGCCGGCAAGTCGAGGGAGAAGAATGAGGAACTACCGGACTCACCGTACCAGCGGGAGACAAGCGGCGCTGTCGGCGAGCGGGTATCGAAAGGCAACACGAAAATGCTCAAGGCATCGTCGTCGAAAAAATAGGTGCCGCCGAAATGCCAGGCTCCGAGGTCCTCGGTATACAACGGATTTACGGCTTCATAGTTCGAGTAGAGATTGGCCGGCGAATAAAGTGTCGAAAGCCCGACCGAAATCGATGCCTTACCGGCAACCAGTTCGTAGTCATCCGCCTCGTAGGTCAGGGACAACTCGGTGAAGTCGGCATGTTTGCCGTACATTCGATCATGTTCGGGAAGCGAGACAACGCCGCGGTAATCCTGTCGTATGGTTGAAATCACCGCAAAGCCCGCCAGACGGAACAAGACCCCTTCGGCCAATTCCGCGTCCGTACTGGCGCTAACCCGGGTCCAGGCCTCGCCGACGGGATCATGGATGTCCCTGGCATCTCCCGCATAGTTGCGGTGAAAAAACACGGCGCCGCCTTCCGCCTCGTACGCCACATTCTCGATCAGTTCCCCGAGCGCTCCTTCCATATCCTGGGCCGATCCTTGTACCGGCGACAAGATCAGGGCGGCAATCCCCAGCGAGGCGGCGCGGGTTATCAGTTCGGAAACCACTCCCGGCAATCTCAGCCTCCCCCCTCGGACGCGGCCTTTGTTTCGAGAATTTCATGCACGGACGCCAGACGTTCGCCTAGGATGCGGCTGATATTGCGGTGCAGCCGCGACGCGATGCCGGGGTAAAACCGAAGCGATTCGGCGGTCTTGTCCGGATCTAGTTTGAGAACCTGAACCTCTTCCCTGGCGATGACGCTGGCCGTGCGCTTGACGCCGACGACAAATCCCGCTTCGCCAAATACCGCACCCGGTTTCAGCGTTTCGATAAAGTGGGCATCGCCCCCTTCGACCTCCGTCACGACATCGACGGACCCGCTCAGCAGCACATACATGGCCCTGTCGGTTTTGTCCTCCTCGACAATGGCGTCGCCTTCGCCGTAGTCGCCGACAACCGAGAGCAATATGGTCTTCTTTATCTGATAGGGCGACATACCGACAAACAGCGGACTTCCCTCCAAGACCTCGCGGCCGATCTTGAGGGCGACGATTTCCCAAATGCCGGCCAGACGGACGTGCTTCAGAACGATCGGCGTAATCAGGAGGTCGGCCAGCATGGCGTAAATCATGGTCGCCGCCGCCAGGGCGCCGAACTGAGCAACGATGGCGAAGTTGGAAAACAGCAAAACGACGAAGCCGAGCGCCAGTGAGATCGAGGTGGAGACGACCGGAACCGCTTCGGCCCACACCGTGGCCCGCACCGCCATGGCCTGATCTGGATTGCGCCGGCACTCGTCGTTGTAGCGCGTCAACAGGTGGATGGTGTCGTCGATGGCGATGCCGACGGCGATCACCGCCACGGTCGCTGTTCCCGGATTAAGCGGGATGCCCAAGAGGCCCATGGCGCCGAAATTCAAGATGACCGGAATGGCGTTCGGCACGAGCGAGAGAAAGCCCGCGGTAATCGAGGTGAACAGGAACGTCATGATGATGAAGATGATGATGACCAGCAGCACCAGCGACTGCACTTGACCACCGAACAGGGATTCGGCGGCCCGGTTGATCATCAGGTTCTCGCCGGTAAGGCTGGCGGAAATTTCGGCGTCCCCAAGGATGGCCTCGATCTCCGCCGTGAGGGCATCGAGTTTTTCGTTCAGATCGCGCGAATCGGAAAGATTGTGGCGGACCACGACGTTGGCCCGGCTGAAATCCGAACTGACGTAGCGTTCAATATCACCACGGCGGAACATCAAAAGGAATTGCTCCACCATGTCCCGGCTTTCGGGCACGCGCTCGAACGCCGGCTTGCCCTGGTTCATCTCGCGGTTCACCAATGCTAGAAAATCAACCAGCGAGATCGTTTTGTCGTAGGCGCCTTGGTCCCGCATAAATGCCTGAATGGCGGCCAAGCGCTCCAGATTGGCGGGCTCCTTGAAGGCATCTTTCTCCCGCGCCTCCAGGGTCAGGTAGAAGACCTGCATGCCGGCCAAATCCCGGTGCAGGGTGGTGGCATCCGTGACCAACGGGCTGTCGGAGCGGAAGTAGGACAAGGGATCGTTGCTGACGCCGACAGTGAAGGCGTAGCCGCCAAAGATGCCGAGGACGACAACCGTAACCCCGATCACCCACTTGCTGTACCGCTCGGCAAGGCCGTCCAGCAGCCGCACGACAAATCCGATGATCCCACCGGGTCGTTCGTCGCCCGGCGCCAACTTGGTGTCTCTCGGACCAAAGAAGATCAGAAAGAGCGGCACGATCAGAACCGTGCCGACAAGGTTGGCGGACATGGCGAACGCCGTGGCGTAGGCAAAGCCCTGGATCAGCGGTATGTCGTTTAGCGCATTGGTCATGAAGCCGACCGTTGTCGTCAACGAGGTGATGAAGATGGGCATACCGACGTGATGCGCCATGAAGCTGATGGCCTTGCCGCGGTCTGGTTTTTCACCCTCCTTGATGCCATGGAGGTAGGCTGTCAGCAGGTGCGTGTCCTCGGTCGATCCGATCACGATGATCAGCGAAGGAACGATTGCCGTCAGCAGCGTCAGCGGCAATCCCATGTAGCCCATAAACCCGAAAGTCCACAGCACGCTGATGACGGACGTCGCCATGGGGATCAATGCGGCCGAGGGCGTGCGCAGGAAGAAGATGATGGCGCCGATCAGCAGCATGGTCGACAGCGGCGACAGCGTCTGCATGTCGGCGAACATGCCGCGCTCGATTTCGACGTTGAGCCGGGGCGGTCCGATGTGGAAGACCTGCTCGAACTCCGGTTTCAACGGATCGAGCAGCGCCTCGATTTCACCGTTGAGCGAGGCATTGAAGTTGGGATCGGTGCGGTCGCGGCTCACCGTGATGTTAACAGCGGTAACCTTACCGTCGGCTGAAACGAAGTTGTTGCGGATGAGAGGGCTGTAAAGTGCATTCGCGCGGATCAGCTCGATTTCTTCCGCATCCTCCGGCGTGGTGTCCATCAACGGGCTGGCATCCAGCATACCCTCGTCGTCCCGGATGCTCAGGACGCTGAACAGGCTTTCGACGCGCTCGACCGCTTCGACCTCCTCGAGGCCCGCGATCAGGTCTTCAATAAGCAGCAGACGCTTTTCCGTGAACAGCGCGTCATCGCGCAGGTACACGATGGTCGTATTGTCCGAGCCGAACTCGGCAATGTTGGCTTCGTAGGCGGGGCGGCCGGGATCATTTTCGCTGATCAGGCTGTCGTAACTGGTGTCGATCTTGAGACGCAGCAAACCGCCGATGGCGATCGCCGAAAACGCCAGCACCAGGAGTGCGCTGATCAGCCGATGGCGCGCACCGAATGTGAGAAGTTCGTGGACCATTTGACGACCCGGCGCCGTCTAACGCATGTGCTTGCCGGAGGTGATGAACCGTTTCTTGAAATTCTTGCCGGGCACCGCCTTTTCCTCGAGGCTGCGCTTGATCAACCTGATTTCCGTGGCGTGCGCTTCCTTTTCGTTCTTCATGCTGGCAAGGTTGGCGCGCCATACCTCGCCCCCGACATTCTCCAATTCGCCCAGGAGCTGGCGTTTGATGAATTTACCCCGCTTGTTGAAATAGTCGATGCGGGTGATGAACATGATGTCTTTTTGCACGAACATCAGGCGGTGCTTATAGCCGGATTTTTTGGCGATCTTCTTGCTCTTGGGCGTCACCTTGATGACGTAGTTCGGTTTGCCGTCCAGGTCTTGGTCATCCTGGAGCTCGTAGTTGAAATCGTCACGTGAGGCCGAAATCAGATCTTCGAAAGTATAGTCCGTTCCCATGAAGTAGTTTTTGCGCCCGCCCTTGGCGATGCGCTTCATTTTCTTTCCCATGGCCGGGAGGTAGAGCCACTGATCGTCGCCTTTGCCCTTGTTTTGCCAGGTCAGCAAGGCAACGCCCTTGACGCCGGCCGGCGCCCGGAACACCACCAGGTATTTGAAATTACCCTTACCGTCATCGCGGGCGTAACGCCGCATTTCACGGGTTTCCTTGTTACCCGCTTTGTCGGTCAGGATCAGTTCCTGCTCTTCATATTCGTAAGGCTGCTCATGACGATCGGATACCTGATCGATGATTTGCCTGCCCGTCAGGTCGGCCGCCGCGGCGGGGCCAGAAGTAAAAATTAATAATGTCGAGACGACGAAAAGATACGGCGGGAATTTTTCGAACATGAAGCTTTTCCTCTTTGTAGGTTCCGTGCCTATCCGGTTAACGCAGACACCCACTTCATGTAGGGTGCTTCCA
>CAZGTM010000003.1:0-76943 GCA_964528595.1 uncultured Rhodospirillaceae bacterium
ATTCAATGATGATCATCCGATGCTCGATCCCAACAACAAATAGAATGGTCCAGGGATCGAATTGAAACTTTGACAAGCCGCCGATTTAGGCTTGAATGAGTATCCAGACGGGGGATATCTGGATTTGACGAGCACTTCGATGCCCGTTTTTGGGTCCGGAAGCTCTAGGGAGACGTAACGGAATTGAGTCTGGGAGGACTTGAAACATGAAAATGCGTTTAATTGGACTGGCTTCGGCCGTGGCTCTGTTGGCTGCGCCGACACTGGCGGCGGACAAAGTCAAAATCGGCTTTGTCACAACACTGACGACCCCGGCCGGTGCCATGGGCCGCGATATGGTCGATGCCGCCAACATTGCGTTGGACCACATTGGCCACAAGATGGGCGGCAAGGCCGTCGAATTCATCGCCGAGGACGACGGCTTCAAGCCCGAAATCGGCAAGCAGAAGACCGACAAGCTGGTCAAGCAGGATAAAGTCGACTTCGTGACCGGTTTCATCTGGTCGCACGTGCTGTTGGCTTCGCGCAAATCCGCGCTGGACGCCGGCGCCTTCCTGATCAGCGCCAACGCCGGCCCTTCGCCTTTGGCCGGCAAACTGTGCCACGAGAACTTCTTCTCCTCGTCCTGGCAGAACGATCAGAACCCGATGGCGACGGGCGAGGTCATGAACAAGGACGGCATCAAGAAGCTCTACATCATGTCGCCCAACTACGCCGCGGGCAAGAACATGGTCGCCGGCGTCGAGCGCACCTTCAAGGGTGAGGTCGTGGGCAAGGACATGACCAAGTGGGGCAAGGACATGCAGCTTGATTTCTCCGCCGAGTTGGCCAAAGCCAAAGCCTCCGGCGCTCAAGCCATCGTCGTCTTCTACCCCGGTCCGGCCGGTCCCGCCTTCATCAAGCAGTATGCTCAGGCCGGTTTGGCGGGCAAGATCAAGCTCTACACCATGTTCACGGTGGATGCTTTATCGCTGGCGCGCCTGCAGAAAGCCGGTCTCACCGGCGTCTTGGGCTCCTACAACACCATGTATTGGGCGCCTGATCTGCCGAACGCCGAGAACAAGCGTTTCGTTGCGGACTTCAAGGCCAAGACGGGTCGCTACCCGACCCACTATGCGGCGCAGTCTTATGACGCCATCATGCTGATCAAGTCCGGCGTCGATGCCGTCGGCGGCGACACCAGCAACAGGGACGGCATCCGCGCCGCCTTGAAGAAGGCCAACTACAAGTCACTGCGCGGTAGCTACTCCTACGGCAACAACCACTTCCCGATCCAGGATTTCCACCTGCGTCAGGTGAAAAAGGATGGCAACGGCGATTGGTTCGTCTCCTATGTTTCGACGGTGACCAAGAACCACCAGGACAGCTATCACACGCAGTGCAAACTGAAATAGTTCGTCCGAACTGACGATATGACGGGGAGGCGTCTCATGTGGGCGCCTCCCTTGTCATAAGATTAACGCCCAATCACCCCAAAATTGTATCGGTGCCATGGATTTGACACTGCTTATCGCCCAACTGCTTAACGGGCTGCAGCTCGGCATATTGCTGTTCCTGCTGGCCTCGGGCTTGACGCTGATCTTCGGCATCATGGATTTCGTCAACCTGGCGCACGGCTCGCTCTACATGATCGGCGCGTTCTTTTGCGCCACGCTGACGCAGTGGACAGGATCGTTCATCTGGGGCGTTATCCTGGCGCTGCCGGCCGCCGCCGTGGTCGGCATGCTGGTGGAAGTGATCGCCGTGCGAAAGCTCTACCAGCGCGACCATCTCGACCATGTGCTGTCGACCTTTGGCCTCATTTTGGTCTTCGACACGGCGACTCATATGATCTGGGGACCGGACGGCATCGTCATTCCCCTGCCCGCCTGGCTCGACGGCCGCGTCGAATTGTTCGCCGACGTCGTGCTGCCGACCTACCGCATCGCCATCATTGTGGTCGGCCTGGCCATTGCCGCGGGCTTGTACGGTCTGGTCACCAAAACCCGCCTCGGCATGCGCATCCGCGCCGGCGCCAGCAACCGCGACATGATCGGTGCGCTGGGGGTCGACATCAACCTGCTGTTCACCCTGGTGTTCGCCATGGGCGCCGTGCTGGCCGGTCTCGCCGGCATGATGATCGCGCCGATTACCGAAGCCTCGGTCGGCATGGGCAACGGCATTATCATCGTCGCCTTCGTCGTCATCGTGATCGGCGGCATCGGCTCGATCAAGGGCGCTTTCGTCGCCGCCATCATCGTCGGTCTGATCGATACCATGGGGCGCAGTTACCTTGACGCTTTGTTCAAGTTGTTCATGACCATCCAGAACGCCGAAACCTCGGCGCCGGCGGTGTCCGGCATGCTGATCTACATTCTCATGGCCGTCATCCTGGCCCTCAGGCCGCAGGGCCTGTTCCCGCCGAAAGGCCGTTAAGCCATGTTGAATTTTGCAAACTACGGGCTGCGGGGCTGGGTCAATCTGATCATTCTCGTCCTGCTGGCGGCCGTACCGCTGTTCGTCGTCTGGACGGACAACAGCTTCTACCTCGATATCGCGACGCGTCTGGTGATCCTCGCGATGGCCGCCGTCAGCCTCAACCTGATCCTGGGCTACGGCGGCATGATCAGTCTGGGCCATGCCGCCTACATCGGCATCGGCGCCTACGCCGTGGGCATTCCCGCCTATTACGAAATCTATGACGGTTTCTTCCAGATCCCCATCGCCGTCGGCGCCTCCGCCCTCTTTGCCCTGATCACCGGTTTCGTCTGTCTCCGGACCAAGGGCGTGCACTTCATCATGATCACCATGGCGTTTTCGCAGATGGTGTTCTTCGGCTTCGTCTCCATCGAGGAGTACGGCGGCGACGACGGTCTGGTGATCGAAGCGCGAAGCGAACTCGGCGGCATCGTCGACATCGAAAACAACACGACACTCTACTACTTCTGCTTCGCCGCCCTGCTGGCGACCATCTACCTTGTCCACCGCATCGTCCGTTCGCGCTTCGGCATGGTGATCCAGGGCGCCAAGGGCAATGAACGGCGGCTCCAGTCACTGGGCTTCAACACCTACCGTTACCAGCTGGCTTGCTACGTCATCGCCGGCGCCATCTGCGGCCTCGCCGGGGCACTGCTGGGCAACTTTACCAACTTCATTAGCCCTGAAATGATGGACTGGACGCGCTCGGGCGAGCTCATCTTCATGGTCGTCCTGGGCGGCACCGGCAGCCTGTTCGGTCCCGTCCTGGGCGCCACCGCATTCCTGCTGCTGGAGGAATACCTGCCCCACGCGATGGAGATATTTGCCACCGGTGCCGGTCTTTACTGGCAGTTCGTTTTCGGCATCATCCTGATCCTGGTCGTGCTGTTCATGAAAGGTGGCATCAACGGCTTCCTGGCACGCCGCGGAGGGGACGAGTGAGATGACTGAAATCATCCTGAAAGTCACCGACCTCTATAAGTCCTTCGGCGGCGTCGCGGCCACGGACCACGTCAATCTGGATGTGATCAAGGGCGAAATTCATGCCGTCATCGGCCCCAACGGCGCTGGCAAGACGACACTAATTTCCCAACTGGCCGGCGATCTGGCCCCCGACGGGGGCCGTGTCGAATTTCAAGGCCGCGACATCTCCAGTCTGCCCGCCTACTCCCGCGCCCTGATGGGACTGGCGCGCTCGTTCCAGATCACCAGCATCGTCCATGAACTGTCGATCATCGACAACGTCGCCTTGTCGGTTCAGGCCCATGCCGGTCACTCCTACCGTTTCTGGCAGCCGGCGCGCGAAGCCACCGAACTCATGGAGCCGGCGATGGCGGCCCTGCGTAAGGTTGGTCTCGAGGAGAGGGCTCAGGTCACCTCGCGCAACGTCTCTCACGGCGAACACCGGCAACTCGAAATCGCCATGGCGCTGGCCGCCGATCCGTCCCTTTTACTGCTCGACGAACCGATGGCCGGAATGGGGCCGGAGGAATCGATGCGCATGGTCGAAATCCTAACGTCGTTGAAGGGCGAGAAATCCATGCTGCTGATCGAACACGACATGGACGCCGTGTTCGCCCTGGCCGACCGGATCACCGTCTTGGTGTATGGCCGCGCCATCGCCACCGGCACGCCGGACGAAATTAGAGGCAACGAGGAAGTCCGCAAGGCCTACCTCGGCGACGAGGCTGCTTAAGATGCTCAAAGTCGACAGTATTGATACCTCTTACGCCGTCAGCCAAGTCCTGTTCGGCATGAGCCTCGAAGTGAACGACAACGAAGTGGTGACGCTGCTGGGCCGCAACGGCATGGGCAAAACCACGACCATCAAATCGATCATGGGCTTGGTACCGCCGAAAGCCGGCGAGATCAGCTTTGACGGCGCCGCCATCGCCGGTGTTCAACCCTTCCGGATCGCGCGCCTGGGCATCGGCCTGGTGCCGGAAGGCCGCCAAGTGTTTCCGAACCTGACGGTCGGCGAAAATCTCATCGCTACCGCCAGCAACCGCACGGGCAATCCCGATCCCTGGACCACCGAAAAAGTCTACGAGATGTTCCCGGAAATTTCCCGCCGCGCCGGCGCCATGGCAAACCAGTTGTCGGGCGGCGAGCAGCAGATGCTGGCCATCGGGCGGGCGCTGATGACCAACCCTAAACTATTGATCCTGGATGAGGCGACGGAGGGGTTGGCGCCGTTGGTGCGAACCGAGATTTGGCAATGCCTGATGAGATTGAAGAAGGCCGGGCAATCCATCCTGGTCATCGACAAAAATGTGAAGGCGTTGACCGAAATCGCAGACCGCCACTACATCATCGAAAAGGGCAAGGTCGTGTGGGTTGGAACATCGCCCGAACTGGCCGCCGACGAGGATATCCAACACCGCTATCTGGGCGTTTGATAAGCCATTTGACAGAATACCGCGAGCCACCCATGTTTCTTGCC
This sequence comes from uncultured Rhodospirillaceae bacterium, assembly GCA_964528595.1. Taxonomy (GTDB): domain Bacteria; phylum Pseudomonadota; class Alphaproteobacteria; order UBA2966; family UBA2966; genus CAYFKJ01. Next base: position 4,901 of record CAZGTM010000003.1, read on the forward strand.
TGATGGCATGTAACAGCACGCTCAATCCGGTTAAATCCCTGATATCTCCAGACAATCGCCTCGCGGTTGAGGGCGTAGGTCGCTTGCCTTCGTCGGCTGCCGCCGTGGGTGCAGCGCCGTGAATTCGGACACTCGCGATAACGGCGACCGCAGCCAGGCGACACTGGCAACGGTCCTAGAAGCGATCATCACCATTGACCCTAGCGGCATCGTCATCGATTTCAATCCGGCGGCTGAAAAAATGTTGGGGTACGGCGCAGACGAAGTTATCGGCAAGAACGTAAAAATGCTGATGACCCATCCCTATGTTGAGGAACATGATGACTACCTGAAGCGCTATCTCGATACCGGAAAGTCCAAAATAATCGGCGCGAAGGGGCGCGAGGTCGAAGCCCGGCGCAAGGACGGTTCGGTCATTCCGGTTGAACTCGGCGTCAGCGAGGCATTCGTCGGCGACCAACGCTTTTTTGTCGGCGTTCTGAAGGATATTTCCGATCACCGCAACTCCCGACTGGCGCTGGAGGACAGCAACGCCCTCCTGGGCACGCTCAGCCGGATGCAGGCCCGGTTTATTGCCAATATCGGAGCTGAACCCGGAGAAGTGTTCGACGAAGTGCTGTCAGCCGCAATCAGCCTGACCTCAAGTGAGTTTGGCTTTATCGGCGAAGTCCGCGGCGGAGATTCGGAACCGCCCTACCTGCGCCTCCTGGCAGCCAGCAACGTACTTTCCGGTGTGGGAAATTTCCCCGCTGATGACGGCCAGTTGCTGCGCGGTGTCGAACTTCGGGACATCGACAGCCTTCTCGGCGACTGCATCAGGGACGGCGAGCCGGTCATGCTGAACAATATCGAGACGGATGGCCGCCCTGTCGGGTTACCTGGCGACCACCGGCCCGTTCAATCGCTGCTCTTCGCACCCTTTTACAAAGGCCCCGAAATGGTCGGCTTGATGGGCATCGCTAACCGGGAGGCCGGCTATGAAGTGTCGCAGCTCCTCCTCCTAGAGCCCGTGTTGTCGACGGCCGCCAATATCATCACGGCCTGGCGCAACGACCTGCAACGGCGCGAGGCGGTCGAGGCGTTGAGCCGCAGCGAGGAAAGCCTGAAGCAGGCACAGGCGATCGCTCATATCGGAAGCTGGTCGCGCCACCTCAAGACCAACCAACTGGTCTGGTCCGACGAAGTGTTTCGCATCATGGGTCAAAATCCCAGCGGCGGACTACCGGATTACAGGGCGTTTATCGAATCGATACCACCAACCCAGCGAAAGGGCATGGCCGAAGCCGTGGCGCAAACCATATCCACCGGCGACAGCTACAGATACGAACACCAGGTCGTGCTCCCCGATGGCCGACAGCGTGATGTTCTCGAAATCGGCGAACTGGTTCTCGACGACGCGGGAAATCCGGAGAAGCTGATCGGCATCGTTCACGACATCACGGAGCAAAAGCTGATCGATCGCATGAAGTCCGAGTTCATTTCGACGGTAAGTCACGAATTGAGAACGCCGTTGACGTCGATCAACGGTTCGCTGGGTCTGCTGGCGGGCGGCGTGGCCGGCGACATTACCGGACAAGCGCTGAAGCTGATCGAAATCGCCTCGAACAACAGCGAACGCTTGGTTCGCCTGATCAACGACATACTCGATATCGAAAAAATCGAAAGCGGCCAAATGGTTTTCCACGACCTGCCGCTCGACGTCATGCAATTGGTTAGAACCGCCTTGGAGAGCAACCAGTCCTTCGCCGGCCAGCATGAAGTTGATCTGGTGCTGACCGGCGATACCGGCGATGCCCAAATCGCCGGGGACCGGGACCGCATGGCGCAGGTGTTTGCCAATCTGATATCCAACGCCTGCAAATTTTCCGCTCCCGGTATGACCGTCGAAATCAGGGGCGCACTGGACGGTGACACCATCAGGATTGAGGTTGCCGACACCGGACGCGGCATACCGGACGAATTCCACGAACGCATGTATCAGAAGTTCGCCCAGGCGGATTCTTCGGATTCCCGGCGCTTCGGCGGCACTGGACTTGGATTGAGCATCGTGAAGTCGATCCTCGACAACATGAACGGCAGCATCGAATTTGAAACCGAGTTGGAAAAAGGAACGACTTTCATCGTCGAACTTCCCCGGTTGCAAACTGCCCTACCGCGCCATTCGACCAAACCGCAATCCCAGGGACTCCGGCTTTTGGTTTGTGAAGACGACCGGGACACAGCCATCCTGTTGCAGTTGATGCTGGAAAAGGAAGGTTATGCCGTCGACATAGCCGACAGCGCGGAAGAGGCGAGAGCCCTTATAGCCGGCACCGACTATCATGCCATGACGCTGGATATCGGGCTGCCGGGAGAAAGCGGTGTATCTCTTATCGACAGTTTGAGATCCCATACCGCCACCGCCCGGTTGCCGATTGTGGTGGTGTCGGCCTCCGCCGCGAAGGATCACAGCGGGCTCACCGGGGACGCCTTTTCCATTGTCGATTGGATCCGCAAACCGATTGATGAAAATCGGCTGATAGAAGCGGTGCGAAGTGCCGGCACCGACCACCATAAGGGCCGTCCGAAAATCCTGCATATCGAGGACGACCGGGATCTGGTGGTGATCGTCGAGGAAATGGTCGCCGAAATCGCGGACGTGACACCGGCCGCCACGAACCAAGCTGCGGTTAATTTGCTGCGAGATCGATCCTTTGATTTGATAATTCTTGATATCGAATTACCTGATGGAAGCGGCCTCGACCTTCTCCCGGTAATCGGGCGACATAGCCCGGCTGCGCCAATTATGGTATTCTCGGCCCACGAAATCACAAGCGATACGTCGGAATTGATCTCTCAGACCTTGGTAAAATCCCGCACAAGCAACAGTCAACTGGTCGAATCGATAAAAACCCTGCTGAAGCGATACGCCCCGGTGGAATAAAAACAAACAAGGACCAGATACCGATATGCCTGCCGGAAAACTTGAGCGAATTTTGTATGTCGAGGACGAGCCCGACATTCAGGAAGTCGCGCGCATTGCACTCGAACTGGCCGGCGGATTTACGGTCAAGATTTGTAGTTCCGGGGAGGAAGCGGTCGGCATCGCGGTCGATTATGCGCCAGACCTGATCCTCCTGGACGTCATGATGCCCGGCATGGACGGCCCGACGACATTTCAGGCGCTGCGGGAGTTGGCGCCGCTGGCCGAGACGCCCGTTATCTTCATGACCGCCAAGGTTCAGCCCAACGAGGTTGTTCAGTACAAGGAAATGGGCGCCATCAACGTAATCCCGAAACCGTTCGATCCCATGACGCTGTCCTCCACCATCATGGAAATGTGGGAAGAACACCATGCCGGCTGACGGCCCATCGGGGAGCGATAGCGTAACAGAAAAGCTGAAAGCGCTGTCGGGCGAGTTTCTGGGCGTCCTGCCCGAACGTATGGCCGCCGTCGAGCAAACCAATCAAGCGTTGACGGGACCCATCTGGGACGCGCCGGACATCGACAGCCATTACCGCAGCGTTCACAATCTGGCGGGCAGCAGCGGCACGTTCGGCTTTGTCGAACTGAGCGCGGCCGCCAGAACGGTCCTGGAGATCCTTGAACCGCTCATGGGCGCCAAATTCGAGGTAACGGCGAAGGTCCGCGACGAATTCGAGAAGGCCATGGCGGATTTCCGCAGCGCGGCGGAAAATCCGATCGCCGATGACGCCTGGCTGAATCCGCCTGGGTAACGCAGGCGCTATCCTCAAACTCTCCCGCTAGGCACTGCGCCGCAAAGGCCGTGATTCCAGGCCGGCCAGGCAGCGATCGATCCACAGGGCCGTCAGTTTCTCCTGTACCGCGTTTTGCCGCAGGCGGCTGTTGAGGCCGGCAAAATCGACCATGTCGAGTTCCTGGTCCTGATTGAAGCAGGAGAACACGACGCTGCGCTCGCCCGTCACCGGATCCCGGTGCGGCTGCAGGCACTGGGCGCAGATTTCCTTCATCATGCATTGCATGGGCGAGTTGATGCTGCCCACCGCGACGTGTTCGGCCTTGAGGAACGGCTTGAGAACCTCATGCCGTGACTGGCCGACAGCCGCCATCATGCGGTCGGAGCCGATCGCGACGACGCGGTCGACATCCGACATCTTGATCGCCTGTTCACCCAGTTCGCCGCTGGCATATGCCTGCATGCACTGAACGATGTTGCCCACGAAGGTGTGATCCTGGGGCCGGTTGGGTTCGAAACCGGGTTCTTCATCGCAGCACCAGACGATCACGTCGGCGGCCGCTTCGATGTCTTCTACCTTGTACCGGTCGATCACCGCTTTATAGCCGGCAAAATACAGCACCTTGGAACCGGCGGCTCTGAAAGCCTGGCCGATTGAGAACAGCACGGCGTTGCCCAAGCCGCCGCCGGCCAGCAGCACCGTTTCGCCGCCCGGCGTTTCGGTCGGCATGCCGGTCGGTCCCATCACGATGACAGGCTCGCCGGGCTCGAGATAGGCGCAGAGATCGGACGATCCACCCATTTCCAGGACGATCAGGCCGATCAGGCCCTCCTCCTTGTCGACCCAGGCGCCGGTCAGGGCGATGCCTTCCATGGCCAGTGTGGTGTTGTCGTACGTCTTGGCGATGGTCTCAAAATTCTGCAGCCGGTAGAACTGTCCCGGATTGAAAGTACGGGCCGCTGCCGGCGCCCTGACGACCACTTCGACGATGGTCGGCGTCAGCCGGATGACCTCGTGGACATGCGCCCGCATGTCGTCATTGAAGTCGTCGAGGAACGCCTTGTCGTCCATCTCGGAAAACGGCGAGATGCGGTCCAGGATTTTCGAGACCACGGGATAACCCTGTTTGCCGCTGGCCATCGCACTGACGACGTTGCCGGCGTAGCTGGGGTGGAGATCGCCGAAGAAGCTGACATAACGTCCGTCGTCCCGCTTTGAGGCGAGGATTTGGACCTCGTCGGGTTTCTTGACGCGTTCCGGCGTGACGGGATTGCCGTCTTCGTCGATGGCCTGGAAGAATTTGCCATCGAGATGCACGTTCTCGGCGTCTTCCCGCGCCAGGACGGTGTTGGGTGTGGTACCGGCCGCCACCAACAAGGCGCGGGCCGGTAGCGTAACCTCGGTGCCGTCGGCGCCGAACTTGCCGTCTTCATCGCGAACCTGCCGCGCAAAGCGAATCGATTCCGCATGGCCGGTATCGTCGACGTTCACTTCGACCGGCGACAGCAATTCGGCGAACCGGATGCCCTCCTCCAGCGCCTTCTCGATCTCTTCGTGATTCAGCGTGTAGCTGGGCGCGTCGAGCATGCGCTTGCGGTAACAGAGCGTGACGCCGCCCCAACCGTTTAGCAGTTCCAGTATTTTGGGTGCTTCGCCCGCCGCCTCGGCCCGGTTGCGCTCCTCGCGGATGGCGCGGGCATGGGTGAGGAACTCTTCGGCGATTTCCGCTTCCTCGGGCATGAAATAGGCGGCCCGTACGGCATCCTCGCCCAGCTCGCCGGCCAATGTCTCCCAGCGTTGCAGGAATTTCTCGACCTGGACCGTATAGTAGGCCAGCGCTTCCGTCGCCGTATCGATCGCCGTCAGGCCACCGCCGATCACCACGACCGGCAGGCGAAGCTGCATGTTGGCCAGGGTGTCGGTCCGCGCCGCACCGGTCAGCTGCAGCGCCATGAGAAAATCGCTGGCCGTGCGCACGCCGCGGGCCAGACCGCCCGGCATATCGAGCACCGTTGGCTTGCCGGCGCCCACCGCCAGAGCGATGTGATCGAAGCCGCGCTCGAAGGCGCCGTCGACCGTCAACGTCGTGCCAAAGCGCACGCCGCCCATCATGGTGAACTGGTGGCGGCGTTCCAGCAGCAGCCGGATGATTTTCAGGAAGTTTTTGTTCCAACGCACGGTGATGCCGTATTCGGCCACACCTCCGAAGCCCGCCATCACCCGCTCGCCGAGTTCCTCGTACAAATCTTCGACATCACGGATGGGCCGGAACGGGACGCGGCTGCCGTCCGTGGCGACGCCCGAAAGATCTTCGGGCAACGGTTCGATTTTCAGTCCGTCGATACCGGCGACGACATGGCCGTCGTTCATGAGGTTGTGGGCCAGGCTGAACCCGGCGGGGCCGAGGCCGGCAACGAGAACCCGTTTGCCGGTTGCCGGCAGCGGCAAGGGCCGGAAAACGTTGAGCGGGTTCCAGCGCGTCATCAGGCCATAAATTTCGAAACCCCAGGGCAAATCCAGAACATCCTTCAGGGTGCGGGTTTCGGCCTGGGGGATGTTCACCGGATCCTGGCGTTGGTAGATGCAGGACTTCATGCAGTCGTTGCAGATGCGGTGGCCGGTGGCGGCACACAGGGGATTGTCGACCGCGATGATCGCCAACGCGCCCAACGCGTAGCCCTGCGTCTTGACAAGGTGCATTTCGGAAATGCGTTCATCCAGCGGGCAGCCGGCCAGGGTTACGCCGAAGGGCGAGGCCTTGAAGGCGCCGATGGTTCCTTCCGGCGCGTCGCGCGCGACTTTCTCGCGCAAGCCCCGGGCACAGGAATCCTTGCCCTGGTTGTGGCAGAAAATGCAGTAGTTGGCGTGATCGAGGGCGCCCTCGAGGTCACAGCCCTGATCGGTCAGCGCAAAACCCTCGCGGCGGCGCAAATGCTCATCGCCCAGGCGGTGATAGGAAATCGAGCCGTCCAGCCCATCCAGTTCGCCCTCTTCAATCGGCACCAGATGATCCGAGTCGACCTTACCCGGCACCTGGAAAAGCACGCCGTGGCCGTGTCTAGCCCGGCCGGCCGGCGCCAGCGTCGCCCAGGCTGCGTAGCGGGCGGCTACATCGAGGTCGCCTTCGTGAGCACCGGCATCGTCTTCCGCCGCTTGCTGCCAGGCCGTCACGGCTCTGGCAAACACCAGTTCATCGCCGTCGAACTCACCGCCGATGGCCTCGCCGAAAGCTTGAGCCAGTGCGTTCCCGTCAAGCGTCTCAGCCTCATCGGCCTTGAATTTCTTGACGGCGATACGCTGGACGAACAGGCGTTTGCAGGTGAAGAGCGGGGCCAGATCGTGATGGCGCTCCGCCAGCGCGCCCAGCTCGGCTTCAACGCCGAACAGGCGGGCGAGAAAGTCCTCAAGGTGCGGCGCCAGGGCGATCATCAGGTCGGCGTAGGGACTGCTGTCCGGTCCTGTCACGCTCGCCCGGGCGTCCGTCAGCTGATCCCTTAAATCCTTATCGACATCACCCAACCAGTCCAAAAAAGCGGCGTCCACTTTGGCCAATCCGGCTGTTTCGTAGAGTTCGGTCAACGTCAGGTCGAACGAGAGATTAAGCGAAGCGTCGGCAGTCATGAAGGGCGCCCTCCGGTGATTGGGTACAACAAAATTACTAACATTCTTAATTGTTGGGTATACCAACAATTACAGAAAAAACCAATAATTTTACGGCACAATCCTCAACCACGGGTTCCGGCCGGAAACCTGTGGGCGGCGCGCATACACGGAAAGGATAGCGGGGATCAAAGTCTCAGGCGAGCGTAAAGCGCATATGCTCGCGGGCGATAATGGCGCCTTCCCAGGTCTTGCGGGCTTGGGATTCAAGGTCCTCCATGAACAGATCCTCGTGATCGGGATCGTGGTGGAAGATCGCCAAATTTTTGGCGCCGGCCTCCTTGCAGAGGCGAATGCCTTCCTGCCAGGTCGAATGGCCCCAACCGACTTTGTCGGGAAACTCGTCGTCGGTGTAAGTGGAATCGTAGATGACCAAATCGGCGCCGTCGATCAGTTGCAAGACATTCTCGTCCGGCTTGCCCGGCACGTGTTCGGTATCGGTCACGTAGCACATGACTTTGCCGAGATACTCGATGCGGTAGCCCGTGGCGCCATCGGGATGATTGAGCGGGAAGGTTTTGACTTCGATGCCCTCGCCGAAATCAAGGACGTCACCGCAGGCGAAATCCTCGAATATCAATTTTCCGCCCATCTTTTCCAGCGGCACGGGAAAGGTCGGTTGCGACATTTGGCTGGCGAATACGTTCTCGACGCCGCCCTTCGATTCAAGGTGGCCGGCCATGATGCGGAAGGCGTGATCCTTGCGGAAGGCCGGCGAAAAAAAGGAAATCCGTTGATGTGGTCCCAATGCGTGTGCGAGAGCAGTAAAATGGCGTCACTGACCTGCTTTTTCATTAACCAGTGGCCGAGATTACGGATACCCGTGCCGGCGTCCAGAATGATGCGCTGGCCCCCCATCGCGACTTCCACGCAGCTGGTATTGCCGCCGAAGGCAATATGGCGCGGTGACGGGCACGCGATGCTACCGCGAACGCCCCAAAACTTAACTTTGAAACTCATGCGATCGAGCTGCCCTTGCCCACAAACCCTACCCTTTTCTCGCCGCTCAATAACGCCCCCGAGAGGCTATTTTGTTAGAGCTGTTCTTATTGTTGCGGACACAGAAGCATAGGCGGGCTAAAAAGACAAGATAACCATCTACTTAACTTTTTCTCCTATTTGTCACGTATTTGCGTCAACGATCTCTAATGCGACATCAACACCGGGACCGTCATGTGCCCGAGAAGGTGCCGTGTCGCTCCGCCCAGCGCCAGTTCGCGGATGCGGGAGTGGCCGTAAGCTCCCATCACGATGAGATCGACGCCGAAATCAAACGCCGCCGACAGCAGCACGTTCCCGACATCGATATCCTTGGCCACTGAGTGATGGGCCTCCGCATTGACACCGTGGCGCGCCAAGTGCGTGCACAGGTCGGCGCCGGGAACGTGGCTTCCCTCGCCCGGATTTACCGTGAAGACGTTGACCTTTTCCGCCTTTTCCAGGAACGGCATGGCGTCGGATACAGCGCGGACCGCCTCGCGTCCTCCATTCCAGGCGATCAGCACCTGACTGCCTATCTTGGGCCAGGAACCGGTGTAGGGAATGGCCAGAATGGGGCGGCCGGCCGTCAACACCAGTTCTTCAGCCAGATCGTAAACGCCGCCGGCGTGCTCCGTGGCGCTCTCAACCTGGCTGACGACGGCGATATCGGCATAGCGGGCGTGTAATTCCATTAGCGCCCGGTCATCGCCGGCTCCGACGCGCCATTCGTGGGAGACCCCTTCGCGCTTGGCCTGATCGACGAATATGGCTTCAGCGGCCTCGGCTGCCTTCAGAGCCTGGCGACGTTGTTCCTCAAGCACCTCTTCGGTGATGTAGGCGCGGACATAGCCGGGAATGTTCGGCGTCCTTGCCACATAAAGCGTCGTCAGGTGGGCATCATGGATTTGTGCCAAGGTCATGGCCGCTTTGCTGCGGGCTTGAGCCAAATTATCGTCGCTCATATGAAGTAGGATGTCGCGGACTGCCATGGTTGCCTCCATTCAGCGTGATACCGCGTGAAGCCCGATCGAAGACCGCCGGCCCACACCCGAAAGATCGGTCGGACAGCCGCCCTCAACAACAGGGCAATTTGTCGCAACCGGAATTTCGACTATCTATGTTGTTTAAGTTACGTGTTTTACCCCGCTAGGAGATGATCATACATGCAACCCCGGATACAGGCGCCCGATTTCGATCTGTCCGGCTTGGACTGGTTCAACGTTGATCGCCCGATCGGTCTTGAGGACACGCGGGGACGCCTGGTGATCCTCGATTTCTGGACGTTTTGCTGCATAAATTGCATCCAGATTATTCCGACGCTGAAACGCCTGGAGCGGGCTTTCCCCGAAGACCTTGTGGTGATCGGGGTGCACTCGCCCAAATTCAGCGCCGAGAAGGACGCCGCCAACGTCAAACTGGCGATCAGCCGCTACGGCATCGAACACCCCATCATCCACGACCCGGATTTCGAGATCTGGCAGGCCTACAGCGTGCGCGCTTGGCCGACCCTGATGTTCGTCGGGCCCGACGGCGAATTGCTGGGCCAGGCCTCGGGCGAACCCGACCCGGAACGGCTAATGGAAGGCGTCGGCGACATGATCGCGGATTTCCGCCAAAAAGGCGTGATGTCGCCGGCACCCCTCGTTCTGACCCAACCGCCAGAGACGGCGGGACGGTTGTCGTTTCCGGGCAAGATGAAGCCATTGAGCTGGCAGGGCGATGACCTTTGGGCCGTCGCTGACGGCGGCCATCACCAGATCGCCGTGTTCGACGCCGAAGGGGCCGAGCGCCTGCGCATCGGCAGCGGTGACGCCGGGTTCGACGACGGTGAATTGGCTGTGGCTACTTTCGACCAGCCCCAAGGACTGGTCTCAGGCGAAGGGCTGATCTACGTGGCGGATACCGGCAACCACGCGGTTCGGGCCGTTGACCTCGATGCCAGCACGGTTACGACGCTGGCCGGCGTCAATCGCCGGGGGCCGGTGCTTTCGCCGGATGAGCCGGCAATCGGCGCGGCCCTCGCCTCTCCTTGGGATCTTGAACTATCGGCGGATGGCAACCGGCTCTATTTCGCCAATGCCGGCACTCACCAGCTGGGCTACCTGGATTTGGCGGCGGGATCCGTGCACCGCCTGGCCGGCGACGGCGGGGAAGACATCGTGGACGGCCCGGCGGCATCGGCCCGGCTGGCGCAACCGAGCGGCCTGGCGCTCAGTGCCGACGGCGGCTCGCTTTACTTCGCCGATTCCGAAACCTCGTCCGTCCGGGCGGTCGATCTCGGCGCCAACACCGTCGGCACCCTGGTCGGTGCAGGTTTGTTTGAATTCGGCCACGTCAACGGCGCCTTCGGGCAGGCGCGGCTGCAGCATGCGCTGGGCGTTGCCCTGGACAGTAATGAAAACCTGCTGGTGGCGGACAGCTATAACGCCGCCGTCCGCTTGCTCGACCAATCGTCAGGGCAAGCCAGCGATTTCGACGGCGGCGTCTATACCTGTACCGATGAGGTCTGTCTGCCGCTGCGAGAACCCGCCGGCATTGCCGCGGATCCGGAAGGCGGCCGGGTATTCGTCGTCGACACCAACAACCACCGCGTTCTGGCCTATAACACCGAAGAAAAAACCTACGGCACCTGGGTGGCGTAGGCAACTAAGGAGGCACCCGTTACGGGGCGCCTCCAATCGCATTTATTCCGCAGCTTCGGGCTTCGGCGGCATGGTTACCTGGAAGCTCTGCATATCGCCGATGCGGGCCTTCCAGGCGCCGATATTGGTCTTGCCGGCGAACAGTTTCGGCCCCTCGGGCGAAATCCCCACATAGAAGAAGATCGGCGCCAGAAAACAGTCGGCGAGACTGAAATCCTCGCCGGCCAGAAAGCGGTTATCGGCAAGGGCCGCATCGGTGACGTCGATGGCATGACGGATTTCCGGCATGGCCGCCGCAATGCGCTCTTCGTCGGGCTCGTTGCCGCGCATCGGGGCGACGATACGCTGCAGGACGAACTCGCGGATCATGGGCGGGTAGAAATAGTCGTTAATCGAACTGATCCACTGGTTCATGCGGGCCCTGGTGGCGGCGTCGCCCGGTTGCAGGCTGGGGCCGTCGAAGGCTTCATCGACATAGCGGCAGATGGCGCTGGTCTCATAGAGGTGGACGTCGCCGTGGTCCATTGACGGCATCTTCATGAAGGGGTGCAGGTCGCGGTGCGACTCCGTGCCCGGATCGATGGGCTGGACATCGTACGACACGCCTTTCTCCTCCAGCGCCATGCGCGCCGTGCGGACGTAACTGCTTTGCGGAAATCCGTGAATGATAACGTCTGACATATTTTCCTCCCTGTTAGGCGAGTTGGCTGTCGAGGTCCTCGAAGGAACTGCACCAGCCCTTTTCGTGGTTGGTCGCCGCTTCCTCAGTCGGCATGCGGTCATGTGTGAGTTTGAGGCGGGTTTCGTCGCCCAGATCCTCCAACTCGACGGTAACCAGGGTGTCGACGCCGCCGGTTTCGCCGGGATCCTCCCATTTCCAGGTGAAAACCAGCTTTTCCGGCGGGGCAACCTCCTGGAAAACGCCGCCGACGCAGTATTTATCGCCATCGGCGTTCTGCATGCAGGTGCGGTAGCTCGCACCCACGGCCGGGTTCCAGTCGCAATCGGGACAGGTCATGCCCTGCGGGCCCCACCATTGCGCCAGTTGGGCGGGATCGGTCCAGGCGGCGTAGACCCGCTCCCTCGGCGCCTTGAAGACCCGGTCGATCTCGAGGGCGAAGCCCTCCTCCGTCGCGTCAATCGCGACCGCTGCCGTCTGACTCATCGTCGTCCTCCTGTTTGTCCTTGTTGGCTTCATCTTCGAGATAGCGGGAAAGCTGGTCGAACTGGCCTTCCCAGAACTGCTTGTAGGTCGAAATCCAGTCCGCTGCCGTCTGCAACGGCTTGGGATCGAGATTGCAGCGGTGGAAACGCCCTTCGCGCGTCCGCAGCAAAAACCCCGCGTCTTCCAGTACCCTGAGATGCTTCGAGACGGCGGGCAGCGACATCTTGAAGGGCTGCGCCAACTCGCCCGCCGTCGCCTCGCCCTCCGCCAGTCGAGCCAATATGGCGCGCCTGGTACGGTCGGCAAGGGCGGAGAAGGCCAAATCGAGCCGGGCTTCCGCCGCGTCGTTCAATTGGTGGCCGTCTTGATAGTTAACCATATGGTTAAATATAGGGTCCAATGACGCCCCGTCAAGTCCGCGGCGAAGAAAAATCGGGAATTAGTGGAGGCTGACGCCGGCAATGTAGGGGTGGCCGAGGTAGAGGGCGGCATAAAGCGCAATCCCCACCGCCGGACGCCACCAAGAGATTTCACTCCAACGAATGTTCGCGCGGCCCTGCATAACCGCCACAAACGGGATGATCGAGGTCACTGCGGCCAGTCGGTCAAAGGCCTCCGGCTCGCGGGCCTTCAGTTTTGCATCGATCGATACCGTCCCGGCCAGCGCCGTGAGCAAAAATCCGCCGAAAAAGGCCAGCGACGCGGCGTCGCCATTGACGATCATATGAGCACCCGCCCAAAGCGCGATACCGACAAGGAGGGGGTGGCGGGTAATTCCGACGATGCCCTTGGGTCCCCTCTCGCGATGCAGGGCCTTGTCGCCGCCCACGCCCGTCGGGTTGGCTGTGGTATAGGCGCAAACCACCAGGATGGCGGAAAACGGCATGACGACGAGGGGCACGAAATGGAGCCCCGGCATATCCCACCACACCACCTCCGGGGCCGCGCCATAGGCCATTACGGCCCAGACCAGGACAATCAGCGAAAGGACGGAGAAGAAACCCTGAAACGCAATCTCGCCGATCCTGCCGACCAGGACGCCGCGCAAGGGCGACCCCGCGATACCGACATGGATGCCGAAAAACAAAAACGATGCGACGAAAACGTCCCCAAGACCTGCCATGCGCCCACTAGCTCCCCGCGACCGAGCATTGAAATTACTGAATATTTGGGGATGGGCGGCGGCGAATCAAGCCGGACTCAGCAGGAACCGCCGACAACGGGGGTGCCGACGGTCCTTGGCTTGTAGGGTCGTTGGTTTTGTGTTGAGAGGGGTACGACCGTTACGAGTCCCACGCTAACAAAGACTCGTTAATGTTGTCTTAGCGCACGGTCACGAAGATGTGACTATTCGCCCCTACCCTTCGAATACCTGACGTCCGGCATCCGTGAGTTTGCAGACCAGCCAGTCGGGCTTCATCGGGTTGGCGAACCAGGGCTCGGCCCAGCCGGCGCGGATGCAGGCCTGCACCGTTTTGTCGCCGACGCGCTGGCCGTTCTCATCGAACAGCGGGAGCTTGCCGCCGGGCTGGTCCAGGCCGCGCTCGAGGTATTTAAGCTGGGCGCCGGTCGGCTTACCGCCCTTTGCCGCCTTCGCTGTTTTTGCCGTACGAGCCAATCTCCAGCCTTCCCTAGTCGGAGCTCATCATTCGTTTGTCGACCGCAACCTCTGCACCAGTAAGTTCAGCATTGCCCGGACAAAGGCATCTGATTTGCTCAGCCGTTTTTCAAACTCTTGCCGCGTAATCAGAATACATGTCGCCGGCTCCTTCACCCGGGCCGAAGCCGACCTCGGCCCCTCGTCGATCAGCGCCATTTCACCGAAAATAGCGCCGGGCTGAAGCGTGCCGACAACGGTACCATCCTCGATGACGATCTCGACGACGCCGGAAGCCAGAAGGTAGGCGAACCTCGGCGGGTCTCCCTTCTTGAAAATATCCGTCCCTAAGGCAAAAGCCTCACGCGGTAAAATATCTCGCGCCACTGCGATCTCCCCCAAATAAACAAACGCCCGCCCCTCGTAAGAAATTATAGCTTTACGGGTAGGCCGGGGCCAAGACGGAATTGCGTCCGCTCGTCTACCTCAGTTGATCGACAAATGCCGTCATCGCCCGCACTACGGCGTCCGGCTGATCGCGGTGGGGAGAATGGCCGCAGTCGTCAAGCATCACGGTCTCGACCGCGCCACCGGCCTTGTCTGCGATCGCATCGACCTGCGCGGCTGTTCCGTATTCGTCGTTCACACCCTGGATAACCTGCAGCGGGACACCGATCGAAGGCAGGTATTCCTCGATATTCCACTGCCGGAAGTCGTTGACCAGCCAGACCTCGTTCCAGCCCCGGAAAGCGCATTCCGTATTGCCACCGTGGTGGCGCGCCAGCTTTTCCGGGAGGTCGGTGGTTTCGTAGATGGTTTTGATCTCGGCGATGCTGTCGACCGAGATTTGTTCCACGAAGACGTGCGGCGCCTCGACGATGACGCCTTTCAATCCGGGTTGCTCGAACTTGCCGGCGTTGATCAGCGCGATTGACGCACCGTCGGAGTGTCCGACGAAGATGTAGTCCTTGAGGCCCAGGCCCGAGATCACTTCGGGCAGGCTGTCGATGGCTTCGTCGTGCATGAAGGAAACCGGCCGCGGCCAGTCGCAGCCGTCCGACTTGCCGTAACCCCGGCGGCTGTAGACCAGCGCGCCGCAACCCGTGGCGGCCGCCACGCGTTCGGGAAAATCGCGCCACATCGTGACGCAGCCCAGGCCCTCATGCAGAAAGATAAGTGTCGGCGCGTCACCGGGCTTGGGTCCGTGCCAAACGTACTCCAGCCGCGCGCCGTCGGCCTCGACAAAGCCCTGCGTCATGAACCGGACCGTTACTGGCGCAGTTTGAAGCGTTGGATCTTGCCGGTCGCCGTCTTCGGCAATTCGTCGACGAATTCGATCCAGCGGGGATATTTATAGAGCGCCAAGCGGTCCTTGACGAAGGCCTTGAGTTCGTCGGCCAGCGCCTCGTCGCCCTGGCCGTCCTTCAGGACGATGAACCCTTTAGGCTTAACCAGTTGCTTTTCGTCTTCCTGACCGACGACTGCGGCTTCCAGCACCGCGTCATGCGCCAGCAGGGCCGATTCGACCTCGAAGGGCGACACCCAGATGCCGCCGACCTTCAGCATGTCGTCCGAACGGCCGCTGTAGACGAAGTAGCCATCGGGATCTTGCGTGTATTTGTCGCCGGTGCGGGTCCAGGCGCCCTGGAAGGTGCCGGTGCTTTTCTCGCGGTTGTTGAAGTAGCACACCGCGGTCGAGGGGCCCTTGACCAGCAACTCGCCGATTTCACCCTCGGCGACCGGCTGGTCGTCTTCGTCGACCAGTTTGAGCTCGTAACCGGGCACCGCCTTGCCCGAGGTGCCGTAGCGCAAGTCCTCGAGCGAATTTGAAAGAAAGATATGGAGCATCTCGGTGGACCCCAGGCCGTCGAGAATATCGACGCCGAAGCGCTCCTTCCAGCGCTCGGCGATGTCCTCCGGCAGCGCCTCCCCCGCGGAAACGCAGGCGCGAAGCCGGTCCGAGCCGTTTTCCTTCGTGCAATTCTCGTCCGCCAGCATGGCGCCGTAAAGCGTCGGCACGCCGTAGTAGATGGTCGGGTTGTACTCTTTCAGCCGTGCCATCACGCTGTCGGGCGTCGGGCGTTCGTCCATCAGCACGGCGGTGGCGCCGACATGCAGCGGAAAGCTCATGCCATTGCCCAGGCCATAAGCGAAGAAGAGCTTGGCGGCCGAGAACACGACGTCGTCCTCGCGGATGCCCAGCACACCCTCGCCATAAAGAGCGGCGGTGTTGACCAAATCGCTTTGCAGATGAACGGCGCCCTTCGGCGCCCCAGTGGAGCCCGAAGAATAGAGCCAGAAACCGGCGTCATCGGCCACGGTCGCCGCGACATCAAGGCTGTCGGATGCCGCCTCCAGAAGGTCATCCAGCACGGCGTGGCCGCAGTCGGCCGCGCCCGGTCCGGAGACGACGACGTGTTCGAGATGAGGAGATTGATCGATCAAGGGGGCGAATTTCTCGTAAAGCGCGCTGGAGACGATCAAAACCTTGGCGCGCGAATCGCCCAGCATGTATTCGTAATCCTTGGTCGTGAGCAGCGTATTGACCGCCACGGGCACCACACCGGCCTTCATGGCGCCGAAGAAGACGGCGGGAAAGTCGATGGTGTCAAGCAGGCACATGAGCACGCGCTGCTCCATCACCACACCCAGATCCTTCAACATGTTGCCGGCCCGGTTGGTGCGCACCGCCAGATCGGCGAAAGTGTGCTCTCCGTTGACGTCAATGAACGCCACCTTGTCGCTGCGCCCCTGCGCCAGATGCCGGTCCACAAAGTCCGTCGCCGCGTTGTACGCGCGGGGAACTGAGACCGTCGGCGGCGTCGTCGAAAGATCGATTTGGGTGTAGCTGGCGTCGGACATTTGGGGGAACTCCCGCTGCGACGGCTTAAGGCCGTCTATTCATTGGCTGCAATATTATGCATCCGCGGTTACAATTTTGCTCGACAGGCACTATAATGCATTTTTCCCCTTGGAGACAACAAGGGCCGCGCCACATTTCCACCGCTGTGAAACTGCTGGCGAGAGACGGGGGCGAACGACGGCGATGAGCGAAACCATCCAGAGGGACCGGGAAGACACCGGCGGCACGGAAGCGTTCCTGGCGGAGCTTGGCCAACGCGTTCGGACGGCGCGCGCCCAGCGCGGCATGACGCGCAAGATCCTGGCCCGTGATTCCGGCGTTTCCGAACGCTACCTCGCCCAGTTGGAAAACGGCCAGGGCAACATATCCATTGCTCTGCTGCGCCAGGTCGCGCTGGCCATGAACGTCGAAGTTTCCGACCTGGTTCGCGAGGGCGGCGACTGGCCGTCCGAGATTCACCTGATCATCGAACGCCTCCTGCAGCTTCGCGGCGAGGACCTGGGGCGGGCCCACCAACTCATTTCGGAGAACTTCGGCATCTCCGGGGAACCGGTCCGGAGTGTCGCTTTGATCGGCCTAAGAGGATCTGGAAAAAGTACTTTAGGGCAATTGCTTGGAAAATATTTCTCAGTTCCAACATTAGAATTGGCGCAAGAAATTGAGAAAGATGCCGGCATGAGCGCCAACGAAATTTTTTCCTTATCCGGACAGGCTGGGTATCGCCGGCACGAACGCCGTGCGCTGGAGGCCGTTTTGGAAGCCAACGACCGCGCCGTCATCGCCACGGGTGGAGGACTGGTGGCGGAAGCGGCGACCTACGATCTTCTGCTGACTTCCTGCTTTACAGTTTGGCTCAAAGCCTCGCCGGCCGAGCATATGAGCCGCGTCATCGCCCAGGGCGACCACCGCCCGATGGCCGACAATGACGAAGCGATGGAGGATCTGCGGCGCATTCTGGATGGCCGTGAAGCCCTCCACCGGCGCGCCGACGCCACGCTCGACACCTCGGGCCGCAGCATCGACGACTGCCTAGCCGAACTTGTCCAGATCTGCCGGGACACCCTGGATGCCGAAGCTGAACCAGCCGGCCTCACAACTTAGGAAAAATAGTGCTTGCTGTTTTTGAAATATGAATTATATTTCCTAATTGAGATTTAGAATAGTTACGATGTGCACCTGATAAGCACATCCTATTCCGACAAGGGAAGGCCATCAGAATGATCGATTTTCGCACCTCGCCCGACCAGTACAAGCACTGGAAGCTCAGCATCGATGGCAACGTGGCGACGCTTGCCATGGACGTCGACGAAAACGGCGGATTGGTTCCCGGTTATGAATTGAAACTCAATTCCTATGACCTGGGGGTCGACATCGAGCTTTTCGACGCCATCCAGCGCCTGCGCTTCGAGCACCCCGAAGTCGGCGCCGTAGTCGTCACCTCGGCCAAGGACCGTGTCTTCTGCGCCGGCGCCAACATCAAGATGCTGGGCGGCTCGAGCCACGGTCACAAGGTGAATTTCTGCAAATTCACCAACGAAACGCGCAACTCCATCGAGGACGCCTCGGACAATTCCGGCCAGCGCTACATCACCGCGGTCAACGGCCCCTGCGCCGGCGGTGGCTACGAACTGGCGCTCGCCACCGATTACATCGTGCTGGCGGACGACGGCAACACCTCCGTTTCACTTCCGGAAGTACCGTTGCTGGCGGTGCTTCCCGGCACCGGCGGCCTTACCCGCCTAGTCGACAAGCGCATGGTGCGCCGCGACCGGGCCGATTTCTTCTGCACCATCGAGGAAGGCATCAAAGGCAAGCGGGCCGTGCAATGGAACCTGGTGGACGACACCATCCCCTCCTCCCGCCTGATGGAGCATGTCGCCGAATTCGCCGCCGCCGAAGCCGCCAAGTCCGACCGGCCGGCCGACGCCAAGGGCGTCGTAATGACACCGATCGAGCGGACCATCGACGGCGACCGGATGACTTACGATACCGTCAGCGTCGAAATCGACCGGACCCTGCGCGCCGCCAAGATCACCGTCAAAGCCCCTGCGGCCGCCCCGCCGCAGGATGCCGCGGCGATCCTGGCCGAGGGCGCCGACTTCTGGCCCTTCAAGTTCGCCCGCGAGTTCGACGACGCCATGCTGCATCTCCGCACCAACGAAGCCGAGATCGGCACCTGGGTGATCCGCACAGAAGGCAATGCCGACAACGTCGCCGCCGCCGACGCGGCCCTGGAAGCCAATCCGGACGACTGGTTCGTGCGTGAAGTCCGCCTGTTCCTCAAACGCACGCTGAAACGTTTCGACCTTTCCGCCCGCACTCTGGTGGCCTTGGTCGAGCCGGCCAGCTGCTTTACCGGTACCTTCCTTGAACTGGCGCTGGCCACTGACCGGTCCTTCATGCTGGACGGCCAGTTTGAAGGCGACAACCGGCCCGCCGCAACGCTGCGGCTGACGGACGCCAATTTCGGCGCTTACCCGATGTCCAACGGCCTCACCCGCCTCGAAAGCCGCTTCCTGGGCGAAGCCGGCAAGGCCGAGGAACTCAAGGCCGAACTGGGCCGCGACATCGACGCCGAAGAGGCGGACGAAATCGGCCTGGTGACCTTCATTCCCGACGACATCGACTGGGAAGACGAGGTGCGCATCGCCCTCGAGGAACGGGCCAATTTCTCGCCCGACGCCCTCACCGGCATGGAAGCCAGCCTGCGCTTCGCCGGTCCCGAAACCATGGAAACTAAAATTTTCGCACGGCTATCCGCATGGCAGAACTGGATCTTCCAGCGCCCCAACGCGGTCGGCGCGGAAGGCGCCCTCAGCCTCTACGGTTCAGGCCAACGGCCCAATCTCGACAAAGGAAGAGTCTAATGAGCAGCATCGACTACAACGAGCGCATCCCCAACAACGTCAATCTTTCGGACAACCGCCGTCTGCAGCGTGCCCTCGAAGCCTGGCAGCCCAAGTTCATCGACTGGTGGACCGAGATGGGCCCGGAAGGCTATCAGGTCCAGGACATTTACCTGCGCACCGCCATCAACGTGACGCCCAAGGGCTGGGCCAATTTCGGCTACGTCAAGATGCCGGACTACCGCTGGGGCATCTTTCTGGCCGATCCGGAGGAAGACCGCCGCGTCAACTTCGGCGACCACAAGGGCGATCCGGCCTGGCAGGAGGTGCCGGGTGAATACCGTGCCGTATTGCGCCGCCTGATCGTGACACAAGGCGATACCGAGCCGGCCTCGGTCGAGCAGCAGCGTCTCTTGGGCGCCACCTGCCCCTCGCTTTATGACCTGCGCAACCTCTTCCAGGTCAACGTCGAGGAAGGCCGCCACCTCTGGGCCATGGTGTATCTCTTGGACGCCCACTTCGGCCGCGACGGCCGCGAGGAGGCCGAGGCTTTGCTGGAACGCCGCTCCGGCGATACCGACAAGCCGCGCATCCTGGGCGCTTTCAACGAAAAGACGCCGGACTGGCTGTCGTTCTTCATGTTCACCTACTTCACCGACCGCGACGGTAAGTACCAGCTGGCCAGCCTCGCCGAATCGGCCTTCGATCCGCTGTCGCGTTCCTGCCAGTTCATGCTGACGGAAGAAGCGCATCACATGTTCGTCGGCGAATCGGGTGTCAACCGCGTTGTCCAACGCGCCTGCGAATTGATGAACGAGCACGACACCGACGACATCGCCCAGTTCGGCGGCATTCCGCTTTCGCTGATCCAGAAGTACGTCAATTTCCACTTCTCGGTCTCCGTCGATCTGTTCGGCAACGAATTGTCGACCAACGCGGCGACCTACTACACCGCCGGCATCAAGGGCCGTTTCAACGAAACCAAGATCGATGACGACCACCTGTTGAAGGATGCGACTTATCCCGTGTTCGAACTGGCGGGCGACGCCATCCACGAAAAACGCGAGCCTTCTTTGAACGCCATCAACGAGCGCTTGCGCGATGAATACATCGCCGACTGCCAGCGCGGCGTCGATCGGTGGAACAAGTCCATCGCCAAGGCGGGCATCGATTTCGAGATCACCCTGCCGCACCGCGCCTTCCACCGCGCCATCGGCACCTTCGGTGAGGTCAAGGCGACGCCGGAAGGCAAGATCATCACCGAGGCCGAATGGGGCCAGCGCCACAGCGAATGGCTGCCCACCGACGAGGACCGGGCCTATGTCACCTCGCTGATGACGCCGGTGACCGAAATCGGCAAGTTCGCCAACTGGATCGCCCCGCCGGCGCGCGGCATCAACCAGCAGCCGATCGACTTCGAGTACGTGAAGCTGCAGTAGTCTTCAGTTCGCCACAGTGAGCGTTCGGGGGGTCGGTCCGCAATGAGGATCGCCCCCCTTGCCTCATCAAGGGCTAGCGCGTAGTTTTTTCGCCCCGCTTCGCGACCAAGACCAAGGAGCCATCGCACCGTGACCGAACTCTCGCTAAAGGTCGCCAAGATCAGCGTTGAGACGCCGGACGTCAAAGCGTTCGAACTGCATAATTCCGCCGGTGGAGACCTGCCGGCCTTCACCGCCGGCAGCCATATCGACGTCACGGTGACGCTGGCGGACGGTATGACCGACACGCGCTCCTATTCCATCGCCAGCGATCCGACCGACACCTCGAAGTACGTGCTGGGCATCCTGCGCGAGCTCGACGGCGGGGGCGGTTCAGCCTTCATGCACGACAAGGTTTCCGAGGGCGATATCCTTACGGCCAGCCAGCCTAAGAACCATTTTCCGCTCGAGCCCGAATCGGAAGAGAACCTACTCATCGCGGGCGGCATCGGCATCACGCCGATCCTTTCCATGGCCCGCGAACTGGTCAACGCCGACCGGCCATTTCGCATGCACTACGCCGCCAAGTCGCCGGAGGATATGGCTTTCCGCGAAGACGTGGAGAGCGTGACGGGCGAATACGGCCAGCTTTATTTCGACGGCGGCAATCCGGCCAACGGCATGAACCTGAAACTGCTGCTGGGCCATCGCCGACCGGGCCGCCACCTTTTTGTCTGCGGTCCGGCCGGTTTGATCGACGCCGTGCGTACCCAGGCCCAAAGCATGGGCTGGCCGGAAAACACCATCCACTACGAAGTCTTCAAGCCCGCCGAACTGGACGGCGAGGACCAGCCGGTGGAAGTGATCCTGGCCCAATCGGGCGATAGCCACCTGGTGCCCGCCGACGTCAGCGTCCTCGACTACCTGCATGAACAGGGTGTCGACATCGATTACGACTGCAAGATCGGTATCTGCGGCCTGTGCGCCACGGAAGTCCTTGAAGGAGAGGTCGACCACCGCGACCACGTCCTGAGCGAGGACGAACGCGCGGAGGAAAAACTTTTCTGCCCTTGCATCTCGCGCTCCAAGGGCGGCCCGCTCAAAATCGACGCCTGAAGCATGACCGACGCGCCCTTCATTTATCGCCGTCAAATCCATTGGGGCGATACCGACGCGGCGGGCATCGCCTATACCGGAAAATTCCTCGATTTCATTCTCGAAGCGGTGGAGAGCTGGTGGCGTGAGGTCATCGGCCTCGACTGGTACCGCCTCAAGGAGGACCACAAAATGGGCTCGCCCATGGTGCATGCCTCTCTCGACTTCTTCAAACCGGTTTACGACGGCGATGTGCTTGAGTTGAAGGTCATCGTCGAGAACCTGGGCGGCGCCTCGATCACCCACTGCATCGACGCCTTCGGTCCCGACGGAGTCAGGCGCTTCGAGGGAAAACTGGTTGGCGCCCTGATCCAGCGTGACCCCATGCGCTCAACCCGTTTCCCCGACGACTGGCGGGAGATTGTGGAGAGATACCAGGCAGCCTGCGAATCATAGGGGAGAACGAAATATGTCCGAGACAGAAGACAAACCGACTTATGTCCGTAATTTCCCGGTGTCCTGGGAGGAATTGCACCGAGATTCGCGCGCCCTGGCCTGGCGTTTGGTCGAGGCCGGCCCCTGGAAGGGCCTGATCGCCGTGACGCGCGGCGGCCTGGTGCCGGCGGCCATCATCGCCCGCGAACTGGAAATCCGCCTGATCGAAACGGTCTGCGTCGCCATCTACGACCGCCAGAAAATGGGCGATGCCTCGATCCTTAAATCTGTCGAGGGCATCAGCGACGACGGCGGCGAAGGCTGGCTGATCATCGATGATTTGGTCGACACCGGCGAGACCGCGCGCATTGTGCGCGACATGCTGCCCAAGGCCCACTTCGCCACGGTCTACGCCAAACCGGCCGGCCGACCCACCGTCGACACCTTCATCACCGAAGTCAGCCAGGACACCTGGATCCTCTTCCCCTGGGATCAGGGCCCGCAGTTCGTCGAACCGATCGTTACGGCGAAGGGGTAGATCTTTATCCGCTGCGCCGCGGCTTGGCGGCATCTGCCGTGATCAATGTCCAACCTACAATTCGTTTAAGGATCTTCCCCAAAGCGTTGTCGAAGGCGCGGATGACGGCGGCCATGGAAGAGCCCTTGGCCTTGACCTGTTTCTCGAAGGTCCGCGAGGCGATGATCTGGCGTCTCGCCTGGCGAATGATCTTGGCATTGATGCGAACCCGTACCGTGGGGACCTTGTCGCCTCCGTACTCGGCCTGGAATTCGCGCAATTCGCTCTTCAGGTTGAAGTCCGAGCGCAAACCGATGGCCTGGCGGCCCACCGCGACAATCTTATTGGAATTTTCGAAACTCTCGACCAGTAATGTCTGGATCAACTGCGGCGCCGCCTCCGACCAGCGGGCATTGGCGAAGTACTCGATTTGCATGGGGTCCTGTGTCAGGGCCACGCGCTGAGTGGCGAGCGAACCCGACGTTACGGGTTTTTCCACCACCAGCTGCCAATCGACCGTGGGCAGATTTTCGTCGAAGGTGCTTTTGGGCGACAACGTGAAATAGGCGGGCGGCGGGCCACTCGACAAAAGCATGTCGGTGCAGCCTGTGAGCAAAAGGGCGGCTGCAAGGCTCAAGCCCAGCCCGACCGATCGAGCTCCGGATCGGCGCCTGTTCTTTTTTCGCCACGTAATCATTTCGCTTGATACCCCTTTTGAGAATCGCCGAACAGGAACTGCGTCGGGTCGCTTTCGATGCGGGCGGCCACGCGGTTCAAGTTGTCGACCATCAGCCGCATTTCCTGTACCAGCCGGGTGATCTCGAACAGGCCTTCGCCGAAGAAGTCGGTCAACACCTCATCATTTTCGACCAGCAGGCGGTCGAGATCAGTACTCATCTTCTCGAACGATTCGGCGGCGGCTTTGGTCTGTTTCAGCATCGGCTGGGCATCGTATTCCAGCGTGGCGTCGACGCTGGACAGCGTTCCCCGCATCATCGCCATGGTGACGTCGGCGCCGTCCGTCAGGCGGGCGAGGTCGTCATCGAGACCGGCCAGCAGCACGTTGGTGTTTTCCGCCGCCTCGCGCACGGCATCGCTGGTCCGGCTGACGTTGGTCAAAATTTGGTCGATTTCATCCCGCCGGCTGGCCACCGTCGTCGTGATCTCCTGCACGCCGGCGAGGATTTCGCCGATAGCCCGGCGGTTGTCTTCATCGAAGACCTTGGTGGCTTCCGAAACCAGCGTAATGAAGCGGTTGATCAGCTCGGGCGCGCCTGAAAAAAGCTCGTCGATCTGCGATTTTTTGGAAGCAATGACGGGCCGGGTTTGTCCCTTCTTCTTCTTCAGCTTGGGACTTTCCAGGGTACCGCCCGTGAGTTGGACGTAAGAGACCCCGGTGATGCCCTGCAGTTCCAGGGTGGCTACGGAATCTTCCTTGATCGGCGTCGTGCTGGCGATCTCAATGCCGACCTTGATCTTCCCGGGTTGCTTGGGATCGATGGCGATGGTCTGAACGGTGCCGACGGGCACGCCGTTGTAGCGCACCTCACCGGCCGGACTGAGACCGGAGACCGAACCTTCGAAGTAGACGAAATAGTGGTCGAACTCGCGGTCGATCTCGATCTTCGCCAGCCACATGATGAAGCCGAAGGCCGCCGCGACCATGACAAGCACAAAGCTGCCGATCAGCAGATGACTGGCGCGTGTTTCCATGCCTAACGACCGCCCCTCGTATTACCCGTACCCGTCATGGCTTACCCGTCATGTCTTACTCCGCGGCATCGGTATTTGTTGCCATCGCCGCGCGCGCCCTAGGTCCATGGAAGTACTCGTGGATCCAGGGATGGCTTTGCTCCAGCATCTCCGCCATCGCGCCGCACACGATAACACGCTTCTCAGCCAGAACCGCAATGCGATCGCAGATGGCGTGCAGACTGTCGAGATCGTGGGTGACCATGAAAACGGTCATGCCCATCGCGGCATGCAGGCGGAGGATAAGCTGGTCGAACTCGGCGGCGCCGATGGGATCGAGTCCCGCTGTCGGCTCATCGAGAAAAACGATATCGGGATCGAGCGCCAGGGCCCGCGCCAGGCCGGCGCGCTTGCGCATGCCGCCCGACAGTTCCGAGGGCAGCTTGTTGCAGGCCTCGGGGGGCAGGCCAACCATGGCGATCTTTAGCGCGGCGATCTCTTCCATCAGTTCCGGCGTGAGATCGGTGTGTTCCTTCAGCGGCACCTGGATGTTCTGCGCCACCGTGAGCGAACTGAACAAGGCGCCGTCCTGGAACAACACGCCCCAGCGTTCCTCGAGCCGCCGCCGCTCTGCCGGTGGCAGCGCCGCAGCGTGGTGGCCCAAAACGTCAATGCGGCCTTCGCGCGGCCGGTTCAGGCCGATAATAGTGCGCAGCAGTACCGATTTTCCCGTGCCCGAGCCGCCGACGACCCCCAGCACTTCGCCCCGGCGCACATCAAGGTCGAGGTTCTCGTGGATGACCTGCGCGCCGAACTGGTTTTTCAAGCCGCGGATGCGGATCGCCATTTTCTCGGTCGGGATGTTGTCGTCAATCACGCCCATGCCGCTAGATCCCGATGTAGGCAAAGAAAATCGAAAAGACGGCGTCAACGATCATCACCAGGAAGATGCTCTCAACCACCGAACGGGTGGTCCTGGAACCGACGCTTTCGGCGGAACTGCCCACTTGCAGACCCTCGTAACACCCGACCAGCCCGATGAGCAGTCCGAACACCGGCGCCTTGATGACGCCGACCCAGAACGTCCACAGGCCCACCGAGGCGTTCAGGCGTTCAATGAACATGCTGGGCGAAATGTCCAACACGCTCCAGCTCATCAAAGCGCCACCCAGCAAACCCATGATGTCAGAGAAGAACGCCAGTATGGGCATCATGATCACCAGCGCCAGGACGCGGGGAATGACGAGCACCTGGATGGGATCGAGCCCCAACGTGCGCATGGCGTCGACCTCTTCGTGCACCTTCATCGAGCCGATCTGCGCCGTAAAAGCGCTGCCGGACCGGCCCGCCACGACGATGGCGGTCAACAGAATGCCGATCTCGCGCAACACCGAGACGCCGATCAGGTCGACCACGAACACCTCCGCGCCGAAACGCTGAAGCTGGGTCGCCCCCTGGTAGGCCAAGACGATGCCGATCAGGAAGGAGATCAGACCGACGATGGGCAGGGCATTCAGGCCGACGCGCTCCATGTGGTAAACCAGCGGCGTGAAGCGCAGCTGTGACGGCCGGAGAAGCGTGACGATCAGCGTTTGCATGACCTGGCCGAGGAAGCCGATGCCATCAACGATTTCGAGCACGATCTCCTCGGTGGTCTCGCCCACGTGGCGCACCATGGCGATGAAGGCATTGCCCGGCGGCAGGGGTGCGGGGTGCGGCTTGTCGTTGGCCGCCATCTGATCGAGCATTTCCGCGACCGCGTCGCTGGCGCCGACGACTTCCGCGTCGACACCCTCCTCGCCGAGCCTTTTGAGCGTCCGGTAGATCATCCAGGCGCCGGTGCTGTCGATGCCGTCGATCGCCGATGCGTCCAACCGGAGGGCAGAGCCCCGCCCCGCCGACAAGTCGTCGAGGTCCTGCTGCAACCGCACCGCACCCTTGAGGTCCCAGCGTCCACCGGCTTCGACCTCAAGACCGGCGCCCGCCGTCGCCGAACGCAACCAGGCGCCGCCGTCGCTCGCTGTATCGTCGGCTGTCGTCAAAATGCCGCCGGGGATCCCCGCTCCCTCTTTGTTATCCGGCTATCCTGTCACGGAGCGTCGATCGCGATCAAGAATGGCGGCCAACAAATCTCGGCGCTATGCTGCGCCCCGACTGTCAGCTGAACGTGAGCATGTTTGATGAGTAATACTTCCCAACCCGGCGCAGGGTCCGAAATGACCACGCTCGACCGAACCTTGTTGGGCGCCAGCGCGGGCTTTGCTCTCGCCTATTTCCTGTCGATCCCGCTCGATCCCTACCCGGGCGTGGTGGCGGTCAAGGGCGCGGCTGTTTTTCTGCTGGCGGTCATCGTCTGGCGACGATCGCTCGGCCCCAACGGCTTGCTTCTGGCTCTGGGTCTGTTGGCCTCGAGCGCCGGCGACGTCTTTCTCGGCCTCGACCGCGTCGGACTGTTCGTCCAGGGGCTCGGTTCCTTTTTAATCGCCCACCTTCTGTACATCGCCGTTTTTGTTCGCGTCATGCCGCGGCCGCTGGTCCGGTCCCAGGGCGCCAACGCCATTGCGGCCATGATGGTGCTCTACGGAATTTTGCTCGGGGGCTGGCTTTTCCCGTCTCTCGGCGGCCATACCCTGCCTGTCCTCGTCTATGCCGCCGCGATCACGGTCATGGGCGTCACCAGCGTGTTTGCCAGCTTCTCAAAACCCTGGGTGGTGATCGGCGCGGTGCTGTTCATCATGTCGGACTCGGCCATCGCCATCGACAAGTTCCTTATGCCCATCGACGGCGTGGGCTACTTCATCTGGCCGACCTATTATCTCGGCCAGCTGCTGATTGCGACGGGCGTTATTGCGGCACTTGCCAGTCGGCGCGCACCAAACCCGGAGGAAACCGCATGACGAGGTCGCCGAAAAAAATCAAAGCGCGGAAATCCAAGCCGTCGTCCCGCATGCCAGGCTTTCAGGCGCTGAGCCGAAAAAAGCGCCTGGCCGAGGTCGCCAAGTTCGCCAAATTGGGCAAGGCCGAGCGGGAGACATTCGCCGAAACCGGCAATTTGGACGAAGAGATCGCCGGACGTCTGGTCGAGAACGTGATCGGCACGATGAACATCCCCATCGGCGTCGCCACGAACATGATCGTCGACGGCCGCGACGTCATGGTGCCCATGGCGACCGAAGAATCATCGGTGATCGCCGCCGTCTGCAACGCCGCCCGGCAGTGCCGCGACACAGGCGGTATCGTCACCTCGACTTCGGGCCCGCTGATGATCGCCCAGATTCAACTGGTTGGCATGGCGGCGCCGGAAATCGCCCGCCTGCGCATCCTGGAGCGAAAAGCGGACATTGCCGAAATCTGCAACGCCACGGATCCCCTGCTGGTTGAATTCGGCGGCGGCTTCCATGACGTTGAAGTCCGCGTAATCGAAACACGCAGCGGACCCATGGTCATCACTCACATTATTGTCGATACCCGTGACGCAATGGGCGCTAACGCGGTCAACAGCATGGCCGAGACGCTGGCCCCGCACATCGCCCAGTGGACCGGCGGCACGACGCGCCTCCGCATCCTCTCGAATTTGGCCGACCGGCGACTGGCCCGCGCCAGAGGTGTCTGGAAAACCAGAACTATCGGCGGCGCCAAGGTGCGGGACGGCATGATCGAGGCCTATCATTTCGCCGACGCCGACCCTTACCGCGCCACGACCCATAACAAAGGCATCATGAACGGCATTTCCGCCGTCACCCTGGCGACCGGCAACGACACCCGGGCCATCGAGGCCGGGGCCCACGCCTATGCCGCGCGGGACGGCTGGTACGGGCCGCTGACCCGCTGGGAGGTCGATGACGCCGGCAATTTGAACGGCGTGCTGGAACTGCCGCTGGCCTTGGGCATCGTCGGCGGCGCCACCAAGGCCCATCCGGCGGCGCAAGCCTGCCTCTCGATCATGGGTATCGACGGCGCCGAGCAGCTGCAGCGCATAGTCGCGGCGGTCGGCCTTTTGCAAAATTTCTCGGCCTTGAAAGCGCTGGCAACGGTAGGCGTGCAAAAAGGGCACATGGCGCTGCACGCCCAGAACATCGCCATGATGGCCGGCGCCAAGGGCGCGGAAATTGACGCGGTTGCCAAGCAAATGGCGAAGAAAGGCACGGTTCGGCAGGATGTCGCGGAGACCGAACTGGCGAAATTGCGAACTGGACGCAAGTAATTTTTTTTATTTGTATGATGAATATATTTTTGCGTCTTACGTACGGGTGTGTAAGATGTTCCGCGTAAAAAGTGAAGTTCGGGTGGGCGATTTGAACAAGTTCAAGCGGTCATACCGGTCCAAGAGCGGCGGAACGATGGGAGTCGGTCGTCGTAAAAACAAGTAGGCTTTACCCAAGTGGGAGGACTAAATATGCGTTTATCCAAGATTCTGAAGACCACCGCGGCGGCGGGTCTCGTCGGTCTTACGGCGCTTGCCGTGGGCGGCGCGGCCGACGCCAAGGTGCGCTTGAAGATGCAAAGCACGTTCGGCAGCAAGCTGTCGATTCTCGGTGAATCCGGCAAGCACTTTGAGGGCCTGGTCAAGACGCTTTCAAACGGCGATCTGGACTTCAAGTTCTATGAGCCCGGCGCGCTGATCCCGTCGCTCGAAGGTTTTGATGCGGCGAAGGCCGGTTCCGTAGATGCCGTTTGGGGCACCGCCGGTTATCACGTTGGCAAAATCCCCGCCATGTCGTTCTTCACGGCCGTGCCCTTTGGTCCCCGCGCCAGTGAAATCCTGAGCTGGATGTGGTACGGCGGCGGCGACGACATCTACAACGAGATCTATGACAAGAACGGTCTCAAGGGCTTCCATTGCTTCATCATCGCACCGGAAACCTCGGGTTGGTTCAAAGAGCCGATCACGGACGTCGCACAGTTGAAGGGCTTGAAAATGCGCTTCTTCGGTCTTGGCGCCAAGGTCATGACCAAGCTCGGCGCGGCGACTCAGCTGCTCTCGGCTGCGGACATCTATCCGGCTCTGGAACGCGGCGTCATCCAGGCGACCGAGTTCTCCATGCCTTCGATCGATAAGAACCTCGGTTTCTATCAGATCGCCAAGCACAACTACTTCCCGGGCTGGCACCAGCAATCGTCGGTTGGCGAACTGCTGATGAACAAAGCCAAGTGGGATGGCCTTTCCGATTGGCACAAGAGCATCGTCAAGACGGCTTGCGACGCCACGATCGCCTGGTCGCTGGTTCGCTCGGACGCCATCCAGTCCGACGCCATGGCCTGGATGCAGGAAAAAGGCGTGACCCTTCATGACTGGTCGCCCGAATTCATGGCCAAGTTCAAGGCTGGTTGGGAAGCCGTGGTGGCGGAAGAAGTCGCCAAGGACCCGCTGTTCAAGCGCACTTACGAGAGCTACACCGCTTTCCGTAAGAAATACGCTGTTTGGGGCAACCGCGCATACATCAAGTAGGTTGTCGCAGGATCGGAAGAACAATTCCGATGCGTAGGGATAAGCCGGAGCTCAACGATTGGGCTCCGGCGCCCGCCGCCCGGAACCATAACAAGGGCGCAGCATTGATTTATGTTAGCGCCTGAACTATGTTCCCCGCCAAATCCTCCATTTCATTCGTTAGTCAATCTAAATCCCGAGACGCGTACCCTTTGCGCGGCCCGGTCATTTTGTGTCGGCGGTAGTGCCCAAATTGAAGGTTTGAAGGCGATCACATGTTCATAGACCTCTTCATCGACTTTCTGCCCGTGTTCATGTTCGCGACATTGGCAGCGCTCTTGTTCACTGGATATCCAGTGGCCTTCCTGCTGGGTGGTATTTCGATTGCATACGGTCTGATCGGCTACGCTCTGGGCGTTTTCTCGCTGATCGAGTTCTTCAATTTTCTGCCGCGAATTTGGGGTGGTGCTGCCGAAAACCTGGTTCTCGTGGCGCTGCCGACCTTCGTCTTCATGGGCGTCATGATGGAGCGAAGCGGCGTGGCCAACGACATGCTCTATTGCTGTCAGGTGCTACTGCGCCGGGTGCCCGGCGGTCTGGCCATGGCCGTAACCGTCATGGGCACCATCCTGGCCGCCATGACCGGCATCATCGGCGCCTCCGTGACCATGATGACAGCCTTGGCGCTGCCGACCATGCTGCGGCAAAATTACAGCCATGCCCTGGCGACAGGTACTATCGCGGCGTCCGGGACGCTGGGGATCCTGATACCACCCAGTATTATGCTGATCCTCATGGCCGACCTGTTGTCGGTTTCGGTCGGCACCCTGTTCATGGCCGCTTTGGCGCCGGGACTTGTGCTGGCGGCCTGCTATCTCACCTACATCCTGATCATTTCCAAGGCGAAGCCGGTACTGGCGCCGCCGCTGCCGCCCGAGTTGCTCTATGTGCCGCCCAGGGAACTGCCGCCGCTGCTGCTGAAGAGCTTTTTTCCGCCGGTGTTCCTGATCGCCTTCATCAAGGGCTCGATCCTGTTCGGTTTCGCGACGCCCAGCGAGGCGGGCGCGGTCGGCGCGTTCGGCGCCATGTTCCTCGGCTGGCTCAAGGGCCGGCTGAAATGGGATATCGTCAAGGGCGTGAGCCATTCGGCCGGCCTCACCGTGGCGATGATCTTTTTCATCATCATTTGCGCCACGGCCTTCGCTTACGTGTTCCGCTCGCTCGGCGGTGATGACGTGGTGGAGGAACTGATTCTCGAAGCCGGACTGGATGCCTGGGGATTGTTGTTCCTCATCATGGGCATTGTCTTCATCCTGGGCTTCTTCCTGGATTGGATCGAAATCACCCTGATCATCCTGCCGGTATTCGCGCCCATGGTCGCCGACCTGAACTTTGGCGATCACGTCGCCCAAGAGGAAATGATCTTCTGGTTCACGGTGCTGGTGGCGATCAACCTGCAGACGTCGTTCTTGACACCGCCGTTCGGTTTCGCTCTCTTTTATCTCAAGGGCATCGCGCCGCCCGAAGTGCGGACCGTCAGCATCTACAAAGGAATTATTCCCTTTGTGTTCCTGCAGGCTTCGGTTCTGCTGTTGGTCATGTGGCAGCCTGAGATCGCGCTATGGCTACCACGTTCGGTTTATGATTGAGGAAGGATCCGGATATGTCTTCTAACGTAATTACCGATTATGCCGCGATGCCGACCTCTCTCCGCATCATGACGAGAATACGCAATGGCGTCGACTTCATCGGACGGTGGGGCTCGTTCTTCGTTATTCCGCTGGTGCTGTTCACCATGTGGGATGTCTTCACCCGCAAATTGATTTGGATCCAGGTCTTTTTGGTGGAGCACGTTAGCCAATGGTTTTCCTCGACGTTCCTTCAGGAACTGGAATGGCACTTCCACACGGCTTTGTTCGCGCTGGTTCTCGGTTACGGTTATGTCCACAACCGCCACGTCCGGGTCGATCTGGTTCGTGAGCACTTGCAGCTTCGCACCCAAGCCTGGATTGAATTTATCGGCGTCACGTTCTGCATGATCCCCTACACCGCCGTCATCGTTTATTTTTCGGCCAAGTACGCTCATGATTCATACGTGGTCAACGAGATCTCAGCGTCGTTGGTCGGCCTTTCACATCGCTGGATCATCAAGTCGGTCTTGTGTTTCGGCCTGATCACCGCCCTGTTCTCGGGTTTCGCGGTGTGGATCCAATGCTACATGGTGCTGTTCGGTCCCAAGGATTTGCGCTTCGACCTGATGACCTTGGAATGGCCGGAAGATGTCGGCGGCAAAAAGCTCAAAGTCGACCTCAAGGAAGAAGCGAAAGCTTACGAATAAAGCTTTCAATTGGGGCGGCGGCATCGCCGCCCCGCTAAGGCTCAGCCATGAACCTGCATGACTTCGTCAAGAAATACATCTGGGACGAGGACAAGACGCCCTATTTCAGGAGCGTCACGCGTCTGACGAAAAAGCAGGCCGACAACGAAATCATGATCTATGCCGCTTTTCTCGGGATCGTGTTCGTTATGATGGAATTGATCTCGGCCTCAGCCTGGAACCAGACCGGC
Source organism: uncultured Rhodospirillaceae bacterium (assembly GCA_964528595.1). Taxonomy (GTDB): domain Bacteria; phylum Pseudomonadota; class Alphaproteobacteria; order UBA2966; family UBA2966; genus CAYFKJ01. The sequence goes on from CAZGTM010000003.1 coordinate 37,507, forward strand.
GAATTTCATCTCGCTGCCATCGCCTTCTATTGCGCCGTCATGGTCGGTGGCGCAATATGGTTGTGGCGTCGAAAAGACGTGCGCGCTGGCTGGCTATGTCTGACGGCGCCGATTGCGGCCGCCCTCAATTTCATATTCGACGGTCTACACGCAGACCTGCACGACATCGACAAATACGCGCTCTTGGTTTTCTGCCTGCTTTGGCTGCGCTACAGCGTTCGCGTCATCAACATCTGCCGACGCTACGACACTATGCCGCAGCCCACGCGGCTTGATTAGTCGGGGCTCGACACCCAAAATTCAACTGTAGGCAATAAAAACAATCGAGGATCGAACAATGCGGGCCAGCGATATCATGACGACAAACGTAATCACCGTGGCCGCCGACATGGCGGTCGACGAGATTGCCAGGACGCTCATTCAAAAGAACATCAGCGCGGTGCCCGTGGTGGACGGCAACGCCAACGTCATCGGCATCGTCAGCGAGGGCGATTTGTGGCGCCGGCCCGAGAACGAAACCGAACGCCATCGCCCGATTTGGCTTAGGCTTTTTGCCGGCGGTCAGGAAGACGCCCGTGAGTTCACCAAGACCCACGGCAAAACCGCCTCGGAAGTCATGACCTCCGACATTATTACGATCGGCGAGGAAACCAACGTCGGTGAGATCGCGGAGATCCTGGAGAAAAACCGCATCAAGCGCGTACCAGTGCTGCGCGAGGGTAAGCTGGTCGGCATCGTCAGCCGGGCCAACCTGCTGCACGGCCTGGCCGCCCGCAAGGAAGAAGGTCCCGCCGCCCCGTCCGGCGACGACCGCACCATCCGCGAAAGCATTCTGGCCGCCATTGAGAAGGAAGGCTGGGTCAGTCACGGGGCGCTGAACGTTATCGTCACCAACGCCGCCGTCGAACTTTGGGGTTGGGTCGAATCAGACGAAGAACGTCAGGCGCTGATGGTACTGGCGAACGGCGTCGACGGCGTCAAATCGGTCGAAGATCACCTGGGCTCCGTCGCCCCCTGGGTCCACGGCGCCTGATCCAGTACTTCAGGCGGCGCTGGCCGGCAAGCAGTCAGGACCGATAGGCTCGAAGCTCTTGTAGCCCAGAATAAACTCGCGATGACCCAGCGCCTCGGAGCAGGTACGCTGGCCGTCGGCGACCGCCATCACGAGGTCTCTGATTTCCTTGCCAACATCGTCAAGGCTCGCCTTTCCTTCGAGGATGCGGCCACTGTCGACGTCCATGTCTCCGGGCATCCGGCGATAGGTGTCGGGATTGCCGCAAACCTTGATCACCGGGGATATAGCCGAGCCGACCACCGACCCCCGTCCCGTCGTGAAGATGTTGATGTGTGCGCCGCAAGCCATCAGCTCGGCGATTTCGGCATTGTCGTTGATATTGGGGAAGCCGAATTTCACCTCGCCGTCGGGAATGACGTCCAGCAGGTAAAGCCCTCCCGTCGGTGGGATATCGCCGGGTTTGATCAGGCCGACGATGGGTGAAGCGCCGCTCTTGGCATAGGCGCCCATCGATTTTTCCTCGATGGTGCTGAGGCCGCCCTCCGCGTTGCCCGGTGAAAAGCTGCCGTAGCCCATGGCGCGGTAGTAGGTCTCCGCCTTATTGACGGCCCGGATGATCTCACCGCCCAGGGCGGGTGTCACAGCGCGCTCGGCCATAATGTGCTCACAGCCGATCAGTTCGCCGGTTTCCTCGAACATGCACGCCGCCCCGGCCCCCACCAACAAATCGAAGGCCCGGCCCGTCGCCGGATTGGCGGCAACGCCGCTGGTGCCGTCTGAGCCGCCGCAGATGGTGCCGATGACCAATTCGTCGGCGGACATCTCGACGGGCGATTGCGCTTCCAGATCCTCCAGCGCGCCGCTTACCCAAGCCTGACCGTGTTCGATCGTCGCGACCGTGCCGCCGCGTTCCTGGATGACCAGCGTTTCCACCGGCCGTCCCGACGCCGAGACGGCCGCCGCCAGGCCTTCGCGGTTAAATCCTTCACAGCCCAGCGAGACCAACAGCACCGCACCGACATTGGGGTGGTTGCAAAGCCTGGACATCATGTCGAAGCCGTATTGGTTGGGAAAGCAGCCGGGAAAGCCGATGACGTGCACATCCTTTCCCCGGTAACCGAAAGCGATTTCGTTGGCGACGTGACGGGCGCATTCGATGAGGTAGGCGACCACCACGACGTTGCGGATGCCCTTGCGGCCGTCCTGCCGGAGATATCCCTTCATGATGCGCCTCCCTCTTCGTCTCTCGTAGCCGCGCTGTGCAAATAGTCGCTGTCGACGTTGTGGATGTGAACGTGACCGCCGGCCTTGATGCCTTCCGTGGCATGGCCAATGGGCGCGCCGTATTTGAGGATTTTTTCGTCCTGTTCGATATCCCGGCGCGCCAGTTTGTGACCCAGCACCAAGGCGGCGTCGAGGGTAAATACCCGGCCTTCGATGTTGACCTCGCCACCGGCCTCGATCGACGCGCACGTCACCACGACATTGTCCTCCGGTGCGAGCACGATCGTCCGGGCGGGTCCATTATCCGCCATCAGAATTTTCCGTACTTCAGATAAGCCTGTTCGGGATCCATGCCGCCCAGGATGGCGTCGCGCATTTCGCTTTCCGTCGACATTACGTCCTCCGTCTTGGTGACGACTTCCTCCGCCATGGCCTGAGGGATGATCACGACGCCGTCGCGGTCGGCGATGAGGTAATCGCCGCTGCAAATGGTCGCGGCTCCGATGGTAATGGGTTCGCCCAGACGGTCGTATGTCCAGCGCTCCACAATATCCGCCGGCGTGTTCAAATCGCAAAAGACGGGAAAGCCCATTTCCAAAATGAATTCGACGTCGCGGCAACGTCCGTCCACCACATAGCCCCGCGTCTCTTTTATTTCCAAGGCCCGCGCCGACAGTTCCCCCATCAAGGCCACGTCCTTGGTGTTGGGCTGACAGACCAGAACCTTGCCGCCGGGCACGCGCGAGAGCACCTGGGTCCAGGCCAGCAGGCTTTCGTGACGCGACAGGGTTTTATCGACATGGCCCGAAATCGTATACACCTCGCCGGTTAAATGCTGCGACGGTTCAAGCGCCATGATCTCGGGCGGCAGAACGCAATCGTCATGACCCATTTCGCGCAAAACATCGTGCACGGCGCTGGCATAGCACGCTTCCAGCCGGCGGCTGATATCATCCATCTGATCCATCCGATCTACTACTGCGTCAAGGCGCCAATGGTCACAAAATACGCGGGTCCGCGCAATAGGAGATAGGCTTCGAAAGAGGCTGCGGGTACACTTGTGACCGTTGCAAAAGATACTGTTTGTTCGTCATTTACCGGGGCTATTAGCTATGAAAATTACCGCCATCGACACCATCCGCCTGGAGGAGTTTGGCAACGTTCTGTGGATCCATATCCACACCGACGAGGGCATCGTTGGCCTGGGCGAAACCTGGTTCGGCGCCCGCGCGATCGAGGCCTACATCCATGAATCCGTGGCGCCCGTCATCCTGGGCCGCGACGCCCTGCAGATCGAACGGCTGGGCCGCGATCTCACGCCGTACGTGGGCTTTGCCGGCAGCGGCGTCGAGGCGCGCGGCCGCTCCGCCGTTGATATCGCGCTGTGGGACATTTTTGGCAAGGCCACAAGCCAACCGGTGTATCAATTGCTCGGCGGCTTGAGCCGCGACAAGATCCGCACCTACAACACTTGCGCCGGCTACAAGTACGTACGCAACAAACCGGATTGGGGCACGGATGATTGGGGCTTGAAGGACAAGTCCGACGGCCCCTACGAAGACCTCGACGCCTTCCTCAACAATGCCGGCGAACTTGCCCAGTCCCTATTGGACGAGGGCATCACGGGGATGAAAATCTGGCCGCTCGATTTCGCGGCCATCGACTCGGACGGTTTTTACGTCTCGACCGCCGACCTGGACAAAGCCATCGACCCGTTCGCCAAGATCCGTGACGCCGTCGGCGACAAAATGGACGTCATGGTGGAATGCCATTCGCTCTGGCGCTTCCCCGCCATCCTCAAGGTCGCCGCCGCCCTCGAACAGTTCGACCCATTTTGGATCGAGGATCCGATCCGCAACGACAGCCTCGAGGCTTACGGCGATTTCGCCGCCTCGACATCCATTCCGATTTGCGCCAGCGAGACGCTAGGCGGCAAATGGGCGTTCAGGGATTTGCTCGATACGGGTGCCGCGAGCATCATCATGCCCGACGTTGCCTGGTGCGGCGGCATCACGGAGACGCGCAAGATCGCCGATCTCGCCGACACCTATCACCGGCCGGTGGCGCCCCATGATTGCCAGGGCCCGGTGGTCCTGCAAACTTCCGTCCATCTGTCGCTGGCCTTGCCCAACGCCCTGATCCAGGAATCCGTGCGGGCCTTCTACGCAGGCTGGTACGGCGAACTGGTCGACCCTGTGCCGCAACCGGTCGACGGCTATTTTCTGCCGCCCGAAGGCCCGGGCCTCGGCATCGAACTGCTGCCCGATGTCCTGAAACGCAAGGATGCCAGCATCGTTTCCAGCAAGGCTGACTAGACCTTCTTCGGCGCGCGCATGAACCAGACCAGTGGCGCCGCGGCGAGCGACGTGTAGCCGAACATATAGAAGGTGTTGATGTAGCCGATCATCATAGACTGGCGGCCGACCTCCCCGGACAACGCCGCCAATCCCTTGACGCTGCCGGTATCCCACACGCCGGTCACGAACGGCATATGCAGCACTTCATTGAAGACCGAAATGCCGGCCGATATTTCGGCGTAGTTGATCTTGGCGCTGTGCAGCAACAGGGCGACGCTGAGTGAAATGTAGATGCTGCTGCCCATGTTCCGCAGCAGATGGAAAACGGCTGACGCCTCCGGCACGCGGTTGGGGTCCAGCGTCGCGAACGTCGCCACCGCCATGGGCACCCAGACGAAGCCGACGCCCAGGCCTTGAAGCATGCTGGTCCAGGCGACGTCGAAGGTCGTGACGTTGATATCGAATTGGGCCATGGCGACGCCCGAAAGGCCCTGAAGGATGAAGCCCACGGTGATGGGAATGCGCGGATCCATCCTGCTGAGGAACAGCATGGAAGTGAAGCTGATCAGCGTGCCGAAACCGCGCGCCGCCAACAACAGTCCGACGATCGACTGGGGATACCCCCTGAGCTCCTGAAGCATGGGCGGAATCAACACCATCGGCGTGAAATTGAGCATGCCGAAAACCAGCACCAGCAGGAGGCCGATGGTGTAGTTGCGGTCGAGCAGCAGGCTGGGGCTGAGGAACGGCTGTTTCGAGGTGAACGTGTGGGCCACGAAGATGTAGAGGGCCCCGAGCGCCACGGTTGCCTCGGCAATGGTCTCGGCGGAGTCGAACCAGCCGTTGCGCTCCCCCCGATCCAGCATCAGTTGCAGGGACGCAATGGCCACCGAAAGCGCGAGAAAGCCGATCCAGTCGAGCCTCACCTGGGCCCGGTTGCCGCCGCGCCGCTTGATCACCGCCGCCACACTCAGCAGGGCGATGCCGCCAAACGGCACGATCATGTAAAAGACCCAGCGCCAACCATAGAGCTCGCTGAGGTAGCCGCCGACCGTCGGTGCGATGATGGGACCCAGGATGGCGCCCATGCCCCAGATCGCCATCGCCGTGGTGTGCTGTTGTTTGGGAAACACGCTCAACAGGTAGGCCTGCGAGGCCGGCACCAGTGGTGCGCCGAATACGCCCTGACCGATGCGGTAGAGGATAAGCGCCGGCAGCGAGGTCGCGCCGCCGCAGAGGATCGACGACACCGTAAAGCCCGTCACGGCGAATAGAAGAAGACGGCGCACACCGAAACGTCCCGCCAGCCAGCCCGCCAGGGGTGTCGCCACGGCGGTCGCGACGATGTTTGCCGTCACCACCCAGGTGATCTGATCCTGCGTCGCCGACAGGGCGCCGCGAATGTCCGGCAAGGCGACATTGGCGATGGTGACGGTCGCCGAATAGAGGATCGTGACGAAGGTCAGCGTTATTAGAACAACGAAATTGTGGAGGGATAGCCCCGCCCTTTGTTCCTGGCTGGGCTGTGCGGCGCTATCGGTTGCGGTATCGGCCGGGCTCAACGCCGCCCGCCCGTCCAGGCGAACACTTGCTTCACCAGCGGCGGCAGTTCGCGCACCCGGCCGGTGTCGATGCTGATGCTCGCCGTCATCCCCGCCCTCAACATGGGCGCGCCTTCATCGCGTTCGACAGCCAGACGCAACGGCAGGCGTTGCACAACTTTCACCCAGTTACCGGAGGCGTTTTGCGGCGGCAGCAGGGCGAACTCGGCGCCCGTGGCCGGACTGATGGAGGTCACGCTGGCCCGCCAGGTCCGCTCGGCATAAGCATCCAGAACCACCGTCGCTGCCATCCCAGGCTTGATATGGGTGAGCTGGGTTTCCTTGAGATTGACCTCGATCCAGGTATCGGACTGATCGACGATGGCGAACAGCGGATCGCCGGATTCGACATATTCGCCCGCCTCTAGCGAGGCCTTCATGATAAGGCCGCTGGTGGGCGCCCGCACGGTCGTCCAACCAAGTTCCAGTTTGGCGCGGTCGACCTTGGCCTGGGCCTGGCGGTAGCGGGGAAAAGCTTCCGTCTTGCGGTTGCTCTTACCGCCCAAGCCGACGATCAGTTCCCGGACCCGCTCCTCCGCCATGCGCTGGCGCTGTTTGGCATCCTCGAATAGGTGATGCGCCTCGTCGCGCCGCGCCGCTCGGCCCGCGCCGGATTTGACCAGCCGCGCCTGCCGGGCGTATTCGACCTCGGTGTAGCGCACGCGTTCCTTGGTTACGGCGACATCGACGCGGGCGCTTTGCAACTCGGCCCGTCTCAGCGCGATGTCCTGGCGCACGGAATCGCGTTCCGCAATGGCGGCTTCCAAGGCAACCTCGAACGGCGCGCGGTCCAATTCGATCAGAATATCGCCGGCGTTGACCGGTTGATTGTCCCGCGCGTTGACGCTGATGACGCGGGCCGAGACGTCGGCGCTCACCGTCACTTTGCGCGATTTGACATAGGCGTTTTCCGTGGTCACATGGCGCCCGGTCGAGGCGTAGTAGTGAACACCCGCGATGCCCGCCGCCGCCGGCACGCCAATCAGCAATATCAGCCGGATCAAGCCGCGTGCCGCACGGCGGAGGAACGAGCGCTTCTGGACAGGGGCGGGTTCAGCCATCCGCCGCACTCCCGTTACCCGCCGCAGGCCCATAGACCCCGACCAGATCGTTGCGGATGGCCTGGAGCATGTCGATGATGTGTTCGCGTTCGGCGGTTTTGAGGTTTTCCAGCGCTTCGTTGTTCGTGATCAGCGCCTGCTCCCGCATGATGCGCATCGTCGGCTCGACCTTCGATGTCAGATGGACGCGCTTGGTCCGCCGATCCTCGGCATCGGGCACGCGCTCAATCCAGCCCTTGTCCTCCAGGCGGTCCAACAGACGTCCGAGCGTCGGTTTTTCGATGTCCAGCAGCGCCGCCAGCTCCGACTGGTTCATGCCTTCGTTGAAATACAGCCGGTTGAGGACCCACCATTGCGAGCGCGTCAGGCCCAGCGGCTTCATACGGCGGTCATAGGCGACGCGCATGAGCCGTGCAACGTCATGCAGCAGAATGCCAAAGTTGCGTTCCTGGCTTTCGTCCATATCCCGCGCGCTGAATTTGTGAATTGGTCGCTAAAATATTAGTAGCCTAGGCAATAATAAGCAAGGCAACTAAATTCCGAATGAACCTGTTCGTCATTCCGGAAAGCGCAAAGCGCTTGTCCGAAATCCATGCCTGAGCACTTGGATTACATGACGGAGCGACTAATTTCGACGCAAGGGCATGGATTCCCGCGTTCGCGGGAATGACGTGGAAGCATTTTGAGTGGTTGCAGAGCGCCGGAGGCCGCCCCCCTACCAGATCGGTTTGCTTTTGATCAGGGCAAGGGCGTCATCGAAAGGCAAAGGCTTGGACATGAGGTAGCCTTGGCCGTAATGGCTGCCCAGCGCATGGAGGGTCGAGAGCTGTTCTTTTTCCTCGATGCCCTCCGCTACGATCGACATGTTCAGCGAGAGCGCCAGTTGGACGATGCTTCTGACGATGCGCCGGCTGTTGTCGCTCTCGTGCATGTTGACGACGAAGGCGCGGTCGATTTTCAAGGTGTCCAGCGGGAACTGGTGCAAGTAGCTGAGGCTTGAGTAGCCCGTGCCGAAATCGTCAATGGCGATCAGGACGCCGAGGCTCTTCAGTTTCTGCAGGGCCTCGATGGCGTGGTCGAAGTTTTCGACTAGCAGCGTTTCCGTGATCTCCAGCTTGACGTCTGCCGGATTAGCGCCGCTTTCCTCGATCAGCCCGGCCATCAGGTCGATTTCCGCCAGATCGGTCAGCTGCATGCCGGACACGTTGATGCTCATGAACGGGACATCCTGGTGGGGGTAAACCGACTTGTAGGTTTTGGCCAGCCGGACCTGGTCGCGCAACCCGTCCTCCAGCGCCCGGCGGCCCAATTCGATGATCAATCCGGTCTGCTCGGCCAGCGGAATGAATTCACCCGGCGAAATGTAGTCGCCATCGTCCTTTTGCCAGCGCATCAGGGCTTCGAAGCCGGCGATGGTCCGGCCGTCAAGCGCGACGATGGGCTGATAGTGCATTTCGAACTGTCCGAGTTCGAGACCCCGGCGCATATCCTTCTCAAAGTTGATGCGCTTGATCGCCAGGTCGCGGATCTCACCCAGCGAGCGGTCGATTTCGCCCGGTTCCGTGCTCAGGCCCGCCAGCTTGTGCTGGGCACCCCGGAAGCGGGCCAGCACGACGCGCAGGATGAGGTTCATCATCGGATCCGCCGAGATCACCGGTTGCATGATACGGGAGCGCTGGATGATGATGACCTCGGTGTCCTCCAGGGCCCTCACGGTGGCCGAGCGCGGTGCGTCGTCGATCATCGACATTTCGCCGAAGATCTCGCCCACGCCGAGGGTGGCGAGAACAAGATCCTCACCCTGCCGCGGATTGGTAATCTCGACCCTGCCCTTTTCGATGAAGTAGGCGTTGCGGCCCTGATCACCGATGCGGAAGATTTCCTCGCCGGCGGCAAATTTTCTCGAATAGATCGTTTCCGACATTTGCCAGACACCCCACTGCTCTAATCAGTATGAGGTTAGAACATATATTCGACTTAGGGAATTACCGACCTATCCTGCGGCTTCAACCGCCAGCCACTCCCGAAACGCTGTTACCTTCGGACTATCCCATCGCTCCGGCGGCGCCACCACGTAGTAAGCCATCTCCACCGGGATGTTGAGCGTGAACGGGGCGACCAGCCGGCCCGCCCGCATGTCGGTTTCAACGAGGTTGCTGTGGCCCAGCGCCACCCCCATGCCCTCGACGGCTGCCTGAATTGCGGTCAGCGACAGATCGAAGCGCGGACCGCGCGTTGGATCGATATCGCTCTGGCCCGCCGCCGTCAGCCAGACGCGCCAGTCATCCCGCATCTGCACGACATGCAGCAGCGTGTGGTTGGCGAGATCGGCGGGCGTTCTCAAGGGGTTGGGCCCATCCAACAACGCCGGACTGCAAACCGGAAACATGTCCTCTCGCAACAGCCGCTCCGCGCGCACGTCCGGCCACTGGCCCAAGCCGTAGCGCAAGGCAACATCCACGCCGTCGCGATCGAAATCGACCAGAGCGGTCGATGTGGTGATGCGGACGTCAATCTCCGGGTGGAGATCCTGGAAATCCGCCAACCGCGGGACCAGCCACTTAGCGGCAAATGTAGCGATGGCGCTGACCGTCAGTCCCCTGCCGTCATCGTCCGGTCGGATAAGGCGGTCCACCGCGCCGTTCATCCCATCAAGGGCCGCACTGATCGCCGGCAGCAGATCAGCGCCGGCCATGGTCAGATCAACGGCCCGCACGCGGCGCTCGAAGAGCTTGTGACCGAGCCAGTCCTCAAGCCCACGGATCTGATGGCTAACGGCGGCTTGGGTCACGTTCAATTCGACCGCGGCCTTTTTGAAGCTGAGGCGGCGGGCCGCCGCTTCAAAGGCGCGGAGGCCGTTCAAAGGCGGCAAACGCCGGTTCGTCATCGCCTCGCCCTTTCTAAGGATAAATTATTTTTTCTAACTTATCGAATGAGAAACACTCGCTCGTCAATTCGTTAATGCTAACTATATATAGCTTCAACAAAGGGGCACAAGCCATGTCGTACATTTCCCTCTATCAAGGTCACGTAATACAGACTAGAAAATCTATCGTTACCCACATTGTGGATGAGGTCTTTGCAGCCGTTGATCGGACGATTGCGGAATTGAAAATCTGGCGCCGGCGCAGCCGCGAGCGGGCCGAACTGAGGGGCATGACCGCCTTGGAACTGCAGGACCTCGGCATGAGCCGCGCCGACGTCTTCTACGAAAGCGCCAAGCCGCTCTGGCGGGAGTAGTCAGGCCGGGCTGGCCCGCATACGCCAGCGGCCGCGCAGCAGCCAGAAGGCAATGGACATGTTGACGAGGTTCCAGGCGATGCCGTGCAGGAAGGCCGCCTGATAGGAACCCGTGAAATCATAGATCTCACCCGAAATCCAGCCGCCGGAAGCCATGCCGATAACGGTCGCCATGAGGACGAGGCTGACGCGCGTGCCGGCTTCGCGCGCCGGAAAATACTCACGTACGATGATGGCATAGCTCGGCACGATGCCGCCCTGGGCGAGGCCGAACAGGGCCGACACGATATAAAGCGGCGTCAAGCCATCGAAAGGAATGTAGAACAGCAGCGCCAAACACTGCAGCGTCGAGCCCAGGATGAGCGTGCCGACGCCGCCGATCTTGTCGGCGATGTAGCCCGACACCAGCCGGCTGACGACCCCCAACCCCAGCATGATCGACAGCATCTCCGCCCCCCGCGCCACGCCATAGCCGAGATCGCCGCAGTAGGCCACGATGTGGACCTGCGGCATAGACATGGCGATGCAACAGGCCAGCCCGGCCAAGACCAATAGGGCCTGAAGCGTGCGCGGAGACATATTGAGGTCGCTGGACCTGATGTGCGCACCGCCGGCCGCGCCCGCGTCTTCCAGGGACGGCCGGCGGCCGAGAAGCAGTCCCAGCGGCACCATGGTGGCGATGCAGAGGATACCGACCCAAAGGTGTGTTTCTCTCCAGCCGACGGTTTCGATGCCCCACTGCAGCAGCGGCGGCCACAGCGCGCCCGAGAGGTAGTTGCCGCTGGCGACGATGGCGACCGCCAGGCCGCGGCGCTTGAGGAACCAGAGCGAAACGTCGGCGACCAAGGGCCCGAAGGTTGCGGAGCTGCCGAGCAGACCGATCAGGACCGACTGGGCCAGGATGAACTGCCACAGCGACGTCGCCGTCGACGCCGTCATGTAACCGACGCCCAGCATGATGGCGCCCGCAATGACCGGCAGGCGGACGCCGAAGCGGTCGGCCAGACGCCCCATCAGGATGCCGCCGATGCCGAAACCGACCATGGTGGAAAGGTACGGCAGCGAGGCGCCACCCCGGTCGATGCCGAATTCGGCCTCGATGGTGGGCAAGACGACCACCACCGACCACAGGCCGATACCGCCGATGGTGCTCAACGCCAGGGAAAGACCCAGGCGCCACCAGGCGTAGCCGCTGTCGAACTGATCACCGTCGCTTGACCCTGCCCCGATACTCATCACCCTACCCCACGTATTAGGCTCATTCGCCGAGTGACCACCGAGGATGCCCGGGACGCAGCGTTGCGGCCTCGTCAATCTCCAGTTGGAGGGCATCCAGGTTTACGGAATAATGCTCGGCGACGAATGTATAGCATGGAGTTGGGCAGTGCGGGGACTATCGGAAAAAACGGTAATCGTAACGGGCGGCGGCGGCGGCATCGGCGGGGCGGCCTGCCGCCGCTTCGCCGAAGAGGGCGCCAAGGTCGCCGTGTTCGACATCAACGCCGAGGCCGCCCAGGCGACGGCCGACGGGATCACGTCCGAGGGCGGCACGGCGCTGGCCGTGGCGGCGGATATCACAGACTATGACGCCGTCGAGGCGGCCGTCGTGCACACGGTTTCGGAACTGGGGCCCATCGGGGCGCTGGTCAACAATGCGGGCTGGGATATCTTTCGTCCCTTCCTCCAAACCGATCCGGATTTCTGGAACAAGATCATTTCCATCAATCTCATCGGCGCGCTCAACATGCACCACGTCGTGGTGCCCGGCATGATCGAGGCCGGCGGCGGCCGCATCGTCAACGTCGCCTCGGACGCCGGCCGCGTCGGCTCCTCCGGCGAGGCGGTCTACGCCGCCTGCAAGGCCGGCCTGATGGGCCTCTCCAAAACGCTGGCGCGCGAGCACGCCCGGCAGAACGTCACCTTCAACGTGGTCTGCCCCGGCCCCACCGAAACCGCCCTGCTGGATGGTTTTGTGGCGGAATCGGGCAATCCGGAGAAACTCGCGGAAGCCTTCCGCCGCGCCGTGCCCATGGGGCGCCTGGGCCAGGCCGAGGATCTGCCCGGCGCCATCGTCTTCCTCGCCAGCGAGGACGCGGCCTTCATCACCGGACAAGTCATCAGCGTCTCCGGCGGCCTGACCATGAACGGCTGATTCAAGGCCGGAATTTGAGTTCAACTTTACGCCGGGGCCCGCTTCCTCTATTTGTATGATGAATACATCTGGGGAGATGGGGAATTGCCCGCAACGATATCATTGGGCGAGGGTGAAGCGCTGCGCGTCGGCGTCATCGGCGCGGGCTATTTCGCCCGGTTCCACCATGACGCCTGGACCCGGCTGCCCGGCGCGGAATTGACCGGCGTCGCGGACCCAAATCGCGAAACCTTGAATGACGCCCTGGCGAAATTCCATGGCGTCGGACAGTTCGCGTCGCTGGAAGAACTGATCTCGGAGACCCGGCCCCACCTCATCGACATTGCGACCCCGCCCCAGACCCACATGGATTTGGTAACAGCGGCAGCGGGACATGGCTTGCCGGTGATCTGCCAGAAGCCGCTGGCGCCGACCTTCGAGGAAGCGCGTCAGATCGTCGAGGTCGCCGAAACGAGCGGCACCATATTGGCCGTCCACGAAAACTTCCGTTTCCAGCCCTGGTTCCGCGAGGCCCGGCGGCTGATCGATGCCGGCCGCTTGGGCGACCTGCACGGCATCGCCTTCCGCCTGCGGCCGGGCGACGGCCAGGGAGCGAACGCTTATCTCGAGCGCCAGCCCTATTTCCAGCAGATGGAACGCTTCCTGGTCCACGAAACGGCGATCCACTTCATCGATACCTTCCGCTACCTGATGGGCGAAGTCAGCGCCGTCACCGCGCGCCTGCGCCGCCTCAATCCCCACATTGCCGGCGAGGACGCGGGTTTCATCCTGTTCGACTTTGCGTCCGGCGCGGGCGGCTGTTTCGACGGCAACCGGCTGAACGATCATGCCGCCGACAACACCCGGCGCACCATGGGCGAGATGTGGCTGGAGGGATCGACCGGCGTCTTGCGACTGGACGGCATGGGCCGCCTCTGGTGGAAGCCACACGGTGGAAATGAAAACGAACACGCCTACGACTGGCGCGACGAGGGTTTCGCGGGCGATTGCCTCTATGCGCTGCAAGGTCACGTGGTTGACCATTTGACGGACGGCGGGCCGCTGGAGAATTCAGCGCGGGATTATCTGCGCAATCTGGAAATCGAGGAAGCGGTTTACCGATCTGCCGAAACCGGACAGACGGTAAATCTCTGAGCACTGCCACGGGAGGGAACAATGGCATTGAGTGATTACACAACGGCGCTGGTGACCGGCGCATCGAGCGGCATCGGCGAGGCCGTCGTCAGGGCCCTTACGGACAAGGGCCTGACGGTCCACGCCGCCGCCCGGCGGCAGGACCGCCTGGATGCCCTGGCCGAGGCGACGGGCTGCACCACACATCAGGTCGACGTGCGCGACCGGGACGCGGTCTACGAAGCCTTTGGTGGCATTGAGGCCGATATTCTGGTCAACAACGCGGGCCTCGGCCGTTTCACCAATTTCGCCGAGGTGGACCCCGACGAAATCGACCTCACCATCGCCACCAACGTCGCCGGCGCCATCCACGTCGCGCGCTCCGTCGTTGCGGGCATGAAGGCGCGGGGCCGGGGACACATCGTCAATCTCGGCTCGGTCGCCGGTCTCTATCCGGTGAATTCGGTGATCTACGGCGGCAGCAAGGGCGCGGTGCACCTGATGAGCCAGAACATGCGCATCGAGCTGGCAGGCTCCGGCATCCGCGTTACCGAGATCTGTCCGGGTCGCGTCGGCACTGAGATTTTCGATACCGCCATCACCGACGATGCCGCCCGCGCGGCATTTACCCAGGGCTATGAAATCCTGCAGCCCGGCGATATCTCCGACGCCATCGTCTACGCGTTGGACACGCCATGGCGCGTCAACGTGGCGATGATCGAAATCACGCCGACCGAACAAAGCCTCGGCGGCGGCACCATCACGCCGGCGACATAGCATCGCCGCTCGCCCCCCCCAACAAGAATGGATCAAACCCATGTCCAGTCAGCTTTTCTCTCCCCTCACCCTGCGCGGCGTCACCTTAGCCAACCGCATCGCCGTCGCGCCGATGTGCCAATACAGCGCCAACGACGGCGTGGTGGGTGATTGGCACCTCATGCATCTCGGTAATTTCGCCGTATCGGGCGCGGGGTTGGTGATCGCCGAAGCCACCGGCGTCGAGGCCCGCGGCCGTATCTCGCCGGGCTGCCCGGGCCTCTGGACCGACGAACAAGAGGAAGCCTGGGCCCGCGTGCTCCACTTCTGCGGCGATTACGGCAATACGGTGATGGGCATCCAACTGGCCCATGCCGGACGCAAGGCCTCGTCGCAAGCGCCGTGGCTTGGGGGCAAACCGATGTCGCCGGATGAAGGCGGCTGGGCATCCATCGGTCCGTCTACGACGCCGTTCGGGGAGGGCTGGCAATCGCCCAAGGCCATGGACCGCGATGACATGGACGCCGTCACGGCGGCCTTCGTCTCGTCGACGGAACGGTCTGCCCGGCTGGGTTTCGATTTCATGGAACTGCACGGCGCGCACGGCTACCTCATGAGTTCCTTCCTCTCGCCCCTGGCCAACGACCGCAACGACGACTACGGCGGCACGCTCGAGAACCGCATGCGCTTCCCCCTGGAGGTCGTGGCGGCGGTGCGCGAGGTCTGGCCCGAGGACAAGCCCCTCTGCATGCGCATCAGCGGCACCGACTGGCTCGAAGAGGGCTGGACGGAGGACGACTCTGTCGCTTTCGCCCTGGCCGCCAAGGACCTCGGCCTCGATATCCTGCACCTCTCGAGCGGCGGCAATACCATGTTCCGCCCGCCCGTCGGCCCGGGCGAGCCCGGCTACCAGCTGCCGTCGGCAGAGAAGGTCCGGCGCGAGGCCGGTCTGCCCACCATCGGCGTCGGCTACATCAACGACCCCCAGTTCGCCGAGGACGTCATCGCGTCGGGCAAGTGCGACATGGTCGCCATGGCCCGCGGCATGCTCTACAACCCACGCTTCCCGCTGCACGCCGCCGAGGCGCTCGGCGTCGACGTCGACTACGTCAACCAGTATGCCCGCGCCAAACCGGAGCTTTGGCCCAACGCCTTTGCCGAACGGCGGGAGGCGGGTTAGGCGCAACTGTGGCGTCGGAACGAAGCGCTTTCTGATTTTTGGGGGGTGTGTCGGGGTGGCGGAGCAGCCACCGGGCGTGGTGCTTGGGTCGCTTAGAAACCGGAGCCGAAAGGCGTTTTCGGTTTGATTTTCCGCTTGGCTTCGATGTCCTCAAGTTCCTTCGTCAGTCGTTCAGGATCGAAAGCCGTGATCTTCGGCCTCTTGGGCTTGCGCTCTTCCTCCGTCAACATGCTGGGGTAGAGTTTGCGCACGATGTCCGGGACCTCGCGCGGCGGCTCCGCCGGCCATTCCGTGCGCATGTCGGGATAAAGCGCCTCGCCATGGCTCTTCCGCCGCGGCTTGGCCGGTTCGCCGAGCGATTTGGTCGGTCCGCTGCCGTCAACGTATTCGGTCTGGCCGATCATGCCGTTGGGATTGACGACGGCGCCGGTCTTTGTCCGTGTTCCGCCCTTGGGATCGTCGTCGAACGGGTTGCTCTTCAGGCTTTCCGCAGCCCCCTTCGCCAACAGGTTGGCGGCTTTGGTCCGGTCCATACCGTCGAAAGCGCTGCTGGAGCCACCCTTGGTCTCTTCGTCCGTTAAGTGCCCCAAGCCCCAGCCCAAACCGGTGGAAGCGGGAAGTGAGCCAGCGAAGGCTTCGATTGGGATGTCGTTCCGTTTGAATACCTTCGCATGATATTTTTCAACGTCACTCCTATTTGGTATCTCACCATTATTTGACGTGATGAAATCCATATCTGCCTGCGCTAATTTTGCCGCTAAACTGCCATGCTTGTCTTGGGCAGCCTCTTCACCGATTGCGGCTGTTAGGACGTTCTGCGCCAATTTTCCGGAAGCCGTCGCCCCTGCCGGAACGTTGGCTGCAAGGCTGCCGTATCCACGTCCGTAATTGCGTTGAAACTGGTAGTAGTCACTGATCAGACCCTGATCGAGCAGCTTTTGCATGTACATCATTTGTTGGTTGGTAAACTTGTGTCCCATAGGGGAATCCTTTCGTTTGTTGGATTAGTTGTCGGTCGCGATGAATCCTTTGAACAATTCGATTAGCGCCTCCTCTATCTGCTGTGCTTCAAGTACAAATACTTTTGAATAGCTGTAGCTGAGTCGATTACCTGGAGTGATTTCCATGTGACGATCGCATCCTGGAAAGGGAACAGTTCCCTCAATGCTGCAAGCCACGAAGAAGGGAACGGGATCATCTCCAATAATTCGAAGTTCATCATCTCGGTTCCCAAGAACCTTTGAACAAATTCTGTAGAGTGGCTTGATATCTCGGCAACTCTCTCTGTTGGTTCGCTCCCACAGCAAAGCAAACAGATCCCGACCTAGTAGAAATGATTCCTTTGGCGTCAAAATTAGTTGAATTTGTCTCCCCCAACCTTTCTTCCTGAACTCCTCTGCGTTGTCCTCGCGGTAGGGCTCCAGGCCCGGCCACAGCATCATCAGGTGCAAACCATCGTCCATGCTGGAGCCTTCGGGTGGCAGCTTGCGGGAGGCGATGTAGTTGCGCGGGATCGAGAACTTGGTGCCCGCCATGGTGAAGACGAACGGCGTCTCGTCCGCCGGGTTCACTCGCGGCGGCCCGAACCCCGGCAGGTTCCTCAGGAGTTCAATGTAACTCGACTGGGCGGCGGCGGGAGCGCCACCCATAAGCAGGCCCGCGATTACGCTCAGCCTCAACAGTATCTGCTGCATCCTCATTCACCTCACAATACAATGTGCTTACCCGTATCTATGCACGGATGAGAGGCATTTTCTCCGGTTCCGGTGAGGAAAATGAAAAGGGCCGTGCTTCGGCTTGCTCCGCCCGCACGACCCCGTACATACATTTATGTGTATGGCACAAACGCGCCTAAAACACAAGAAATTCCCTTAATTTTCTCAATTTAAAATTGTCCGCCTGAGCCATTTTAGTCCCCCTCGACCATGCCGCGGCTGATGACCATACGCTGGACGTCGGAGGTGCCTTCGTAGATCTGGCAGACCCGGACGTCCCGGTAGTAGCGCTCGACCGGGAAGTCGGCGATGTAGCCATAGCCGCCGTGAATCTGGATGGCGTCGGAACAGATTTCCTCGGCGATTTCGGCGGCGAAGAGCTTGGCCATGCTGGCTTCGGTGATGCAGGGCGTGCCGGCGTCGCGCAGGCGGGCGGCGTGCAGCATCAACTGCCGGGCCGCCGCCAGCCGGGTCGCCATGTCGGCCAGGCGGAATGCCACGGCCTGGTGATTGATGATGGCGGTCCCGAAGGTCTCGCGTTCGTTGGCGTAGACGCGGGCGGCCTCCAACGCCGCGCCCGCAATGCCGACGGCCTGGGCCGCCAAACCGATGCGTCCGGCTTCGAGATTGGCCAGCGCAATGCGGTAGCCCTGCCCTTCCTCCCCCAACAGCATGTCAGGCGTGACCTTCATGTCAGCCAAGGCGATCTGACAGGTATCGGAGGCGTGCTGTCCCAGTTTCCGCTCATGCGCCACGACCTCGAAACCCGGCGTATCGGTTGGCAGGATGAAGGCGCTAATGCCGCGTTTGCCGGCTTCCGGATCAGTGACGGCGAAAATCAGGGCAAACTTGGCGATTGCGCCCGAGGTAATGAATTGCTTGGTGCCGTTCAGGACGTATTGATTGCCGGATTTGTCCGCCCGCGTCTTGATGGCGCCCGCGTCCGAACCGGTTTGCGGTTCGGTGAGACAAAAGCAGCCGATTGCGCCCTCCGCCATTGGCCGCAGGTAGGTATCCTTCTGCTCGTCGTTTCCCCAGGCCAGCACGGCGCTGCACATGGGCGAGTTGTTGACGCTCATGACTGTCGAGGCGGCGGCCCAACCGGCGGCGACTTCTTCCAAGGCGAGAACGTAGGACGTGAAATCCGCGCCCGCGCCACCCCATTCCTCCGGTACGCACATGCCGAGAAGCCCGAGCTCGCCCATGCCCTCCAATACGCCCGGCGCGAAAGCGCGCTTCTCCTCCCACTCCGCAACCTGAGGCGCCAGTTCGTTCCGGGCGAAGTTCCGCGCCGTGTCGCGGACCAGAATTTGTTCTTCACTGAATTCCATTGTCGCTACCCGTTATTCCTAGAGCATTTCCCGAACGGCGCGCGCGCCCGCCACCATGGCCTGCATCTTCCGGCGCGCCAGGTTTCGCGGCAATGCGGAAAAACCGCAATCGGCGGTCACGGTCAGCTTGTCGGCCGACACGAACTCCAGGCAGCGCCGTATCCGATCGGCGACCTCCTCCGTGGTTTCAAGGTGGAAGTTTTTAACGTCGACAACCCCGGCGGCAATCTCGAATTTCGCAGACAGGGGTTCCAGCAACTCAACGTCGGCCATCTGCCGGTTGGCGAATTCAAGCACGAGCTGATCGCAGGTCAACGCCTCCATGGCGCCCATGAGACGGTCGAAGCGGCGGTCGGCCATCGGCCGTCCGGCGTTATTGCCGAAGCAGACGTGGACGGCGACCTTGCCGGCAAATCCCTCGGCAGCTTTGTTGACCGCCGCCGCGGCTTCGGCATGGCTCAATCCCAACGGCGGGTGTGGCAGGGCCGGTTCATCGATTTGAACGTACGTCGCACCCGCCCGGGAGAGCGCCGCCAGTTCGTCGTGCACCATGGCGGCGATCTCATCAATGACCTCGCCCGCCTCCCGATCCGGCGACTGCAGCGGCATGGCAAACGTCAACGGTCCGGGAATGGCCACCTTCAACGCCTGCGTCGGCGCCGTCCGGCGAAGAGCCTCGAAATCATCGACGACGCCAAAACCTTGTGGCGAACGGATACTGTCCTCCACCTCGAAATGCGGCGCCATGTCGTAGCCCGGGACACCCAGTTTGCGTGTCGGTTTGATGCGCTTCAGGCCGTCGACGCGGTCGAACATCTCGTAGACGAAGCGCTGCCGGCGCAATTCCCCATCGGTCAGGATATCGATACCCGCCTCGATCTGATCGAGAACGGCGATACGCGTTGCATCATCCAGCGCCTCGGCCACATCGTCCGGGCCCGCCCCACCCTCACGCATGCGGTCGCGAAAGGCCACGAACCAGCCGGGCGAGGCGTAGCTGCCCACGCCCATGGTGGGCAACAGCGGTAACTCGCTCATCGGCTACTCCTTCGCCTGGTGTTCGCCCGTGGCCCAACCGGACTGGCCGGATGCGAAACGCTGACGCAGCGAGACCTTGTCGATCTTACCCGTTCCGGTGTGGGGAATTTCGTCGACGAAGGAGACGTCCTCCGGCAGCCACCACTTCGCCACTCTTTCCGACAGCCAGGCAAGAACGTCCTCACCCGCCACCTCGCTGCCACCGCGGCGAACGGCGATCAGGAACGGGCGTTCCTGCCAGCGTTCGTGAGGCACGGCGATCACGGCCGCCTCGGCGATTTCGGGATGTCCCATGGCGGCGTTTTCCAGATCCATGGAGCTGATCCACTCGCCGCCGGACTTGATGACGTCCTTGGCCCGGTCGGTGAGGCGCAGGTTGCCGTCCGGTTCGATCACGCCGATGTCGCCCGTGATCAGCCAACCGTCGTCGTCCACCGCGGGTTTGTCGGGCGCCTTGTAGTAGGCGCTGGCAACCCAGTAGCCGCTCGCCTTCAGATCTCCCGGCGATTTTCCGTCCCACGGCAGGTCCGTGCCGCTTTCGTCGGTGACATTGATCTCGATCCCGTAGACGGGCCGTCCCTGGGTCGAACGGATGTCAAGTGCCGCTTCCCCCTCCACACCGTCCGGAACGTGGGAAAAGGTTGCGCCGGCCGACGTTTCCGTCATGCCCCAGGCGTGGGAAATGGTGACGCCGTATTCTTCTTCGTAGGCCGCCATCATCGCCCTCGGCGGCGCGGCGCCGCCCGTGACGACTCGCTTGAGATTTCCGATACCCGCGCCGGATTGGCGCAGATGCTCGAGCATGCCGAGCCACACCGTGGGCACGGCCAGGGCCAATGTGACGCCTTCACCCACCAAAAGTTCATGCAGTTTGTCCATTTCCATGTCGCGGCCCGGCAAGACCAGCTTTGCCCCCGCCATCGGTGCCGCGAATGGGATGCCCCAGCCATTGCCGTGGAAGAACGGCACGGCCGGCATTATAACGTCGCGTGAACCGATACCGGCGCCGTTCGGTGAATTGAAGCCGTAGGCGTTAAGCACGGCGCTTCGGTGCCCGTAGAGAACCCCCTTGGGATCGCCGGTGGTACCGGAGGTGTAGCAAAGCGCCGAGGCATCCCATTCATCCACATCAGCCCAGGGGAAATCGGGATCGGCATCGGCCAGCAGGTCTTCGTAACAATGGACGTTGGCGAGCTCGGTATCCGGCATATCATCCGCGTCGGCCAGAACGATGTACCCCTCGACGCTGGTAAATTGATCGCTTACCGCCTCGAAGATCTCCAGACAGGCCGTGTCGGTGACAATAAAGCGGTCTTCCGCGTGATTGACGGTGTAGACGAGCTGTTCGGCGAACAGGCGGGGATTGATGGTGTGAAGGATGCCGCCGACGCCCGCCACGCCGTAAAAGGTTTCGAGGTAGCGGTAATGGTTCCAGGAAGCGCCGCCGATGCGGTCGCCGGCTCTGACGCCCAGACGCTCAAGCGCATGGGCGAATTGCCGGGCGCGCCGGGCGCAGTCGCGGTAGCCGTAGCGGTGGATCGGCCCCTCGATGGTGCGGGAGACCACCTCGACATCGCCGTAAACGTTGGCGGCGTAATCGAGAACGCTGCCGATCGTCAGCTTGTGCGGCTGCATCAATGCATGCATGTCATGCCCTCTCTTCCGCGTATGAGCCCTCCACCAGTCTTTCCCCGATAACGCCCATGTCCCAGGCGATGCCGTTGCCCGGCGTATCGGAAGGATAGGCATAGCCGTCTTCCATGCGCATGGCTTCGGTCGTGAGGTCGGTTAGTTGCGGGATGTATTCGACCCACTGGGCGTTGGGCACGGCAGCGCAGAGGCTGACGTGGATCTCCATCAGGTAGTGCGGGCTGACCGCGATGTTGAAGGCCTCCGCTATGTGCGCCACCTTGAGCCAGGGCGTGATGCCGCCGATGCGGGCGACGTCGACCTGGACGATGGAGCAGGCATCGTTGGCCAGGTATTCGCGGAAGTGGCTGGCATGATAGAGCGATTCGCCAATGGCGATGGGCAGCGAAGTCGACGCCGAAAGCCGCATGTGGCCCCGGAGGTCCTCGGCGGGCATGGGCTCCTCGAACCAGGCGAGGTCGAGGGGTTCGAACAGACGCGCCCGACGGATCGCCTCGGCCACCGTGAAAACCTGATTGGCATCGACCATGACGTTGAAGTCGGGACCGACCGCTTCGCGCACGGCTTCGAGGCGAGCCACGTCCTCGGCGGCGCTGGGCTTGCCGACCTTGGGCTTGCAGCCCTTGAAGCCCTGTTCCTTGGCTTCGACCGCGCCCTCGACCAGTTCCTCGACCGTGAAATTGAGCCAGCCACCCTCGGTGGTGTAAAGCGGCAGCTTGGGTTGCGCGCCGCCCGCCAGCCGCCACAGCGGTTCGCCCGCCTGCTGGCAGCGGATATCCCAGAGCGCCAGGTCGATGGCCGCCAGCGACAAGCTCACCGTTGCGCCCACGGCATTGGCGTGAACGTGGAAGAACTGGTCCTTCCAAATCTGTTCGACCAATGCCGGATCGCGCCCGATCAGCCCCGGCGCCAGGTCGTCGCGGATCATCGCGACCACGGCGCTGCCGCCGGTTCCCACCGTATAGCTGTAGCCCGTACCGGTGATGCCGTCGTCCGTAGTGATGCGGACGATAGGCGTTTCCTGCTTGGTGAAAGCCTGGATGGCGTCGGTGCGCACGACCTTGGGCACCAGGTCGACTTGCATAACCTCGACGCGTTCGATCTTACTCATGGGGGGGATCCTTCTACTAGCGGGACTACAATGATTTCGAAGCCGCCATATTGGCACAAAGCTGCCACGCCGCCGAGATCGAACCTATGCCGGCGATGCCCTGGCCCGCAATGTCGTAGGCCGTGCCGTGTGCCGAGGTGGTGATGGGGACGGGCAATCCGCCGACGACGGTGACGCCGCTGCCGAAGCCCATCAGCTTCATCGCAACCTGGCCCTGGTCATGGTACATCGTCACCACGGCGTCGAACTCACCATCGCGGGCGCGGACGAAAACGGTGTCGCAGGGCCAGGGGCCGCTCGCGTCGATGCCGCCGGCCTTCGCTTTTTCGACCGCCGGCCCGATCACGTCGATTTCCTCGCGCCCGAAATTACCGCCATCGCCGGCATGCGGATTGAGGCCACAGACGGCAAGGCGCGGAGCGGCGACGCCGGACTCCCGGACGGTGTTGTTCAGTAAATTCACGGCTTCGAGGATGGCATCTTCCGTGATCAGCGGCGCGACGCCTTTCAATGCTACATGGCTGGTGACGCGGCTGGTCCAGAGATCGCCCAGCACATTGAGCTCACCGATAGGATCGCGGTGCGCCATTACCTCTGCCAGATATCGCGTCTCGTCCTCGTGCTGCAGGCCGCCGGCGTGCAGGGCCGCCTTGTTGAGCGGCGCGAAAACGAAGCCGTCGAGCACGCCCGTCCCTGCCAACTTTGCCCCGAAAGCCAGGTTGTCGAGGCATTCGCTGCCGGCCGCGGCGCTGACCTCGCCCGGCGTAAATTCATTGAGGCCGCCGCCGTGGGGCAGGATCGCCAATCCCTCCGTCGCGGCAATCTCGGCGGGGCCGTTGAGCGTTTGGGCGTCGAGCACAATACCTGCGCGTTCGCAGCCCGCCGCCAGAACCTGGGGATCGCCGATGACGATGGGGCGGGCTGTATCGCCCGTTGCCGCATCGGCCAGTAATTTGGCCGCGATCTCCGGTCCGATGCCGTTGCGGTCGCCCAGGAACAGGCCGAGCGTCGGTTTAGTCATCGCCGCCCCCTGCCCCGCTCAATTCGTGATCGGCCAGCCACTCCAGCACCCGCACGACGGAAGTATGGTCGTCCCTGGCGCCGCCGCGGGCGGTCACCGCGTTATACATGTCGTGCGCGGCGGACGCGGCCGGCAGGTAGATGCCGAGTTCCCGCGCCGTCTGCAGCGCCAGATTGAGGTCCTTCTGCTGCAACTCCGATCTGAAACCCGGCTCGAAATCGTGCGACAGCATGCGCTGGCCGTGAAGCTCGAGGATCATTGAGTTAGCGGCCCCGCCCATCAGCGCCTTGCGCACAACGGCCGGGTCGGCGCCGGCTTTGGAAGCGAAAACGAGGGCCTCCGCCACAGCTTCGACGGTGACGCCGACGATGATTTGGTTGGCCACCTTGGCGACTTGGCCGTCGCCGTTGCGCGTGCCGATCAGGGTGACGGTCTTGCCCATGGCCTCGAACAGCGGCAGGACTTTGTCGAAGGACGCCTGCGGTCCGCCCACCATGATGGTCAGGGCGGCATTTTCCGCGCCCACCGTGCCGCCCGACACCGGCGCATCGAGATAGGCGCAGTCCCGTTCGCCGATCCGTTCGGCGAAACGGGCCGTCGCTGTCGGCGAAATTGAGCTCATGTCGACCACGGTCTTACCTGCCGACAGGCCATTCGCGACGCCGTCGTCGGCGAAAAGCACGGCCTCGACGTCAGGCGTGTCTGGCACCATGAGGATGATCACCTCGGCGGCTTCAGCGACGGCGCGATTTGTATCGCAGACCGCTGCGCCCTTTGCAGCAAACTCGTCCAGCACGGTCTGTTCGAAATCGTTGACGAACAGCTCGTGGCCGGCATCCTGCAGGTGCCCGGCCATGGGCTTCCCCATGATACCCAACCCGATAAAACCGACCTTCATGTCATCCCCGCAAAAAATTAAAGTAGTATGATAGTATTATTGAAAATCGGCGGTCAGTCGACGCCGGCGTTTGCCGCGGCCTTGGATCGCCATAATAATGGTTTGTTTTTGTCACATTGTGGAGGGCGTCTTTTGCGCATTCAGGCCCAGGATTTGATCGACATCGTTGCAGCCACGTTCCGGAACGCCGGATGTTCCGACGCCGAAAGCAAGCGCGTCGCCACCCGGCTGGTGGGGGCCAACCTTTCCGGCCACGACAGTCACGGCGTGTTGCGGGTGCCGCGCTACATCGGCTGGATGGAGGCCAATTCGCTGATCCCCGACCAGACCATCGCGGTCGAAAACGAAAACGAGGTGATGGCCGTGGTCGACGGCCGTCAGGGCTTCGGCCAGACGGTGGGCGAACAGGCGGTACAACTCGGTATCGACAAGGCCAGGAAACACGGCGTCTCCGTCATCGCCCTGAAGAACACCGGCCATCTCGGCCGCATCGGCGACTGGGCGGAGATGGCCATGGAGGCTGGCTTGATCTCGCTGCATTTCGTCAACGTCGTCTTCGCCGAACTGGTCGCCCCCTTCGGCGGCATCGACCGGCGCATGGCGACCAACCCCGTCACCATCGGCGTGCCCTTGAAGGACAAGCCGCCGCTGTTGCTGGATTTCGCCACGTCGTTGGTCGCGGAGGGCAAGGTCATGGTCGCTTCCAAGGGCGGCAAACCCCTGCCTGACGGCAGCCTGATCGACGGTGAAGGCAACCTCACCGCCGACCCCACCGCGCTCTACGGCTCCCACGACGGCGCGACGGAGGGTGATATCCGCGACGGCGAGGGCGCCATCCGGGCCATGGGCGAACACAAGGGCTCGGGCCTCGCCTTCATGTGTGAAATGCTGGCCGGCGCGCTCACGGGCGGCATGTGCGCCGGCACCGAGACGCAGCATTTCCGCAACGGCATGCTGTCGATTTACCTGACGCCCGGCCAGTTCGTCGATCCCGACATGTTCGCCGAGGAAGCCCGGCGCTATACCGAGTACTTCAAGAGCGCCAAACCCGCCCGCGGCGTCGAGGAAGTCCTGGTGCCGGGCGAGCCGGAACACTTCCGCCGCGGCGAACGGCTGGCCGGCGGCATCGAAATTTCCGACGACGGCTGGGAGGCCATCGCCGACACCGCGCGCAAGCTCGGCGTCAACGATGCCGTGCTCGCCGCCGCGCCGATGAGTTGAGGGAGAGCCCCATGAACGAGAACCACGCTGAGATCGCCGATGCCCTGAAACCCTATTTCGACGGCTTCTACGAAGGCGACGTCGACAAACTCAAGTCCATCTTCCACCCCTCCTGCCATCTTTACAGCGCGCTCGACGCCGATCTGATGGACAGCGACATGGACGCCGTCTATGGCCGCGTCGGCAGCCGCGTCAAACCGTCGGAGCGCGGCGACCCCAAAGAGGACGGCATCATCACCATCGACCAGTCCGGCCCCGAATGCGCCTTCGCCAAGGTCATGATCGCCCTGGGCGACAACCGGTTTACGGACTACCTCACGCTGCTGAAATTAGAGGGCCGCTGGCAGATCATCGGCAAGACCTTTACCGGCGTGAAGAGGCCCGAGGTAGAGCCGCTGGCGTAAAAAGAAACAAATTGGACCCCGGATCAAGTCCGGGGTGACGCTGTCACTCGCGGTTTCTATCCATCGTCATTCCGGCGAAGGCCGGAATCCAATTATCTTTTTTCTAATCCCCGATCACCGCTTCCGCTTCGATCTCCACCTTCATTTCCGGCGACACTAGGGCCGAGACCTCGAACAACGTGGAGGCCGGGCGGTGATCGCCGAAGTAGGCCTGGCGTATCGGGTTGATGGCGGCCCGGTCGTTGATGTCGGTTAGCAGCACCGTGACCTTGACAATGTGACGTGCCTCGCCGCCAGCGGCTTTGAGGCAGCGGTCGAGGGCGTCGATGGCGACCTGGAACTGCTCGGCCGTGTCTTCCGGTATCGAACCGTCAGCGCGCACGCCGACGGTGCCCGAGACCCACACCCGGTCGCCCGCCCGGACGGCGTGGCAGTAGTGACTCACCGGCTCCATTTCGTCCGGCAGCAGGAAACGTTCGATCTTGGCCATGGTGGCCTCCCTGTTTGCTTAGGCTGCAACGCACTCGCGGTTGTCGGCCATGTCGAAGCCAATGGCGTCAAGGTCGGCCAATACGGCGGCGGCCTGGGCGTCGTCCAGCGGCATCAGCGGCGGGCGGGTGCGGGCCCAGCCGGCGTCGCCGGAGAAACGGGCCGTCATGACCTTAAGCGCCGGGATCATCGGGTGGGCCTGGATGGTCTTGCGGATTTCGGTGATGCGGGCTTGCAGGGCATCGGCCTCGGGCGTCTGCCAGTTCTCGTAGA
This sequence comes from uncultured Rhodospirillaceae bacterium, assembly GCA_964528595.1. Taxonomy (GTDB): domain Bacteria; phylum Pseudomonadota; class Alphaproteobacteria; order UBA2966; family UBA2966; genus CAYFKJ01. The sequence continues at coordinate 64,297 of CAZGTM010000003.1, forward strand.
CCTTGCGGATGCCGCCCGGATTGACGTTGCCGCTGGCGGTGATGCAGCCCACGCCGCCGCCGCGCAGGTTGTCCAGCAGGAAGACCTCCGATCCGGCGAAGGTGCCGAAGCCGGGGAAGGCGTCCAGCACGGACTTGGTGTTGTTCCAGTCGCCGGAGCTGTCCTTGAGACCGACGACGGTTTGCGGGAAGTCCTTGATCAGGCGTTCGATCAGGCCGAGGCTGATCGGCACCTGGGCCACCGGTGGGATGTGGTAGAGGTAAATCTTGAGGGTGTCGGCGCCGACGCGCTGGATGACCTCGGCGAAGCTGGCGTAGAGGCCCTCGTCGTCCACCGCCTTGTAATAGAACGGCGGCAGCATGAGGACGCCGCCGCAGCCCCGCGCCACGGCATGCGCGGTTAGACGTACGCTGTCAGTGAGGGCGCAGGCGCCGGTGCCCGGCATCAGCTTGGCGGCCGGCACGCCGCCGTCGACCAGGGCGTCGAGCATGGCCATGCGTTCCTCGATCGACAACGAATTGGCTTCGCTGGTGGTGCCGAACACGGCCAGGCCGTCGGCCCCTTGATCCAGCATCCAGCGGCAGTGCGCCACGAAGGCTTGGGTGTTGGGGCTGAGGTCGTCGTTGAACGGCGTGATGACGGGGACAAGGACGCCGCTGAAAGCTTGATCGGTCATTTCATCTGTCTCGCTGTAACTCGTTCGAATTCTAGACGCGGTAATCGCGCATGACGTCCGGGTCGGGATCCATGCCCAGTCCCGGCCCCTGCGGGATGGCAAGCAGGCCGTCGACGGGATCGATGGCGTCGCCGTAAAGGCTGGCTTCCAGATCAAGATACAGGCGTTCGAAGGGGACGTCGCCCGGCATTGTCGCCACCAGCTGCGCCGTCGCCATGAAGCCCGGCCCGAAGTAGGGCGAGTGCGGCGCCAGCGTGACGTTGCGCGTCTCGGCCAGCGCCATGACTTTGCGGAATTCGGTGACGCCACCGACCTTGGTGACGCTGGGCTGGGCATAATCGACCGCGCCCGTGTCGAACATGGATTGGAACTGCCACGAGGTGCAGGCGTTTTCGCCAGCCGCCATCGGGATACCGTAACGCTCCCGGAAATCGGCCAGAGCCTCGAAGTTTTCCGGCGGCCAAAGCGGCTCCTCCAGCCAATGGAGATCGTATTCCTGCAGGCGCGGTACGATGCCGTGGGCCTCCTCGATGCTCCAGACGCAGTTGACGTCGAGCATGATCGGCACGCCTTCTCCCGTCGTCTGGCGCGCTGCCTTGACTTCGGGCACGTCTGTTTCGTGCAGCTTGATCAGGCCGTAGCCTTTGTCGAGGGCGTTTTGCGTCCGTTCCACCACGACTTCCGTGTCCTGGTATTTGAACAGGCTGGCGTAGGCCGGAACTTGCTCTTTGCCGCCGCCCATCAGGCGGCTGAGCGGCAGGCCCGCCGCCTTGCCGGCAATATCCCAAAGCGCAATATCGAAGCCCGACAGCGCGAAGATATTGATGCCGTAGCGGCCCCAGAGATGCATTTCCAGCTGCATGTGCTTCAGGAATTCCGAGATGTTCGTCGCGTCCTGCCCGATCGCCAAGGGGGCCACCATGTCCTCGACCATGGCGACCACGGCGCGGCGGCAGTTGTAGGCGAAGGCTTCGCCAAAACCGACCAGCCCGCTTTCGGTCTCGACCCGTACGATGACGAAATCGAGCTTGGCCCAATCCCGGCCGCCCCAGCCTGCCGGCGGCCCGCCGTGGCTGAACGGGATCTGCAATGGGATGGCTTCGACGCTTTTGATTTTCATGACCAGGCCCCCGCTAACCAATCGGCGACGGCATAACGATGCCGTATTTTTCCGCCCACGGCGCCAGGGCGTCGATGATGCCGGGGTGGAAGGCGATACCGTTCTTCATATTCTCCTCGCGCAACGCCAAACCGCGGTCGCCGGGGATGCGCACGGGACCGGCGCCCTCGGGCACCGGGGCATTGCGGCAAGCATCGACCAGCCACTGGGTCTCGGTCTCGAATTCCTCGCGGCCGCCGAACAGGGCCGGGTTGTAAACCTGGAGCGAGACCGAACCGCCCCAGTGCGCCGGTTTTCTGGCGCGGCCGTAGCCGGCCAGCGCCGAGGTCATGGCTTCGACGTAAAGGCCGAGGGCAAAGCCCTTGTGGCCGTGGTCCTTGCCGCCCATGGGCAGGATGGTGCCGGGCGGGTCGGTGAAGAAATCGGCCGGGTCGTCGCTCGCATTGCCCTTGTTGTCCTGCACCCAGGGATGCGGCAGCTTACCGCCTTGGGCGTTGAGGCGGGTGACCAGCCCGATGGTGGTGATCGACATGCTGATGTCGATCAGGACGGGATCGCTTGAGGTCGGGATGCCGATGCCGATGGGATCGGGCGTATAGACCGGCGTGAGCCCGCCGAAGGGCGCCACTCCTGCGACCGCGGGATCGGATGTGAAGACCATGGCCATCATGCCCTGATCGGTGACGCGCTTGAGGTACGACGCCAGGCTGGCGATGTGATGGCTGCGCTGGATGGCGATGACGGCCAGGCCGTACTTCCCGGCGCGCTCGACCGCCAGGTCGAGCCCTGTCCGTACCAGCCAGGTGCCCGGTAGGTATTTGCCGTCCCAGGTGATGGCGGGGCCGGTATCATTGAGCACCTCGGGCTCGCCCTTGCCCGTCATCTCGCCGGCCTCCAGCGTGCCGAGATAGGGCGAGACCAATTGGAAGCCGTGGGTGGTGTGACCCATCAGGTCGCCTTCCAGCATGACCTCGCCGACGACGGCGGCTTTGTCGGCATCCATGCCGCCGGCTTCGAACAGGGCGGCGACGAAGGCGATCATGGCGGCGGGATCGTATTTCGGTTCGGTCATGGCTCTCTACTTCCGGGTATAGGGTGATTACGGCGTCTTGCGGCCGTCGGCGGCCTTCATCAGAAAATCGAAATCGACGCCCTGTTCGGCCTGCGTGACGTGATCGAGGAAGAGCTTGAGGTAGCCCCGCTCCGATCCGTCGTGCGGGATCGGCGGCTGCCAGATACCCCGGCGGCGCTCCAATTCCTCATCGTCCAGCACAACGTCGATGCGCCGGCCGGGCACGTCCAGCTTTATAATGTCGCCCGACACGACGACGGCCAGCGGACCGCCCAGCGCCGCCTCGGGTGAGATGTGCAGCACGATCGAACCGAAGGCGGTGCCGCTCATGCGGGCATCCGAAATGCGCACCATGTCCTTGACGCCTTTTTCGGCGAGTTTCCTGGGGATCGGGATATAGCCGGATTCGGGCATGCCCGGCGCGCCCTTGGGCCCGGCGTTGCGCAGCACCAGAATATCGTCCGCTTTGACGTCCAGCTCAGGATCGTCGATGCGTTCCGCGAGGTCGGCCAAACTGTCGAACACCACCGCCCGGCCCTCGTGTATCATCAGATCGGCTGACGCGGCAGACTGTTTAACGATGGCGCCGCCGGGCGCCAGATTGCCGCGCAACACGGCGATGCCGCCCTCGGCATGCAACGGCTCGTCAAACGGCCGCACCACATCCTGTGGCCAGGACGGCGGGGCGGCGTCAATGTTTTCGCCCAAGCTTTTGCCGGTCACCGTCAGGCAGTCGAGGTTGAGCTGTGGTTTGAGTTCGCGCAGCACGGCCGTCAGGCCGCCAGCTTTCTCCAGATCCTCCATGTAGTGCTGTCCCGACGGCTTGAGGTCGACCAGCACCGGCGTCTCGCGGCCCATGGCGTCGAGCGCTTCGAGATCAACCTCGATACCCAGCCGCCCCGCCACCGCCGTCATGTGGATGAGCCCATTGGTCGAGCCGCCGATGGCCAGCATGATGCGAAAGGCGTTGGCGATGGCCTCGGGCGTCATGATCTTGTCGGGTGTCAGTCCCTCCGCCGCCAGGTCGACGGCGCGGGCGCCCGCGGCCTCGGCATGGCGCAGGCGGTCGGCGGCGACGGCCGGAATGGCGGCGCCGCCCGGCAGCATCATGCCCAGCGCCTCGGTCATGCAGGCCATGGTGCTGGCCGTGCCCATGACCATGCAGGTACCGGCGGTGGGCGCGAGCTTGCCGCCGATTTCCTCAATCTCGGTTTCGCCCACCTCGCCCGCGCGGTGCATCGCCCAAAAGCGGCGGCAGTCCGTGCAGGCGCCCAGGCGTTCGCCCTCGTGGCTGCCGGTCATCATCGGCCCGGTGACGACCTCGATCGCCGGCACGTTGGCACTGGCGGCCGCCATCAATTGGGCCGGCACGGTTTTGTCGCAACCGCCGATCATGACGACGGCGTCCATGGGCTGGGCCCGGATCATTTCCTCGGTGTCCATGGCCATCAGGTTGCGCAGGAACATCGAGGTCGGATGGGAGAACGACTCGTGCAGCGAGATGGTGGGGAACTCGACCGGCAGCCCGCCCGCCAGCATGACGCCGCGCTTTATGGCCTCGACGATGTCGGGCGCGTTGCGGTGGCAAGCATTGTAGCCGCTGCCGGTATCGGCAATGCCGATGATGGTGCGGTTCAGGGCATCCTCTGAATAGCCCATCGCCTTGATGAAGGCTTTGCGCAGGAACAGCGAAAAGCCGGCGTCACCGTAGTTGGTGAGCCCTTTGCGCATACCCGTCTTTTGATCGTCTTCCGCCATTCCGCCCCGGTTCCCTAATCCCACTTCGAATTGTATGATGAATAGGCCGGCAAGGCACAGGCCCAATTTGAGGGAGCGGCATATGACCACCCTGACACCCGGTTTCAGCGCCCACGACGGCTTGGATGACTTATCGTCCCGCTACGTCGATACCGCGAAGCTCGACTGGTCGCCGACCAAGTACGACGGCGTCGAGGTCAAGGTGTTGATGGAGGACAAGGAGACGGGGCTCTACACCGCCCTGTTCCGCTGGGCGCCGGGGGCCCAGTTGCCGCTGCACGAGCATGTCGAGATCGAACAGACCTATGTACTGGAAGGCCGCCTGGTCGACCACGAGGGCGAAGTCGGCGCCGGCAATTTCGTCTGGCGCCCCAGCGGCAGCCGCCACGTCGCCACCGCCCCCGAGGGCTGCCTGATGATCGGCTTCCTGATGCGCCCCAACCGGTTCCTGGACGACGGGTGAGAAATATTAGATCAGTGCCGCACCGTCGAAGAAGGCCTTGCGCCAGCATGTGATGGTGACGCTTTCGAACAGTCCAGCCTTGGTGAAGGGATCGTTGGCCGCGAAGTCCTCGGCGACGGCGCGGTCGTCGGTATCGAGGATAACGATACCGCCGTGGCCGCCGGTACCGTCGTCGTCGATCAGCGCGCCGCCCGCCAGAATAATGTCGACGTGCGATTTCAGGAAGACGATGTGTTCGTCGCGGACGTCGGCCCGCATTTGGCCGTGGCCGGGTTTGTCGACGGTCTGGATGGCGTAAGGCATGCGGTTTCTCCCCTTTTATCCGCTGATCCCATGTGACGTCAGGGCCAGCATCCTACGTCGGGGTCTGGACACGTCAAGCTCTCTCGCCGTACCTTTCCTCAAGCCTTCCTTTCACAATCGGAGCCTTCGAAGATGACGCCCCAAGCGCTCTCCCGCTTCACCGTTCTTGATCTCACCCGCGTGCGGGCGGGCCCCACGGCGGTGCGCCAGCTCGCCGACTGGGGCGCCAACGTGATCAAAATCGAAGCGCCCGCCAACACCAAGGAAGGCGCCAACGACATGGGCGGCGCGCGCCACGGGCACGACTTCCAGAACATCCACCGCAACAAGCGCGGCATGACGCTGAACCTCAAGACCGAGGAGGGCGTCGCGGTCTTCAAGGAGATGGTGAAAACCGCCGACGTGGTGGTGGAGAACTTCCGCTCCGACGTCAAATTCCGTCTCGGCGTCGATTATGAAACACTGCGCGCCATTAACCCGCGTCTGGTCTATGGCAGCGTCTCCGGCTTCGGACAGGATGGGCCTTACGGCAACCGCCCAGGCTTCGACCAGATCGCCCAGGGCATGGGCGGCCTGATGTCGATCACCGGCCAGCCGGGCGAAGGTCCTATGCGCGTCGGCATCCCCATCGCTGACATCACCGCCGGCATGTACTGCGCCATCGGCATTCTCGTGGCCCTCTTGGAGCGCGAGGCGTCCGGCGAGGGCCAATGGGTGCAATCGTCGTTGCTGCAGGCCGAAGTCGCCATGCTCGACTTCCAGGCAGCCCGCTGGCTGTTGGAAGACCACGTACCGGCACAAGCCGGCAACAACCATCCGACCAGCATCCCCACCGGCGTCTTTCCCACCAGCGACGGACACATCAACATCGCGGCCTCGGGCAAGGTCATGTTCGAGCGCTTCTGCAACGCCGTCGGCGCCCCGGAGCTGCTGGAAGACGACCGCTTCGACGAACAGGTAAAGCGCAGTGAAAACCGCGATGTCCTGAACGAGCGCATATCCGAGATCACCCTGACCAACACCAGCGCCCACTGGGTCGATTTGTTGACCGAGGCCAGCGTGCCAAGCGGGCCGATCAACAACATCCAGGAGGTCTTCGAAGATCCCCAAGTCCAACACCTGGGTATGGCCGCGCCGGTGGAGCACCCGATATTAGGCACGCAAAAGGTGGTCGGTCAGGGCGTCAACATGAACCGCACGCCGTTTTCCGTGCGGCGGGCGACGCCGGAGCAAGGCGAACACACCGTCGAAATTCTGAAAGAATATGGTTACGGCGAGGCCGAGATCGCGGGTTTGCGCGACGCCGGCGCAATCTGATGGAAATGAAATGACGACAAAAACCTACGACCTCGAAACCTCTTATATGATCGCCGAAAAAGATGGCGCGGTCGGCAACATGATCTTCAACAATCCGAAGAGCCACAACGCCGTCAAATTGGAGATGTGGGAGGCCATCCCGATCATCCTGGATTATTTCGAGGCCGACCCGGACATCAAGGTGATCGTGCTGAAGGGCGCCGGCGAGAAGGCGTTCGTGTCGGGCGCCGATATTTCCGAGTTTGAACAGAACCGCTCCTCGCCGGAAGCCGTGAAGTATTACGAAGACGTCGCCGACAGCGCCATGGATCGTCTGGCGAAAGCAACCAAGCCGACCATCTGCGCCATCCGGGGCTATTGCATCGGCGGCGGGGCGGGCATCTCGCTCGGCTGCGACATGCGCATCGCCACGGAAAATTCGAAGTTCGGCGTGCCCGCCGCCAAGCTCGGCGTCGGCTACCGTTTGGCCGGGATCCGCAAGCTGGTGGACGTCGTCGGTCCCTCGTTCGCCAAGGAAATCTTCTTCACCGCCCGTCAGTTCACCGCACCCGAGGCCCTCACCATGGGCCTGATCAACCGCATGACCGGCATCGACGAACTGGAAACCGTGGTCGGCGAATATTGCGACTTAATTGCGGCCAACGCGCCGCTGACGATCGATAGCGTCAAACGCATCGTCGCCGAAGTCATCAGGGTGGACGGTGCAGCGGATGCGGAGCTTTGCGAACAACTCGTCCAGGATTGCTTCGCCAGCGAGGATTACACGGAAGGCCGCACCGCCTTCATGGAAAAACGCAAAGCCGTCTTCAAGGGCCGCTGATGCCTGGCGACGCCGATGATTTCCCCATAGTCGACGCCCACCAGCATTTCTGGAACCTGGATACCGGCGACTATCCGTGGCTCAAGCGGGACGAGACCATCCCCTTCCGTTACGGCGATTATTCAGCCCTGAAGCGCAATTACCTCTACGACGACTACCGCCATGATTCAGCGAGCCAAAACGTCGTCAAAACGGTTCATATGGAAGCGGAATGGAACCCCGCCCAACCCCTGGCCGAGACCGCGTGGCTCGCCGAAATGGCCGCCCGTCACGATCTACCGACGGCGCTGGTCGCCCAGGCTTGGCTCGACCGCGACGATGTGGTGGAGATCCTCGCCGGTCACGCCGCCTGCCCGCTGGTACGGGGCATTCGACAAAAACCAAGGGTCGCCGCAAGCCCCGCGGATTACAGGCCCAACATGCCGGGCACGATGGCAGACCCCAGGTTCCGCGAAGGATACGCCTTGCTGGCGGAACACGGTTTTTCCTATGACCTCCAGACCGTCTACTGGCATCTGCACGAGGCGGCGGAACTGGCCGGCGATTTTCCGGACACCCAAATCATCATCAACCATACCGGCCTGCCGGCCGACCGCAGCGAGGCGGGGCTGAAGGGCTGGCGCGAAGCCATCCACATCGCCTCGGACGCCGCCAATATCGCCATCAAGATTTCCGGCATCGGCCAACCCGGCCTGCCCTGGACGGTGGACGCCAACAAGGGCATCGTGCTCGACGTCATCGCGGCCTTTGGCGTCGAGCGTTGCATGTTCGCCAGCAACTTCCCGGTCGACAGCCTCTGCGCCGATTTCGACGACATCTTCAACGGCTTCAAGGAAATTACCGCCGGCTTCAGCGCAGCGGACCGCCGTAAGCTGTTCCATGACAACGCCGTCAGGATATACAGGCTGTGACGGCGGCGGCCCGCCTCACGGCATGGATCGTCTGCGCGGGCTTGGGCTTGGGCCTGGCGGTAAATTCGGCGAGAGCGCAGCAGGCCGCCGACATTCCGTTCGTCGACGCCCACGTTCATATGAACAACTCGCAGGCCCTATTGGCGCTGATGGACGAGGTGAAACTGGAGAAGGCCGTCGTATTCTGGGGGCGGGACAGCGACAACGAAATGCTGGCCGTCGCGGCGCTGGCCCATCCGGGACGTCTTATCCCGTTCGTTTCGATCTCTCCGGAACGCCGGCGTTACCGAGAATTTTGGCAGCGGGAAGATCCGGCGCTGCTGGTGGAACTCGAGGCGTCGCTGAGAACCGGCGACTTCAAAGGGATCGGCGAAATATCGGTTGTCCATTTTCCCTCGCGCGGCTTTCCCGAAGCCGACTTCGACCCGCTAGGCCCGCTGATGACCGGCATCATGCAACTGGCCGAAAAGTACCGCGTACCGGTCACCATCCACTGCGAGATCACGCGCCTGCGCGAATTCGACCACCTGCTTAAAGTCTTTCCAGGCGTCAACGTGATATGGGCCCACGGCGGCTACACGCCCTATTTCATCGCGCGGCGCATGATCGAAGACCATCCAAACTTGACCTACGAGCTCAGCGCCCGGACCTACTTGCGCCACCCCCGGTCCCCCGACTACACGGTGTTCCGCAACGAAACGGAAGTCTGGCCGCGTTGGCTTGCACTGATGGAGCAACACCCCACGCGCTTCGTCATCGGTACCGACGGCGCCCAGCGGCGTATTAGTTCCGATAGCAAGAAAATTGAGCGCGTCAGACTTTTGTTGTCACAGCTGACACCGGCAACCCGGGACCTGGTGGCGGCGGGAAACATTCTCCGGCTCGTCGGTAACTGAGCCCGGCGGCGGCGAACGGCGCCTACAAAGCTTCTTCGTCGTAGAGCTTCAACACGGAGATGGCATCCAGTTCGCTCATGCCCTTGGCCATGAGGATGCGGTAAAGGCCGGCCGAGGTACTCGACATCGGCACGGGCGTTCCCGTCTGTTGCGCCAGATCCAAAACCATGTCGAGGTCTTTCATGATCTGGCGGACGTAGCCCGCCGGTTCAAAATCGCGCGCAATCAAGCGCGGAAAGAAATTGCGGAACATGGCGCTGTCGGCGTAGCCGCCCTTCAACGCCTCCGGCACCTTTTCCGGATCGATGCCGGCGTTTCTGGCCAGCGTCACCGCTTCGGCCATCAGCGCGAAGTTATTGAGCACCAACACCTGGTTGACCATCTTGGTCACCTGCCCCGCACCCAACGGGCCCATATGCGTGTTGTTGCCGAGGATATCGAGGATCGGTTTGACCCGCGCTACGTCGGCCTCATCGCCGCCCACCATGATGGCGAGCTTGCCCGAACCCGCGGCCGGCGGCCCGCCCGAAACCGGCGCATCGACCCAGGACATGCTGGTCTCCTCTTTTAGCCGCCCCGCCATTTCGCGCGTCTGGTCGGCGATGGTGGTCGAGTGGTCGAGAAAGATTTTGCCAGCACCCGCGCCTTCGATCACACCGCCGGCGTCAAACATCGCGCCCTTCAGGGCCGGCGTCGTGCGCACGCACGCCAGAACGATATCGCTGGCCGCCGCCACCTCGGCGCATGAAGGCGCAGCCGTCACGCCGTTTGCCACCGCTGCCTCCACTTTTTCCGGATTGGGATCGTATCCGGTTACCCGATATCCGGAGTCGACCAGACGCTTAGTCATTTGCGAGCCCATGAGCCCCAGGCCCAGATACCCCAAGGCCGGTTTATCGTCTGCCATCGTTATTTCCCCAGCGCTTTGTCGATGGCGGCGATTTGGTCGTCCACCGAGATGTTTAGATTTGACGTTATTTCAAGCTCGCGGTCCTCGAAGACGTCGACGTCGGCGTGCGTCAGACGCCACGACGCCACGGCGGTGTCGCGCTGCTTGACCAGGCTGACGATCTGCGGTTGGAACAGCGCGACCATGCCGCTAATCCAGCGATTGACCGGCCAGGACGGAAAGGCGTGGTCGATGACGAAGCGGTCGAGCATGGCGACGACGTCGTCGCCGGCATACCAGCATTCGCCGGTCACCCAGCGGTTGGTGGTGAACAGGCCGATGGGATAGCCGTACCGGTCCATCGAGACGGCGATCAGGTGCGACAGCGCGTCATTGCCCTTGGGCCATTCCTCCTTGCCCTTGTAGGGCACGGGCTTGGTGCCTTTCGGCATGCCGCGCTTGCGCTGGAAGACGTGAAAGTGGCCGTGCTCTTCCTCGCGGTGATTGTGATAGTAGTACTGGCTGTGGCTGTCGTTGTCGTAGACGTCGCCGTCAGGGTAATGGTTCCATTCGTAGAACGTGCCGCCGTCCTTGAGGACCTCACCAACGACGTTCAGCCCGCCCTTCTCCAATACCCGGTAGCATTCCCGAATATCCCGTCCGGCCGCCGCCATGGTTTCCAGCCGCTCCTTGGGCAAGTCCGCAAAATCGATCGTCATGTCAAAATCCCACTACGCTGCGCCAAGATATTGCCCAAAGACCGTGCTCACGGGCAAGCCTACTCTCTGATCAGCCGGAAGCCGATGAGGATATGTTTGATATCCGCCGGGCGGGAATGCCGGGCCGCCGGTCGGCAGACGCCGCAACCCTTGTCGTCCCAGGAACCGCCCTTGACGATGTAGCGGCCCCGGCCGGACCGCGTTGCCGTCCACTCGAATACCTGACCGACCGCATCCAGGACGCCATAGGGACTGGCGCCCTCCGGGAAGCTGCCGACCGGCAGGGTGTCGAAGGGGCCCTGGTCGGCGGAGTTTAAAAACGCCGGGTTGAACCTGTTACCCCAAGGATAGGCCGAGCCGTCCTCACCACGCGCCGCCTTTTCCCACTCGGCCTCTGTCGGCAGGCGCCAGAGGGAACCGGTCCGCTGGGTCAGCCAGACGGCATAGGCCTTGGCGTCGGCGTGGCTGACGAGGACGACGGGATGATCCTCGCGGCCGGCGGGCGGACGTCCATCCGTCCAGGCGAAACGCCGGGTGGCGGGATACTTGTGAATCAACCGGTAGCCAACCCAGGTCCGGGCGTCGACATCAGGGGCGGCACGACCTGTTGCGCGCACGAACGCTTGGTATTGGTGGTTGGTGACGGCTGTCGCCGTGACGAAAAAGGCGCCGATATTCTGCTCCCGCCTATCCGGTTCACTCTCATACCAGCGCTGTTCGCGGGTGACGCGGTGGCCATAGGCCAATTCGTCGAGCCGGTAGGCCGCTTCCCGCTCGGTTCGGTCGGAGCCCATGATGAAGCTACCGGACCACACCTTCACCACCCTGGGCACGTCGGGTATGACCGCCGGCTTGGTGGTTGCCGAAACGCCGAGCGGAACAAAAAGAAGCGCCGCCGTCGCCGCCAACAATGCCGCGGTGATGAGTGGATTGCATAGCGATAGCGCTGCCTCTCGAAATCTCACGAACACTTGAGTGGTTGTGAATCGGCAAGCCATCTTTCTGCCCGTAGGTTCAGAGGTGCAAATACTTCTCAAAGTCGTTCAACGAAATGCCAAAGGGGGCTGCTTCCATGAAACCGATAAAAAATAGACTACTGGCGTCCACCGTCCTACCCATCATGTTGGGTCTGGGAATGGCCGGCGCAACCATCACCGTCGCACCTCAGCCCGTCCTCGCCGGATGCGCGGCAAATCCCTGCGCCGCCAAAAACCCGTGTGCAGCGAAGAACCCGTGTGCCGTGAAGAAGACCTGCAATCCGTGCGCCGCCAAGACCTGCAATCCCTGTGCGGCCAAGAACCCGTGCGCACCGAAGAATGCGTGTAACCCGTGCGCAACGAAGGGATGAACCATATGAGACCCATCAGGAATCGGCTGCTGTCCACCACGGTCGTGCCAATCATGCTCGGGGTCGGAACGGTAACCGCCGCCGTGGTGACGATCCCCGCCGTGGTGCTGGCGGCTTGCGCGCCGAAGAAAGCGTGTAACCCCTGCGCCGCAAAAAATCCGTGTGCGGCAAACGCTTGCAACCCGTGCGCAGCGAAGGCCTGCAATCCTTGCGCGGCCAATCCCTGTGCCGCCAAGGGGGTTGCGGAATGCATGGTGCCGAGGCTGGCCTCGATGAACCCGTGTGCCGCCAAGAATCCCTGTGCGGCAAATGCTTGCAACCCGTGCGCCGCCAAGGCTTGCAATCCCTGCGCGGC
>CAZGTM010000003.1:77043-100605 GCA_964528595.1 uncultured Rhodospirillaceae bacterium
GTGCGGCAAATGCTTGCAACCCGTGCGCCGCCAAGGCTTGCAATCCCTGCGCGGCAAAAGCCTGCAACCCGTGTGCCGCGAAAGCTTGCAATCCCTGTGCAGCCAAAAACCCGTGCGCAGCAAAAGCCTGCAATCCTTGTGCGGCTAAGAACCCGTGTCAGGTCGCCAAGGCCTGCAATCCTTGTGCGGCAAAAGCGTGCAGTCCCTGCGCGGCCAATGCCTGCAATCCCTGTGCAGCCAAGAACCCCTGTGCAGCCAAGAATCCTTGCGCGGCCCAGAACCCGTGTGGGCCATGCAATCCTTGTGCACCCCAAGCGGCTGCCGAACTGCGGGCGGGCGAAGCCACCGCCGCCTACAACTGCCTGAAACCGATGTTGACCGCCGGCTACGCCAAATCCGGCAACGCGGTCGCCAAGTCCTACGCATCGTGGAAGGTTTACAACAAACAGCCCTATCCCTCGGACACCCACGGCAGCCGGCACGTCAACAACTACGCCAACGCAAAGGCAGCCGCCTACGCCAAGTACGAGAAAGGCGGCGTCATGCCGGTCGGGGCGATTTCCGCCAAGGACAGCTTCCTGGCCTCGCCCAATGGCAATGTGACGCCGGGTCCGCTGTTCATCATGGAAAAGATGCCGGCGGGCTTCAACAAGGCCAGCGGCGACTGGAAATACACCATGATCATGGCCAATGGGTCCACCTTCGGCACGACCAACGGCAAGGGCTCGGCCGCCGTGACTTTCTGTCTGGAGTGTCACGCTTCAGTTGGGGAAGACCAGGATCACCTCTTCTTCATGCCGGAAGATGTGAGACGTTAACTTCTCCTTCCCTGCCGGCCGGTTCCCCGTACCGGCCGGTTCCAGGGGTTCAGCCACCCCCTGGCATTTCGGGTACCCGGACCCGCCAACGTCTTCAGCACCAACGACCCCTCTGTTGGATGGCTGGTCCGGGGCCTGATTATTCATCACTCCTAAAGCAGCGTTTACCACGGTGATTGCTTGACAATGGTCAATTCACTATCCTTTTCTTTGACATAATCTCCGTGGTGGATTTGCAGCCTCTTCGCTTACAATTTAGCGGCAGCTATGGTACATAGCGGCCCGCGAGGACGGAGCAGGTGGGGGTCTGCACGAACTTGGAAGACCGGAAAATCTCGGACGGGCCGGATTGAGCTTTGTCCGGCTACCCGACCAGACTGCTAACAATCGAACGTACAGGAGAATAATTGATGACCGCACGCAAATTGCTTGGCGCTACCGCAGCCTGCCTGATTGCCCTGTCCAGTGCCTCCGCATTGGCTGCCGGTGACGCGAAGAAAGGCAAGAAAGTTTTCAACAAGTGCAAGGCTTGCCACACCATCAAGGCCGGCGGCAAGAACAAAGTCGGCCCGGCCCTGGCCGGCGTGATCGGCCGCGAAGCGGGCAAGGCCCCGGGCTTCAAGAAGTACTCGAAGGCCTTGTTGAAATCCGGCATCGTCTGGGACGACGCCAACCTCGACAAGTTCCTGAAAAAACCCAAAGCCATGATCAAGAAGACCAAGATGGGCTTCGCCGGTTTGAAGAAAGCCAAACAGCGCGCCGACGTCATCGCCTACATGAAGGCAAACGGCGGCTAATCCGCCCCCATCGACGGCTGAAATCAGGCCGCTGTCCGAAAGGATGGCGGCCTTTTTCTATGCCGGCGGTCTTGTCATTCGGCGGCGGGAGCGGGAAAATCCCGTGGCGATCAAAATCGGATATATGACAGGGGTGCGGCATGAACAGGTATCGTCGATGGATTCACATTATCGTGCCATTGGCCATTTTGATCGTCGCCATCGGCGCTCGCAGAGAATTCACGGAGGTCATCGAGGAAGCCCAGCTCAAAGTCTTCGATGTTTATCAGCGAATCCAGCCGCGGGAATACCAGCCGGCCCCTGTGCGATTTGTCGATTTGGACGACGAAACCCTTGAAAAAGTCGGCCAGTGGCCGTGGCCGCGGACTTATCTGGCCGATTTCGTCGCACGTCTCGCAAATGCCGGCGCCGCCGTCATCGCGTTCGATATCGTGTTCGCGGAAGAAGATCGAACGTCGCCGACCAATGTGTTGCCCTTATGGCCAAGCTCTCCGGAAATGGAAGCGCTGATCGCCAATAAAGAAGCCCTGCCCGACCATGATGCCGTCTTCGCTGATGTTTTGAGCCAAATTAATGCGGTATCAGGGTATGTACTGACTCAAGAATCAAACGAAAAGAAGCCGGAATATAAGGTGGCGTGGGCGCTGAACGGCGACGACCCCCGTCCTCTACTTCGTCCCTTCAATGGCGCCGTGACAAACTTGCCGATCATCCAAAAAGCGGTAGCCGGCAGCGGCAGCTTCACCCTCATACCCGAGAAAGACAGCATTATCCGTCGAATTCCTCTGGTATTTCGCTATGGCGACTCATTGTCGACAAACATGTCATTGGATCTTCTGCCATCGCTATCGTCTGAAGTTTTGCGGGTCGTTCAAGGCGCGAAGACCAACATCATTAGATCATCCAACGCACAATACGCGGGTGCCTATGGCGAACAGACGGGTCTCTCCGATATCAAGATCGGCCGCATGATTGTTCCGACGGATAGTGAAGGCCGGCTGTGGTTGCACTACACGGATGATGTTCCCGAACGAACGATTCCCGCCTGGAAGCTTTTTACGGACAATTTCGACAATAGTCTCGTGGAGGGAATGGTCGTTATCATTGGCACCAGTGCTCAGGGACTTGGCGATCTGCGGGCAACACCCTTGAACCCTGTTATGCCCGGCGCCCTTGTACACGTCCAAGCCTTGGAGCAGATATTTCTCGAGTATTTTCTTGACCGGCCTGATTGGTCATTCGGTGCTGAGATCATCTATCTGGTTGTTTTGGGGCTGTTGCTGATCTTCCTGCTGCGTCGCCTCGGCGCATTGTGGTGCGCCATAATCGGCGTGGCGGGGATCGCGGCCGCGATTTGGTTCTCGTGGTACATGTTCACGGATTTCCGGCTTCTGCTCGATCCCATCTATCCATCGTTCGTCGTGTTGCTGATCTACCTTTCAGGTTCCTTGATCAACTACCTCAGGACCGAGGCCGAAAAACGCCAGGTGCGCGGCGCGTTCAGCCAGTACCTGTCGCCGGCGCTGGTTGAGCAACTGGCCGACGAGCCCGACCGCCTCGCCTTGGGTGGAGAAATGCGGGACATGACCCTGCTGTTCGCCGACATCCGTGGTTTTACGACGGTGTCCGAGCAGTTCAAAGGCGATCCGCAGGGATTGACCCACCTGATCAACCGCTTTTTGACACCCATGACCAACATGATCCTGGACCGCCGTGGCACCATCGACAAATACATGGGCGACTGCATAATGGCGTTCTGGAACGCGCCATTGGACGATGAAGACCACGCCGACCACGCCTGCGATTCGGCTTTGTCGATGTTTTCGGCGCTGGAAGATCTGAACGCCGATATCAAGGCCGAGCGTGAAGCCGCCGGAGAGCTGTTCTTCCCGCTTAACATCGGTATCGGCCTCAATTCGGGCGAGGCTTGCGTCGGCAACATGGGTTCAGATTTGCGTTTCGACTATTCGGTGCTGGGCGACACGGTCAATCTTGCGGCGCGCCTGGAGGGGCAATCGAAGAACTACGGCGTCGGCATCGTCATCGGCGATCAAACAGCTCAGGCGGCGCCCCAATACGCCTCGCTCGAACTCGATCTGATCGCCGTCAAGGGCAAGGAAGAAGCCGTCCATATTTTCTGCCTGCTGGGTGATTCCGAACTGAAGAATCAGGCCGAGTTTCAAACCTTGCAGGCCAAACACGAAAAAATGATTGAAACCTATCGCTCCCAGAAATGGGAGGAAGCGCGCAGCTTGATGGCGGAATGCCGGGTGCTCGACGATTTTCTCGTCAATCCCCTGGACGTCCTCTACGACATGTATGAAGAGCGAATCAGCGATTATGTGGAAAACCCGCCAGCCGAGGACTGGGACGGCGTGTTCGTCGCCACTTCGAAGTAGCACGACTGGCAGGCTGGGCATCTTGTGATATCCACCCGAATAGGTTGAAACAGGGGGCCGCTATTAGTTTGTATACCCTCGTGGTTGGAGATAATATGGTGTCAGATACTCGCTGATGGTCACGAGCGGTGCTGGACCAGGGGTGATCCCGCACCATATTGTTTATCGGCGACGTCCGAACTTGAACGACGACATCAACCGTTGGGGGGCGGACTGGGGTAACGCGTGAGACTGGATTTCCAGGGGGTAGTGTGTAGGCCGCGAGATGCGGTCGGGATGCGGCGATCTAATACTGTTGAAGCACCCCAGGCGAGTTGACCTAGCATGGATCATTTCGCCCACATATTGATCGCGATCGAGGATGATGCCGCTATAAAGTCACTCGAGCGCGCCCTCGGCTCAACCGAACACAATTACAAGACTCGTCGGGTCGGCGATGTCGAAGGTGCCCTTTCCGCGATGGAGGGCGGTGAGTTCGATTGCGCGCTCGTCGACGCGGGCTTCGGCGGCAACGGCGACGCCAGCTTGATCGAGCGGCTGCGCGGGACCTCAACCGGCACACCCGCCATCGTCGTCGCCAACGGGTCCGCGTCCTCACTGGTCAACCAGATGCTGCTGACCGGCGCCCTCGATTGTATCGCCCTGAACGAGATCACGGTCGATCGTCTGGGCTTTGCCGTCGCGGCCGCCGTCCGGGTTGCAAAAGCGGAACGCCGCGCCATGGTGGCGGACGCCAAGCTGGCCCGGCAAACGCTCTACGACAGTTTGAGCGAGCTGCCCAACCGCGTGCTGTTTTTTGACAGGCTGGACCAAGTCATTTCCCTGGGCCGCCGGGAACGGCGTCAGGTGGCGGTCCTGACGATGGACCTCAACGGCTTCAAACAGGTTAACGCGACCCTGGGCCATGCCATTGGCGACAAGCTGATCCAGGCCGTGGCGGACCGGCTGCGCAGCGTGGCCCGGGATTCCGACACCGTCGCCCGTCTCGGCGGCGACGAGTTCGCGCAAGTCATGCCGACCGGCGCATCGGTGGCGGGCGCCATTCGGGCGGCTGAAAAGGCGATCGACGTTCTGCGCGAACCGATCGATATCGACGGCCATCATCTGGCGACCGGGATCAGCATCGGCATCGCCGTCTTCCCGACCCATGGCGACGACGGCGCGACCTTGATGCGCCACGCCGACCAGGCCATGTATGCGGCCAAGCGCAACGTCACCGGTTATGCGATCTACACAGGCGGCGGCGATGACGCCGACGAAGGCGCGCATGTGCGAAAGCTGACCCTGGCCGGCGATTTGCGGGACGCCATCGAGCGTGAGCAGATGGCGCTGAATTTTCAGCCCAAGGTATCGTTCGAGACCAACAACATTGCCGGCGTCGAGGCGCTGCTGCGTTGGAACCACCCCGAACACGGCATGGTATCGCCGGATATCTTCATCCCCCTGGCCGAGCAGACCGGAATTATCGAACAACTGACCCACTGGGTTCTGAACGCCGCCATGGAGCAACACGCCAGATGGGCGGCCGAGGGCATGTTCATCCCCGTCGCCGTCAATCTTTCGCCGGTCACCCTGCATGAACAGGAATTTCCGGCTCAGGTGGCGGATATTCTCAACAAATGGAGTGTCAAATCGTCCGGTCTGATGTTGGAGATCACCGAAAGCGCCATCATGTCCGATGTCGCCCGCGCCACCGGCACGGTCAATCAGCTGCACGACATGGGCCTGCGCATCTCGATCGACGATTTCGGCACCGGATATACGTCGCTGTCCTATATCCGCCGGTTGCCGGTTTCCGAAATCAAGGTCGATAAATCGTTCGTGCTCAACATGCTGGAGGTGAACGATGACGCCGTGATCGTCCGTTCCATTGTCGAACTGGGGCACAACCTGGGCCTCAGCGTGGTGGCCGAGGGCATCGAAGATGTCGAGACCTG
Organism: uncultured Rhodospirillaceae bacterium; assembly: GCA_964528595.1. Taxonomy (GTDB): domain Bacteria; phylum Pseudomonadota; class Alphaproteobacteria; order UBA2966; family UBA2966; genus CAYFKJ01. The sequence continues at coordinate 82,995 of CAZGTM010000003.1, forward strand.
GAACTTGCTGTCGGATCTCAAGTGCAACACCGCCCAAGGGTATTTCATAAGCCGTCCGGTGGATGCCGCCTCGCTGTCTGAATGGGCCGCCGACGGTACCTGGAGCCCGCCCGAAAACTAGTGGTCCGATGCCGGCACATCAGCCGAAATAACAGGCCGGAACCGTGATCGAATACATCACTACATATAGCGATTATTACAATATATTGTAAAAGAAGATTGTGAGACACAAAACCTTGTTGCAATGCTTCAAGGTATCTGCTATAAGCCTCCACAAATAAATGAGCGTCAGGGAGCATAGGAGTGGGTCCCATGCTTCGTGTCCCGCGAGAGACACCCCCTGACGCCCAGGAGCCGGTCTAGCCCCTGTCACGCTCCAGTGCTTGCACGGCCCAGCGTGTTGTCGCCAACACTTGTGCACCGGCTCTAGTGCGTTTCCACCTACATGCGTTGCCGCATATCTGCTTCGCCACACTTGTGCGCTTCCAACGTCATGCCGTTGCCGGCACATCATCTTTCACGCACGGACCCGTGCACGGCTGGATGTAAGCGTTTTGTCGTCGGTCGCTGTCCATAACGTCCGCAATCCGTTGATGTGCTCAAAACGGCGAACCGCTCCTTGCAGGCATCCGGCGGTAAACCACCTTCTGCCGGTGTCCAGCGGCGAACCGCTTTCCACCTGTACCGCTTGGACAAGCCGCCCGGTACCTCATCTTCGAACGCATTCCCGTTTTGGACCCCTCCGCTTTCCGACCGGCACCTGCAGGGGATGCTGATCTTCCGGCGTCGCGCTCCCGGGACATCGATCCCGGATCGAGACATCGCTGCCTCTTTCCCAAATCGTCCGCCCGAATGCACTTTCGTGCACTCTTCATGCGCCTGGCTCCACCAAAACCCGCTTCTCCGCTTCCTCTTGGCAATTCGATGCCGAAACACCGCTTCACCGCCTGTCCACTTCGCCGCCGGTCCGGCCGGAGGCAGGGTCCGCAAGCGGGCTCCACCTCCAAGAACCGAGACGCATCCTCCCAACCGTTTAGCCCGCTCTTGGTTTGCTCAACAACTCCGAAGAGTTCTTCAACCAACCTCGATCGGCCCTCCCGGCCACCTGATCAACGCTGTTTCACCAAAACCTGCTCCCGAAGGAACTCTCCCGCCGGTTCGCACATCCGAAGACGTCCGCGCCCTTGGGCGGCATCCCGAAGGACGCCGGCTTCGATGGAACAGCATTTCTCCGGCGGGCTCCGGTCCCCTTTTCTTCCCCATCCGCGAACGGACAGCGTCAATCCGGTTTCCTTCGCCTTAATCGGCTGCGGTTTCCTTGTCCGATCCGCCTTGTCCGAAGAGCAAGACTTCCACTTTCAATTCCGCCGCTTCCGCTTGATGGTTTTGCCCCCTGCCCGATGAAAGTCCACTCCTGCGAGTTTCCTTTCTGCGGCCGGCGGCTGCCCCACCAAAGGAAGAACATGCCGTCCTGACCGAATTCCCCGTTCGTGACATCTCGGCGCCGAAGCGCTTTGCTGCCGGTGATTTGATGTCCGCTCTTCGACGGCAAGCCGCCAATTCACGACCACCTCCTCACCACCGACCGGAGTTTCCGGTGGAACCTCGCCGGGTCTGGTCTGATTGCACTTCTGAAGCAAGCTCCCGAAACACTCTCTTTGCAGAACCGGGGCTTGAGGCCCCCACACTTTCGCGTGCGAGATAAGTATTGGCCAAATCAAAACAATAATTCAACTAAAATACTTGATTCTTTTTAAAAAAGTTGTGTATAACTTTACTTAGGCTTAACATTCTATCAACAAGTTATCCACAGTATTATACACAATCGTTCTTTTTAACTTTATTTCCAATATCTTATCCTCCTCAACTTTCCGCCGGGTTCCTTAACGACCTCGCGTGCCCCCGGACTTGCACCGCAGCCGCAAGGGTGAAAACATACGTTCGGGTAAAAAACGTAGAGTGTTTCGAGGGTCTTCAGCGTGACGATGTTTGGCGAAAACAGCGTTTGTGATGACGAACATGAGGCGGGCCGCCGACATGCATGCATCCTGTTCGGAGGCGCATTGGCAGCCACTGTCGGCGGCACCCTCCTGCTCCCGACCCGCGTCAAGGCCGCCACCTCGCCGGAAGGGGCGGCGACTTTCGTGCAATGGCTGGCGGATCAAGCGCTGCGGGTGCTGCGCTCGCCGGGCGCCAGCCTGACCGAGCGCGAGGCCACGTTACGAAAACTGCTGGCCCAGGGCTTCGACCTCCAGTTTATCGGACGCTTCGTCATCGGCCGCTATTGGCGCCGCATGTCACCCGACAAGAAAGCCGAATACCTCCGCCTGTTCGGCACCTATATTTTGAACACCTATTCAGCCCGCTTCGGCGGTTATTCGGGCCAGACTTTCGAGGTGGTTTCGGCCAGAGCGGCCGGCAAGAAGGACGCCGTGGTGCGCTCGCTGATCAATCGCCCCAACGGCACGCCAGTCAAGGCCGACTGGCGCATCCGGGCAACCGGCAATCAGTTCCGCATTATCGACATATCTGTTGAAGGCGTCAGTATGGCGGTAACGCAGCGTTCGGAATTCGCCGCGATGATCAAAAACAACGGAGTGGACGGATTAATGGCGGCTTTAAGGGCGCGGTCCGACAAGCTGCCAGCGATGGCCTCCCGCTGATACGGAGAACCGAGTGATGAATTCGAGGCTTCGATACCTGAAAGATGTACCCGCCATTGTGGCGGTCTCGGCGTTTCTGACGTTCGCCCCCGACGCTGCCCGGGCGGATTTCAAAACCGGTTGGGAAGCATACGAAAAAGCCGATTTCGCAACGGCGCTGAAGGAATGGACGACAGCCGCGGAAGGCGGTGACAGCCTCGCGCAATACAACATCGGCGTCCTCTATGACGAAGGCAAGGGCGTCAAACGCGACCACGCCGAGGCCGTCGGATGGTGGTTGAAGGCGGCGAAAAACGGTCTGGCCGCCGCGCAGCACAATCTGGCGTCAGCCTTGATCGCCGGCGACGGCGTCAATCAGGATCACACCAAAGCATCGAAATGGCTGGGCAAATCGGCTGATCAGGGTTTGGCCAGATCGCAGTACACGCTGGGCAAGATGTATGTCTATGGGCTCGGGGTGCCGAAGCACGCCAAAAAGGCGGCGGAGTGGATCACCAAGGCCGCCGAGCAAGGCGATTCCCGGGCGCAATACAATCTCGGCAAATTCTTTCGCGACGGCACCGGCGTCAACGCAGACGCCGTGACATCGGTCTCCTGGTTCCTGCGCGCTGCAGAGCAAGGCCACGTCAAGGCCCAAAGCAAGATGGGAACGCGCTTCGCTAAGGGAGAAGGGACTGCGCGAGACGACGTTGAGGCGCTCAAATGGTCCCTGCTGGCAGCGCAACAATTCGACATTACCGCCATCGAAAACGTCAAAGCCCTAAAGAAACGACTGACGGACACCGACATCGCGGAAGCCAAGAAGCGAGCGCAGACCTGGGTGCCGAAAGGAACCAGCGTCAAATGAATATCGCTGGTTCCCGGCGGAAGGATATTCGCCGGTTTTGGTCGTTAGTGATTTCGCTACTTGCCCTGGCTTGCCTGCCTTCACCCGGACATGCAGCTCTGCCGCCGGACGTCGCCGCACGGATCGCAGCGGCAGCCCAGTCCGCCGGAATTCTTGCAGCCGAGGAAGCGGCGATAGGAAAGGCGCTGGGTCAGAAATCACTGCAATGGATCCAGGCCCGGCGCGCCCGCGACAGCGGCGACAGCGCCCTGGGCGTGGCCGTCACGTCAGCGATCGCCAGCCATCCCAACCTGACGGCCGAAATCGTTGCGGCGGCGGTGGCGGCATCGCCCTCCTCCCGTCAAGCCCTCGCCCGCCATGCAGCCCGCAGCTATCCGGGTTTCGCCGGCGTCATCTCGCAGGCTGCCGGCGTGTCGCTTGGCCAAGTCCAATCCGTCGCGGCGCCTTTCCAATCGGCGACCGTTCTGCCGACATATCAGACCGCGCCGGTCTATCAATCGCGACCGCCTGCGCCTTACCGGCCCATTCAGGTCACGCCGGTCTATCCGACGCCCGTATATTCTCAGGTCACTGCGCCGGCTCCTCAGCCAACAGCGGACGTAGCCGACGACGACATGGCCGATGATACGGCGACGACCGGCGGGGCCGAGGAAATCAGCGATCCACTGGAAGGCATGAACCGGTCGATTTTCGTCTTCAACGACGCCGTCGACACCATGGTGCTGAAACCGATTGCCGCGCTTTACGGCTTTCTCATGCCCATCCCCGCGAAAGCCGGCGCCCAGCGGGTATTCGCCAATCTCAACGAACCGTTGGTCGCGGTGAACGACCTGATCCAGTTGGACGGCGTTGACGCCGCCGTTTCGGTCGGGCGCTTCGCCGTAAATTCCACCGTAGGCGTGTTGGGTATTTTCGATATGGCCGAGGACTTCGGACTCGAAAAGCACCATGCCGATTTCGGCCAGACCCTGCATTCCTATGGACTTGGGCCGGGACCCTACTTGGTCCTGCCGCTATTGGGACCCAGCACATTGCGCGACGGCACCGGGAATATCGTCGACGGCTTCGCTGATCCGGTTTCGTATTTCCTGACACGAGATATGAAAATCGCGCGGGCCGTCGGTGAAACCGTCGTCGGGCGAGAACAGCTGATCGCGCCGCTGGATACGCTGAGATCGTCGTCGATGGATTATTACGCCGCCTTGCGCGCAGCCTATTACCAGAACCGCGTCTCCGATCTCAACAAGGGCCGGGGCGGCGGTTCCTCCGAGGAAGCTGTCGACGATCTTTTCGACAGCGCGGAATAAACGGCTTACTTGCCGCGCGTTTCCCAGGCCTCGTCCCAAGTGCACGTCATTTCCAGTTGGCCGGCCGTGTTGCCCACCGCGGCAAGACAGGCGGCGGCCCGATTCTCAGGAATAGCGACACCAAAGCGTGTGATAAAACGCGGCCTGCCGCCCGCGTCATCGGCCAGGCGTTCGCAGTTCATGCGCACAATGTTGGCATCGAAGCTGACGAACACTTCCGTAAGACGCGCCACCAGACCCGGCTGGTCGCCCCCACTGATGCGGATGCGGTGGGTTATCCGGCCGCTTTCGTCGTGTTCGGTTTCATAGCGGAAGGGTTCGATACGGAAATCCGTGTCCGCCAGCAAGGGCAATGCCTTGAGTTCGCTACCGATATCATCAAGGCGCGTGCCGTCGGGAAATTCGAGTACGGAAGTGAACTCAAACCCGGTGCCCAGCACGGCAAATGTCGTGTCCCCCAAATTGCCACCGAGATCGAAAATGCGGGCCGCCAATTCGGACACCAGGCCGAGACGGTCCCTTCCGGATATGGAAAGCAAAGCGTGAACGGACATGACGGACGGCAACCCCCTGTTCAACCCGACGCCGACAGTATTCGGGGTCCCCGGAATTGACGACCCTAGCGCACGGCGTGTACATCTTTGATATCGCAACAATGTGACGGATGCCCGGACCTCATTCAAGACCGGGACCGTCGTTTTTTATTGTGGGGCGGCAGCCGCCGGACCCGATGAGTTGAGGAGCAGATCTTGGCGGAATTCGGACCCGACGTCACGCTGGACAATCCAGCCTTCATTCACGACACAGCCCTGCTCTACGGCAAGGTCAGTGTGGCCCGCGATGCGTCGATCTGGCCTTACGTCGTGGCGCGGGCGGAAAACTACGAGATCACCATCGGCGAAGGCACCAACATCCAGGATTTTGTCGCCATTCACGTCGGCGGCAGCACAGGGACACATATCGGCGCCTACTGTTCGATCACCCATCACTGCATCATCCACGGCGCTACCATCGGCGACAATTGCCTGATCGGCATCAATGCAACCGTCATGGACGGTGCGGTGATCGGCGACAATTGCATTATCGCGGGCGGCGCCTTCATCAGGGAACGCCAGGTCATTCCCGATAATTCGATCGTCATGGGAATGCCCGGCAAAGTGACCAAGACCCGCAACAACTGGGTTGCCAATCGGCTTAATGCATATCTTTACATCAGTAATGCCCACGCCTACGCCAAAGGCTATCATCGCGTCTGGGATGACGCGGCGTTCAGGACCGAGTTGAACGAAGAAATGAAACGCCTGCAGGCCGAATTCGCGGAACTCGAGCAGCAATAAGGAAAGACCCCCGAATGGATACACCCTATCTCCTCTTCCTAGGCGACGCCCGCGACCAATTGGCGGCGAAGACCGCGCAAGGCGTCGCCGACTGGCGGCCCGAATGGTGTGTCGGCCAAATGCGCCTGCCGGGGTGCAAGGCGGATCTGGGGCTCGCCGACCTGACGGTGGAGGAAGCGGCAGCCAAGGGCGTCAAAACCCTCGTCATCGGCGTCGCCAATGCCGGCGGTGTCTTGGGTGAGGACTGGACGGACAGCATTCTGGCAGCTTTACGGGCCGGTATGGACATTGCCAGCGGACTTCATATGCGGCTGGCCGACGAAGACGTCATTAGCGCCGAAGCAAAGCGGCTGGGACGGCGTTTGTTCGACGTCCGTCACCCGGACCAGGAATTCGCCACCGGCACGGGCGTCAAGCGAAGCGGTAAGCGCCTCCTGACGGTCGGCTCGGATTGCTCGGTCGGGAAAATGTACACCTCCCTCGCGATCGAAAAGGAGATGCGCGCGCGCGGTATGGCGGCCGATTTCCGCGCCACCGGCCAGACCGGCATTTTCATCGCCAGCAACGGCGTTTCGGTCGATGCCGTCGTGGCCGATTTCATTTCGGGCGCCACCGAATGGCTCGCCCCGGAGGCGGCGGCGGATCATTGGGACCTGATCGAAGGTCAAGGCTCGCTCTATCATCCGGCCTACGCCGGCGTCAGCCTCGGGCTGCTACATGGCGCCCAGCCTGACGCGCTGGTGCTGTGCCACGAGCCGACGCGAACCCATATGCGGAACTTGCCGGGCCATCCCATCCCCGACCTGCAGGCCTGCATCGACGCCAACGTCGCCAGCGCGACCCTCACCAACCCGGACGTCAAAATGGTTGGCGTGGCGGTCAATACTTCCGCGCTTCCCACCGACGACGTCCGGAAATTCATATCGGACACCGAGGCGCAGCTCGGCCTGCCTTGCGTCGATCCCCTGGTGGACGGCGTCAGCCGTATCGTGGACGCCCTGCAATGACCCCTAGACGCATGATCTTGCGTGAGGAGATGTGGCACATCCAGGGCTCCTTCACGATCTCCCGCGGCAAACGCACCGTCGCCGAAGTTGTGACGGTGGAACTCCATCAGGAAGGCGTGCGCGGCCGCGGGGAATGCGTGCCCTACCGGCGCTACGGCGAAACCCGGGAGAGCACCGTCGCTGACATCGAACGCCTTCGGCTGCCCATCGAAGACGGCACCTTAACGCGGGAGGCCTTGCAAAGCCTGATGGGTCCGGGCGCGGCCCGCAATGCCTTGGACTGCGCACTATGGGATCTGGAAGCCAAGGTACGTGAAACGCCGGTGTGGCAATTGGCGTCGTTGCCAGAGCCGGCGCCGATGACAACCGCCTACACCATCAGCCTGGGTACGCCCGGTGAAATGGCCGCGGCGGCGGGCGAAAACGCCACGCGCCCTCTTCTAAAACTAAAATTGGGCGGTGAAAACGACATCGCCCGGGTGCGGGCCGTGCGGGTCGCCGCCCCCGCCGCCACCATCATCGTCGACGCCAACGAGGCCTGGACACCCGTCATGGTCGCCGAATACGGCGGTGAACTGGCTCAGCTTGGCGTCAAACTCGTTGAACAGCCCCTGCCCGCCGGCAGTGACGGTGTTCTGGACGGATTGGGACGGGCCGTGCCGGTCTGTGCCGACGAGAGTATTCACGACAGCGCCGGATTGGCCGAGGTCGCCCGGCGCTATGATTTCATCAACGTGAAGCTGGACAAAACGGGCGGCCTGACGGAAGCCATCCGTCTGGTCGCCGCCGCCAAACAAAGCGGCGTCGGCGTCATGGTCGGCTGCATGGTGGGAACGTCGCTTGGCATGGCGCCGGCGGCATTGCTCGGTTCACTGGCCGCCTACGTCGACCTGGACGGCCCCCTCCTTTTGACGGATGACCGGGACCCTGGCATCGAATACGTCGACAGCATGATGCAGCCGGCCCCTCCCGAACTATGGGGCTGACCCCCTGGTCGAGACATGTGATAGCGAAATGAAATGGCATGATCAGTTGATATATTATGTTTTTCTAATATACTAAAACAAATTTTTTTCATCAGTGAGTCGACCAACGGCGAATCCAGTGTATAACCTGTGCACCGCTTGGCCGTTCGGCTTTCAGTTTTCGCCTCACGATCCCGCCTCGGGCATTACAACAACACGAATGCATTCTTCAGCTGATCCCTTCCTGACTTTGCCGCACCGGATTTGGCCGCAAAAACCCCATGATCCCGTCACGGGTGGAAGGTTTCGCATTTTCATGAACCTTGCTGACGGAGTTCCAAGCACATGAGCCTTGCCAACCATGCGGATATGGCAAACGCCATCCGCGCGCTGTCGATGGATGCCGTGCAGGCGGCAAAATCCGGGCATCCCGGAATGCCCATGGGTATGGCCGACGTTGCCACCGTGCTTTACACGCGGTTCCTAAAATACGACGCCGCCTGGCCGCAGTGGCCCGACCGCGACCGCTTCGTGCTGTCGGCGGGGCATGGTTCGATGCTGCTCTATTCGCTGCTGCACCTCACGGGTTACGACGCCATCGACATGGACCAGATCCGCAACTTCCGCCAACTCGGCAGCCTGACGGCCGGGCATCCCGAAACCGGCCACGTGCCGGGCATCGAAACGACGACCGGTCCGCTGGGCCAGGGTCTGGCCAACGCCGTCGGCATGGCGCTGGCGGAACGCCACCTCGCGGCCCGCTTCGGCGACGATGTCGTCGACCACCACACCTACGTGATCGCCGGTGACGGCTGCCTGATGGAGGGCATCAGCCACGAAGCCGTGTCGATGGCCGGACACCTCAAGCTCGACCGCCTGATCGTGTTGTTCGACGACAACGGCATTTCCATCGACGGCTCGACCGACCTTTCGACCAGCGACAACCAGTTGGCCCGCTTTGCCGCCAGCGGTTGGGACGTCTCGGCCTGCGACGGCCACGATGCCGAAGCCGTCGCGGTGGCGATCGAGGCGGCGCGCGACACGGATCAACCCTCCCTGATCGCCTGCCGCACCAAAATCGGCTACGGCGCGCCCAACAAACAGGGCACGTCGGGTGCCCACGGCGCACCCTTGGGTGATGACGAAATCGCCTTGGCGCGGGACGCGCTGGGCTGGTCCCACGCCCCGTTTGAGATCCCCGGCGACATTCTCGATGCCTGGCGTACCGCCGGTTCAAAAGGCGCCGCCGCGGCCGCCGCCTGGAAGGAGCGCCTGGCCGGCAAAAGCGACGCCGAGCAGGCGGACTTCAACCGCGCCATGGCGGGCGACCTGCCCGCGGGCTGGATGGACGCCGTCAATGAGCACAAACACAGCCTGGCCGCCGAAGCGCCGGGCTGGGCAACGCGCAAGTCCAGCCAGGAAGCGTTGAAGGCCATCAACCCGGTGGTGGCGGACACCATGGGCGGTTCCGCCGACCTCACCGGTTCCAACAATACCGACACGCCGGATCTCGGCGTCGTCTCGCCCGGTGACTACGCGGGCCGTTACATCTATTACGGCGTGCGCGAGCATGGCATGGGGGCGGTCATGAACGGCCTGGCGCTGCACGGCGGCGTCATCCCCTACGGCGGCACCTTCCTTGTGTTCTCTGACTACTTGAGGCCGGCGCTGCGCATGTCGGCGCTCATGGGGCAACGGGTGATCTACGTCCTGACCCACGATTCGATCGGGCTTGGCGAGGATGGCCCGACCCACCAGCCGGTGGAGCATATTCCCAGCATGCGGGCCATGCCCAACGTCGCCGTCTTCCGCCCCGCCGACGCCGTCGAGACCGCCGAGTGCTGGGCCTTAGCCTTGGAACGCACCGACGGCCCGTCGGTCCTGGCTTTGACGCGACAGGGCCTGGCCGCCGTGCGCACCGAGCACACCGACGACAACCTCTGCGCCCAGGGCGCCTACGAACTCTGCGCCGCCGACGGTGAGGCGAAGGTTAGTCTTCTGGCGACAGGCTCCGAGATCGGCGTCGCCGTGGCGGCCCGCGAGCAATTGCAGGCCGATGGCGTACCGACCCGGGTCGTCTCGATGCCCTGCCTCGAACTCTTTTCGGAGCAGGACGCGGGGACGCAAGAAAGCATTCTGGGACCCGGCACGGTCCGGATCTCGGTGGAAGCCGGCGTCGCCCAGGGATGGGAGAGATATTCGGTCGCCCATGTCGGCATGACCGGCTTCGGCGCCTCCGCGCCGGCCAAGGATCTGTTCCCGCATTTTGGCATCACCGCCGACGCCGTCGCCGCGGCTGCCAAGGCCCGGCTTTGATCGGCGGAAAACGTGGAACAGGCTTACAGGACATTGAAACAAAAAATTCAGCCAATAAAGACGGGAGATTTGTCATGGCAACGCGCGTAGCAATTAATGGGTTCGGCCGTATCGGCCGTTTGGTTCTCCGGGCCATTCACGAATCCGGCCGCAAGGACCTCAAGGTTGTTGCCGTCAACGACCTTGGCAGCGTCGAGAGCAACGCCCACCTGCTGCAGCACGATTCGGTACACGGCCGTTTTCCGGGCAAGGTCAAAGTAACCAAGACCGGTTTCAATATCGGCACAGGCAACATCGCCGTAACCGCTGTGCGCAATCCAGCGGAACTGCCCTGGAAAAAAATGGACGTCGACATCGCCCTTGAATGCACGGGCCTGTTCACCAAGCGCGACGCCGCCGCACAGCACCTCGAAGCCGGCGCCAAACGCGTCCTGATTTCAGCGCCCGGCGCCGACGCCGACCTGACGGTGGTTTACGGCGTCAACCACAAGAAACTGCGCAAGAGCCACCGTGTCGTCTCCAACGCTTCGTGCACGACGAATTGCCTGGCGCCCGTCGCCCAGGTGCTGCACAAGAAAGTCGGCATCGCCCAAGGCTTCATGACGACGGTGCACAGTTACACCGGCGACCAGCCGGTGCTGGATACCCTGCACGGCGATCTGCGCCGCGCCCGCGCCGCCGCCATGTCGATGATCCCGACCTCGACGGGCGCCGCCCGCGCCGTCGGCCTGGTCCTGCCCGAACTGGCGGGCAAGCTCGACGGCACGTCGGTCCGCGTACCCACGCCGAACGTCTCGATGATCGACTTGACGTTCAACGCCAAGCGCAAAACCACCGTCGAGGAAATCAACGCGGCCATCGTCAAAGCGGCCGAGGGGCCGCTGAAGGGCATTCTCAACGTTTGTGACGGCCCGATGGTCTCCATCGACTTTAACCACGACCCGGCCAGTTCGACGTTCGATGTGACGCAGACGCAGGTCATCGGCGGCAAGCTGGTGCGTATCCTGTCGTGGTACGACAACGAGTGGGGTTTCTCCAACCGCATGGGCGACACCGCCATAGCCATGGCCAAGCTGGGCTAAGGAGAAAACTCCGGCATGACCGCGTTCAAGACCCTCGATGACTTGGACGTCGCGGACAAGCGGGTCCTGGTCCGGGCCGACCTCAACGTGCCGATGCGGGAAGGTGCCGTCGGCGACACCACCCGCATTGACCGTCTGGTGCCAACGCTCACGGAATTGAGCAAAAGGGGCGCCCGTGTCGTCGTGCTGTCGCATTTCGGCCGGCCCAAGGGTCAGGTGGTCGCCGACATGTCCCTGTCGCCTGTCGCGGATCCACTGGCAGAAGCCCTTGGTCGGTCGGTTGCGTTTGCTACCGATTGCATCGGCGACACCGCCAAATCTGTTGTCGACGGGCTCGGGGCCGGTGATGTCGCGCTGTTGGAAAACCTGCGGTTTCACGCCGGCGAGGAAGCCAATGACGGCGGGTTCGCCACCGAACTGGCGGCCAACGGCGATCTGTACGTCGACGACGCGTTTTCCTGTTCCCACCGGGCGCACGCCTCCACCGAAGCGCTTGCGCGGCTCCTGCCGGCGGCGGCCGGCCGCGGCATGGAGGCGGAACTGAAGGCCTTGGCGCAGGCGTTGGAATCACCCGAACGGCCTGTCGCGGCCGTCATCGGTGGCGCCAAGGTCTCGACCAAGCTTGAACTGCTGGGCAACCTGATCGACAAGGTCGACCTGTTGGTGATCGGTGGCGGCATGGCCAACACCTTCCTCCACGCGGGCGGCGTCGACGTCGGCGCCAGCCTGTGCGAACCCGACCTTGCCGACACCGCCCGCGGCATCAGTGCTGCGGCAGCGGCGAGCGGCTGCGAAATCGTCCTGCCGGACGACGTCGTTATCGCGCGTGAGTTTAAGGCCGGTGCAGCAAGTGAAACCGTATCGGTGAATAATGTCCCAAGCGATGCGATGATTCTGGACATTGGCGCGGACGCGGCGCAGGATTTGTCGAACCGTTTGGCCGCCTGCAAGACGTTGGTGTGGAACGGCCCGATGGGGGCGTTTGAGATACCGCCCTTCGATGCCGGCACCAATACCGTTGCCCGGGCGGCGGCGGACCTGACCAAAGCCGGCAAGCTGATCAGCGTGGCCGGTGGCGGCGATACGGTTGCCGCGCTGGCCCACGCCGGTGCGGCGGACAAGTTTACGTATTTATCGGCGGCCGGCGGGGCCTTCCTCGAATGGCTTGAAGGAAAACAGTTGCCCGGCGTCGTCGCTCTGGAAAACGCGGGCGCTTAGGCAGCACAAACCCAAGGATCAATCACCGAGAAGCACCTCGGGACCCCCAACGAAAAGAAGAGGTAGACCAATGGCTCTGGTATCAATGCGGCAACTACTCGATCACGCGGCGGAAAACGATTACGGCTTGCCCGCCTTCAACGTCAACAATCTCGAGCAGGTCATCGCCATCATGGAGGCCGCCAAGGCCACCGATTCGCCCGTCATCCTGCAGGCCAGCCGGGGTGCCCGCGCCTACGCCGGCGATATCTTCCTACGCCACCTGATCATGGGCGCCGTGGAAAGCTATCCCGATCTGCCGATCTGCATGCATCAGGACCACGGCAATAGTGCGTCCACCTGCACCTCGGCCATGACGAACGGCTTTACCTCCGTCATGATGGATGGTTCGCTGGAGGAAGACGGTAAGTCGCCCGCGGAATACGAATACAACGTCGACGTCACCCGCACCGTGGTCGACATCGCTCATTCCGTCGGCGTTTCGGTCGAGGGCGAACTCGGTTGTCTCGGCTCATTGGAGACAGGCGAAGGCGAAAAAGAAGATGGCCACGGCTTCGAAGGCAAGCTGGACAAGGACCAGTTGCTGACCGATCCCGACCAGGCCGCCGACTTCGTCGCCCAAACCAAGTGCGACGCCCTGGCCGTCGCCATCGGTACCTCGCATGGCGCCTACAAGTTTACGCGCAAACCGACCGGCGATATCCTTGCGATGGACGTCATCAAAGCGATCAACGCCCGCCTGCCCAACACGCACCTGGTGATGCACGGCTCCTCCGCCGTGCCGCAGAACCTGCAGGACATCATCAACGAATTCGGCGGCGATATGCCGCAGACCTACGGCGTGCCGGTCGACGAGGTCGTCGTCGGCATCAAGAACGGCGTGCGCAAGGTCAATATCGATACCGACTGCCGCATGGCGATTACCGGCCAGTACCGCAAGGTCGCGTCGGAAAAAGGCGCCGAGTTCGACCCCCGCAACTTCAACAAACCGGCGATCGCCGCGATGATCGAGGTTTGCACGGCCCGCTACGAGGCGTTTGCCACCGCCGGCAATGCGTCAAAGATCAAACCGATCCCGATGGCCGACATGGCGGCGCGCTATACCGACGGCTCGCTCGACCCGCAGATCCATTAATCCTCGTTGAGGGCCTGCCCCCTAGCGGGCGGACAGGAAGGCTTCGACGGCCTCGCGGCCGGTCATGCCCGGGCTGGCGCCGAGGGCCTCGGCCTGGGGCGTGACGCCGACGATGACGGCGTCGAGCAGGTCTTCCGGCTCGACCAGTGGTTGGTCTGGCGTGCCTTTGGCGATGGCGATGGCTTCGCCGAACTCCGCGGCAACCTCCAGATCGAAAATCCCGCACCCCACGATGCCCGATTTCGTGAGGATCTTGCAGTACTGGCCGCCCTGCCAGACGTCGCTGGTGCCGACCGCTGTGCCGTTTTCAAATTGCATGGACCGCGAAACCGAGCGCGGTAGATCGTCGTCCATGTTGGTACCCCCACAGAATTTGATCTTTGCGTAACACACCCGCTAAGTAACTGCAATATTTGAACAAAACTGACAGACAGCGAATTCAAGCCGCTATGAAAATTTCATTTACCCCCGCTTAATGCACTTTGTGGTAACATAGGAAATAGGAAATATGCGCTTGCCCGGCGTGCATTTGCGCGAGGACATGGCATGGCTGAGAGCGGGAATCCTTCCAACTCCACTAAAAAAGAACCGAACCGGTCGATGATCGCCCGGTTGCGACGGGCGTTGAAGAGCACCAACGGCGCGGTGGCGATCGAATTCGCCATTCTACTGCCGGTCCTTATCGCCGTCCTGTTCGGCATCATCCAGTACGGTTTGGTTCTCAATACCCGGCAATTGATGGTTTACGCGGCGCGCGAGGCGGCGCGCAGTTATGCCGTCGGCGAATCAACCGAGGCTGAAGCAGAAGCCCTTGTCGTCACGCTGATCAACAACAATAACCTCAATCCGGTTGTCGAGCTTTCCGACGACGGAACCGACGTCACCATTGACGTCAGTGTGCCGATGTCGGAAGCCGCCATCGTCAACGCGCTGGCCTCGACACTGATGGAGGGCAATATCGAAGTCAGTATCACCATGCGGCTTGAATCCTGAGCCATGTGGAATTTGGTAGCGACAATTAGGAACCGTATCCGTTTTTTCAAACGCGACGAGCGCGGCGCGGTTTTCATTATCGTCGCACTGGCGATGCCCGTGATTTTCGGCGCGGCCGCGGCCTCCGTCGACATGGGGCAGCTTCTCTACATTCAATCGGAACTCAGGGCGGCCGCGGATTCAGCGGCCCTGGCGGCCACGGATTCACTCGACGACGAGGATGCCGCAAAGACCCTGGCGGTTCAGTACGCCGTGGCCAACATGCCGGTCGCCAACCACGGCGACATCCTAGACCCGGATGACGTGATACTGGGCAACTGGGACACCGATGCAAGTACGTTCACGGCGGCCGGATCACCCACCAATGCGGTTCAGGTCACGACGCGCCGTTCGACGACCAACGGCAATCCCGTCAGCCTCTACTTCGCCCGGTTGATCGGATTCGCATCTCGCGATATCGAGGTCATATCGGTCGCCAGCGTCTCCGAAAGCGAGGACAACTTTTGTATACTGGCTCTGGATCCGGACTCAGCAAGCGCCATGACGGTCAGCGGTACGGCCGACCTCAGCATGCCCAATTGCGGCGTCGCGGTTGCCTCCACGGACGAATCAGCCCTCGTCGTAAACGGCACACCCGAGTTGGAGGCCTCCGAGGTTTGTGTTGCCGGCGGCAGCAGCGTTGTCGGCACCGCCACCGTCGATCCCACGCCCACCGACGACTGTTCCAATATTCCTCCCGATCCGCTTTCCAGTTTGACCCCGCCGGCGCCCGACGGTTGTGACGAGACAAATTACCGGGTAACGGGGAGCGGTAATACGGTAACCATCTCACCCGGTACTTATTGCGGCGGTATCACCATCACCGGCAGTAACAACACGATCATCATGGAACCCGGCGAATACGTCATCGACGGCGGAGGCATCTCCGTGAACGGCGGTACCCTTCAGGATGACAAGTCTGGTACCGATCCGGGCGGGGTTTATATCTACAACACCAGTTCCTCCGGTGCCGATTACGGCGACATTTCATTCCTGGGCAACAGCACCATTGATTTGCAGGCGCCTACCTCAGGTGACTATTCAGGCGTTCTATTTCACGTCGATCCCGACTCCGATGACGGCGACATATCAGTCGCGGGCACGGCGTCGACCGCTCTGACCGGGGCCCTTTACGCGCCGAGCCATGAGGTCAGCTACAACGGTACGAGTTCCCAGGCCTCATCCTGCATCCAGATAATCGCCGCCACTGTCAGTCTGGCGGGCACCAACGAGACGTTCGACCCCGACGACTGCGACGACAGTTCGGTTACAATCGCCAACACGACGCCACCCCGCCTGCGTGACTGATGCGGCCCTGTCGCGGCGGGACGCGAAACGATATACTCTCCGCCAAATGTTTGTCGGCATGGAAACCTTGAAGTCGAAACGCTTCATTCGCGGGACCGCAGTCCTTGCACTCGGCGCGCTTGCCCTGAACGGCTGCGCCGGGCAGAGCGATATCGACAACGCCCGCGAGCAGGCGGCGATCGAAAAATCGTTATCCAAGGTCGCACGGGCCTCCCAGCACTCGCGTGACTACGCGGCGGCCGCCCGCTACTACCAGACCCTTCACGCCGCCGATCCCAATGATGTCGAGGCCACGCTCGGGCTGGCGCGAAACCTGCGTTATATCGGCACTCCGGCTCGGGCCGTTCAGGTTTTGGAACGCACGCTGTCGGAGGGGACGGAAAATCCGCGCTTGCTGGCCGAGCTGGGCCGCGCCTTGATCGCCGCCGGCGAGCCCGCTCGCGCCATAACGCCTCTGACCGAAGCTATGACCTTGGGCACGCCAAACTGGCGGACATTACTGGCCGTCGGCGTGGCACGAGACCGATTAGGCCGCCATGCCAAGGCCCGGATGTCGTATCAGGCCGCCCAAACGCTGTCGCCCGAGAACGTCGCCATCCTCAATAATCTGGCGCTCTCGTGGGCCCTGGATGGCGATCTGACGCGCGCCACCGCCATCCTGGAGCGCGCGGCGAAGCTGCCCGGAGCCACGGCGCAGATCAGGCAGAATCTGGCCCTGGTGCATGGCCTCCAGGGCAACAGCGAAAGAGCGCAGGAACTCGCGCGGCTCGATCTGCCCGAGGACAGCGCCCAGGAAAACCTGCGCTATTATGTGTCGCTGCGCCAGGGCGCCGACGCCAAGGTCGAGGCAGCTAGGGAATCAGCCCTGCAAAGCGGCGGCTTCTCCCTGCAAATTGGCGAATTCGAGACGGCCGAGGACGCCTTCAAGAGGTGGTCGGCATTGCGCAAGGATAATGCGGAACTGTTGGCCGCATATCAAATCGAGGTATTTGCGGTAACGGAGAATTCCACCAAGCCTTTTGTCGCCTGGGCAGGGCCGGTCCAAACACTGGAGATGGCGCAAGCCGCCTGCACGACTCTCAACGCCAAAGGGGCGGACTGCAAGATCGTCAAACCCTAGGAGCCGGTGCTCCAGTCCGTGGCGCGGGATTTTCCGAGCGAAATTTGCTCGGGCGTCATAAAGGGTTCGATCACGGAACAAGCCTCCTGCGCTGCGGCTACTAGCGCATTGCCGGTTTCGGCGACCAGGGCAAACCACATATAGGCCTGGACCAGATCCTGCGGCGTGATGCGGCCTTCCTTGCATATCTCGCCCAACGTGAACTGCGCACGCTCGTAACCTTGGGAAGCCGACTTGCGGTAAAGTTCGAGCGCGCCGTCTTCATCCATCGGCG
>CAZGTM010000004.1:0-100418 GCA_964528595.1 uncultured Rhodospirillaceae bacterium
GGTCGGGTTCGCCTACGATTTGCTACGATACGAATACTATCTGGGAAATATCGGTAAACATGACCTCATCCATTACCCTTCGCATCCGCCTCGCTGACATTGAGCCAGAGATCTGGCGGCAGGTTACAGTCCCCACCGATTTCACCCTGGCAGGCCTGCATTTTGTCATCCAGGCCGTTATGGGCTGGGAGGATGAGCATCTTCATCTCTTTATCATCGATGGCAAACGCTATGGCGTCCCTGATGACGCCTCTGGTGGGCGTCCGATTTCAGAAGAAGCCGATGTGCGCCTTTCCCATGTTCTGATGGAAGGTCATAGCTTCCTCTATGTTTATGACTTTGGCGACGATTGGCGACATGAAATCGCCGTCGAAAGCATGAGAGACGAGCCATCCTCTTTGTGCTGCCTGGACGGCAAGCGTGCCTGCCCACCAGAAGACAGCGGTGGCCCCTACGCCTATCCTGACCTGGTGGAGGCCGTTCGTTCGCCAAAATCCGCCGATCCGGAGTTTCTGGACTGGGTCGGAGATTTTGATCCCGAACGGTTTGATCTGGAACTTGCAAACAAGCGCCTGCAAGCCCTGACCAAATCTTCCTCCACCCTGCATTAGGATCAGGTGCGTTTGCCCTTCATCAGCACACGCGGACGGGTGCAGATCGGCAGCGGGTTGGATTGGGCATGCAAGGCCACCCACCGACCAAACTGGGTGTCGGGGGCCTGTTTGGCATAACGGGGCAAACCGATCGTATTGACCGTTTCGACAAAATCCGCCGGTGCGTTGTATTGGCGGAACAGCCCGGGCACGCCCACGGGGAAGAAATGCGCCTTGTTGGTGTCGGTAAAATCAACCGAGCCAACCCGGCCCCGATATTCCTCAAAGACGATACCCGCATATTCAAACGAGCCGCGTGCCTGACCTTCGCGAAGGAACAGGCCGTCCAGATAGCGATCGTAGGCGGCGGCCACTTCACCATGGGTCACCAGGTCGTCAAAGAAGGCGGATCCGCAGATGGCGTGGATGTGGTCATAGGGCGTTGCGCCCAGCTCA
The DNA here is from genome assembly GCA_964528595.1 of uncultured Rhodospirillaceae bacterium. Taxonomy (GTDB): domain Bacteria; phylum Pseudomonadota; class Alphaproteobacteria; order UBA2966; family UBA2966; genus CAYFKJ01. Next base: position 1,050 of record CAZGTM010000004.1, read on the forward strand.
TCCTCGATCTTGCGTTTGACGTCATGGCACTTCTTCTTGACCGCGCCTGCCGCTGGCGTGGCGTTATCCAGATCGAAGTCGACCTCTGTCTGCTGGGTGACCCCGAATTCCTGAAACAGGTCATAAAGAACGGAGGTGCCGTCAGCATCAAGGATTTGGCCCTTGATGGCACCGATGCGCAGATGCTCCAGCGTCGCATCGAGCTTGCGCGCCATTTCTTCCAGGCGATCATTCATCACCTGCTGAACCCCTTCGAGCTGACTGTCGGAGCCGAAGGCGCGCAGGTTCTGAACCTCATCGGCCAAAATGGTGTCCTCAAGAGCAATATGGGGCACCGTCAAGGACCGGGCCTTGCGCTTGTTGTGTGCGTTCTGCACGGCGGGCGCGCCACGCGCGGTGGTTTCCACCAGGGTGAGCGAACCTTCCTTTTCTTCCACAAGAACCGAGGTGGTCGCCACGCCCTGTTCACGGAACAGACCCAGCTGCCCCACGCGGCCTGGCAGAAAGGGGATCTTGTTGATGGAGTCCGTCAGGGACACCATCGAGAATGCGTTGGAATTGAAAACGTCGAGTGCGGGCATTGGCCTCTCCTATCGAACAATAATGGTGGCAGCGGCCAACTGATCGATGGCCGTTTGTTTCTGGGGATCGGTGATGCCGCCCGGCCAGATCACTTCGCCGCCGTGAACTTCAGCAAGCCGGGAAACGATGATCCCGGGCGCATCGCCGCCGGAGGCGTCGACCGCATCGAACAACACGGCGACGGCAACCTCTGCGCCACTGGTCGCTACGGGATCGATTTCCCGGTATTTGCCGGTTTAACTGAAACGCCTCGTCTCATATTTTCCATACAGCCAAGCCTGTCAAAACGCTTTTCGAATAATGGGAACCGCGCTATACCGCCCGGCATGGAATTTCTCGAAAAAACCATTGCCTGGCTGCTCACCCCAGTTGGCGCGTTATGCGCCGTGGTCGCGGCCAGCGTCGTCGCCCTGGGCGGCGCCCTGGCGTCCCAGTACTTCGGTGGACTGGCGCCCTGTATCCTGTGCCTATATCAGCGCGTCCCCTATGCCGTCGTCATCGCGCTCGGCCTCCTGGCCTGGTTCATGCCCCGTTATGCGGGCTGGGCGCTGGGGCTAGCCGCGTTGGCCTTCATAACGGGCGGGGGTATCGCCGTTTTCCATGTCGGGGTGGAGCAGCATTGGTGGGAGGGTACGCAGTCCTGCACCGGCGACAGTTCCGCAGTCTCGTCCGTCGACGCCTTGAGGGCCCAGATCATGAACGCCCCGGTCGTCAAATGCGATGAGGTACAGTGGTCGCTGTTCGGCGTTTCGATGGCCGGTTACAATGTCCTTACGTCGGCGATCCTGGCGGTTTTCTCGCTGCTGGCCGCCGCGCGCACCCGAGCGCACAGCGAACTGCCTCAGGCATAAGGAGCAAGCATGAGCCGGCCAAAACGAACGGCGGAAGGACGGCAGCCCGGCGATCTGACCAAAGATCAGCTGATCGAGCGCATCATCCGCGTCGACCACGCCGGTGAATACGGCGCGGTGCGCATCTACCAGGGCCAGATGGCGGTGCTGGGTAGAGGCGCGTCGGGGCCGGCGTTAAAACGCATGGCCGATCAGGAAAAAGAACACCTTGAAAGATTTGAAAACCTCACGATCGAGCGCCGCGTGCGCCCCACCATCCTGACGCCGCTATGGCATGCCGCCGGTTTCGCGCTCGGCGCCGGCACGGCCCTGATGGGGGAGAAAGCGGCCATGGCCTGCACCCAGGCGATCGAGGAAGTTATCGACGAGCATTATGCCGGCCAGGCCGAGGAATTGGGCGATGACGAAGCCGAATTGCGGGACACCATTGAGGCGTTCCGCGCCGACGAGATCGAGCACCGCGATGCCGCCGTTGCCGCGGGCGCCGAAGAAGCCGTTGGCCACGAAGTTCTAACCGGCGCCATCAAAGCCGGCTCCCGTCTCGCCATCTGGCTGTCGGAGCGTATCTGAGAAATCGATTGGGGGAGACATGGCTGAGAACAAGGCCGTAATCGTCGGCGCGTTGGGCGTCATCGGACGCAATCTACTGAAGTTTCTCGGCGACGATCCGGCGTGGGATCTTGTCGGCCTTTCCCGGCGGGCGCCGGATTTCGACACCGACGCCGAGTTCATATCCGTCGATCTGCTGGACCGTGCGGACGCGGACGCCAAACTTTCCCACCTGACGGATGTCACCCACATTTTCTACTGCGCCTTCCAGGCCCGCGACACCTGGGCGGAGCACGGCGCGCCCAACCTGGCCATGCTGGTGAATTCCGTGGAGCCCATCGAGGCGGCCTCCCCCGGAATGCGGCATGTCAATCTGATCGAGGGCAACAAGATCTACGGCAGCCACCTCGGCCCCTTCAAGACGCCGGCGCGGGAGGACGATCCGCCTCACATGCTGCCGAATTTCTATTGGGATCAGGAGCGCTGGCTGGAGAACCGGCAGAAAGGCAAGTCCTGGACTTGGTCGGCGTTGCGGCCCCAGACCGTCTGCGGCTTTGCCGTCGGCAATCCAATGAACATCACGACCGCCATCGCCGTTTACGCTTCGATCTCCAAGGAACTGGGACTGCCCCTGCGCTTTCCCGGCAAACCCGGCGCTTATCGTGCGGTTTATCAGGTGGCGGACGCCGAAATCCTCAACAAAGCCATGAAATGGTGCGCCACCTCCGACAACGCCGCCAACGAAGTGTTCAACATCACCAACAGCGACTTCTTCCGCTGGTGCAACGTCTGGCCGCGCTTTGCCAAGTTTTTCGGTTTGGAACTGGGTGATGTGCAGACCATCTCGCTGACCGATTTCATGGCCGACAAAGGCCAGCTGTGGGACGACATGACAGCGCGCTATGGCCTGCAGAAAATCGATTACCAGGATCTGGTGGCGTGGCCCTTCGCGGACTATGTCTTCGGAACGGATTGGGACGTCATGACGGACACCCTAAAGATCCGTCAGACCGGCTTCCACGACTGCGTCCGCTCGGAGGAAATGTTCCTGCGCATTTTCCAGGAATTCCGCGACATGAAAGTCATCCCCTGAGGAAATTGCGATGAACGACACGACCAAACCAAGGATCGGATATATCGGGCTCGGCAACATGGGCAAGCCGATGGCGCTGAGGTTCGCACAAGAGGGCTATCACCTCACGACCTGGGCGCGCAAACCGGACGCCGCGGCCGATCTCGCTGCGGCGGGAGCCTCGGTTGCCCCGTCACCCGCCGAGGTCGCCGCCGCCAGCGACTTTGTCTTCACTTGCGTCACAGACACCTCTGCCATCCGGGAGCTGGTCTTCGGGCCAAACGGAATCGCAGAGGGTGGAGCATCCGGCAAGATCCTGGTCGACATGTCGAGCATCGAACCCGCCGCTACGGCGGAGATGTCGGCCCGCCTCAAGGATCAGACCGGCATGGGCTGGATCGATGCGCCGGTGTCGGGCGGGCCGGCGGCCTGCACCGCCGGCACCCTCACCGTCATGGCGGGCGGCGATAACGAGGACTTCAAATTGGCCGAACCGGTCATCCGCGAACTGGCCGGACGCTTGACGTGGATGGGCCCGAGCGGCGCCGGGCAGGCCACCAAGCTTGTCAACCAAACCCTGGTCGGCGGCGGCTTGGCGCTTGTGTCGGAAGCGGTGAAATTCGCCCAGGACGCCGGCGTCGACGCGGCGCGTCTACCCGAGGCGCTGTCGGGTGGCCGGGCCGACAGCGCGGTGCTGCAGGAATGGGCGCCGCGCATGGTGGCCGAAGACTACGCGCCCACTGGCACTGTCGACATCATCCTGAAGGATCTGAACGTGGTGGCCGACGTCGCCGGCAAAAATGGCACGCCGATGCCGCTCACCTCCGCTGCCGGCGTCTCATTCCGCACGGCAAACCGGCGCGGCTTAGGCCAAATGGACGTCTGCGCGGTAAAGAAAATTCTGGACTGACGAGCTAGGCCTATGGCTCCAGTGGCGTGTCCCAGTAAAGATAGTCGTTCCAGCTTTCGTGCAGGTGGTTGGGCGGGAAGGCCCGACCCCGGTCCTGCAGGTCGTAGACCGTCGGTTCGAACGGCCAGACGTGGGGCAGCATCTTGGCTTCCTTGGGCATGCGCCCGCCCTTTCTGAGATTGCACGGCGAGCAGGCCGCCACCACGTTCTGCCAGGTCGTCTGTCCGCCCAGCGAACGTGGAATGAGATGGTCGAACGTCAGATCTTCGGGTGAGCCGCAGTACTGACACTGGAAAGCGTCACGCAGGAACAGATTGAACCGCGTAAACGCCGGCTTACGCGCGGGCTTCACGTACTTCTTCAGCGAAACCACGCTGGGCAGCCGCATCTGGAAACTGGGCGAGTGGATCGTGGTTTCGTATTCGGAAACGATGTTGACGCGGTCGAGAAAAACCGCTTTCACCGAGTCCTGCCAGGCCAGCAGAGACAACGGAAAGTAACTGAGCGGCCGGTAATCGGCGTTCAAGACCAGGGCGGGACAACTCTCAGGCGACACATCAACCCCCGTGCTATGAGCTAGTTGATTCCATTGTGGCAAGACCCGTAGAAGATTACCACCCCCCAATTACCAGATCATGTGTGCGATTGTTTTCCGATCTACATAATATGGATTTGAGGCGTCCGGCCTATCGACTCTCCGCACCGATCCAATGACGCTGACGTGAGTGGTTTTGAGTTTTCGCAGCTCTAGGCGTCGATGAGACTGGTATGCGAAATCTTACTCAGGAGATGTGCACGATGATGCGGTCGTCGTATTTCGCCTTTCTGGTCGCGATGATACTGCCTGTCCTGGCCGGCCAGGCCGCGCTGGCGCAAGGCGCCGAAGCGGAAAATGAACGCATCGGGGTCATGTCCGAGGCAGAAAGCCTGGCTCGCCAGTTGTTCGTTCAGCTTCAACCGCTCCGTGAAACGGCGCTCAGGCGGATCGTCGAGCGGGGGAAGACCGACGTTGTACCGGCTTTGATTCAAGCCTTACGATTTGCCGGCGGCAGCGAGGAAATAGCCCGCGCCTTGAACGCGCTGACCGGCGCCGGTGTCGGGCCGAGTTGGAACGATTGGATGCTGTGGCAGGAGGCGCACCCTGAGGTGACGCCTTTCGACAGCTTCGACCGCTACAAGGCCGACCTGATGGCCGGTATTGATCCGAATTTCCGCCACTTCCTCAAGCGTGGTGTGAGCCACGAAATTCGCCTTGAGGAAATCGTTTGGGGCGGCGTTTCCAAGGACGGCATACCCGCGCTGGTCAATCCGAAGCACATCGCGCCGAAGGAAGCGACATACCTCGAACCAGACGAACTCGTCTTCGGCGTTTCAATCAACGGCGACGTCCGGGCCTACCCGCTGCGCATCATGGACTGGCACGAGATGTTCAACGACGTCGTGGGCGGCAAGCCGGTGGCGCTGGCTTACTGCACGCTGTGCGGCTCGGGCATCTTGTTCGACACCCTGGCAGAGGGGCGTGCCGAGCCCTTCGTCTTCGGCTCGTCGGGGTTCCTCTACCGGTCCAACAAGCTGATGTACGACAAGGCGACAAACTCGCTGTGGAACCAGTTCACCGGGCGGCCGGTGGTGGGCGCGTTGACGGGCTCGGGCATCGAGCTTCGCATTCTTCCTGTCGCCATTACGACATGGAAGGATTGGCTGGCAAGGAATCCGGACACCAGGGTTCTGTCGATCGACACCGGCTACAATCGCGACTATTCGCCGGGCAAACCGTACGGAGAATATTTCGCCAGCAAGGACCTCATGTTTCCGGCCCGGGTTCGGGATGAACGGCTGAAGCCCAAGGATTACGTCTTCGCGGTGCGCACGGTCGGCGCCGAAAAAGCTTGGCCGCTCGCCGCCTTTTCGAAATCGCGGGTGATCAATGACGAGATCGGCGATATCGACGTCGTCCTAGTCGGTGATACAACCAGCCGGACTGTCCGAGCCTATCGGGCGGAGGGCCGCGACTTCAGACCGGATCCGGACAATGCCGCCAAGCTGATCGACGACGACGGCGTGTGGGCGATCGAAGAACACAATCTGGTCGGTCCGGATGGGCGCAAGCTTGCCCGCCTGGCCGGCCACATCGCCTATTGGTTCGCCTGGCAGGGATATAAACCGGCCGCCGAACTGGCGACGGAAGGCAAACCCTAAGCCGGTTAATCCCGCCTTGGCCCCATACCGCCCGAGGGGCTATGCTGCGGGCCGAATTTCAGCCCGCCTTATGCCCATCCCAAACTGGTTGACGACAATGCCTGGACCCCTTTCCCACCTGCGCGTGCTCGATGTGTCCCGTATCCTGGCGGGGCCCTCGGCCACACAGATGCTCTCCGATCTCGGCGCCGAGGTCATCAAGATCGAGCGCCCCGACGCCGGCGATGACACCCGCCACTGGGGACCGCCGTACCTCAAGGACAGGGACGGCAACGATACCGCGGATTCGACCTACTACCTCTCGATCAACCGGGGCAAGCGGTCCGTCACGGTCGATATCTCCAAGCCCGAAGGCCAGAAGATCGTCAGGGATGTGGCGGCCAAATCCGACATCTTCGTCGAAAACTACAAGGTCGGCGGCCTGGCGAAATACGGCCTCGCTTACGACGACCTGAAGACCATCAATCCCTCGCTGATCTACTGTTCCATCACCGGCTTCGGCCAGGACGGACCTTACGCCGCGCGCGCCGGCTACGATTATATGATCCAGGCCATGGGCGGCATGATGAGCATTACCGGCGAGGCGGACGGACGTCCCGGCGGCGGGCCGATGCGGGTCGGCATCGCCATCGCCGATCTGACCACCGGTCTTTATTCCACCGTCGCCATTCTGGCGGCCGTGGCTCACCGCGAGCGCACCGGAGAGGGCCAGTACATCGACATGGCGCTGCTGGACTGCGCCACCGCCATCCTCACCAATCAGGGCCTGAACTATCTCAATACCGGCACGCCGCCCGGCCGGGTCGGCAACCGCCATCCCAATGTCGTGCCCTACCAGCCCTTCCCCTCGGCGGACGGGCACGTCGTCATCGCCGTGGGCAACGACGGTCAGTTCGGCCGCTTGTGCGGCGTTCTCGGGCTGCCCGACCTGGCCGAGGACGAACGCTTTGCCACCAACAGCGCCCGCGTGACGCACCAGCCGGAACTGGCGGACCTGTTGGCGGTGCCGGTGAAGGAAAAGACCACGGCGGCGTGGCTGGAGATCCTCGAGGCCGAAGGCGTGCCGTGCGGTCCGATCAATTCCATCGAGGACGTCTTCAACGATCCCCAGATCAAACACCGCGGCATGGTGGTGGAACAGGAGCATGTCCTGGCCGGCGCCATGCCGATGATCGCCAGCCCCATCAACCTCTCGGCCACGCCGGTCGACTACCAGGGCGCGCCGCCGACGCTGGGCCAGCACACCGACGACGTCCTGGCCGAGGTGCTGGAACTGAGCGCCGACGAAATCGCCGAACTCCGCACCACCGGCGTGCTCTAAATTAATTGGTGCCTGACACCAATTAAGAAAGGTTAAGGGTCTGACCCCTAACGGGGTTTGGCTTTCATGACGCGGTAGTAGGCCCAAAGCAGCCGGGCGGCGATGCCGCGGTGGGGACGCCAGGCTTCGGCGAGGTCGCGCATGGTTTCCGTATCGGGCCGGGTCTTCAGATCGAGCACGGCCTGGGCCGCCGCCTGCAGGGCCACGTCGCCGGCGGGCCAGACGTCATGGCGGCCCTCGACGAACAAGAGATAGATCTCCGCCGTCCAGGGTCCGATGCCGCGGATTGCGGTCAGGTGCTCGATCGCTTCATCATCCGCCATGCGGCTCAGGGCCTTGAGCTTCAAGTCGCCGTCCTGCAGCGCCCGGGCGATGCCCTGAACGTATTCGGCTTTTCGGGCGCCGAGACCGAGGCCTTTGAGATGCGGCACCGTGCGCGCGAGGGCGGTCTCCGGCGTCACACGTCCGAGGTCGGCCTCGATGCGGCCCCAGATGGCATTGGCCGAGGCCACCGAAAGCTGTTGTTCAACGATAATCTTGGCCAAGGTCGCGAAGCCCTTGGGCAGCCGGCGGTCGGGCAACGCGCCCGCCGCCTTGGCGGCCGGCTTGAAGCGGGCGTCGAGCCGGGCCAGCGCCCGGACCGCCCTCGCCGTCTCGGCGGCGCGCATCGCTTTCGTCTGTCTACTCATGGGGATGTGTTAGCGCGGATCATGGCCTATTGTCACGCCCATGTCCCCGTCACCCGCCATCACTCGCTTCGCGCCGAGCCCCTCCGGCCACCTCCATCTGGGCCATGCCTACGCCGCCTTCGTCGCCTCCGAAACGGCCCGGCGCAGCGACGGAACATTCCTGCTGCGCATCGACGACATCGACCGCGCCCGCAGCCGCACGGAATTCGAGGAGGCCATATTCAAGGATCTTGCCTGGCTCGGTCTGACCTGGCAGGAAGAGGTGCCGCGTTCGTCCGGAAACATGCCGAAGTACCGCTCAGCCCTCGATGGTCTTTCGGCACGCGGGCTGCTTTATCCCTGCTTCTGTACGCGCGCCGACATCCGGGCCGAGATCGAACGCAGCGACGAAGCCCCGCACGGCCCCGCGGGGTCCGTCTATCCGGGAATTTGCCGCGGTCTTACGGACGACGAACGCCGGACACGGATTGAGGCGGGCGAACCTCACGCCCTCCGGCTTCACATGGCGCGCGCCCTGGAAATCGCCGGGGGAGAATTGGTCTGGATCGACGCCGAGGCCGGAGAGGTCAAGGCGGACCCGGCGGCCCACGGCGACGTCGTTCTCGCCCGCAAGGACACGCCGACCAGCTACCCGATTTCGGTGGTGATCGACGACGCGGCGCAAGGCATAAACCTGGTGACGCGCGGCAAGGATCTTTTCCACGCCACGGACGTCCAGCGCCTGCTTCAGGAATTGCTCGGTCTACCGGTGCCTGACTACCACCACCACCGGCTGGTGACGGATGACGTGGGCAACCGCCTGGCTACCCGCGATTCGGCGCACACTTTGCGGCAGATGCGCATGGACGGGGCAACGCCCGAAAGCGTTATGGTGCAGCTGCGCCGAAGTTACGAGGCGCGTTGAGCCAACTTGGCGAGGCCGAAGGACAAGGCCGAACTGAATGAAAACGCCGCCACCGCCAGGGTCATGGGCACGTGCGTGCCATCGGAAATCTGTCCGACGATGACGACCGCGACGCCGGCGCCCACCATCTGCAAGAAGCCCAACAGGGCCGATGCCGAACCGGCAAATTCGGGGTGAACGCTCAGGGCGCCCGCCGTCGCGTTGGGAAAAACCAGCCCCATGCCGAGCACCACGACAACCATGGGACCGATGATGGAAGCGATGGACAACGCCGCGAATTGGGCCAGTCCGGCAAGCAACAATCCGCCGCACAATACGATGGCAACGCCGAGGACGATGGTCCGGTCTATGCCGATACGCGGGGTGATGCGCCCGGCTGAAAAGGAACCTGCGGCAAAACCGCCGACCGTTATCAGCCCGTACCAGCCGTAGGCCTGCTCTGACAGCCCGATCATGTTGATGACGATGAAAGGCGCCTCGGAAACGAAGGCGAACAGGGTGGCCAGTACGAACATGGACGACAGCGCATAGCCGAGGTAGGCCGGCGACACCAGCAGCCGACGGTAGATACCGGCAATGCCGGACAAGCCGCCGAGCGCCGGTTGATCCTCGGGCAAGGTCTCGGGCAACCGCCACCAGGCGATCAGCATGATCAGCAGGCCGAACGCCGCAACGATGGCGAAGTTCATGCGCCAACCCGCCCAGGCGTAGACATAGGCGCCGATGAGGGGCGCCGTGGCCGGCGCGATGGCGATGGCGAAGGTGATGCTGGCCATCATGCTGGCGGTCTGTTCGCGGTTAAAGAGGTCGCGCACCACCGCCCGGCTGACCACCGGCCCGACGCAAGCGCCGGCGGCCTGGAAAAACCGCGCCGCGATCAAGCCTTCCACGGACTGGGCAACCGCGCAGAGGATCGATGCCCCGGCGAACAGGGTCAGGCCGCCGAACAGGACAGGCCGCCGTCCGAAGCGGTCCGCCAAGGGGCCATAAAAGAGCTGGGTGAAGGCGATGCCCGCGAAATACGACGTCAGGGTCAACTGTGCCGTTGCCGAATTGGTGCCGAAATCCTCGGTGATGGCCGGCAGCGTCGGGGTGTACATGTTGGTCGCGATGGCGCCCACCGCGACCAGCGAGGTCAGCAGTGCGACCAACTGCCCACGGCTTAAGCCGATCGCTTCGACGTTCATGGCGGGGGCCCCCGAATTATGCCAACGTTTTGGCCGCCATTACGGGATGTGATTTGTCGCTTTAACTTGCCGGAAGGTTGCGGACCTGTCCAATAAAATACGCCGCCAAAGTTGTATTACTTGGCGACGCGTTCTCAAATCGTTCCGGCTTCGCTTCGCCGGCGCCTAGCGCGGAGATGTTTCCGCGCGACGGACGCTACTGGAACTTGGCGCGTTTGCGGGCCAGCTTGCGGGCGCGGCGAACAGCCTCGGCGCGCTTGCGCACGCGCTTTTCCGACGGCTTTTCGTAGGCGCGTCGCATCTTCATCTCACGGAAGATGCCTTCACGCTGCATTTTCTTCTTCAGCGCGCGCAGGGCCTGGTCGACGTTGTTCTCGCGAACGAATACTTGAACCACTTGGATTCCCTTACGTTTTTAGTCCAATGGATGCATAGCAATCCTGCCACGAAAGTAAACTCTCGCGCGGGGTTGTGGGTATACGCCAGCCCCGCCGCGCCGTCAACACCAGATTGGGTTAAACGGGCTCAAATCAGGCCGCCGCGTCGCGCTCCGAGGCCAGGGCGACGAAGTCGCTCATGATGGCGTTAAGCTCGAAGTCCTTGGGCGTGTAGACGCGGGCGACGCCCTGAGCGCGCAGGGCCTCGGCGTCGTCGTCGGGGATGATGCCACCGACCACCACCGGAATGTGGTCGAGACCCACCGCCGACAGTCCCTCCAGCACCTCGCCGACCAGCGCGATGTGGGAGCCCGAGAGAATGGAGAGGCCGATCAGGTGAACGTCCTCCGACTTGGCGCTGGCGACGATCTCCGTAGGCGTCAGGCGGATGCCGGAATAGACCACGTCCATACCGGAATCGCGGGCCTTGACGGCGATCTGCTCGGCGCCGTTGGAATGGCCGTCGAGGCCGGGCTTGCCGACCAGCACCTTGAGCCGCCGGCCGAGCTTGGCCGACAGCGCCGAGACCTCCGCCCGCACCTCGTCCGAAGCGGCATCCGGCGCGTTGGCCGCCGCCGTCGCCGAAACGCCGGTGGGGGCGCGGTATTCGCCGAAGGTTTGACGCAGGCAATCGGACCACTCGCCGGTCGTCACCCCGGCCCGGGCGCAGTCGATGGAGGGTTTCATGACGTTGCGGTCCTCGGCCAGGGCCGAGCGCAGTTCATCCAGCGCCACGTCCACAGCTGCTTGGTCGCGGCTTTCGCGCCAGGCGTTGAGCCGCTCGATCTGGTCTTTCTCGGCGTTCTCGTCGACTTTAAGGAAACCGCCGTCGTCGGAGCCGACCAGGGGCGATTCCGCGCTTTCAGTGTAGGCGTTGACGCCGACCACGGTCTGCTCGCCGCTTTCGATTGCGGCGATGCGCCGGGCATTCGAAGCCACGAGCTGTTCCTTCATGTAGCCCATTTCGACCGCCGCGACGGCGCCGCCCAAGGCGTCGATGGCCTTCATTTCTTCCCGCGCCTCGGCTTTTAAGGCGTCCGTCTTGGCCTCGATTTCCGGTGAACCGGCGAAGATGTCGCCGTATTCCAGCAAATCGGTCTCCAGCGCCACGATCTGCTGCAGCCGCAGGCTCCACTGCTGGTCCCAGGGCCGCGGCAGGCCCAATGCTTCGTTCCAGGCCGGCAGCTGCACGGCGCGGGCGCGGGCGTTCTTCGAGAGCACCACGGCCAGCATCTCGAGAAGTATCCGGTAGACGTTGTTTTCCGGCTGCTGCTCCGTCAGGCCCAACGAATTCACCTGTACGCCATAGCGGAAGCGGCGAAACTTTTCCTCCTTGACGCCGTAACGCTCAAGGCAGATTTCGTCCCACAGTTCGGTAAACGCCCGCATCTTGCAGAGCTCCGTGATGAAACGGATGCCAGCGTTGACGAAGAAGCTGATGCGCCCCACTACGCGGGCGAAGTCGGCGTCCGGCACCTGGCCGCCGGCTTTGACGAGATCCAACACCGCCTGGGCGGTCGAGAGCGCGTAGGCCAATTCCTGGCTCGGCGTCGCGCCCGCTTCCTGCAGGTGGTAGGAGCAGACGTTGGTTGGATTCCAGCGCGGCACTTCGTTATAGGTCCAGGTGATGACGTCACCGATCAGCCGCATGGAGGGTTGCGGCGGAAAGACGTACGTCCCGCGGCTGAGGTATTCCTTGACGATGTCGTTCTGCACGGTGCCGGCAAGATCGCCGCGCGCCGCGCCTTGTTCGTCGGCCAGCGCCACGTACATGGCCAGCACCCAGGGCGCCGTGGCGTTGATGGTCATCGAGGTGTTCATCTTGTCGAGCGGGATGCCGTCGAACAGCGTCCGCATATCGCCGAGATGCGCCACCGGTACGCCGACCTTGCCGACCTCGCCGCGGGCCAGTTCGTGGTCGCTGTCGTAGCCCGTTTGGGTCGGCAGATCGAAGGCGACCGAAAGGCCTGTTTGCCCGCGCGCCAGGTTGGTGCGGTACAGTTCGTTCGACGCCTTTGCCGAAGAATGACCCGAATATGTCCTCACCAGCCAGGGAATTTTGGCAGCGGGCTTGGGAGATTCTTGTTTGCGATCAGTCATTTCGGGGGGTCCTGGGCACACTTTGAAACAATATTGCGGCGATGCAGCATGAATCCGCTTGCAGCAGCGATGGGAAACAACATAATAGCGTCTTTGTTGCGCTGCAACATTTCCCCCCACCCGGACAATTTGGTCATTGTCCGGGAAGATCAGTCAACCGGAGACGCACTATGCCCCAGGCGACCGCCGCCGCCCTCCAGCAGGACGAGAGTCAGGAGCCCCTTGAGGGCGAGATCAAGGATCTTTACGAGGTCGGAGAAATTCCCCCGCTCGGCCACGTGCCGAAGAACATGTACGCCTGGGCGATCCGCCGCGAACGCCACGGCCCCCCGGAAGAGGCGATGCAGGTCGAGGTCGTCGACACGCCGGAAATCGATTCCCACGAGGTTTTGGTTTTCGTCATGGCCGCCGGCGTCAACTACAACGGCGTCTGGGCCAGCTTGGGCATTCCGATTTCTCCCTTCGACGCGCACAAGGCGGATTTCCATATCGCGGGTTCCGACGCGTCGGGCATCGTCTGGAAGGTCGGCTCCAAGGTGACGCGCTGGAAGGTGGGCGACGAAGTGGTCGTTCACTGCAACCAGGATGACGGCGACGACGAAGAGTGCAACGGCGGCGATCCAATGTTCTCGCCCAGTCAGCGGATCTGGGGCTACGAAACCCCCGACGGCAGCTTTGCCCAGTTCACCAACGTGCAGGCCCAGCAGATCATGGACCGCCCGCGCCACCTGACCTGGGAGGAAAGCGCCTGCTACACGCTGACGCTGGCCACCGCCTATCGCATGCTGTTCGGCCACCGGCCGCACATTCTCAGGCCCGGCCACAACGTGCTGGTCTGGGGCGCCTCCGGCGGCCTGGGGTCCATGGCCATCCAGTTGATCGCCACGGCCGGCGCCAACGCCATCGGCGTGATCTCGGACGAGGACAAGCGCGAATTCGTGTTGTCGCTGGGCGCCAAGGGCGTCGTTAACCGCAAGGACTACGATTGTTGGGGCCAGTTGCCCCCTGTCGAAGACACCGAGGGCTACAAGGAGTACATGAAGAAGTGCCGGCCCTTCGGCAAGGCGATCTGGGACATCACCGGCAAGGGCGTCGACGTCGACTTCGTCTTCGAGCATCCCGGCGAACAAACCTTCCCGGTCTCCTGCTTCGTCGTCAAGCGCGGCGGCATGGTCGTCTTTTGCGCCGGCACCACGGGTTACAACCTCACCTTCGACGCGCGCTTCGTCTGGATGCGGCAAAAGCGTATCCAGGGTAGCCACTTCGCCAATCTCAAGCAGGCGGCCCAGGCCAACAAGCTGGTGATCGAGCGCCGCATCGATCCCTGCATGTCGGAAGTGTTCACCTGGGCGGACATCCCGCGCGCCCATACCAAGATGTGGAACAACGAACACAAGCCCGGCAACATGGCCGTGCTGGTCTCCGCCAAGGTGCCGGGCCTGCGCACCGTCGAGGACTGCCGCGAGGCCTGGGAAGACAGCAACGACGCGGCCTGACGCCTCAAACGGTTAACTTGAACTCGAAAGCTTGGTAGGCGGTAATCGATCGACGATCGATTGCCGCCGAGTGCCACCCAATCCAAGGCATGACATGACTGACAGCATTATTCTGGAAAACTTGAGCGGACGTTGCCGCGACGGCCTGACGGCGGCGGATGCTTTCTTGATGGCGGCGAAGCAGGCGGTGACGGCCAAGGTTACCGTGGAGGGCCGGGTTGACGGCAAGGCGCTGGAACGCGACCAGTATGCCGCCCACGGCCTGGCCTGGGCCGCGACCTACGTGGAGACGCTGCGGCAGTTGCTCAACTGGGCCGAGGCGCTGGACGCAGACGGCGATTACGGCGAAATGGAACAGCTGATCGTCCAGATGGTGTTCGGCGAATACCTCGCCCAGCTCGGCTACGGCATTCCCATGTGGCAGTCGGAAATCGTCCGTCCCTCGGCCATGGGCGTGCCGCACCAGGCCTACAAGGATTACCGCAAAAAGGTTCATACCCTGACCAGCCGGGGCAACACGCCGGCGGCCCGCCTGCGCCTGGCCGAATTGATCTCGGAAGGCGCCGATTCGGGCCACTTCGGCGCCCTGGGCCTCGATGAAACGCTCGGCATGGTGCGCGATCAGTTCCGCCGGTTCTCCGACGAGGAAGTCGCGCCGAACGCCCACGAATGGCACCTCAAGAACGAGCTAATCCCCCTGGAGGTCATCGAGCATATGGCCGAAATGGGCGTTTTCGGTCTGACGGTGCCGGAGGAATTCGGGGGCCTGGAGATGGGCAAGACGGCGATGTGCGTCGTCTCCGAGGAGCTTTCGCGCGGCTACATTGGCGTCGGCTCCCTCGGCACGCGCTCGGAGATCGCCGCCGAACTGGTGCGTCTTGGCGGCACCGACGAGCAGAAGAATTATTGGCTGCCCAAGATCGCCTCGGGCGAAATCCTCCCCACCGCGGTGTTCACTGAACCCAACACGGGCTCCGACCTGGGCTCCCTTCGCACCCGCGCAACGAAAGCCGGCGATACCTATACCGTCACCGGCGCCAAGACCTGGATCACTCACGCCGCGCGTTCCGACGTCATGACGATGCTGGTCCGCACCAACGACCAGGACAAGGGCTATCGCGGCCTCAGCATGTTCCTGGCCGAAAAACAGCGCGGCACGGAGGACGATCCCTTCCCCACCGACGGCATGACGGGCTCGGAAATCGAGGTTCTCGGCTACCGCGGCATGCGCGAATACGAGCTCTCGTTCGACGGCTTCGAAATTCCCGCCGGCAACCTGCTGGGTGAGCAGGAAGGCAACGGCTTCAAGCAGCTCATGGCGACGTTCGAATCGGCCCGCATCCAGACCGCCGCGCGCGCTCTGGGCGTGGCGCAGAACGCTTTTGAGATCGGCCTCGGCTATGCCCGCGACCGGGTGCAGTTCGGCAAGCCGATCTACGAATTCCCCCGCGTTCACGGCAAGCTGGCCTGGGCCGCGGCTGAGATCATGGCCGCCCGGCAGCTCACCTACTTCTCGGCCCGCGAAAAGGATGCCGATCACCGCTGCGACCTGGAGGCCGGCATGGCCAAGCTGCTGGCCGCCCGCGTCGCTTGGAGTACCGCCGACAACGCCCTGCAGATCCACGGCGGCAACGGCTTTGCGCTGGAATTCGAAATCAGCCGCGTGCTGTGCGATGCCCGCATCCTCAACATTTTCGAGGGCGCCGGCGAAATCCAGGCGCAAGTTATCGCCCGTCGGCTACTTGAGGGCGCAAACTAGCCCCGCAACCCGGTTTCACATGTTGCTCGCGGCCTATCACAAGGCTGTGCATTGATCTTCCGCTGGCCCGTTCTTACGTCAAAATGGAGTGGAACGGCCCGGGAGATTAGTCATGTTGCAAACCATTCTGGTTCCCGTCGACGGCACTGACCATGCCGACAAGGCGATCGACATCGCCGCTGATCTCGGCACCAAGCACGACGCCAAACTCATTTTCCTCTACGCCATTCCGGATCGCGAAGTTTCCCGGGACGTGGCGCAACTTGCGGCTCTCGAGCACGTCGACGGACCGCTCGACTTCGTGCGCTACAGCTTGGTTGCGGAGAGCATCATCCGCGCCGCCGAAGAGGAAGCGCGGTCGCGGGGCGCAACGAACGTTGAATCGGTGTATGCCGACGGCGACCCCGCCGACGCCATCCTGAAGGAAGCGATCGATCGGGACGCCGACATGATCGTGATGGGCTCACGCGGCCGTTCCGACCTTCATGCCTTGCTGCGGGGTAGCGTTTCCCACAAAGTGGCCGAGCACGCGCCCTGTACCTGCGTCACAGTGCGCTGAAGGCCGCCGATCCCCGCGACCACATGCCGCATTCCTGACAGCCGGGGCCCTTCCTAGGTTTGAACTAGACCTAGGAAATAGGGAGGCCGGTCATGTTGAAAAGCATTCTCGTTCCCGTCGACGGCTCCGAACATGCCGACAGAGCCTTGCAGCTGGCAGCCGAAATCGCCGCCAAGTTCGACGCCAAATTGGTCCTGGTGCACGCCATCCCCGACACCGAAGTTCCGGAATCGCTGAAACACTACGCCGAAGCGGAACATATCGAGGGTCCACCCAGCTACATCCGCTACAAGTACGTCGCCGAAGGCATCATGCGCGACGCCAAACGGCACGCCGACGAGGCCGGCGCACGCGATGTCGAAACCGCGTTCGGCGACGGTGACCCGGCCAAGACCATCCTTGGCTACGCGACCGATCGCGGCGTCGACATGATCGTCATGGGCTCACGCGGCCTCTCCAACCTCAAAGGACTCCTGATGGGCAGCGTCTCCCGCAAGGTCTCCGAACTCGCGCCATGCAGCTGCCTGACGGTGAAGTGACCTACAAAAAGGCGGAATTTAAACGCTGAATGTTACGTTCCCGTTACAAAAAACCGCTTGATCCGACACAAGCCAGATACGCACCCGTGGTGTCATGATGGACGAAATAAATCACGGGACAGGGAACAATGAACAAACGCCAACCTGAACTTCAGACCGTCACTGAAACGAGCGCCGTCAACGACGTCGACACGGCGCCGGGACATCACGGCGACATCGATGAACTGATTTCCCGCTTTGAACGCGATTTGTCGCGGATCACGCGTCGGCCCGAAAGCCGGGAAGCCGATCCCAAGACCACTCATTAGTATTAGCCGACGCCCTCGGAAATCCCTCGTTTTACGCCCAGCCGCCGGTCGCTCTAGGCACTCCGTTTAGCACGCTGTATAAATGCGCCCACGAGCCCGCCGGCTCGGGGGAGCATTTATGCAATCGCTATTGGGATACCTTGTCGTCGTTGCCCTGGCCGCCACCGCCGGCGTTTTGCTGGTCGGCCTCATCGGCATGATGCGGGGCGGCGATTTCAACAAGAAATACGGCAACCACATGATGCGCGCCCGCATCATCAGCCAGGCCTCGACGGTGATCCTGCTGCTCGCCTATTTTGCCGTAAAGAATCCTTGAGGACCCAGCGACATGGTCAAACTGACGAAAATCTACACCCGCGGCGGCGACGCCGGCGAAACCTCGCTGGGCGGCGGCGACCGCGTCAAGAAGCACAGTCTGCGGGTCGAAGCCTACGGCACGGTCGACGAGGCCAACGCCTGCGTCGGCCTGGCGCGGCTGCATACCTCGGGCGAAGCCGGGGCCGACGCCATGCTCAACCGCATCCAGGACGATTTGTTTGACGTCGGCGCCGATCTGGCGACGCCGGGCGAGGATTTTTCGGAGGATTCCGGCGCGTTACGAGCGACCCAGGCGCAGATCGACCGCTTGGAGACCGAAATCGACCGGATGAATGAAAACCTGGAAGATCTCACGTCCTTCGTCCTGCCGGGCGGTTCGGCCGCGGCGGCCTACCTGCACCTTGCGCGGACGGTGTCGCGCCGGGCGGAAAGATTGATTACCGCTTTGATGGAGGACGAGCCCGTCAATCCCCTGGCGCTCAAGTACATGAACCGGGTTTCGGACCATTTCTTCGTCATGAGCCGGGTGCTCAACGACAACGGCAAGGCGGACGTTCTGTGGCGGCCCGGCGCCAATCGCTAACGATTATTTCTTTTTCGGCTTTTTCTTAGCCTTCTTTTTCGGCTTGGCCTTGTCGGCGGCGACGGCGGCGTCGAGTGAGCCGCGCGCCCAGGTGAGCATTTCGTCGCCGTCGTCCATCAGATGCTCGGGCGCGCGCCAATGTGATTTCAGGGCGAACTGCTTGTCGCCGCGCATGTAGGTGAAAGGGCCCGATCCCGCGTCTTCGAATTGTTGGCGGTTGTTGTCGCCGACCTTCATGTAGAAAACGTCGTTGGCCACCAGCCCGATGGTCAGGCCGTCGACGTGCAGCATCACGCCGCCCATCATGCGCCGGGCGCCAATGGGCCCCAACGGGCTCAGCACGTCCATCAGGTGGTCGACATATTCCTGCGAAACGGCCACTAATCGTCCCAGGGCCGGGGACCCGCATCGATGCCGGCTTTCTCCAGGCCGTCATAGAGACGGTTTGCCACGTCATGCGTTTTGTAAGGCCAGCGGCCCGCACGGTCGGCCAGGGAGTATTTCGGCGTGACTTTGAAGGTTTCCGCCCACTCAGCTTTGGCTTCTTCGGGCCGGCCGAGGTGGCCGTATGCGCCCGCCAGGAACACGTGGCTCGAATCGGTACCGGGATTGCGCTCGATGCGCCGGCGGAATGCATCGGCGGCTTCCTCGTCGCGTCCCAGAGCAAAGTGGGCCTGGCCGAGAACATGCAGGTTGAGGTCGGGAAAATGAGGATCGAGCCGCATGGAATCGAGCAGCATTTCGATCGAGCGTTCAGGATTTCCGGCATAGTTCTCGATATTGCCGAGCATGCGGTGGGCATCCATCGAGTTCGGGTGGAGGCGAAGCATGCTCTCCACGATTTCACGCGCTTCGTCCAGGCGGTTGCGCCAGATGCAGCACACCCCCTTGGCCATCATCGCCATCGGGTCTTCCGAATTGCACTTGCAAGCCTTGTCGGCCCAATATTCCGCCCGGTCAATGGCGACGTTGTGGTCGTCACCGAATTGGTTGGCGTACTCGGTGATGTAGCTCATCGCCATGCCGCCCATGGCCGTGGCGTAGTCGGGATCGTCCTCCAATCCCTTGGCAATCAGTTCGCGGGCTTCCTGGGTGGATTCTACCGTGGCCCGCATGATGAGGTCGCGGGCGCGCAGCAGCATATCGTAGGCCGCCACGTTGTCCGTGGCGCGATGGCTCATGCGCTTTTCTTCATCGGCGGTGATCTTGGGCTTGAGCGCCGAGATGATCTCCGCCGTCACCTCGTCCTGCACAGCGAAGATGTCATCAAGATCGCGGTCGAAGCGGTCGGCCCAGAGGTGGCCGCCGGTGGTGCCGTCGATCAGCTGGGCGTTGACGCGGACCCGGTTGCCGGCTTTGCGTACGCTGCCCTCCAGCGCCCATCGGACGCCCAGCTCGCGGCAGACGTCGGGGACGTTGACCGCCTGGCCTTTGTAGGTGAAGACCGAGTTGCGCGCGATCACCAGCAGGCCCGAGAATTTCGAGAGATCCGTGATCAGATCCTCGGTAATGCCGTCGGCGAAATATTCCTGTTCGGGGTCACCGGACATATTGTCGAACGGCAGGACGGCGATGGAGGGCTTGCCGTCTTCCGCCGGCGGGGAGACGTCGACCACGCCGACCACCGGAGCGGCATCGGTTTCGGCATCCGCGCCGCGCACCAGGAACACCCGGACCGGCTCGGCGATATTCTTGAGCTCGTGCTCGCCCTTGGGCTCGCAGTTGAAGACGGGCTTGGACCGGATCTGCTCATGGACCGAGCCCGAGACATAGACGCTGCCCGGTTCCGCCAAGGCCTCGATGCGGGCGGCGATATTGACGCCATCGCCATAGATATCCTCGTCGTCCGACATGATGTCGCCGAGGTTGACGCCCATGCGGAAACCGATGCGTTTATCCGCCGGCACTTCGGCCGCGCCGGCCGAGATGCCGGCCTGCATGGCCAGCGCACAGCTCACGGCGTCCATGGCGCTGGCGAACTCGGCGAGGAAGCCGTCGCCGGTATGCTTGACGATGCGTCCCTTGTGCTGCTCGACCAGAGGATCGATGACGTTGCGCCGGTGCGCCCACCACTGGCCCATGGTGGACTCCTCGTCCGTCCCCATGTGGCGCGAATAATCCGCCACATCGGCCGCCAAGACCGCAGCCAGCCTGCGTTCAATCGTGGTGTCGCTCATGGTGTCCCTGCCCGCATGTCCGCCAGTCTAACAGATTGGCGGTCCGCTCAAGAGGGTATCTGGTGATCGATGGCCGCCTTCTCAAGGCCTTCGACGATATACTTCGGCACCGTGTCGTCCTTGTATGGCCAGGTGGCAATACGCTCGGCCAACGAGTAGCCGGGATTGACGCGGAAAATCTCCGCCCACTCGGCCTGGGCCTCTGTATTCCGGCCCTGGTGGCCGTACATCGACGCCAGATAAAGATGGCTTGTGTCGGTCGCCGGATTGCGCTCGATTCGCTGCTTAAGCACCTTTTCCGCCTTTGCGAAGTCGCCCGCCATAAACAACGCTTGGCCGAGTATCTGAAGGACGATGTCGGGGCTGTAGGGATCGACCCGAATGGCGGCTTCAGCGCCTTTGACGGCCTCCTCGTATTTGCCTTCGTAGTGTTCGATGTTGGCCAAAAGCGACAAGCCGGCGGGGTTGTTGGGTTCTTTCGCGATCAACTTCCAACCGAAATTACGAGCGTCGTCGGGGCGGCGCTGGAACATGCGGAGAATGCCCAACGCCAAAAGCGCATTGACGTCCCCCGGATCGGCGGCGTAAGCGCGATCGGCACTTGAAACCGCGTTGTCCCAAGCGAGCGACTTGTCATCCGACCACTGGTTGGTGAACAGGCTCAACTGGGTGATGGCATGACAACCGAGCGCCGGTGCGAAATCGGGATTCTCCTCGATCAGCGCTTCCAACATGGCGGCCGATTCCTTGATGCTTTGCGGGGCCGAGTGCCACATCTTTTCCCGCGCCCGCAGGAAGGCGTCATAGACCCCCATGTCCGTCGTCGGCCTGGCGACGGCCGCCGCGACATCCTCGCGCGACACCTTCAGCTTCAGGGCATCGACGATCTCCGCCGTGACCTCGTCCTGCACGGCAAAGATGTCATCGAGATCGCGGTCGAAGCGCTCGGCCCAGAGATGTCCCCCGGTGCCGCCGTCAATCAGCTGGGCATTGACCCGGATGCGGTTGCCGGCCTTGCGCACGCTGCCCTCCAGGGCCCAGCGCACGCCCAGTTCGCGGCAGACGTCGGGGACGTTGACCGACTGACCCTTGTAGGTGAAGACCGAATTGCGGGCGATAACCAGCAAGCCCGAGATCTTGGAAAGATCGGTGATGAGGTCTTCCGTCATGCCGTCGGCGAAGTATTCCTGCTCCGGATCACCCGACATGTTGTCGAACGGCAGGACGGCAAGGGACGGTTTGTCATCCTCCGGCTCGGCGGGTGCGGCTTCTTCCGAAACGCTCTCTTCGAGCGGCGCGGTCTCCGCCACCGCCGGCAGGACCTCAAACACCCGGACGGGTTCGGCGATATTCTTGAGTTCGTGTTCACCCTTCGACGTACAGGCGAACGCCGGCTTGGATCGGATCTGCTCATAGACCGAACCGGAAACAAAAACGCAGCCGGGTTCTGCCAAAGCCTCGATACGGGCGGCGATGTTGACGCCGTCGCCGTAGATGTCTTCGTCGTCGGACATGATATCGCCGAGATTGACGCCCATGCGGAAGCCGATACGTTTGTCCGCCGGCACCTCCGCCGCCCCTTCCGCGATGCCCGCCTGCATGGCGAGGGCGCAGTTGACGGCATCCATGGCCGAAGCGAATTCGGCGAGGAAACCGTCGCCGGTGTGCTTGACGATGCGGCCGCGGAATTCGACTACCTGGGGATCGATCACGTTGCGGCGGTGCATCCACCACTGGTCCATGGTGGACTCCTCGTCCGCGCCCATATGCCTGGAATAATCGGCCACGTCGGCCGCCAATATGGCCGCCAGCCGCCGTTCGATTTTCGCATCCGCCATTGTTCGCCCTGTCCGGCGCAATTATTACCGTAAACCTTACTCTACACGGCAATTTGGGAATAACCACCCGCCATCTCAAGACCCGTGAAACGCCGTCTATCCGGGCCCGATTCGCGCTCATTGACAGCCCCCGGACCCGGCAATATGCTGCACTGCGAAATAAGCAGCCGGACCCCCCGGCGTATGACCCCCCGTGACAGCCTGTTCCACTGAGACTAGCCCGCCACGACAGGGGTTCTTTTGGCCTTTGGAGTTAGAGACGAATGAAGGTACTGGTCGCGGTCAAGCGGGTTATTGACTACAACGTCAAGGTCCGCGTGAAGGCCGACAACACGGGCGTCGAGACGGCAAACGTCAAGATGTCGATGAACCCTTTTGATGAAATTGGTGTCGAGGAAGCCATCCGCCTGAAAGAGGCCGGCACGGTCGAGGAGATCGTCGCCGTATCGATGGGCCCGCAACAGTGTCAGGAGACCATCCGCACGGCGCTGGCGATGGGCGCCGATCGCGGCATCCTGGTCAAGACCGACGACGAACTTCAGCCCCTGGCCGTCGCCAAGCTGTTGAAAGCCGTGGTCGACGCCGAAAGCCCCGATCTGGTGATCCTGGGCAAGCAGGCCATCGATGACGATGCCAACCAGACCGGCCAGATGCTGGCGGCGCTCTTGGGCTGGCCGCAGGGTACCTTCGCCTCGAACCTCGAACTGGTCGACGGCAAGGCGAACATCACGCGCGAGGTCGACGGCGGCCTTGAAAACGTGACGATCAATTCGCCCTGCGTGATAACGACCGACCTGCGCCTCAACGAGCCGCGCTACGCCAGCCTGCCGAACATCATGAAGGCCAAGAAAAAGCCGATCGACGAGAAGACGCCCGAGGAACTCGGCGCCGATATCGCCCCGCGCCTCACGACACTGAAAGTCGAAGACCCGCCGAGCCGGGCCGCCGGTGTCGTGGTGGAGGATGTCGCCCAACTGGTCGACAAGTTGCGTAACGAAGCAGGGGTAATCTGATGACCGTACTCGTCATTGCCGAACACGATAACGCCGATCTCAAGGATGCGACGTTAAACACCATTACCGCCGCCAAGGCGATGGGTGGCGACATTCATGTCCTGGTGGCGGGCGCGGGCTGCGCCGGCGTCGCCGATGCGGCGGCCAAGATCGACGGGGTGGCCAAGGCCCTGCTGGCCGACGACGGCATTTATGAACACCACCTTGCGGAACCGATGGCCGACCTGATCGTCGGCCTGGCCGAAGGCTACGACGCCGTCATGGCGCCCGCGACCACCAGCGCCAAGAACATCATGCCGCGCGTCGCCGCGCTGATGGACGTGGCGCAGATCTCGGAAATCACCGAGGTCGTTTCGGCCGATACCTTCGTACGCCCGATCTACGCCGGCAACGCCATGGCGACGGTGCAAAGCAGCGATGCGAAGAAGATCATCACCGTCCGCGGCACGGCCTTCGAAAAGGCCGAAGCGGAGGGCGGTTCGGGTTCAGTTGAAGCCGTCGGTGCCGCCGGCGATCCCGGCATTTCGAGCTTCGTCAGCCGGGAGCTGTCGAAGTCCGAACGGCCCGAACTGACTTCGGCGCGCGTCGTCATTTCCGGCGGCCGCGGCATGCAATCGGGTGAAAACTTTCCCATGCTGGAACGCATCGCCGACAAGCTCGGCGCCGCCGTCGGCGCCAGCCGCGCTGCGGTGGACGCAGGCTTCGTGCCCAACGACTATCAAGTTGGCCAGACCGGCAAGATCGTCGCACCCGAACTCTATGTCGCCGTCGGCATCTCCGGCGCTATCCAGCATTTGGCAGGCATGAAGGACAGCAAGGTCATCGTCGCCATCAACAAGGACGAGGAAGCACCGATCTTCCAGGTCGCCGACTACGGTTTGGTCGCCGACCTTTTTAAAGCCGTGCCGGAGCTCGAGGAAGAGCTCGCCAAGGCCGGCCTCTAGGCGGGATTTGAGGAAACCAATATGACCGACATCCGCAAAATCGGCGTTATCGGCGCGGGCCAGATGGGCAACGGTATTGCCCATGTCTTCGCGCAAAGCGGTTATGACGTGGTGCTCTCCGATGTCAGCCAGGAAAGCCTCGACAAGGGCTTGGCGACCATCGAGAAGAACATGCAGCGCCTCGTCGGCCGCGGCAAAATGGCCGAAAGCGACATGGCTGATGCGCTGGCGCGCATCACGACGGCCACGGGCCTGGAGAGCTTTGGCGATGTCGATCTGGCGGTCGAATCGGCGGTCGAGAAGGAAGAGATCAAGCGCGCCATCTTCGACGAGCTTTGCCCCGTCCTGAAGCCCGAGGCCCTGATCGCGACCAACACTTCGTCGATCTCGATCACCCGCCTGGCGGCGGCGACGGACCGGCCGGAACAGTTTGCCGGCATGCACTTCATGAACCCGGTGCCGCTGATGGCGCTGGTGGAATTGATCCGCGGCATCACGACGGCGCCCGCGACCTACGACGCCATCCGCGAGGTCACGGTCAAGCTGGGCAAGACGCCGGTGAGTTCGGAAGACTTCCCGGCCTTCATGGTCAACCGCATCCTGCTGCCGATGATCAACGAGGCCGTCTACACGCTGTATGAAGGCGTGGGTTCGGTCGACGCCATCGACACCGCCATGAAGCTCGGCGCCAACCACCCCATGGGACCGCTGCAGCTGGCCGACTTCATCGGCCTCGATACCTGCCTGGCCATCATGCAGGTGCTGTATGACGGGCTGGCCGACACCAAGTACCGGCCCTGTCCGCTGCTGGTGAAGTACGTCGAGGCCGGCTGGCTCGGCAAAAAGGTCGACCGCGGTTTCTACGACTACACCGGCGAAACGCCGGTGCCGACGCGGTAGACGGCTAGCGCTTCAGGAAATACTCCACCAGGTGCTCGGAATCTTCCGACGCCCATTCGGCGGGACCGATCAGGCGGCCGAGTTCCTGGCCGTCGCGGCCCAATAGCAAAGTCGTCGGCAGGCCGGGCGCACGCAGCTTGCGCGAGGATTTAGCGCGTTGGTCGATATAGACGACCAGGCTTTTGACGCCGATTTCCCCGTAGAACTTTTTCACTGCGTCGACGCCCTTGCGGTCCTGGCTGAGGGCCAGGACGATGAAGTCGTCACCGCCGTACTTGGACTGCAAGGCGTCCAGCGCCGGCATTTCCCGCCGACAGGGCGCGCACCAGGTAGCCCACAGGTTCAGCATCACGATGCGACCGCGGAAATTGGAGAGTTTCAGCTCAGCGCCATCCGCGTCCTTGAACGGGACGTCCGCGACGGCCACCGGTTTTTCATGCAAAACGAAGTTCCGCATGTCGCCGACGGCCGGGGATGCCGCCTGTACCGGCAAGGCCACGAACCAGCCGGCAAACACCAAAGCGGTCAGACCCAACCGCCGGAAAAATTCTCGCATCCGTAATACCTTTGCTTTACACAGCGTGACACGCAAAAAAATCGGCAGCACACATAACCCAAACTTGGCCAAATCACCAACACAGTGTTCAGTCACTGGTGACTTACTATTAGGATCGCGGCATGAACGATCAAAAGGACGCAAATACGCTGTGGGGCGGGCGCTTTGCCGCCGGCCCGGCCGCCGTCATGGAGGCGATTAACGCCTCGATCGACTTCGACCGCCGCATGTACGCCCAGGATCTTGCCGGGTCGCGGGCGCACTGTAGCATGCTGGTGGCGCAGGGCATCGTCTCGGAGGACGACGGTCGCGAAATTTTGAAGGGCCTCGACGCCATCCAGGCCGAGATCGAAGCGGGCGATTTCACCTATTCCCCGGCGCTGGAAGACATCCATATGCACGTCGAGGCCAGGCTTGCCGAGCTGATCGGCAATGCCGCCGGTCGGCTGCACACCGCCCGCTCGCGCAACGACCAGGTCGCCACGGACTTCAAGCTCTGGGTGCGGGACGCCGTCGATCAGACGGATGCCGCCCTGAAGGGCCTGCAGGCGGCGCTGGCCACCCGGGCCAAGGAGCACGCGGGCACCGTCATGCCGGGCTTTACGCATTTGCAGACGGCCCAGCCCGTCACCTTCGGCCATCACATGCTGGCCTATTTCGAGATGATCGGGCGTGACCGGAGCCGCCTGGCCGATTGCCGCAAGCGGCTCAACGAATGCCCGCTGGGCGCGGCGGCGCTGGCCGGCACTTCGTTCGACATCGACCGGCAGGCGACGGCGGACGCCCTCGGCTTCGACCGGCCGACGGCGAATTCAATGGATTCGGTGTCGGATCGGGACTTCGCGCTGGAATTTCTCAGCACCTGTTCGATCACCGCCATGCATCTTTCACGGCTGGCCGAGGAGATCGTCATCTGGGCCTCGGCGACGGTGAAGTTCGTCGTGCTGCCGGACGAATTGTCCACCGGATCGTCGATCATGCCGCAGAAGAAGAACCCGGACGCCGCTGAACTGACGCGGGCCAAGGCGGGCCGCATCATCGGCGCGCTGAACGCCCTTTTGATCGTCATGAAGGGCCTGCCCATGACCTATTCCAAGGACATGCAGGAGGACAAGGAACCGACCTTCGACGCCGCCGACAGCCTTGCGCTGGCCATCGCCGCCATGACCGGCATGGTGGCCAAGCTTAAGGTCAACACCGACGCCATGAAGGCGGCGGCGGGCCAGGGCTATTCGACCGCCACCGATCTCGCCGACTGGCTGGTGCGCGTGCTCGACATGCCGTTCCGCCAAGCGCACGAGGTTACGGGCAAAATCGTCCGGCTGGCCGAACAGAAGGGCTGCGGCCTGGAGGATTTGCCCCTGACCGACATGCAGGGCGTCGAAGCCGGTATCAGCGACGACGTTTTTGACGTGCTAGGTGTCGAAAACTCCGTGGCCAGCCGCACCAGCCCGGGCGGTACCGCACCCGATCTGGTGGCCCAGGCCGCCGAACGTGCCCTGGCCCAACTCAAGGCGGAGGGCTAGGACATGCAAAACCGAATTGGCCGATTGCTTCTGGTGCTGGGGATTTCCATCGCCGTCGCCGCCCCCTTGGGCGCCTGCGGCAAGAAAGGCGCGCTGGAGGCGCCGCCCGCGAAGGAAGAAACCAAGAAGAAGAAAGCGTCCTAGCCCGATGGATCATTTCGCTTACCGTGACGGCGAGCTGTTCGCCGAGGACGTCCCGCTGGCACGCATCGCCGAGGCCGTGGGCACGCCCTTCTATTGCTATTCCACGGCCACGCTGGTGCGCCATTACCGCGTTTTCGCCGACGCCGTGGCCGGCCTCGACGCCGACATCCACTACGCCGTGAAGGCCAACGGCAACGTCGCGCTGATCCGGCTGCTGGCGCGCGAGGGCGCGGGCGCCGATATCGTGTCGGGGGGCGAACTGGCGCGGGTGCTGGCGGCCGGCGTCGACCCGGCCCGCATCGTCTTTTCCGGCGTCGGCAAATCGCGCGAGGAAATGCGCCAGGCGCTAGACGCCGGCATCGGCCAGTTTAACGTCGAATCCGAACCCGAGCTGCAGGCGCTGTCAGAAGTCGCCGCGTCAATGGGCGCCACCGCCCGTATCGGCGTGAGGTTGAACCCCGACGTCGACGCTGACACACACCACAAGATCACCACTGGAAAAGCGGAGAACAAGTTCGGTATCGCCTGGCCCCATGCCCGCGAGGTTTATACCCAGGCGGCCGCTCTTCCCGGCATTGAGATCGTCGCGGCGGCCATGCACATCGGCTCCCAGATCACAACGCTGGGGCCGTTCGAAGCGGCGTATGCGCGCTTGCGCGAGATGGTCGGCGTGCTGGAGGGCGAGGACGGCCATCGGATCGCGGTGCTCGACCTCGGCGGCGGCCTCGGCATTCCCTACGGCAACGAGGATCCGCCAAGCCCGGCGGCCTACGGCGAGGTGGTAAAGCGCGTCTTCGAGGGCGTGGACAAGAGAATCTCTTTTGAACCGGGCCGCGTCATCGTCGGCAACGCCGGCGTCATGGTGGCGCGCCTGATCTACGACAAGCGCGCCGAGGAACGCCGCTTTGTCATCGTCGACGCCGCCATGAATGATCTGATCCGCCCGAGCCTCTATGACGCCAAGCACGACATGGTGCCGGTGCGCCTGACCAACGCGCCCGTAAGCCCGGCCGATGTGGTCGGCCCGATCTGCGAATCGGGCGATACCTTCGCCAAGGGTTACGATCTGCCGGAACTGGGCGAAGGCGAACTGATCGCCTTTCGCTCCGCCGGGGCCTACGGTGCGGTCATGGCCTCGACCTACAACGGCCGCCCCATGGGCGCCGAGGTTCTGGTCAACGGCGACGATTTCTCGATCATCCGCCAGCGCCAGACCATCGAGGAACTGATCGCCGCCGACGTCGTCCCGGACTGGCTGGCCTGACTCAGGATCGGATTTCTGCTACGATCCGCCTAATTCTCAACACGGAAAGTTGAGATGGAAGTGCCGCGTTAAGACTTCATTATGGTTGACGCTCGACTCTGTCGAGGGCCGGCGGCGTGAGTATTCGCCGGCGTCACTGATTTGCGTCCCTTGAGACGACAGGGGGAAAATGACCAGACGCGACCCGCAAAGAGGACGTTTGCGCCGCACCGGCGACCGCAAGGTCGCGGGTCTTGCCACGCGAATCGCCTTGTCGCGCGCCGCCCTTCTGTGGGAGCGGCTATGGCCCGCCGTTTGGCCGGCCTTTGGCGTCGCCGCATTTTTTGCCGCCCTTTCCCTGGCCGGCCTATGGCAATTACTGGACGGCTGGATTCACCTTGGCGCCCTCGTCACATTCGGCTTGGCCACGCTGGGATTTCTCTGGTTCGGCCTGAAATCCCTGAAACCACCCCGGCGCGATGAAGCCCAGCGCCGCTTGGAACGCGACAGCGGCCTGCCCCACCGGCCCCTGCAGGCCATCGAGGACGACCTCACGCTGGGCGGCGCCGACGACCAATCGGGCGCATTGTGGCAGACCTACCGCCGCCGCGCCCTGGCCTCTCTCGCCAAGGTCCGGGTCTCACTTCCCCAGGCGAACTTGGCCCGGCACGACCCGTATGCTTTCCGCGCCGGCGTCGGACTGGCCCTGTTCGTTGGTTTCATGGCGGCCGGCTCGGAAGCGCCTTCCCGTATCATCGACGCCTTCCAGCCCGACCTGACCTCGCCTTCGCCGCCTGTTGAGGTCGAAGCCTGGATAACGCCGCCGGATTACACGGGGCGCGCGCCGATCCTGCTGGATGCCCCGGCATTCACCGCCGTCGACGGCAACAGCCAATTGAGGGTGGGACAGGCGGCGGCCCCTGAAAACAGCACGTTGTTCGTCAAGATCCATGGCGGCAAGGGCGCACCGCAGCTGGAGATCGATGGTGAAGTACAGGCCTTCGATCCCATTGACCAACAAAACCACCAGATCAGCCGGACCCTGCCGGCCAGCGGCAAGATCACCGTGCGGCAGAACGAAGCCGCGGTGGCGGCCTGGGACGTCAACATACAGCCGGACGAGGCGCCGGTGACGGTGTTCAGCGACAAGCCCACGGCGACGGCCCGCTTGGCGCTCAAAATTCCTTATCTTGCGACGGACGACCATGGCGTGACGGGGCTGCGGCTTGAAATGAAAACATTCAACCAGGACGCCGAGAACATCGAGTTGCCGCTGCCGGGCTACAACGTCAAAACCGTCAAGGATACCGCCTACCGCGATTTCACGCCACACCGCTGGGCGGGGCTCGAAGTGCTTCTGACGCTGGTCGGCGAGGATGCCGCCGGCAACATCGGCCGCAGCGCAACCATCAATATCGTCCTGCCCGAACGCCGCTTCGAGCACCCGGTGGCGCGCGCCATTATCGAACAACGCCGTCGTCTCGCAGCCAACCCGGCGTTGAGCACCAAGGTCTCGCGTGCCTTGGCGGTCATCGGCGCGTTTCCCGAGGAATTCGACCATGATCCGGTCGTCACCCTGGCGATCCGCTCGGCCAGCCGCCGCCTGATCCTGAACGACGACGACAAATCCGTGCGCGAAGTAATCGATATGCTGTGGGATACCGCTTTGCGTATCGAAGACGGCGCCCTGTCGATCGCCGAACGCAGCCTCCGCCAGGCCGAGCAGAAACTGATGGAAGCTCTTGCGTCCGGCGCCGAGGAAGCAGAGATCGACCGCTTGACCGAAGAATTGCGCCAAGCCATGGAGCGTTTCCTGCAGGCCCTGGCCGAGGATCTGGCCCGGCGGGCGGAATCCGGCGAACAGGATTTTCAGCCCTTCGATCCCGACATGACCGTGCTCGACAGCCAGGACCTTCAGCGCATGCTCGACCGGGCGCGCGAACTGTCGCGCCTCGGCGCCCGCGACGCCGCCCGGGAGCTGTTGTCACAATTGCGGGAAATGCTCGAGAACCTGCGGGCCGGCACGCGCAGCGCCCGCATGAGCCCCCAGATGCGGGAAGGCCAGCGCGCCCTCAAGGAACTCGGCGATCTGATGCGGCGGCAACAAGAACTGCTGGATGAAACGTTCCGGCGCAGCCAGCAGCGCGGCCAGGAGGGCAAAAAGGGGCAGGGCCAGCAAGGGGCCGCGGAACAGGAAGCTTTACGCCGCGCCCTGGGCGAGATCATGCGGCGCCTGGGCGAGGTCCGGGGCGATATTCCCGGCAATCTGGGCCGGGCCGAACGCGCCATGCGCCAGGCCGGCCGGTCTCTGGAACAGGGCCAGCCCGGCCAGGCGGTACCCTCCCAGGGCGAGGCCTTGGAACAATTGCGCGGCGGCGCCGAGGAACTGGCCAGGGCGCTGTCGCGCGAGCGCGCCCAGGGCGGTATCGCGGCCCGTCCGGGCCTCAGACGCCGGCAGCTGCCGCCGGGTTCCGAACGCACCGATCCCCTTGGCCGGCCACTCGACAACCGAGGACAGACCAGCGACGGCAACACCAAGGTGCCCACCGAAGCGGCGGCCCAACGCGCCCGGCGCATCCTGGAGGAGCTGCACAAACGCGCCGGCGAACTCAACCGCCCCAGCGATGAGCGGCACTATCTGGAGCGCTTGCTCAAGCGGTTTTAGGATACGACAAATGCCGTCATTCCGGCGCAGTCCGGAATCCAAATTTTCCATTTTTTACTGAGATTTGTGCCTGCAGGAGATTCGGCATGCGCCGGGGTGACGAGGGTGTGAGCGGGCGGTGAAACGCCCGCCTAGCCGTCTTCCTCCAGCACGCCGATGAACGGCAGTTCGCGGTAGTAGTGAGCGTAGTCGAGGCCGTAGCCCACGACAAAATCGTCGGGACAGACGAAACCCCGGAAATCGGCTTCGATGCCGACGCCCTCGGCGCGGTTGCCCGGTTTGTCCAGCAGGACGCAGATGCCGACCTCGTTGGCGCCGCGCTCAAACAAGTGGTTGCGGGCAAACTCCATGGTGCGGCCGCTTTCGAGGATGTCGTCGACCACCAGCACGTTGCGGCCCTCGACGGGATCGGTGACGTCGCGCACCATCTCCACCACCTTGGAGCTTTCGGTGCCGGTGCCGTAGCTGGAAAGCTGCATGAAATCGACCTGCGGCCGCACGCCGGCCCGGTGCAGGGCCCGCATGAGATCGGCGGTGAAGACGAAACTTCCCTTGAGCACGGCGATCAGCAGGATGTCCTGGCCCAGCGCCTTGGCGATTTCAGAACCCAACGTTTCGACGCGCGCCGAAATCGCTTCCTCGCCGAACAATATCCGGGTCTTTCCAGCACCCTCAGCCCCGTTCACCGCACTACTTCCATTCCGTTAGAAAACCGTTCGCCAAAATTGCCGACGCGCCCTATTCCTTCGTCGATTCCGCCGGATCGGAAGACGCGAAGGTGACGGCCAAATCCTTGGCCTCCTTGGGCGGATCGGGAACCCGGGTCGAGAAGGCCAGCTTTTCACCCGGCCCTAGATGGGGCTTGGACGCCGCGAACGACCAGTCAAAAAGCTCGCGGCGTTTTGAATCGAACAACACGCCGATCAGCTTGGGGATCGGCTGATCGGCATCGGAGGTGTTGGTAATTTCACCGTTGACGATCAGAATGACTTTCTGACCCTCAAGTTTCTGATCGGTCCCTGTGACCTGCAAATCCAGGCCGAACTCGGGTTTTGGTTCGCCCATGCCGGCCATTTCATAAAGCATCGAAGCGGGCGGCCAGGCGGCGATGATCATGTCGCGGGCGAAGATGCCGCCGGCGGCCAAGCCGACGACAAAGACGACCAGGCCGATCCAGCCGGCGATCAGGCCGATGCGGCGGCCTCCGCCCCCGCCGGCGCGTCCGCCGCGCGCCTTGGCGCGGCCGCCCCGCACGCTCTTGCGCCGGGGCTGGATGTTGGGCATCGCTTCCATTTCGTCGAGGGTCGGAACCTCGAAGTCGTCGTCGTCGTCATCGTCCGCGCCCTCGGGCTCGAGCACCCCGGCATCGACGCTGACATCGTCATCATCGTCCGGTTCCGGAACGGGCGCTGGAGGTTCGTCGAAGGAAACTTCGGTCGGGGCCGGCGTTTCGGGCGCTGGCTCCGGCGGTGGCGGCGGTGGCGGCTCTGGCGCGGCAACCGGTTCCGCCACCTCGACGGTGAGGGGCATGTCCTGCGGCGGTTTTTCGGTCCACGAATTACCGCATTTGGCGCACCGCACGGTTCGCCCGGCCGCCGGAAACGCGGACGCATCTACTTCATATCTGGTCTCACACGAGGGACAGGTTAGAATCATGCCGACAAGCCACCAAAATGAGTTAAACCCTTATAGGCATTTGCCCCCTTGGAGGCAACAACCTCGGCGCGCCATCTTCGGATGGGCTGGACGATGTGACGGTGACCGTGCAATTCTCTGCCTCCCCGTTAGTGTCGGCGGAATATTAGTGCGGTTCAGAACGATAAGGCAAATAGAGGTCAACATTGGTCCGGTTTCAAAACGTTGGATTGAGATACGGTCTCGGGCCGGAGGTCTTGCGTGACGTGACTTTTCACCTGGCGCCGGGCTCGTATCACTTTCTTTCGGGGCCCAGCGGCGCCGGTAAATCATCGCTGCTCAAGCTCATGTACCTGGGTCTGCGGCCGTCGCGGGGCGCTATTGCCATGTTCAACCAGGACATCGGCACTATCGACCGCCGCGAATTGCCCAGCTTGCGCCGCCGCGTCGGGGTGGTTTTCCAGGACTTCAGGCTGCTCGACCATTTGACGACGCTGGACAATGTCGCCCTGCCACTGCGCCTGGCCGGCGCCAAGGAAGGTACGGTGCGCGATCACGTGGCCGAGCTGCTGACCTGGGTGGGCCTCGGCAATCACATCGACACCCGCCCGCCGACGCTGTCGGACGGCGAAAAACAACGCGTCGCCATCGCCCGCGCCGTGATCGGCCGGCCCAGCCTGTTGCTGGCGGACGAGCCCACCGGCAGCATCGACCTCGACCAGGGACTGCGCATCCTTCACCTCTTCGAACAGCTCAATAAGATCGGTACGACCGTGGTTATCGCGACCCACGACCGCGCCCTGATCGACCGCTTCCGCCATCCCGTTCTGCAACTGGAAAAAGGCCGGCTTTCCGTCGACCACAGCCCCGCCGAGAACGCCATCCGCAAGGCCGGCGCAACGGTCGTCGACGCCGCGCGCAAAGCCAAGGCGATCGCCGCCAGTGAGGGCCGCGGGGAAACGGCAACGGCGGCTCCGGTACGTCCACGCTCGGACGCCAAGCGACGCCCCAGAGGAGGCGGCTGAGATGGTCCGCCGGCGCTCTGATCTACCCCTGGAAAAGGACGGCTCGGGCCGCTTCCTGCCCTGGCTGATCGCCCTGATGGTCTATCTCGCCTGCCTGTCGCTGGCCGGATCCATCACCTTGAGCGACGCCTCGGAACGCTGGCGCGTCGGTCTAACGGGCACCCTGACGGTCCAAATCGCAGCGCCGGAAGGGGCCGCCGAGGGGGAAGATGCCTTAGCCGTGTCGGCCGCCCTTGATGTACTGCGCGCCACGCCCGGTATCGAAACTGCCCGGAAGATGCCGCGCGACGAAGTGGTGGCCCTGATCGAACCTTGGCTGGGCCGGGGCAACGTCGCCCGCGACCTCCCCGTGCCGACCTTGATCGACGTCACGCTGACACCCACCGCGGAGATCGATACCATCGGCCTGGCGATCCAGCTGGAGCGGGCGGCGCCCGGCGCCCGGCTCGACGATCACAAAGTTTGGATCGGGCGGCTGGCGCGCCTCAGCGCCACGGTCGGCGCCATCGCCACCGCCATCGTCGGCCTGATTGCCGCCGCCGCTGCCGCGACCGTCGTATTCGCCACGCGAACAGGACTGGCGGTCCACCAGAGCGTCATCGAGGTACTGCACATCATCGGCGCGCGCGACAGCTATATCGCCCGCCAGTTTCAGGGCCACGCCATGTCGCTGGCCTTGCGCGGCGGTCTTCTGGGCCTCATTCTCGCCGGCCTGACCCTCGGCCTGCTGGGCGGACTGGCAGGCCAACTGGAAGGCCCCCTGCTGCCCCAGCTGACGCTCACGCCGGTGCTCTGGGGCGGTCTCGCCGCCCTGCCCCTGGGCGCAGCCATCATTGCCACCGTGACCGCCCGGCTGACGGTCCTGCAAGCGCTCAGGCGCATGCCCTGAGGTGACGGTGCCGCGATGACCTCCCCCCGCCCGGCGGACGCCCAATGACCAAGCTCGTACTGCTCGACCGCGACGGCGTGATTAACCGCGACCGCCCTGATTCGGTAAAGAATCCGGACGAATTCATCATGATCGAGGGCGCCGCCGAAGCGATTTCTCGCCTCAACGATGCCGGCCGGCGGGTCGCCGTAGTGACCAACCAGTCGATCGTCGGCCGCGGCGTCATCGACCAGGCCATGCTCGACCGCATCCACGAAAAAATGATGGCCGCCCTGGCCGGCGCCGGCGCCCGCATTGACAGGCTTTACGTCTGTCCCGATGCGCCTTCGGCGGCGACGGAGCGGCGCAAGCCGGGGCCGGGCATGTTGCAAGAGGCCCTTTCCGATTTCCGTGCCCGGGCGGCGGAAACGCCGATGATCGGCGATGCCCTGCGCGACCTCGAAGCCGCCGCGGCCGCCGGCTGCCCGCGCATTCTGGTCCGCACGGGCAAAGGCAAGGACACCCAAGCCCAAGGCCTGCCCAACGTGGTGTTGCCGGTCGCCGTCCACGCCGATTTGGCGTCGGCTGTTGCTGCCCTGCTGGGAACAGGCGAATGAAACTGATCGGGTTCCTGGTGGTCGCGCTCGCCCTTATGTGGACCGGTGGATTGATCTGGTTCGTCGGCACCCTGCCGTTGAAGGTTACGGACAACCGCAGCCGCACCGATGGCATCGTGATCCTGACCGGCGGCAGCGAGCGTATCGCGGCCGGTATCGAATTGCTGGCCAAGGGCCGAGCCCGAAAGCTCCTGATCAGCGGCGTCCACCATCGCACCAACGAAGCCGTTCTGGTGGATCTTTCGAAGCAATCGCCGGACCTGTTCAAGTGTTGCATCGAACTTGGCCGCCAAGCCGCCGATACCGTCGGAAATGCTGTGGAAACGGCGGCCTGGGCAAAGCGCGAAACCATCGCCAGCCTGCGTCTGGTCACCTCGGCCTACCATATGCCGCGCAGTCTGGTCGAATTCCGCAAGGCGCTGCCTGATGTCCGCTTGGTCGCCCATCCCGTTTTTACGAAGTACGTCATTCTAGAAGGATGGTGGCGGTTTCCCGGAACGGCCTCGTTCCTGGCATGGGAATACAATAAATACCTCGTCAGCCTGGTGCGCTGGCGCCTGATCGACGACATCGCTTCATGATTCACCTTCGCTCGCTCGCCTTTGTCGCGCTATTCTTGGGCTGGACCCTACTCATGTGTCTGGCCTGGCTGCCGGCCATCGCCGGCCCGCGGATCTGGACGCCCCGGGGGCAAACCATTTGGGCTCGTGGGGTTCTGTGGCTGCTGCGGACGGTGGTCGGGATCGGTTATGAAATCCGTGGCCGGGAAAACCTGCCCGAGGGCGCCTGCGTGATTGCCGCCAAGCACCAATCGGCCTGGGACACCATCGTCTGGCACCTTTTTGTCGACGATCCCGCCATCGTCATGAAAAAGGAACTGCTGCTGATCCCGCTTTACGGCTGGTACTCCAAGAAGGCCTGCATGATCCCGGTCGACCGCAAGGCCGGCGCCGCGGCGCTCAAGGCCATGCTGCGGGCGGCCGAGGCGGCCGCGTCGCACGGCCGCCCGTTGATCATTTTTCCCGAGGGCACCCGCAGCGCACCCGGCAAGCGCATCCCCTACCAGCCGGGCGCTGCGGCGCTCTACCGCCACCTCGGCCTGCCGGTGGTGCCGGTGGCCGTCAATTCGGGGCTGCGCTGGCCCAAGACCACCTATCTCAAGACGCCGGGCACCATCGTCCTGGAATACCTTGCGCCCATCGCCCCAGGACTGGACAAACGGGCCTTCATGGCGGAACTGGAGAACCGCATCGAAACCGCTTCGGAGCGGCTACTTGTGGATAACTCCGGGGATAACTCCGGGACATAGTTATCCACAGGCACTTGTTCTGCTGTGGATAACCTTGATAATTCCGTTTTACCATTTAATATTAATAACTTACCTAAGCCATCGGGTGTGGAAACATAATAGGAACATCTTGACCTGGCCGGCGCTTACGCCTATCCTGTAAGGCTTACGAAGTTCTCTGAAAATCGACATTGCAGGTTTCGGAAATGACCACCATTGCGCCGATTTCCCAGCAAATCTGGGATATGAAATACCGCCTGAAAGATCCGGGTGGGGCGCCTGTCGACGGCTCGATCGAGGATACCTGGAACCGCGTCGCGGCGGCCCTGGCCGAAGCGGAAACGGACGCCGCCGCCTGGACCGCCGAATTTACCGAAGCCCTGCGCGATTTCCGTTTCCTGCCGGCCGGCCGCATCATCGCCGGCGCCGGAACCGGCCGCGACGTTACCCTGTTCAACTGTTTCGTCATGGGCACTGTGCCCGACGACATGGGCGGCATTTTCGATGGCTTGAAGGAAGCCGCCCTGACGATGCAGCAGGGCGGCGGCATCGGTTACGATTTTTCCACGCTCAGGCCCAAGGGCGCGGTGGTCAAGGGCGTCGGCGCCGATGCCTCGGGCCCGCTGACCTTCATGGACGTCTGGGACGCCATGTGCCGCACGATCATGAGCGCCGGCCACCGCCGCGGCGCCATGATGGCGACCTTGCGCTGCGACCATCCCGACATCGAGGACTTCATCGCCGCCAAGCGCGAGCCCAACCGTCTGCGTATGTTCAACCTGTCGGTCCTGGCGACCGACGACTTCATGGCTGCGGTAAAGGCCGACCAGCCCTGGGAATTGAAGTTCGACGGCACGGTCTACAAGTCCGTGCGGGCCCGCGAGTTGTGGGACGACATCATGCGGGCGACCTATGCCTATGCCGAACCGGGCGTCATCTTCATCGACCGCATCAATCGGCGCAACAATCTGCATTACGCCGAGACCATCGCCGCCACCAACCCCTGTGGCGAACAACCCTTGCCGCCCTACGGCGCCTGCCTGCTAGGCTCCGTCAATCTGGCCAAGCTGGTGACCCGGCCGTTCGAGGCCGATGCAGCGCTGGATATCGCAGTACTGGAGAAACTGGTCCACACGGCGGTGCGCATGCTGGACAACGCCATCGACGTCTCGCGCTTCCCCCTCGACCAGCAGCGCCACGAGGCCCAGTCCAAGCGCCGCATCGGATTAGGGATTACGGGCCTCGCCGATGCCCTGATCATGTGCGGCGCGCGCTACGGCAGCGACGCCGGCGTCGCCCTGACCGAAACCTGGATGAAAGCCTTCTCGCGGGCCGCCTATCTTGCCTCGATCGAGCTCGCCCGTGAAAAGGGCGCCTTCCCGCTGTTCGATGCCGCCAAGTACCTGGCCGGCGAAACGGTCAGGGAACTGGACGACGACGTGCGCTCGGCCATCGCCGAACACGGCATCCGCAATGCCCTGGTGACGTCCGTGGCGCCCACCGGCACGATTTCGCTGTTCGCCGACAATATTTCCTCGGGCCTGGAACCGGTTTTCAGCTTCAGCTATGCCCGCAACGTGCTGATGCCCGACGGCAGCCGGCGCGAGGAACAGGTGAGCGATCACGCCTATCGCTTGTTCCGCCAGCTCAAGGGCGAGAATGCCGTCCTGACGGACGCCTTCGTCGACGCCCAGAGCCTGGGCCCCTCGGACCACGTGCGCATGCAGGCGGCGGTGCAGAAGTACATCGACAGCGCCGTCTCCAAGACCATCAACGTGCCCGAGGACATCGACTTCGAGGCCTTCAAGAACGTCTACGTCGAAGCCTTTGAGTCCGGCTGCAAGGGCTTGACGACCTACCGGCCCAACGAGGTCACGGGCGCAGTGCTGGAGGTCAAGGAAGACGCGGAAGAGGCCCAACTCGCGTTGGTCGAACCGGAATTGCCGCTCGATAAACCGCAAGCCAAGCCGAAAGATCCGTTCGACGCCGGCGGCGTCATCTACATGACCAAGCCGCTCGACAGGCCGGGCGAGCTCGACGGCAAGACCTACAAGGTGCGCTGGCCCGACAGCGACCACGCGCTCTATATCACCATCAACGACGTGCTGGTCGACGGCCGGGTGCGGCCCTTCGAGGTCTTCATCAATTCCAAGAACACCGAGCACTACGCCTGGACCGTGGCCCTGACCCGCATGATCTCGGCGGTTTTCCGCCGGGGCGGCGACATCAGTTTCGTGGTCGAGGAACTGAAGGCGGTGTTCGACCCGCGCGGCGGCCAATGGATGAGCGGCCGTTACGTGCCGTCCCTGCTGGCGGCCATCGGCGACGTCATCGAAGAGCACCTGATCGGCATCGGCTACCTGGCCAGCCCGGACGGCTTCGGCGATACGGAGGGCGAAGAAATCCCCCTCGCGGTTAACGCCGGCGAAGCCCCCGAAGGCGGCAAACTCCCCTTCCGCCAGTGCCCCCGCTGCGGTCAACCCGGCCTCGTCAAACTGGAAGGCTGCGACACCTGCACCAGTTGCGGCTATTCCAAGTGTGGGTGAAATAACCACCATGTCATTCCCGCGAAGGCGGGAATCCATGCCGTTACATCTTTTTTGGGCACTCCGTCACGCAATTTGACCACTCAGGCATGGATTCCGGACATTTGCTGCGCAAATTCCGGAATGACGATTATCTAGGGGGTAGCCCTCACCGCATCCAGCAGCGCATGCAGGCCGCTGTCGCGGATGCCGAGCTCGTCGAGGTGTTCGATGGTGGCGGTGAAATAGTCGATGCACTTGCCGCTGGGGCCGATGCCCTGGCGGATTAGGCGGATCTGTTCGTCGAAGGGAAGAGCGCCGGCGTACTGCACGTGATTGCGTTCAGTGACGAAGCAGACGGCGGTGATGGTGCGGCCGCCCCCCAGATGAACGTCGTGAAGCCTGGGTTTGTAGACGCCTGAGATCATTTCGCGGTCATGCAGGTAATCGACGACTTCCTCGGCGTCTCTACGCAAGACCCGCAGCACGCGGCCCCGGCAGCTGCCGCCGGCGTCAAGGCCCATGACCAGGCCGGGACGTTCTTCCGTACCCCGGTGGTGCCAGGAATAGACACACGGCGTCCTGTGATAGCCGTAGAGCCTGGCGTCCAGTATTTCGCCGTGAGGAAAGTCGGGCCGCCACATCAGCGAACCGTAGGCGAAAATCCAGAGATCGCCGCGAACGGCGTCGATTTCGGCCAGGACCTTTTCGCGCCAAGCCACCGGCCTATCCCCCCCGTTTAAGGTTGACGTTGACCAGGGCGACGCCGAACACCGCCACCGCCATGCCGCCCAGCGCCACGGCGTCGAGCGTCTCGCCGAACAGGAAGTAGGCGATCAGCGCGGTCGACGGCGGCACCATGTAGAACAGGCTGGCGACGGGCGCGGCCTCGCCGCGCCGGATCAGCAGGAACAACAGGCTGATGGCGCCCAAAGACATGATGATGCAAAGCCAGAACATGGCGAATATGAACTCCCCGCTCCACACGACGACCTTGGTCTCGATGGCCGCCGCCAAAGCCATCAGGGCAACCGCGGATGTGATGAACTGGATGGCCGAGCCCGAACGTAGATCGAGGTCGGGGCAGTATTTCTTCTGGTAAAGCGTCCCGGCGGTGATGCCGAACAGGGCGACGACCGAGAGGCTCATGCCGAACGGCGTGCCTGCGCCGAGGCCCAGCTTGTTCCAGACCACCATGGCGACGCCAGCAAGCCCCAGCGAAAAGCCGATCCATTGCTGCCGACTGATGCGTTCACCCAGGAACGGGCCCGCGGCGATGGCCGTGAACAGCGGCTGGATGCCGACGATCAGGGCCGAAACGCCGGCCGGCACGCCCAACGATATGGAGGTGAAAACGCCGCCCAGATAAAAGCCCTGCAGCAGTAACCCACTGATCGCGATGTGGGTAATCACCTTGATGTCGCGCGGCCAGGGTGCGTTCGTAGCAAGGGCGAACAGCACCAGCAGCACCGAGACGATCATGAAACGCAGCGCCAGGAAGGTCAGGGGCTCGGCATAGGGCAGGCCGAATTTGGCGCCGATGAAGCCGGTGCTCCAGAGGAACACGAAAAGCGCCGGCATGGCGGCGATCCAGATGTTCCTTTTAAGGGGGGCGGAACCGGCGGCCGGTTCCGTGTCTTCATGCGCCATCGATGGCTGTCCAAGCTGTTGACAAAACGGGTGGGTAACTCATTTGTAAGAACTGGCGGGTATAATATGCCCGGGCCGTTGCCGCAAGGATGCCCGCAAATACGGACCTCACCGACCGATGGACAAACGCCAATCGATCATCATCGTTATCGCCGCCGTCGTCGCCATTTTGGCGGGCGGAGCGGGGGGCTACGGCTGGTACTGGTCGAACCTGGCCGACGGTCTCAAAGCGAACGTGGCGGTCTGGCTGGGCCAGCGGCGGGCGCAGGGCTACCTGGCCGAAGCGCCGCCCATGAGGATTTCCGGTTTCCCGTTCGAGGTGGTCGGAAAAATGGCTCACGCGGAACTGGGCCGTGGCGATATCGAGGCGCCGGCCGTGGGGCAGCCAAGCCCCTGGCACTGGCGCGGTGAACGGCTGCAGGTTCGCCTCGATCCCCTGAACCCCTGGCGCGCCGAGCTCAATCTAAAGGGCAAACAGAAGCTGTCGTTCGTCGATCAGCGGGGCGTTCGCCAGGATATTGACGGCAAGGCCGAGAGTGCGCGCGGCGTGGTCGAGTTCTACGCAGACGGCAAATGGTCGGGCGGCACGGCCGACATCCGAAATCTCCAGCTAACGAGCGCCCAAGTCGAGAAACCGCTGACCGTCGCTCAGGCAACGTTTTCCGGCAAAAGCGGCGAGATGCTCACGCTTTCCACCCAACTGGACGGGGTTGCGCTGCCCATCGTCGCCGATCCCGTGCTGGGCGAGAGCATTGAGCTCCTGCGCCTCGACGTTTCGCTTTCCAATCCGCTGCCCACGGGCTGGACACGGTCGGATGTGACGGGTTGGCGGGACGACGGCGGCGTCGTGGAAATCGCCCGGGCGCGGCTCAAATGGGGCACGCTCGACCTGACCGTCGCCGGCACGTTGGCGCTCGATGCCGCCCTGCGGCCGCAGGCGTCGGGTACCGCCAAACTGCGCGGCCATGCAGAGGTTATCGCCGCCTACCGTGAAAACGGCATGATCACCGCCATGAATGCGGCGGCCCTGACCATCGCGCTCAACGTATTGGGCCGCGATGCCGATGGTGCCGTGAACATTCCAGTGACGGTGCAGGAGGGTCGGCTCAAAGTCGGGCCGATGGAAATCGCCCGGCTGACGCCGCTAACGCTGCCCGGCGATTAATCCGTCGGCGTCATGATCTCCGCCAGCCGCCGCCGGTCCTCGGCAGCTTCGGCCAATATCCAATTCCGGAAGGTTTCGATCTTGGGCAGCTTGGCGGTCGCCTTGGGGCAGACGATCCAGTAGGCGTAAGACACCGGCAGCGTCAAGGCAAAGGGGCGCACCAGGCGGCCGTTCAGGAGATCCCAGGCCGCCAATCCGGTGCGCGCCAGCGCCACGCCCTGACCATCTACAGCGGCATCGATGATTATGCTGGCCTGATTGAGCACGGGGCCGCGGCTGAGATCGGCCCCTGTCACGCCGGCGGCGTCGAGCCACTTGGACCAGTCTTGTCGATTGTCGAGGTGCAGCAGAGGATGATGGACAAGGTCGGCGGGCTGGCGCAAGCCGTGCGGTCCGCGCAGCAGCTCGGGACTGCAGACCGGCAACAGTTCCTCGGTATAGAGCCGGGTGATGTCGAGGCCGGTGTCCGAGCCGTCGCCGTGCCGGACCGCCATATCGACGTCTTCCTTGGCGAAATCCACATGGTGCAGGGCGGCGCTCACCCTAAGGTCGATGCTGGGGTGTTGTTCGGCAAACCGCCCGAGGCGGTGCACCAGCCACTTGGCGGCAAAGTTTGGAGAGGTGCTGACCGTTAGGACGCCCGCATTCTGGCGCTGCAGCAGCCGGTCGGTTCCGGCGGCGATGCGGTCCAAGGCGTCGCGCACGACATCCAGGTAGTCGCGGCCCGCTTCCGTGATCACCAGCCTCTGCGGTTCGCGGATGAACAGTTTGAGACCCAATTCCGCCTCGAGAGCCTTCACCTGATGGCTGACGGCGCCCTGCGTCACGTTGAGCTCGTCACCGGCCCGCGTGAAGCTGTCGTGCCTTGCGGCGGCCTCGAAGGCCTTCAGCGCGTTCATCGACGGTAGGCGGCGGGACATCTGAATTCCTCAATAGCCCTAAATTTTCTCATGCTGGCCCGAGAAACAATGCTTTGCCCAAAAGGCACTTACGACACTATTTAATTGGCTTCACAAGCGATCCCGTAACGAAAAACCGCACATGGAGCCTGAAAAATGTTAATGAAACAAATATCCGCAGACCGCTACCGCGTCAAACGAAATTCCACCTTGGGATGGCTGGCGACGATACGGGCCTGGGCCGAACGACGGCGTCAGCGCCAGGCCCTGGCCAATCTCGATCAGCACCTGCTCGACGACATCGGCATTTCACGCGCCGCCGCGGCACACGAAATCGCCAAACCGTTTTGGCGTTGAGGCAGGCCCGGCCCGGCGTCAGTCACGGGGTGGCCGCAAACGCCAGACCGGCACCAGAAACACCAGGCAGGCGACGAGGAACAACAGACTGGCGCAGATGCTGACCCAGTCGCCTGCCCGCACTGCCGCCCAGGTAAAAAAGACGGCCGAAACCGTAAAGAGAAGCCAGCCCGTCAAAGTGAAATGCCATTCGCGGCGCGGCGTCATTGCTCCCTCTCCGAATGTTTTTTCGCCCCGGATTAGTGTATGCCGGCGGGCCTGGACGACTACCCCCCTTTTACCCCTCAATGGGATAGGCTAGTAATCCGGCATGACCGGGGTCGACAAACACACCTGCCCGCTCTGCGGCGGCCTGTCCGTGGCGTCCTATCATCGTGACAAATTCCGATCGTATTCAAGCTGTCCGGCGTGTCAGCTCGTGTTCGTGCCGCCGGCCTTTCACTTGTCGGCGGCGGAAGAAAAGGCCTACTACG
Organism: uncultured Rhodospirillaceae bacterium; assembly: GCA_964528595.1. Lineage (GTDB taxonomy): Bacteria > Pseudomonadota > Alphaproteobacteria > UBA2966 > UBA2966 > CAYFKJ01. The sequence goes on from CAZGTM010000004.1 coordinate 44,921, forward strand.
ATCTTCATGAAAACCGTCCGGATGATCCGGGTTACAGGCGTTTTCTCGGCCGCCTTTTCACACCGCTTAAAGACTGCCTGGCGCCGAATTCCCGGGGCCTCGATTTCGGTTGCGGTCCCGGTCCGGCGTTGGCGAAAATGTTCGAGGAAGCGGGCCACTCGGTGGCGCTATACGATATCCACTACGCGCCGGACGAGACGGTATTAACCGCCCGGTACGATTTCATCACGCTGAGCGAGGTCGTCGAACATCTGGCCGAGCCCGGTCGGGAATTGGACCGGCTTTGGGCCGCCCTCGTTCCGGGCGGCGTGCTTGGGGTCATGACTAAGCGGGTGCGCGACGCCCAGGCCTTCAAGACCTGGCACTACATCACCGATCCCACCCACATCTGCTATTTCTCCGACGCGACCTTCCGGTGGCTGGCGGACCGCTGGTCACGAAATGGCGCGCCGGCAACACTAATTTTGGCGGGAGACGACGTCGTCCTAATCAGGAAGGATTGACGGACCGGACCACTACTCTTCCGGCGGATGAGGGACCTCGGCTTGGCCGGCGTCGATGACTTCGCGGCGGATTCGGCGGGTGCGGGTAAAAAGGTCGAACAGGATATCGCCGTCGCCCCAGCGGATGGCCCGCTGCAAGGCCGTCAGATCCTCGCTGAAGCGGCCGAGCATCTCCAGCACCGCTTCGCGGTTATTGAGGAAGACATCCCGCCACATGGTCGGGTCGGAGGCCGCGATGCGGGTAAAGTCGTGAAAACCGCCGCCGGCGTATTTGACGACCTCGGAGCGCGTGACTTCCTCCATGTCGGCGGCGGTGCCGACTATGTTGTAGGCGATCAGATGCGGCAGGTGCGAGGTTACGGCCAGAACCAAGTCGTGGTGCTTGGCGTCCATGAAATCGACCGTGCTGCCGAGACACTGCCAAAACTGCGCCAATCGGTCCACTGCATTCTGATCGGTGCCGGGCGGCGGCGTCAGGATGCACCAGTGCCCGTCGAACAGTTCCGCAAAACCGGATTCGGGGCCGGAGTGCTCGGTGCCCGCCACGGGGTGGCCAGGAATAAAATGAACGCCTTCCGGCACCAGCGGGCCGACATCCCGCACGACGGCCGCCTTGACGGAGCCGACGTCGGTTATGGTCGATCCCGGCTTCAATACCGGACAGATTTGTGCCGCCATTTCGCCAAAAGCACCGACCGGCGTGCCGAGAATGACCAAATCGGCATCCTTAGCGGCCGCGGCGGCATCGGTGCCGCCCTCGTGAATGAAGCCCAATTCCAAAGCCTTATCGACGGAAGCCTGGGTGCGCGAATAGCCGATCACCTGGTTCGCCAAACCGTGACGCAACACCGCCCGGGCAATGGAACCGTTTTCCAGCCCGACGCCGATTAGGGCGATGCGCTCATAGAGCGGCGCGTTGCCAGTTTCCGGGGGATCGGACGCTGCCATCGTCTTACTCCGTGGCCTCTCTTGCCAGGAACTCACGCACCGCTTCGACAACGGCACGGCATTCATCCTCCAGCCCGATGGTGATGCGCAAATAATGGCCCAGGCTGTAGGCCTTGAGATCGCGCACCAGCACGCCCCGGCTCTCCATGTATGCCAGTGCGGCATCCGCCTGGGCTTCGTCAGCAAAGCCGAGCAACACGAAATTGGTCACGCTGGGTACGATGTTGTTGCAGCCCAGCTCCCTGAACTGGGTTACCGTCCAGGCCAGCCACTCGTTGTTGTGATCGATCACCCGGTCGAGAAATTCCGTGTCATCCAAAGCCGCGACACCGGCGGCCTGGGCCGGAACGGTGACGTTGAAGGGGCTTCTCAGCCGGTTCAACACGTCGGCAACCGAGGCCGGCGCATAACACCAGCCGAGGCGTACCGCCGCCAGGCCGTAGGCCTTGGAAAAGGTACGCGTCACCACGACGTTTTCCGCATTGCGCGCGATCTCCAGCCCGGCATCGTAATCCGGCGCGCCGACATATTCGGCATAGGCCGCGTCGATCACCATGAGAATGTCGTCGCGCAATCCTTCGTGCAGGCGGCGGACTTCGCTGTCGGGGATGTAGGTGCCGGTGGCATTGGGATTGGTCAGAAAGACGATGCGCGTTTTATCGGTCACCGCCGCCAACAGCGCGTCCACGTCCACCCGGCAGTTCACCTCGGGCGCCGTGACCGGCGTCGCCCCGGCTCCGAGCGAAGCCAGGCGGTAGACGACGAAGCCATGGTCGCTGAACAGGACTTCCTCGTCCAATCCGGCGTAGCCGCGCGTCAGCATGTAAAGCACTTCGTCCGAGCCGTCGCCGCAAACGATGCGGTCGGCCTCGATGCCGTGTTTTTCCGCCAACGCCTGACGCAGTTCAACCGCACCGCCGTCGGGATAGCGGTGCAGATCGGTCGAGATCGCCTGATAGGCCGCCACCGCCTTTTCGCTGGCGCCCAGGGCGCATTCGTTGGAGGACAGTTTGTAGATTTTTTCGACCCCTTCGGCCTTCGATGCGCCGGCGCGGTAGGCCGGGGCTTGCAGAATGCCGGGGCGAGGAATGGGTCCGCTCACATCAATATCCAATCAGATTTTATCGTTTCAATTTTTCAAAGTCGGAAAGTTTAGCGTCTCGGTGGTCTAATTGTCGTGATCGACCGTATAGGGCACGGCGTAACCGCCAATGCGGATAACCCGGTCCACGGCACCGTCGGCTTTCTTGATGAAGGCCGTGACCCGCGGATCCTTTGGCTTCACGTAGCCGTCGATTTCCACCAGATGCAGCCATTCGGGCTGATCGCCGCCCTTGTCGACGACGGCGATAATCCTGCCGTTGAGTTTCACGTCCGCCAGTCGTTCGTGCAGCCGGGCGCGGCTGATTTGTGGGTCCGCCGCGACGACGATCAGACTGATGTCGTCGTCCGTCGAAGCATGGTCGATGGGGGCGATCGCCATGGCGCCGAGACCTTCGAACCAGGCCTCGCGGTCCTGAACGAAAGGCAGCCGGGCGATTACTCTGGGCGCATTATCCATTTCGGCCGCCAGGTGCGTCCACCACGGCTCGTCCTCGCCGTCGTGGGGCAGGGGAAGGATACCGACCGTCCCCTCGCCGTCCATGACCGCGCGCAATACCACGCCGTGGCTGCGGTGCAGGGTCATCTGGGTCGCCGAGCCGAAGTGCATCCGGGCCAAATCCCAGTACCCGACCGATTTTTCCGGGGCGCAAACGGCGACACTCAGAGGGCTTTGCAGCGCCGTGAAGGCTGAGATGAGTTCGCGCCAGACCCGGGCGACGACAACCTCGGGCAGGCGGCCGTCGTGACGGCTCAGGATGCGCCGCATGAGCCGCGCTTCCCGATCCGGCCGCATACCATTTGAAGCGCGGATTTCGCCGCCGTCATCCTTGGCCTTGACCGCCCTGATCCGCTCGACCACGTCGGTTCGGCCCATCAACAGGTCGAGCACCTTGTCGTCGATGGCGTCTATTTGCTGACGCAGCTTATCGAGGTTGTCGGTCTTGCGGCTCATGGTCCGATCTTCGGATCAATTTTCCTGAGGGTTCTTGAAGGCCGCTAGTAGTAGTCCCGGTTGGCCGGAAAATAAAGCCAAACATTGCAAAGATGGAGCGCCCATGAGTGTCTCCACAGTGCAGATTAGCGATCTAATCGCGTCGATACGCCACCGGGAACCGCGCGCGCCGCTCGGGCCTTTGCCTTGCGCTTGGCCGGCAGGCGTTCCGGCGTCACGGCGTAAATCTGCTTTCCCGCCTCGACCAACAGCGCACCGGCCAGGCCGAACCCCCAGCGCCGCCCGATTTTCTCGAACAAAGGCGCAAAACGCAGCACCATGCCGATGGTGCTGGGCGGCACGAATAGGGCCGTCTCGGCAATGTCGGGCGAAAAACTCGTTTCACGCAGCAGATGCGTTAGTTGGGGCGGCGAATAGGGGCGGCCGTGCCCGAACGGCGTGCGCTCGAGACGGGCCCAAATCCCGCGGCGGTTCGGCACCACGACCAACAGCCGCCCGGGCGGAGTCAACACGCGCCAGATCTCTTCCAGCATCGGCCCCACCTGCTCGGCGTTTTCAAGGCCATGCACCAAAAGCACCCGGTCGATCGAACTGTCCGGAAACGGCAGTTCGGTTTCGTCCGCCAGGGCCACGACGTTTTGGTCGCCGCGCGGCCAGTGCACGACGCCCTGGGGCGCGGGCATGGCCGCCAGGGTGCGCTCGGCCTCTTCGCGGAACGGCATGAGGTAGGGTGTGGCATACCCCAACCCCAGCACCCGCAAACCCGTCAGTTCCGGCCATATTTCACGGATACGGCGGCGGATTGTCCGCCGCGCCAACTGGCCCAGGCGGCCCGCGTAGAATTGCGAAAGATCAATGACATCGGGGCGCATGGGGCTGACCATAGCATGACGCGAAGCCGCCATGACAGGTGTTGGTGACTCACCTTAAGGCCTGTATAAAATGGCGGTTTGTTGATTGTGAACCGCTTTGTGGAGGTAGTCGGATGACCCGCGTCGAAATACATCAGGTGCCCGTCCTGAACGACAATTACGTTTATTTGCTCAACGATCACGCCAGCAGTACGTGCGGCATCGTTGATCCTGCCGTCGCCGGCCCCGTGATCGAAGCGCTTGACCGATTGGGCTGGAAACCGAGTTGGGTCTTGAACACCCACCACCACGGCGACCACACCGGCGCCAATCTGGAATTCAAACAGCGTTATAACTGCCAGATCGTCGGCCCGCGCGCCGAGGCCGACAACATCCCCGGCCTCGACCTGGCGGTGGGTGACGGCGATACCTTCAGCCTGGGCGATGCTGAGGCGACGGTTTTCGACGTCCCCGGGCATACCTCGGGCCACATCGCCTTCTGGTTCAAGGACTCCGACGCTTTGTTCTGCGGCGACGCGCTGTTCGCCCTGGGTTGCGGCCGCGTGTTCGAAGGCACGTATGAGCAAATGTGGAGGTCATTGGACAAATTGCGGGTGCTGCCGGGGGAAACCCAGATCTACTGCGCCCACGAATACACCGAGGCAAATCTTCGTTTCGCACTCGATATCGAGCCGAACAACGCCGCTCTGAACAGCCGCGGCGACATTATTTTCGAGGCCCGCAAGTCCAGCAAACCGACCGTGCCCTCCAGCATGGCTGACGAACTGGCCACCAACCCGTTCCTGCGGGCGGACGACCCGGTTCTTCAGGAAGCCCTGGGCATGATGGGGGCCGACCCGCTGGCGGTGTTTTCCGAAGTCCGCACGCGCAAGGACAATTTCTAGGCCGTGGCGCTTTCCGCAGCAGACGTGATTGACCGACTCAAGCTGCAGCCGCACCCGGAGGGCGGCCACTATGCCGAAACCTGGCGGCACCAGCCGGCGGATGGGGAGCGTGGTTCCAGCACGGCCATCTATTACCTGCTGGCGGCGGGAGAACGCTCGCACTGGCATCGCGTCGACGCGGCCGAGATCTGGCACTACTACGCCGGCGACGCCCTCGCGCTGTCGATCAGCGAAATTGGCCAGGCGACCGAAATCACGGTGCTCGGCTCCGGCCTGGCGACGGGACAGCGGCCGCAAGCGATCGTGCCGGCCCAAGCCTGGCAGAGCGCCGAGAGTCTGGGCGACTGGACCCTGGTCGGCTGCACCGTCAGTCCCGCCTTCCAGTTCAAGGGTTTCGAAATGGCCCCGCCGGACTGGCGGCCGGGCGACAAGCTCCCCTAGATATCGAATATCCGCAGCACATTGTCGCCACGCACTTTGTCGCGCTGATCCGCCGGCAGGGCGTCGACACGGCTTAGACAGCCGGCCATATCGCCGATGTTGTGCGGATAGTCCGAGCCGTACACGACGTTGTCCGCGCCCGCGACGTCGAGGCAGAGGTTCAGCGCGCCCTGGGTGAAAACGACGCTGTCAAAATAGAGCTGCGGGAAATAGCTGCTGGGCGGGCGTTCGATGACCTCACGGGCGGGCGGCATGTTCTGATGGCAAAAGTCCAGTCGTCCGACGATGTAGGGCAGATATCCGCCGCCGTGCGAGGCGATGATCTTGAGCTTCTTGTAGCGGTCGAAAAAGCCGTCGTAGATCATGCGTGAAATCGCCAGCGTGGTGTCGAACATGAAGCCCACCGAAGCCGTCAGGTTGAAGCGCTGAACATCCATTTCGCCCACCCCCGGCGGCGCACCCGGATGAACCAGCACCGGCAGTTCCTTGGCGTCGATGGCGGCCCAGATCGGCGCCAGGGTCGGGTCCGTCAGCGACATACCGACGACATTGGCCGAAACGAACACGCCGACCGCGCCGGCGGCGTGCGCGCGGTCCAGTTCCGCCACGGCCAGTTCCGGGTACTGCCAGGGCAAGGTGGCGAACCAGCGCAACCGGTCGGGCCAGATCGATTGCTGTTCGGCAAAATGATCGTTCATCATCACGGACGTCTGGTTGCTGGCCTCGGCGCCGCCCCAATAGGCGCTGGGACAGGTCAGCGACACGATCGCCATGTCGACGCCGGCCTCGTCCATTTTCTTGATGCGCATGTCGAAATCGAACATGCCCGGCATCAGGGTCATGAACGGCGCGTCGTGCATATGGATGACGTCCTGGCCCTTCAGCGCCTTGACGGAATATTCCGGCCCGCCGAACTCCTGAATGCGCTGGAGCCAATGATCGCTCAGCATGTGGGTGTGTACGTCAATTACCGGCATGTGAAACTCCCTTGATAGACAACTCGTTGCAGTCAGGCCCGGTCGGCCGACCGCGCGGCGCGCTTGGCCTTGAAATAGACAAAGGCCAACAATGCAAGGCCGACCGCTGCACCGGCCAAGTCGGTCAGGGCCGCGCCTTCAAAGGCGCCCGCCGGCATGAGTGCAAGCAGACCTGACGCGGCGAAGGCCAACCGCATCAGCGGGCTGACCGGCTCCACCAGAAAGCCCGCAACGGCGATGGATACCAGCCAAACCCCGAGGATGGCGGTGATGATGGCCATCGTGATCTCGCCGCCGTCACCGATGAGCAACAGCGTGGGCGACATCACGAACAAAAACGGCACGACATAGGCCATCCAGCCAAACCGCACGGCGGACCAGCCGGTCTTCATGGGCTCGGATCCCGCCACCCCGGCGGCGGCGAAGGCGGCGATGGCGACGGGCGGCGTGATCATCGACATCATGCCGAAATACATGACGTAGAGATGGGCCGCGATGGGTTCGACGCCGACCTCGATCAAGGCCGGCGCGACCAGCGCCGCCAACAGGATGTAGACCCCGACCGTCGGCAAGCCCATGCCCAGGATGATGCAGACGACGGCCGACAGGCTGAGCAAAAGAAACAGGCTGCCTTCGCCGATTTGCACCAGCGCCAAGGTGAGATTGAAGCCCAGTCCGCTAATTCCCAGGACGCCGATGACGATGCCGGCGGCGACGCACACCATGATGATGTCCAGCGTCACGAAGCCCGCCTTGTAGACGCCCGCCATCAATTGCGCCAAGCCCGGCCGCTCGCCCTTGTAACCGAGTCCCATTGCCAGAACGATGAGCACGGCCGCCGCCATCAGCGCCGCCAGTTGCGGGGGCTGGTTGTACTTGAACAGCGCGACGATCAGAACCGCAAAGGGGATGAGGAAATAAAGGCCCGACAGCACGCCTTTCGATGACGGAATTTCGCCTTTTTCCAATCCACTGGCCCCGAGCTTGGCCGCCTCGAGGTCTGCCTGGATGAACAGGGCGACGTAGTAGAGAAGCCCCGGCAGCAGCGCCGCCAGAACGATCTCGGCATAGGAGATTTGCAAAAACTCCGCCATCAGAAACGCCGACGCCCCCATCACCGGCGGCATGAGCTGACCGCCCGTCGAGGCCACGGCTTCGATGGCCGCCGCCCGGTCGGCGGGATATCCCGCCTTTTTGATCATCGGGATGGTGACGACACCGGTGGCCGCGACATTGGCCACCGCGCTGCCGGAAATGGAGCCGAACAATCCCGACGCCATAACCGCGATCTTGGCCGGCCCACCGCGAAATTTACCCATCGTCAGCATGGCGATGTCCGTGAAGAAATTGGCGCCGCCGCTGGTGTTGAGCAACTGGCCGAACAGCAAAAAGGCGATGACGATGGTCGTCGCCACCGCCAGGGGCAAGCCGAGGATACCGTTGACGTCAAGTGCCAGGTACGCCGTCAGCTTTTGCCAGTCCGTCGGCCGCGCGGCCAGCCGTCCGTCAAACTGATCGCCAAGCAGGGCATAGGAGATGAAGACGAGGGCGATGATCGGCAGGGTATTGCCGGTGGCCCGCCGCAACCCCTCCAGCCCCAGCGCCATGGCGATGCCGCCGGCGACGATGGCGTCAAGCGGCCTGAGAAGAATGAGGTCGGCGAGACGCTGGTATTCCCAGGTGAGATAGCCGACCGCGGCAAACCCCATGAGGGCCGAGAGCCAATCGTACCAAGGAACGTGTCCTCGCGGCTCCTTTCGCTTCAGAGGCATGGTGATGAACGTGAGCGGGAGGGCCAAACCCAGCATGGCCGCGAAAAACTGCGCCGGATAGAGGTCGAGATCCAGATAGAGCGGCAGGTCCAGCGCCCAGGCGATGGCGGCCAGCGTCATCAGGGAGGCGATCGATTTGCCCGCAATGTCGGCAAAACCGGCGTGCGGGCCTTCGCTGACTTCCTGGTCCAAGCTACGCGCCCCGTATCATTTCCAAAAAAAGGTCCGGCGGACTTGTCTGCCCGCCGGACTCGGATGGTGTTGTCACGCGGCGGCTACTTGGGCGGCCAGGAGCCGATTTCCTTGTAGTACTTGACCGCGCCTGCATGCCACGTCACGCCGTCCAGCTTCTTGTTCATGCGCTTGGGGCTAAAGAGGTTCAAGACTGGGAACACCGCGGCCATGGCCTTCTTGTGATCGTGCATGGACTTGGCCATGCGGTAGGCGATGTCGTCAGGCGTCTTTGTGCTGGCCACGATGGCGGCGTCGTAGGCCATCACGTGCATCGGGTTCAGAACGCCGACATTGGGCTTGGCCGGTTTCACGGGCCTGAGATAGGACGGCCTGAAGTTTTTTTTCAGGATCGCCAGGTTCTCGGGCGTGTTGGGAATGTCGAGCGCCCGAATGCCGCCCACCGAGGCGTTGGCTTCGCGCACCTTGGGCGAACCGATGGCGAAGAAAAAGGCATCCGCCTTACCGGACGTAAAGGCGTTGGCGCCAGCCACCACGTTGGGCACGCGTACGCCCTTGACGTCGTCGAGCGTCAGGCCGCCGGTCTCCAGTTGCGCCACCAGCATGGGCGGAATGGTTTTCTGGCTAGTAAAGCCCGTGGTGACCTTTTTGCCTTTGAGGTCGGCGATCGTCATGATGCCGCTGTCTTTGCGTACGAACCAGGCGACGCGCAGCGGATAGAGGATGGAAACGGCACGGATATCGGCCTGCTGGCGGCCGGAAAAATGACCGGTGCCCGTCGCGGCGAGATGCAGTTCGTCCTCGTTGGTGATGCCGAAGGAATACTCCCCGGCGTTCACCGCCGGCAGGTATACAGTGGCGCTGGCGAAGGGGTGAACGGTGGCTTTCAGGCCGGCCTTGTCGTTGGCCATCTTGGCGACCGCGGTGGCCGTCGTGTGATAGAGCGAACCGGGATTTGAAGCGGCAATCCCGACGTTCTGAGCCTGAACGACGCCGATGGTCAGAAAAGTAGCGGCGATAAATCCGGAAACTGTGGTGAGTACACCCTTAAGCATGATTTCCTCCCTCTCAAAACGGTTCCAATGTCGTTATTCTGTTTTATTGAATGGATCCAATTTCAAGGATCACGGATTCATGAGATTGAGTCAAGATGGGGCGGGCTGCCTCAATCAGATGTGAGCGAGGCCGCCATCCACCAACAACGACTGCCCGGTCATGAATTCGCTGGCGGGGGAAAGCAGGAAAAGCGTTATCCCGACGAGGTCTTCCGGCACCTGTTTGCGTGGAATGGATTGGCGCTGCGCCATGGCTTGGCGCCATTCCTCGTTGACCGCCTTGTTCTCGGCTTCGGTCTCCGTGAGACCCGGCAGAACGGCATTGACCGTAATGCCTTTGGATCCAAGTTCACGGGCCATGGTGCGGGTCATGCCGATGACGGCGGCCTTCGAGGTAACGTAGTGACTGAGGTTGGGAACGCCCATGGGAACCGTGGAGGAGGAGATGTTGACGATGCGCCCCCAGCCGGTCTCCATCATCGTGGCCGTGACGGCCTTGGCGCAGAGGAACGAACCCGTGACGTTGACCCGCATGACCGTCTCGAACTCCTCCAGCGGAATTTCGTAAAAAGGACGGCGGCCCAACGTGGTGTAGAGACCGGCGTTGTTGACCAGGCCATCGATGCGGCCATGCTCGGCCAGGGTGCGGGAAACCATTTCCTCGACGGCGGCCTCGTCGGTCACGTCGACCTCCTGCGCGAACGCCCGGCCGCCGGCCTCGACGATTTCGCCGGCAACCGTTGCGGCCGCCGCGCCGTTGAGGTCGGCGACGATGGGAATGGCGCCGGCGGCCGACAGCCGTTTGGCCAGCGTCCGCCCGATGCCCTGCCCCGCGCCAGTGACGATGACGATGCGATTGTCGATATTGAAACTGGAATCCATTACGGCCGTTCCCTCTGACGATCACGAAAACCTGACATTGCCTCATAAGACGAACCGAGTGTAGCGTTGTCGTCCCATTTCGTCTTGCCGAGAGAACAATGAAAAAAGTCGACATCTACAACCACATCTTTCCGCCGCAGTACTACGAGAAGATGATCGAGGTCGCGGGCGATCATAAGGATCTCGGCAAGCGGGTGCGGGGCGTGCCCATGCTGGCCGACCTCGACGAACGCTTCCGCGTCATGGACCGCTTCGAGGATTACGTGCAAATTCTTTCGGTTCCCGCGCCGCCGCCGGAAGTGCTGGCCGGCCCCGAAATCGCACCCGAATTGGCCACCCGGGCCAACGACGGCATGGCGGAGTTGTGCCAGAAATACCCGGACCGCTTTCCCGGCTTCACCGCCACCCTGGCCATGAACAACGTCGATGCCGTGATGGATGAAATCCACCGCGCCATCAAGGACCTCGGCGCCAAGGGCATTGAGTTCTACACCAACGTCAAGGGCAAGCCGCTGGATCTGCCGGAGTTCGAGCCCATCTTCGACGCCATGGCGGAGTACGACCTGCCGATCTGGGTCCACCCCGTCCGGCCCGCCCATTTTCCCGACTACCTGACGGAGGAAAAATCAAAATACGAAATCTGGTGGACCTTTGGCTGGCCCTATGAGACCAGCGCCTTCATGGCCCGCATGGTGTTTTCCGGCCTGTTCGACAAACACCCGAATCTGCGGATCATCACCCACCACATGGGCGGTATGGTGCCTTATTTCGAAGGCCGCGTCGGTCCCGGTTGGGATCAGTTGGGCAGCCGCACGACGGACGAGGACTACACCCTCGTCCTCGACAAACTGGAAAAGCGCCCGCTCGATTACTTCAAACTCTTCTACGCCGACACCGCCGTATTCGGCTCGAAATCGGCGACGGTCTGCGGCCTGGATTTCTTCGGCGCCGACAACGTGGTATTCGCCTCGGACGCGCCCTTCGATCCCGAAAAGGGACCAATGTACATCCGCGAGACGATCAAAATCCTGGACGAGTTGGAGATGTCGGACGAGGACCGCCGGAAGATCTATCAGGGCAACGCGGAGCGGCTCCTGAAGATCAAGGTGAGCTAGTTTGCACACTCGTCACTCCCGCGAAAGCGGGAGTCCATGTTGTCATTTTCCAATTCGTGGAAAACAGATAGATGGATTCCCGCTTTCGCGGGAATGACGGTGGTTAGTACGGTTGGATTTCCCGCAATTTCGCCTTCAACACTTTCCCCGTCGGGCCTTTAGGCAAGCCATCCAAAATGATCACTTCCCTCGGGCATTTGAAGTCTGCCAGGTGTTCCTGGCAAAACTCGATTATGTCCTGCGGCGATGCCCCGGCGCTGTCGCGTAGCGAAACATAAGCCGCGATTTCCTCGCCGAGATCCGGGTGCGGTACGCCGATGACGGCGGCTTCGGAGACGTCGGGGTGGGTAAGTAGAACCTTCTCCACGCTGGCCGGGACGATGGTGTAGCCGCCGCGCAGGATGATGTCCTTGATGCGGCCCTCGATGCGGACGAAGCCGTCGCCGTCGATGGTCGCAAGATCGCCGGTTTTGAACCAGTCGCCCTCCAGGACATCAGCGGTTTGCCCGGGATCGTCCAGATAGCGGCTGAGGTGCGCAGGCGAGTTGATCCAAAGCTCGCCCGTCTCGCCGGGCGGCAGGTCTTCGCCCGCTCCGCCGACGATGCGAAGCTCGACATCCGCCACCGCGCGGCCGATGGCGTCGGGTTCGTCACGCCCGTCCAAGGGGCTGTAGGAAATCGGCCGGAACAGTTCCGTCATGCCGTAGCCCCGGATAATCCGCGTGCCCGTCGCCTGGCGCCATCGCTCGGCAAGTTCCCAGGGACACGGGGCGGCGCCCGAGGCGGCAAAGCGAAGACTGGTTAGATCGGTCTCGGCCAACGCTGGACTCTCAATGATGCGCTGGAACATGGTGGCCACGCCGGGGTAAACCGTCACGCCGTGCCGGGCGACGGCCGCCAGGGCGTCCTCGGGCGAAAACCGCTCGAGAAACACCACGGCCGAGCCGGCTAGTAGAGGCGCTAAAATGGTGCCGAAGATGCCCAACGAATGGGCCGGCGGTAGGGTCGATAGCACGACGTCGTCGGGCGAAAGATCGAGGATCGGTCCCCGCCAATGCTCCAGCGCCTTGATCGTCGCTCGATGAGAAAGCTCAACGCCCTTGGGCTGGCCGGTACTGCCCGAGGTAAAAAGAATAAAGGCCGTCCCGTCTTCAGCGACCGGAACGGCCTCCGACGCTCCCTCACCCGCCGCCGCTTCGCGCAAAAATACTTTCGGCGCCAAGGCCTCGACAACGGCCGATTTCTCTTCGTCGCTCAGCCTCGGATTGAGCGGCGTTACGGCGGCGCCGGCCTTCAGCGCGCCGAATATCGCCGCCGTCAGGTCGATGGGATCCTCAATCTCCAGCGCGACGCGGTCGCCTGGCAACACGTCACGGGACACCAAGTCCAGGGCGACAGCACCGGCCCGGCCATCGAGTTCGGCCCAACTTAACGTCCCGTCATCAAGGTAGACGGCGGTTTTGTCGGGCGCGCGCCGGGCCTCGGCCTCGAGCGCGGCGGCGAGATGGGCCGGCATGTCCGCCATCCGGCCTACGAGTTGAGAATCTCGTCCATGTCGACCCCATCCCAGACGCCGTCGGGAAAGCTGTGCCGCGGCGTGAATTCGGCCAGCGTCGGTTTGGCGGTGGCGTCGACGCCCCATTTCGAGGTGAAGCCGTCGTTGCCCGCCGTCGAGGGATCAAGGTCCGAGCCGCGGGCGTTGCTGATGATGGTGATGTCGCGGTCGGGCTGGCAGCGCGTCGCAATGGCCCAGTTCACCTTGCGGTCGTCGAACACGTCGACGTCGTGATCGACGACGACGACGCGCTTCATGTAGAGGTCGGCGCCCAACACGGCGAGCATGGCATTCTTGGCCTGGCCGGGCAGGCGCTGCTCGATGGAGACATAACAGGTAAAGGGGCTCGGCACGCGCACTTGTTTGACCGACGGGATCATGGCCCGGACGGCGCGGTAGAGATTGGCTTCCATCGGTACGGTGGACAACAGCATGTGGTCGAGGTGGCCGACCGAGATGTCCTGATAGTAAGCGCCTTCGCGGTGCGTCACAGCGTTGACCTTGACGACCTCGCGGTTGCGCGCGCCCAGGCTGTAACCGGTGAATTCGCCGAACGGCCCTTCCAACACCGTATCGTGCGGCATGATCTCGGTCTCCAGGATCATCTCGGCATGGGCCGGCGCCAGCAGGTCGGAGGTCTTGCACTTGACCAGTTCGAGGGGTTCGCCCAACAGCGCACCCATGATGCCGCGTTCGTCCTCGTCAATGGAGCCGATGGCCAGGCAGCCCAGCGCGATGGCCGGATGCACCCCGACCGCCACCACGACGGGCAACGATTCGCCGCGCGCGGCGGCGATCTGATGGTATTCCCAAAGATGCTTGCCCAGGGTGAGGTGGATGGACGTCGTGTTTTTGCCGGTGATCATCATGCGGTTGTAAGCGCAGTTCCACATGTCGCTGTCGGGATCCTTGGCGAAGGTGATGCCGGCGGTGATGTAGGCGCCGGCGTCGCCGTTGTGGTGCTCGACCTGCGGCAGCCGGCTGAGATCGACGTCGTCGCCGGTCATGACGACCTGCTGGCAGGGCGCATTGTCGATCACTGTCGGCGCGATGGGATTTTCCATCGCGTCGAGATATTTCTGCAGCATCTCTCCGGGTTCGGCGTTCATCGCCATGGCGAGACGCGAACGGCTGGCGTGCAGGTTGGTCAGGACCGGAAAATCGGATCCCGTGACGTTTTCGAAAGTCAAAACGGGACGCTTACGCGCAACTTGCTCCAGCTTGGCGACGGTGGCGGTGATCTCGAACGACGGATTGAATTCGCGCTCGACCTGGATCAGGTCTTCGCTGTTCCGCGTGCGGATCATGTCGAGATAGCTGGGCAAGTCCTGGGGCATCGCTTCGTCCATCCGGCAGGTCAGGGAAAAGGGAAAGTCACGGTAGTCAATGTCTCAACAAGGGGCAAGTTTCCGACACCACGCTGGTGCGGGGGCGGAATTTCACCCTATTCTATTGGTGGGTCTCATGATTTCGGGAACATAAGGCATGGCGCAGGGCGCTCCAGCTGTTGAAACCGCCGCCGAGGCATTTCTCGCCCGCCTCGGCGAGCACGGCGTCGATTACCTGTTCGGCAACGCCGGAACCGACTTCCCGTCCATCATCGAAGCCTACTGCAAGGCGGCCGAAACCGGCCTGAAGGTGCCAACACCGATCGCCGTGCCGCATGAGAACCTCGCCGTGGCCATGGCACACGGCTATTACCAGTCCACGGGCCGGCCCCAGGCGGTGATGCTGCATGTCAACGTCGGCACGGCGAACGCCCTCTGCGGCCTGCTGAACGCTTCGCGCGACAACGTGCCGGTCTTGTTGTTCGCCGGCCGCTCACCGCTGACCGAGGACGAGAGCTTCGGCGCCCGCACGGTTTTCATCCATTGGGGCCAGGAGATGTTCGACCAGGCCGGCATGGTGCGCGAGGCGGTCAAGTGGGACTACGAGTTGCGCACCCCCGGACAGGCCGCCCAAGTCGTCGACCGCGCCGTCGCCCTTGCCATGAGCGAACCGCGCGGCCCGACGTACGTTTCCCTGCCGCGCGAAGTTCTGGCGCAGGCACCCGACGGGGCCACGCCGGAGGTCCGGGGCGCAACGCCGGCCTCACCGCCGGCGCCCGATGCCACGGCAATCGCCGAGCTCGCCGACTCGGTCGCCGCGGCGGAAAATCCCCTGATCATCACCTCGGGCCTGGGCCGCCGTGACGAAGATGTGGGCGTGTTGTCGAGATTGGCGGAGACCCATGCCATTCCGGTCATCCCCTACCGTCCGCGCTATGTCGCCCTGCCCACCGATCATCCCATGCATTTGGGGTTCGAGCCGGCCGCGCACATCAAATCGGCGGACCTCATCATGGTTGTGGACTGCGACGTGCCCTGGCTGCCCAAGCTGCACACGCCCAATCCCAACGCCAAAGTCGTGCAGATCGGCCCCGACCCCATATACAGCGGCTACGTCATGCGGACCTTCCCCTGCCACCTCGGCATCACCGGGCGGCCCGACATGGTCCTGGCCGAGCTTGACCGCAGGCTTGGCGAACGAGGCGCCATGAACAACATCGAGGCACGGCGGGACCGGATAGCGGAAATCAGAAATGCCGCGGCCGATGTCCGCACCAAGGCGATCGAAGCGGCGGCCGTCAAGCCGCTGTCGACGACGCCATGGGTCGCCGCCTGTCTCAACGACATCAAACGGAGCGACGATATCGTGATAACCGAGATGGTCTTCCCGCTGCATCTGATGGACTTCGACCGCCCGGGAACCCACTTCGGCATGAGCCCGGCCGGCGGTCTGGGCTGGGGATTGGGCGCCGGTATCGGCCAAAAACTCGGCCGGCCGGAACGGCGGGTCATCGCCCTGGTCGGCGACGGCGGCTACATGTTCGGCAATCCGACGCCGGCGCACTACATTTGCGAAGCCCTGGGCCTTCCCATCCTCACCATCATCCTGAACAACGAGATGTGGGGCGCCGTACGCCGCGCCACCCTGAGCATGTACCCCGACGGCGCCGCCTCGCGCTCGAACGATGCGCCGCTGACGCACCTCAAACCCTCGCCCCGCTTCGAACACGTGGTCGAGGCCTCGGGCGGTTACGCCGAACGGGTCGAAAGTGCGGCGGATTTGCCCGCCGCTCTGGAGCGCGCCTGCCATGCAATCGATGTTGAAAAACGCCAAGCTGTGCTTAATGTCATATGCGAGTATTCCGATGGTGCCGCCGCACAGGACGCTCGGCGCTGAAGCAATACGATTTGGGGGATGCGAGAAAGATCATGAGTGACGCCGAATTCGCCCGCTCGTTCGACTTGAACGCCATCGATCAGGATTTCATCGACGATCCGTTTCCGACCCTGCGTAAGCTCAGGGAGCACGATCCGGTGCATCGCAATCCCGACGGCTCGCTGTACCTCACGCGCTACGAGGATGTGCTGTCGGCCTACCGCAATCCGGCCATGAGCTCCGACAAGAAGGTCGCCTTCAAGGAGAAGTTCGGCGAAGGCCCGCTTTATACCCACCACACCACCAGCCTGATTTTCAACGACCCGCCCTACCACACGACCGTGCGCAAATTGCTGTCAGTCGCCTTCACACCACGCAAGCTCAGGGAAATGGAGCCGTTGATTGCCCAGGTCGTGGATGGACTTCTTGACCGGCTGGAGGACGAGAAAGAATTCGATTTCATCCCCAACTACGCCATGGCGCTGCCGACCGAGATCATCTCCTTCATGCTGGGCATCCCGGAAGAGCACCGCCACCTGCTGAGGCCCTATTCCCTGAAAATCCTCGGCGCGTTGGATCCGGTGGTGCCGGAGGACAGGCTGAAGGCCGGCCACGATGCCGTCGCCGAGTTCGGCGAGTTGTTGACCGAGCTGATCGCGCAGCGCCGCGCCAAGGGAGATCAGACGGGCGCCCAGGGAGAGGTGTTGGCGGCGCTGATATTCGGGGAAGCCGAGGGCCGCACGCTGACCGAACTGGAACTGGTACAGAACTGCATCTTCCTGCTCAACGCCGGGCACGAAACGACGACCAGCATGGTCGGCAACGGCGTCGGCATGCTGCTGGACCACCCGGACCAGCTACACCGCCTGCAGACCGATCCCTCGCTGATCGCCAGTGCTGTCGAGGAAATTCTGCGCTACCAAAGCCCGCTTCAGATCGGCAACCGCATGGCGACGAACGACGTCGAGTTCGGCGGCGAAACGTTTCCCGCAGGCACCTATGTTCACGTCTCCATCGCCGGCGCCAACCGTGACCCGGCGGAATTCGACAATCCGGAAAACGTCGACATCTCGCGCCGGCCGAACCGCCACTTGGCCTTCGCCATGGGCCACCACATCTGCCTCGGCGCCACCCTGGCCCGCCTGGAGGGTAAAATCGCCATCGGCCGCCTGGTCGAACGGTTTCCGAACATCAGGCGCAACGGACCCTCCGAGCATCTGGGACTTGCCCGTTTCCGCGGCTACAACCACCTGCCGGTGGCGATCTAGCCGGGCCCCGGTTGGAAAGTCGAGGCCCAGCGATAATACGATTGCGGAAACCCGTAACCTATTCCTTCGTAGCGCGCTATTACGCCGGCCAACTCCGGATCGTGCCGGGCCATTTCGGTGGCGAACATGAGCCGGAAGGTTTCCGGCCACAACTCGAAAATCTCGTCGTCTGACAACGAACCGACGGCGGAGTGCGCGTTTTCTTTCGTGGACATGCGCTCAGCAAGCGCCTGTTCCAGGAATTCCCGCTCCCCGCCCAATAAATCGGTCAGGTGAAACAAAGCGTAATCACGGTTGGACACCATTTTCTCGAACAACAAACACTCGTCATCAGCGCTTGAATCCAGATTTTCGACGTCGGTTCGAACGACTTCATTGCACAGCGTCTGAAACTTGGCCTCGGCCGACGTGAATTCGCGGGTCTCGATTTGAGTCCGCTCTAGAACGTGCCCCCGATCGGCGGCCAGCGCGTAAACATTCTGCCCGGCTTCAACGCTGTAACCGAGGAAGTCCCTGTAATGATGCGTGAACAAGCTATGCAATCTGGTGAAGGGATTGCGGATCATGAACTTGTGCGAACCGCCGGCTTCGGTGACCAGTGCCTTACCGTCAGGTCCATAGAATGAGTGGACCGCGCCGAAACTCATCATATCCCCGGTCAGACGGCGCAGTTCCAACAAGCCGGGAAAGAACCTACCGCTAACCAGAGAAGTCCCGTCGCCGAGAAACGGATTTTCGCGCATTCCGTGAAAGCAGACGATGTTGGGATGGCTGTTGAGTAGATTGCTAAGCCACAGCGTCGCCGTTCCCCCCGCCGACGAGATGTTGAATATCTTGCGCAAGATCTTCCCCCAAGTATCTCTCTATAATGCCATTAGCATCGGAATCCCGTAAAGATTTGTCTCGCAGCATTTTCAGCCACAATAAAATTGGCATCAAAATAACAACTTCTGCTTGCCGACATTAGTGCCTGCGGCAGTCGCGTTTCGGCATGGCGAGACGTCGCTCCCGATTACGACCATGCCGGCATCACGTCATTCCTGGCGGCTCAGGTCCTGATGAATTTCGTCGGCTATATCTTCCATCACCGCAGCATGCGCTAATCCGGCGGCTCCCCCGCCCGCTTCCCGCCGAACAGCATCTCCTTAGCCGCCAACGCCGCGCCGCCGGTGATCAACAGGCAGGCGACGGCGATGGCGCCGGTAAGCGGCGCCAGTCCGAAGGCGATCAGCAGCAAGGTCGACAGCAATGGTGCGGCGTAGGATGCCGCCCCCAGCACCCGGATATCGCCGCGTTTGACGCCGATGTCCCAGAGGAAAAATGCCGCGCCGACCGGCCCGAGACCCAAACCCAGGATCGCCAGCCATTCCGTTGTCCCGGCCGGCCAGACGGTCTCCTCGAAGGCCAGGTGCGCACAGGCGGCGAGAACCGCCGTGGCACCGCAAAACCCGCCGACGGCGTCGGTCGGTACGTGGGCGAGGCGGCTCGAAATCACCGAATAGGCCGACCAGGTGAGCGCACAGACCGCCGCCGCCGAATAACCCAAGGTATATTTGGCCTTGAACGTCACCGTGCCGCCGTCGGTGACCAGCAGGACGGTGCCGACCAGCCCCGCCAGCACACCGGTCAAATGCCACCACCTGAGCCCACCGCCCGGCAGCAGACCGGAGAAAACGACGATCAGCAGCGGCCAGAGGTAGGCGATCAGCCCGGCCTCCACCAGAGGTGCGTTGCGCAAGGCCAGAAAATAGAAGAAGTGGTAGCCGAACAGGCCGCCGACCCCGACGGCCCAGGCCACAATGGGTTGCTTCAGGTGCTGGAAAGGCGATTGCCCCCGCGCCAGCCAGACGACGTTGGCCGCGATGAACGCAATGGCGAAGGAGAGGGCGGCGAGTTGAAAGGGCGGGACCGAACCGCTTAGGCCCGTGAGCAGCGCCAGCATGGCCCACAACAGAACCGCACCGCCGCCGATGGCCGTCGCAACGCTTTTGGACAGGGGCGCTTGGATGTCAGCCGCCGGAGTTCGTTTTGAAACGGGCGTAAATCATGCCAGAATCTAATTCGAAACATGCCCGATTTGAAACTTGAAAATGCCGCCGGGGGCGTCGTCGCCGGTATCGACGAGGCCGGACGCGGACCCTGGGCCGGGCCGGTCGTGGCCGCCGCCGTCGTGCTGGACCGGGAAAACCTGCCGGCGGGAATCGATGATTCGAAGAAGCTGAGCCGCAAGCGGCGGGAGGCGCTTTTCGCTCCCATCATGGCAAGCGCCCGGGTCGGAATAGATCAGGCCAGCGTCAGGGAAATCGATGAACTCAATATTCTGGCCGCCTCCCTGCTGGCCATGCGGCGCGCCGTCGAGGCCCTGGCGCTGCGGCCCGACCTCGCCCTGATCGACGGCAATAAGGTGCCGACGGATCTTCCCTGTCCCGGCCGCGCCATCGTGAAGGGAGATGCGATTTCGCTTTCCATCGCCGCCGCCTCGATCGTCGCCAAAGTCAGCCGCGACCGCCTGATGGGCGATCTCGATGCGTTGCATCCGGGTTACGGTTGGGCAAAAAACGCGGGCTACGGCACCGCGGAACATCAGGCCGGATTGGCACATCTTGGTGTCACACCCCACCACAGAACATCATATGCGCCCATCCGCCGTCTCATGGAATCCTCGTAAACCATTGATTAACCTATAAACTCTTGACGCTGAGTCGTGCTTGAATCATGGTACGCGGCCATGAGCAAGAAACGCGCGCCGCGAGACGCAACCGCATTGCCGCTGGATAAGGTTATCCAGGGCGACTGCATCGAGGTGATGAACGGACTGCCGGAAAACTCGGTGGACGTGATCTTCGCCGACCCGCCGTACTTCCTGCAACTCGCCGGCGATCTCCTCAGACCCAACAACACCAAGGTCGATGCCGTCGACGACGCCTGGGACCGCTTTGAGGGTTTCGCCGAATATGACCGCTTCACCAAGGACTGGCTGACCGCCGCCAAACGGGTACTGAAGGACAGCGGCACGCTTTGGGTGATCGGCTCCTATCACAATATATTCCGGGTCGGCGCGACGCTGCAGGACCTGGGCTATTGGCTATTGAACGACGTAGTCTGGCTCAAGACCAATCCCATGCCCAATTTCCGCGGCCGGCGCTTCACCAATGCGCACGAGACCATGATCTGGTGCTCCAAAGGGGAGGAGCACAAGGGCTACACTTTCAATTACGACGCCATGAAGGCGCTCAACGACGATCTGCAGATGCGTTCGGACTGGCTCTTGCCGATCTGCACCGGCGGCGAACGCCTCAAGGACGAGAACGGCGACAAGGCTCACGCAACGCAGAAGCCGGAAGCCCTGCTCTACCGCGTGCTGTTGGCGGCGAGCGATCCCGGCGACGTGGTGCTGGACCCCTTTTTCGGTTCCGGCACGACGGGTGCTGTGGCGCGTGGCCTCGGTCGGCGCTACATCGGCATCGAACGCGAGGCTAAATACGTCAAGATCGCCAGGAAACGCATATCGCGCGTCGTCGCGGGATCGGTCGAAGGTCTGGGCGTCACGCCCTCCAAACGCAAGCTGCCGCGCGTGCCGTTCGGCCGCGTCGTGGAAACCGGTCTCCTCAGCCCGGGCGACCGGCTCTACGACCTGAAGCGCCGCCATTCGGCGATGGTGCGGGCCGACGGCTCGCTGTCGTCGAAACAGATCTCCGGCTCGATCCACCAGGTCGGCGCCCACCTCCAGGGCGCCGCCGCCTGCAACGGCTGGGATTTCTGGCATTTCGAGGTCGAAGGCGGCGACCTCCGCCCCATCGCCCTGCTGCGCGAAAAACTCCGCTCCGAACTGAATTAAGCTTTCTGCGCGTGCCCTGCGATCTTGCGCGTCAAGGTCGGCACCGCATTGGCGTCGAAATCGGCTGGCTGGATCCATAGGCCGTCGGGCGGTTCCGTCGTTTCCGCCACCCACACCGACGTCTCCAGATGGAAGTGCGTGAAAGTGTGCCCGACGCTGCCTTTGCGCCGCCGCCAGGCTGTGGGAATGGGCGCATGGACCTCAGCGTCGGCCAATCGCCAGCGCTGGCCTTGCCACGGCGTGGAGGGAATTTCCAGCATACCGCCCAGAAGTCCCTCTTCCGGGCGCCGCCGCATGAGAACCGCGCCGTCCGCCCGCGTCAGCCAAAACGCCACGGCGCGCCGCGTCGGGCGGATCTTTTTGGGCTGCCGCTTCGGCAATTCGCCGGCAATGCCCGCCCGGTATGCGGCGCAGACATCCAACCACGGACAGTCATCGCAGGCCGGGTTGCGCGGTGTACAAACCGTGGCGCCCAGATCCATCAGGGCCTGCGCCACATCACCGGGCCGGATGGCCTGGGCAAAGCCGGCGGCCAGTTCCCGCAGTTCGGCCTTGGCGGCCGGCAACGGCGTCGTGACGGCGAACATGCGGGCGGTCACCCGTTCGATATTGCCGTCGACGGGGACGACCGGCCGGTTGAAGGCGATGGCGGCCACCGCCGAAGCCGTGTAGGGACCGATGCCCGGCAACCGGACCAGACTTTCGACCGTGTCCGGGAATCTGCCCCCGGCATCAACGACGGCCTGCGCGCATTTATGGAGATTTCGAGCCCGGGCGTAGTAACCGAGGCCCGCCCATTCGGTCAACACGTCGTCGAGCGCGGCGCCGGCAAGATCGGCGACCGTTGGCCAGCGTGACAGAAAATTGACGAAATACGGCCCCACGGTGGCGACCGTGGTCTGCTGCAACATGATTTCCGACAGCCAGACACGGTAGGGATCGGGGGATTTCCCGGACTTGGCCCGCCAGGGCAGCGACCGGCCCGCGCGGTCGTACCACGCAAGCAACCTGGCGTTCAGGTCATCCGTTTGGGTGTCGGCCCGGTGATCCATTTCCTAACTCTTCGCTCCGTGGGACGGCATGCTAACATGTTCGCTAGATTTGCAGGACCAATCACGGCGACAACATGCCCGACGACGAACAGGCCAAACCGGAACGTGACAAAAAGACGACGCGCCGTTGGGGCAAAACCCGCGGTTTGGGCGCCATCATGCCGTCGGTGACCAAGGATGCCCTGGCCCGGCGCGGCTTCGTCCAAGGCGAGATTATCGCGCGCTGGCGGGAGATCGTCGGGCCGCGCCTGGCCGATCACACGGCGCCGGAAAAGCTCGCCTTCCCCCGCGGCGAGCGCATGAGCGCCACACTGCTGGTGCGCGTTTCGCCCGGCCTGGCGCCCGAGCTTCAACACGATTCGCCGCGCGTCATCGAACGCATGAACACCTATTTCGGCTACCGCGCCGTCGCCGCCCTGAAGCTCATTCAGGCGCCCTTGCAGCAGCGCCCGGTGATCGCCCGCCGGACGAGGCGCAAACTGACGGAGGCGGAAGTCTCCGACATCAAATCCGAAGTCGCGAGCACCCGCGATCCCGAGCTGCGCGAGGCGCTGGAGCGCTTTGGCCGTAGCTTGCGGGCTGCCTCCGACGAGACCCAATGACCCCCAATTCATCGACCTGTTAGAGGATTTAGGAAATGGATTTTGCTTATTCGGACAAGACCGAGGAAATGCGCCGCCGCGTCACGGATTTTTTCGAAGACCATATTTTGCCGCGCAACGGCCAATGGCACGAGGAGGTCGAGCAGGGTAATTTTCCCGTCTCCTTCATGGCCGATCTCAAAGCGCTGGCCAAATCGGAGGGGCTTTGGAACATGTTCCTGCCGGGCCTGCGAGAAGACGAGCCAGGCACGCGGTTAAGCAACATGGAGTATGCGCCGCTGGCGGAGATCATGGGCCGGCTGATGTGGGCGTCTGAGGTCTTCAACTGCAACGCCCCGGATACCGGCAACATGGAACTGCTGCACATGTTCGCCTCGCCGGAGCAGTACGACGAATGGCTCAAACCCTTGTTGGCGGGTGACATCCGCTCCGCCTTCGCGATGACGGAGCCCGACGTCGCCTCGTCGGATGCCACCAACGTGCAGACCCTGATCCAGATGGACGGCAACGAGTACGTCATCAACGGCCGCAAGTGGTTTATCACCAATGCCGCCCATCCCAATTGCAAACTGATGATCGTGATGGGCAAGACCGATCCGGACGCCGAAACCCATAAGCAGCAAAGCATGATCCTGGTGCCCACCGACACCGACGGCGTCGAGGTCGTGCGAAACATCAAGACGTTGAGCCACACGGCGCCGGAGGGCCACTGCGAGGTCGTTTTCCGCAACGTCCGCGTCCCTGCCAGCAATCTGCTGGGTGAGGAAGGCGAGGGCTTCAAACTGGCCCAGGCGCGCCTGGGACCTGGACGCATCCATCATTGCATGCGCTCAATCGGACAGGCCGAGGTGGCGCTGGAGTTGATGACCGAGCGGGCCATGGAGCGCAAAACATTCGGTTCCTACCTCTATGAACGAAGCAACGTGGCCGACTGGATCGCCGAATCGCGCATCGAGATCGACCAGGCGCGCTTGCTCGTGCTGAAAGCCGCCTGGATGATCGACCAAGTTGGGGCCAAAGAGGCGCGCAAGGAGATCGCCATGATCAAGGCGCTGATCCCGCGCATGCAGTGCCGCATC
The DNA here is from genome assembly GCA_964528595.1 of uncultured Rhodospirillaceae bacterium. Lineage (GTDB taxonomy): Bacteria > Pseudomonadota > Alphaproteobacteria > UBA2966 > UBA2966 > CAYFKJ01. Next base: position 69,216 of record CAZGTM010000004.1, read on the forward strand.
ACCGACCGGGCCATGCAGGTCTTCGGCGCCATGGGTTTCAGCCCGGATACGCCGTTGGGCGATCTTTACACCTGGGCCCGCGCCCTGCGTTACGCCGATGGGCCGGACGAGGTTCACTTGCGCAGCATCGCCCGCATGGAAATCAAATCGGCCAAGGAGCACATGGGCCGGGCGGCCGCCTACATGACGCTGCCGGAACGATTGTGAGCGCGGAGCCCGGTTATTTCGGCGGCAGCGTCTCGACGAAATCGACGGCCAGCCGGCAATAGCGCCTGAAATCGTCGTCATCGTCGAGGCCGCCGGGTTCGATCGTCGCCCAGCCCTTCATGACTTTGCCGGTCAGGTCCATGGGCCGGACGTTCGGTTCCCGGATAAGGGCTTCGGAGGCCTCCAATCCGACGCGGACGATAAGCTCGCTTTTGTGGATGCCGACGCACATGTTGCCGTTGAGCAAATAGCCGAAGCCGCCGAACATGCGGGTTTCCTCCCGGCCCGGATGTTCGGGCATCAACTCGACCAGCCGTTCGGCAAGTCCCGGATCATAGGGCATCGCGCATCCTCCCCTAGGCCAAATCCCGCAACCAGTCGTATAGCGGCATGAGGCGCTCGAAGGATGACAGGGCGGTGGCTGGGCCGTCATTCGCCTGCACGAATTCCTCAGGCCCCGATTCCAGCCAGGCCGCCAGGCTCTTTCGCCTGAGCAACGCCGCGCGGGGGTGGTCGGCGTCGTATTCCCGGGGCACGCGCTTAAGTTCAGCGTCATGGAGGCTGGCGCCGCCCTTCCCAAGCTTGGACAGCAAGCTGACAACCGCCGCCCCTTTTGCTTCGTCGATGATCGCCTTGCGATAAATTTCGAGCCCCTCCTTGCCGAAGTCCATCGAGCCCGCGCCGAACACTGTCTTGTCGGTCTCCAGCGAGAAGAAGAAGCCGCGTTTAATGGCGCCGGCCCCTTCTGCGAACCAGCCGATCCGTACATGCGTGTTGTATGGGGTCTTGTCCTTGGAAAATCGGACGTCGCGATAGATACGGAAGACCTTGTGAGATAGCGCGTCGCCGGTCATTGCGGTAAGACCGGCCGCCACGGAAGCCGCAAAGTGTTTGGCCGGCCCTTCCACTTGGGCTTTGTAGTCGGCCTTGTGGGCGTTGAACCAATCGCGGTCGTTGTTGGCGGCCAGCGTCCTTAAGAAGCCCAGTCCCTCACTTGAAAATCCAACGGTCGCGTTCATGTGCCTCCCCCGGGTCGAGTAGAGCGACAAGCAATCAATTTAGAACAAAATAGGAACATTGTGCAAGGGAATTAACCTACTTTTCGATCACTTGGGCCCGTCCGAGGGTGTTTTCATCGGTGCCGAACCAGACCGCGCCGGTGGGCGCATGGTAATCCATGTGACGCACCGAGCCCGCACCCGAGGGGATGGGGGTGACCGAAATGATGCTTTCGCTTTTGGTATCGAAACCGACGAACTGATTGGGTGAAACGCCTGTCTCCACCAGCCAAACGCGTCCCAATTCGTCCGACGCCATGCCGTAGGGCCGGGCGGAGCCTCCCGACGGTAGCGGCCACTCCCTGAACGATTTCCGCCGTGGATCGTAAAGACCGACAAAACCGCGCCGATAATCGGCGTACCAGACCCGCCCGTCCGCCGTTATCTCAAGCCGGCGTGGCCGGGCCGCGGGCGCGGGTATCTCATATTCGGTAAGCACCAGGGTTGCCGGGTCGACCGACGCCAGCTTGTTGGTTCCCACGAGAACGCACCAGACCGTACCGTCAGGCGCCACCTTGATGCCGTAGGGACGGGCGTTATCCGTGGGCACGGCGATGAGGTTGACCTTGCGGTCCGCGATATCCAGGCGGCCGATGAAGTTTCCCCACTGTACGCTGAACCAGATTTCGCGTTGGCCGGGCCCGAAAACCAGGGTGTGAGGATCGCTGGCTTCAGGATCCGGCATGTCAATTTTTTCGATGGCGTCGGTGTCGGGATCGTAGCGTCCGATGTAGCCTTCGGTGTTCCCGGCGTACCAGACGATGCCGTCGGATCCGACGATCAAGTTGTGGGGTCCGGGCGTATCCTCAAGATCGTGTTTGAAGACACTGCCTTTGGAGGGTGTAAACCGAGCCAGGTAGTCACCGGCCTGACCGACGAACCAAATCTCGTCGGCGCCGGCCGCATAGGGATCGCGGACGCGCCCGCCATGCGAAATCGGCCACTCCTTGATGACCACCGGGTTCAGCTTTTCCGCGGCCTCTGACCTGTCTTTGCCCGCCGAGAGCGCGATCAAAGCGGTGAGCAAGAATAGCGAAAGAGCGTCCCGCATCCGCTTTGGTTTCATTGCCCCATACCCCGAAAAAATGACGGCTATGGCTGACAGACTAGCATAATCGCCCTACCTTACGGTGGTAACGGGGGTGTGTTCGGTTGACATGGAACGTTGGTAGTGACGGATAAGTCGAAGAGACGCACATATCACGCCAAAAAGACCAAAGCCCAATTGGTCGACGAATTGACGGCGCTGGAGGAAGCGCTGCATGCCCTCGACGACGGCTTTATTTTGTTTGATGCCGATGACCGCATCGTTCTCCACAACTCCAAGCATCTGTCCATGTTTCCGTCCGTCGCGGAACACCTGACCGTTGGCGTTTCCTATCGAGAACTTTTGACCGCCCAGGCGGCCAGCGGCCAGATCGACGCCGCTGTCGGCCGCGAAGAGGATTGGGTGGTAGAGCGAATTCAGCGCCACGTCAATCCCGGCGAACCTTTCATTCAGCATTTTGCCGACGGACGGACTTTTCGCCTGTCGGAACACAAAACGCCTTCCGGCGGTTTGGTAGCTATCCGATCGGACGTTACGGATCTGCACAACGCCCAGAAGGATCTCCTTCAGCAAAACGAGTTCTTTCAAATTCTGATCGACGCCATACCCGCGCCAATTTTTTATAAGGACCGCCAAAGCGTCATGCTTGGCTGCAATACGGCATTCCAGGAATACCTGGGCCGCGAGCATGCCGAGATACTGGGTTCGATCCCCCGCGACATTGCAGACCCGGATCTGGCCGACATCTATACCCAGGCTGATGAGGAGCTTTTCTCACGCGGCGGCAAGCAGGTTTATGAAACCCAGGTCAACTATGCCGATGGGTCGCGCCGCGACGTCATGTTTCACAAAGCCACGTTCGGGCCTGATGAGCATCCCGAAGGCATCATCGGCGTCCTCTTGGACATCAGCGACCGCAAACGCGCGGAGGAAGCCAGCCAGCGGTTCCTGGCGGCCATCGAGGCTTTCTCCGGCGGTTTCGTCTATTTCGACGCCGACGACCGCCTGGTGGTTTGCAACGAGGAATATCGCTCGCTGCATGGTACGGAGGCCTGCGATGTCCTACCGGGAATCAAATTCGGAGACCTGCTGCGGGCGGAAGTCGAGGTCGGCGCGATCAAGGCGGCGATCGGCCGCGAGGAAGAGTGGATTGCGCAGCGCATGGATCGTTTCCGCAATCCGGCGGGACCATTTGAAATCGAGCGAGGTGACGATTTCTGGGTTCAGGTGAGCGAGGAGCGGCTACCCGACGGCGGCCTGCTGGGGGTGGGGATAGATATCACAGAGCGCAAACGGGCAGAGGAAGCCTTGCGAGATAAAGAGCAGGGCTATCACGCGCTGTTCACCAACGCCCAGGTCGGGCTGGCCTGGACCGACCTCGCCACCGGTCGCGTCATCGAAGCCAACGGACAATGGGTCGAAATGTTCGGCTATGCCGACAAACCGGCCCTGATTGAGGGGTTCCGGGCGGCCGACCACTACGCCAATCCAAGAGACCGCGACCGCGCCATCTCGTTGCTGAAATCGGACGGTTTCATCAGGAACTTCGAGACCCGCCTGAAAAGGGTTGACGGTTCGGTCGATTGGGTGCGCTTTGACGCCGTCTACGACGAGGTAAATCAAATCATCCAGTCCGTCGTGACGGACATTTCGGAGCAAAAAAAACTCGAGCGCGACGTCATTAGGGCGAAAGACGAGGCGGAGTTGGCCAACCGGGCCAAGTCGGAATTTCTGGCCAACATGAGCCACGAACTTCGCACGCCGCTCAATGCCATTATGGGTTTTTCTCAATTAATGAAAAACCAGACCTTCGGCCCGATCGGCGATGAACGGTACAGAACCTACGCCGGCGACGTATTCGAAAGCGGTGAGCATCTGTTATCCCTGATCAACGACATCCTTGATCTGTCAAAAATTGAGGCCGGCAGCGCGGAGCTCAGGGAAACCGATATCGACATTAAGGCCACGGTTGAAAAGTGCCTGACGCTGGTCAAGGACCGGTCGACGGAAGCCGGTTTGAATCTGGTGACCAAGCCGACGCCCGAATTTCCTGCGCTTCGGGCCGATGAGCGCATGCTCAAGCAGATGCTGATCAATCTGTTGACGAACGCCATCAAATTCACTGCGACCGGCGGTACGATAACCGTAGGTTGGGAGGTGGCGGACGACGGGCGGCTCAAGATCGCCGTCCACGACACCGGCATCGGCATTGCCGCCGAAGACCTGCCCAAGGCCATGGAGGTATTCGGCCAGATCGAAGGCTCTTTCGAGCGTCACTTCGAAGGGACCGGCCTTGGCTTGCCTCTGGTTCAATCGCTGGCGGCATTGCACGGCGGCGGCATCGAAATTGACAGCGCGGTGGATGTCGGCACTGCCGTGGCGATCTGGTTTCCGCCGGAACGGGCTGTGCAAAGTACCGTCTGAATAAACGACGCGGACTAGCCTCAGCGCAGACGCGCCTGGACCAGAAGTCCCTTGATGGTGTCTTCGCCCAGTGCCCGGCAAGCCTCCAGCCGATGGATACCTTTCACCAGGACGTGACCTTTTTTGTCATCCTTGCGGACGAGGATGGGACTCAATTCCTCGCCGTCCATGAGACTTTCAGCAAACTTCTCGACGCCTGCCTGATCGAAGGTTTTTTTCAACTTGATCGGCACGTAGATGTCTTCAACGGCAAAATCCTGTGGCTCCATGGCCATAAGGCGCGTCTCCCGATATTAGGGCGTTTCCGGCTTTGTCGGAAACGCCTCGCCTCATTTTGTCGAGGCGGCACAATGTTTTAACGTCCCTCAGTGTTTCAAGAAAAATTTGAAACACCCTAGCTTTAGTTCGTCAAAACGACGCGGCCTACTACCCTGCCGTCACGCAGATCGTCCAGTGTTTCGCCGACGTCGGCCAGCGGGCGCGTCGTCGTGGGCAAGGGTTTGACCTTGCCGCTCTTCACCAGCTCGATCAATTCCTTCAGCTCCCGCAGGTTACCCGTGTAGGAACCGACCACCGAAATGGCCCGGAGCGGGATCGACGGCAGCGGTAGCGACAGTCCGCCGCCGAACAGGCCGACAATGACGTATCGGCCGCCCTTGGGCAGGGAGGCGATGCCGAGGCCCGAGGTTGCCTCGGCGCCGACGGTATCGAGCACGGCGCGCGGTCCGTCGCCCGTCAACGCCTGGAGCTGGGACAAGGCGCCGTCCTGGCCGGAATTCAAGGTCTCGTCCGCACCCATCTCGCGGGCCGCCGCGAGCTTTGCTTCATCGATGTCGACCGAAAGCACGCGTTCGGCGCCCATGGCCTTGGCGATGGCGACGGCGTTGAGACCGAGGCCGCCGGCGCCCATGATGACCAGCCATTCGCCGTCACCGACCGGCAAGGCCTTGGTCAGGGCGCTGTAGACCGTTACGCCGGAACAGGCGTAGGGCGTCGCCACGGCGGGATCGAGATCGCCGATGTCGACCAGATAGCGGGGGTGCGGGATGAGGCAATAGTCCGCATACGCTCCGTCGGTGAAAACGCCGATGGACCGCGGCGCGGCGCAGTGGTTCTCCAAACCGGCCTTGCAGACGGCACACTCGCCGCAGCCCATCCAGGGGTGGATCAGCCGGCCTTCGCCGATCGGCAGGTCCCCGGCGTCCGGACCGCCGGCGACGACCTCGCCGTAAAGCTCGTGACCCATGGTGCGCGGCAGTTCGATGCCGCGCTCACCGAGTTCGAGCCGGCCGCCGCCGCCCAGGTCGTAGTAGCCGTCCCAGATATGCAGATCGCTGTGGCAGACGCCTGCGCAGCGCACCTTGATCAGAACTTCCGATCCCGCCGGTTCCGGCATCGCCGTTTCGACCGCCTCGATGGGTTTTGCGAACCCCGTTACCTGGTAAGCTTTCATCTCACTACCCCGCGTGTTTTTCAGTAAATATCTTACGGGGCAAAAGGGCTTGAGTTCAAACGATCACGACATTGTGGCGCCGTCACCCTTGACCGCATGACGTCAAATTTGGAAGCTTGGAGCGTCATGAAGCCGACCGCCCATATGTTCGCGGCACTGTTCGCGACCTTGTTCCTGCTGGCCGCTTGCGCGCCCATCGGACCGGTCACGGCGAAGGAGATGCCGGGTCCGGTGACGCTGCCGCCCGGTTTCCAAATCGAGACGATAGCCAGGGTGCCGGCGGCGCGGTCGCTGCTGGTGATGGAAGACTGGGGCGTCATCCTGGTCGGCACCCGCGGCTCCACCATCTACGCCATCATCGACGAGGACCGTGACGGCAAGACGGACAAAGTCGAAGTCGCCGTCCAATACCTCAACGGCGCCAACGGCATCGCCTGGAAGGCAGGCTACCTTTACGTCGGCGAGCAGAACCAGATCGTGCGTTACGCGGCGCCCGACCTCAAGACGCTGCAAAAAGCAAAGCCCGAATTGTTGTTCGACAAGCTGCCCGACAACAGCTGGCACGGTTGGCGCTACAACCGCTTCGGCCCCGACGGTAAACTTTATGTCGCGGTGGGATCGCCCTGCAACGTCTGCCGCACCTTCGGCCTGCAGGGCACCATCATCCGGCTCAACACCGACGGCAGCGGTCTTGAGATATTCGCCAGCGGCGTGCGCAATTCGGTGGGTTTCGACTTCCAGCCGGCCACCGGTCACCTCTACTTCACCGACAACGGCGCCGACCAGATGGGCGACGACAGTCCGCCGGACGAGCTCAATCTGGCCGACCGCAAGGGCCTGTGGTTCGGCTTCCCCTTCTATGGCGGCGGCCGCGACCGCACGCCCGACTTCAGTTCGAAAAAAATCCTCCGGGAGGCGAGCTTCCCGGTGATCAATTTCGGCGCCCACGTGGCGGCACTGGGCGTCAGTTTCTATTCCGGCCGGCAGTTTCCTGCGGAATACCGGGGCGACGCCTTCGTCGCCCAGCACGGCTCGTGGAACCGCTCGGTGCCCGACGGCTACCGCGTGATGCGCATCCGCTTCGACAAAAAAACGCACAAGGCGGTGTCGAAGGAGATCTTCGCCTCCGGCTTTATGCGCCCCAACTTTAGCGTCTGGGGCCGCCCCGTCGACGTCAAACAGACCCGCGACGGCAGCCTGCTGGTCTCCGACGACAAGGCCGGCGCCGTCTACCGCATCACCTACAAAAATTAATTGGTGTCAGGCACTTAATTATTGTTAACGGTCAGGTGGTGAGGGCGCCGTCGACGACGATTTCGGTGCCGGTGACGTAGCGCGATTCGTCCGAGGCCAGAAACAGGGCAGCGTAGGCCACGTCCCAGGCATTGCCCATCTTGCCGGTGGGGCATTGGGCGTCGCGCCGAGCGATGGTCTCGGCGAGATCGCCGCCGCCGTACTGGTCGGCGATGCGGTCGGTCACCAGCGGCGTGTGCATCAGGCCCGGCACCACCGTGTTCACGCGGATGCCGCGGGCGGCGTACTGCCGCGCCACCGACTTGGAGAACTGGATCAGCCCCGCCTTGGCGGTGGCGTAGGAGACCATGTCGCGGCCGAGATACCGCATGCCGGCCACCGACGAGACGTTGATAATGGACCCGCCGCCTTGTTCTTCCATAACCGGCAGGACGTGCTTGCAGCCGAGGAAGGCGCTCTTGAGGTTGAAGTCGAGGTTGCCGTCCCAGACTTCCACGGCCATTTCGACCGGCCCGCCGGGCACCGAGCCGCCGACGTTGTTCTGCAGGATATCGATGCGGCCGAAGCGCTCGACGCAAGCCTCGGTCACCGACTTCACGGCGGCGCTGTCGGTGGCGTCGGCTTCGGCCACTTCGCAAGTCCCGCCCTCCCGGCCGATCACGGCGGCGGTATCCGCCACGGCTTCCTGCCGGATATCGACGGCGAATATTTGCGCGCCTTCGCGGGCGTAGAGGACCGCCGAAGCCTTGCCGTTGCCCCACCCGGCCAGGGGATCGTCGCCGGCCGGCGTGTCCCCGACCGAGCCCGCGCCGATCACCAGTGCGACCTTGCCGTCCAATCTTCCTGACATCGTGCTCTCCGCTTTCATTGCCTTGGGCGTCCAAGCGTCTTATAAGATGCGGCCTCCAACGGACCGGCCTTGAATTTGGCCCGCAATCGGGCGAAGACGCAAGATACTCCCCAAGAAGCAACATGAACCGACACAACCACCTCACCGCGCCGCGGCGTAGTTTCGCCATCATTTCGCATCCGGACGCGGGCAAAACGACCCTGACCGAGAAGATGCTGCTATTCGGCGGTGCCATCCAGTTGGCGGGCGAGGTCAAGGCCAAGGCCAACCGCCGCCAGACGCGCTCGGACTGGATGAAGATCGAAGCCGACCGCGGTATTTCGGTCATGACGTCGGTGATGACGTTCAACTACGGCGGCTGTGTCTTCAATCTGCTGGACACGCCGGGCCATGAGGATTTTTCCGAGGACACTTACCGCACGCTCAGCGCGGTCGATTCGGCGGTCATGGTGATCGACGCCGCCAAGGGCATCGAAGCGCGGACACGGAAACTGTTCGAAATCTGCCGCCTGCGCGACATCCCGATCATCACCTTCATCAACAAGCTCGACCGCGAGGGCCGCGATCCCTTCGAACTGCTGGATGAGATCGAAACCACGCTGGCGCTGGACACCTCACCGGTGAACTGGCCGATCGGCCAGGGCCGGTCATTCGCCGGCGTCTACGATCTCAAGAAGAACCGCGTGCGCCAGCTCGATTCGGAGGAAGCCGGGCTCGAGGTCGCCGCCCCCGACGACGAGGCCGTGGTCAAGTTGCTGCCCGCGACGGACGCCGATGCCGCCATCGAGAGCGTCATGCTGGCCCAGGAAGCCTGCCGTGAGTTCGATCTCGAAAGCTACCGCGAAGGCCACCTGTCACCGGTGCTGTTCGGCAGCGCGCTGAGGGATTTCGGCATCCGCGACCTGATCGATACACTGGTTGAGATCGCCCCGGCCCCTCAGGCCCAGGTCGCCGACACCCGCACCGTCGAGCCCGACGAGGACGGCATGACGGGCTTTGTTTTCAAGATCCAGGCCAACATGGATCCCAACCACCGAGACCGCATCGCCTTCATGCGCGTCTGTTCGGGCAAGCTCACGCGCGGCATGCGGGCCAAGCTGATGCGCACCAGCAAGTCCATCAGCATCAACACCCCGCAGTTCTTTTTTGCTCAGGATCGGGCGCTGGCGGAGGAGGCCGTGGCGGGCGACGTCGTCGGCATTCCCAACCACGGCACGCTGCGGATCGGCGACACCCTGACCGACGGCGAGGACATCAACTTCCGCGGTGTGCCCAGCTTCGCGCCGGAAATCCTGCGCCGCGTTCGTCTGGAAGACGCCATGAAGGCCAAAAAGATGCGCGAGGCCATGCAGCAACTGGCCGAGGAAGGCGTCGTCCAGGTTTTCGCCCCCATCGACGGCTCACCGCCGATCATCGGCGTCGTCGGCGCCCTGCAGTTGGATGTCTTGGTCGAGCGCATGAAGAACGAGTACAACCTGCCGGTCGGTTTCGAGCCCTCGCGCTTTTCCGCCGGACGCTGGGTCAGTTCCGACAACAAGGCCGAGCTCGACAAGTTCGTCGCCCGCAAGCGCGCCGACATGGCCGAAGACCTCGACGGCGCACCCGTTTTCATGGCCGAATCGGCCTTCATGCTGAACTACGAAATCGACCGCAATCCCGACATCACGTTTTCGGATGTGAAGGACTACCAGCGTTAGCGCCTACTCCCCGAACAGCGCCACCATGTCCGTGTAACCCCGCCGCTTGGCCAACTCCAACGGTGTTAACCCCTCGCGGTCGGTGAGGGTGACGTCGGCGCCGGCGGCGATCAGGGCGCGGGCGACGGCGACGTGGGCGGGGCCCCCATCCCCGAGCACCACGGCTTCGATCAGCGCCGTCCAGTGCAGGTTGTTGACGTGATCGAGCGGCGCGCCGGCGGCGATCAGGATTTCCACCACCTCGACATGGCCGAGATGGGCGGCGGCGATCAGGGCCGTGCCTTCATAAGGACTGGTGATGTTGCCGGGCCGGTTACCCAACGCCAGGGCCTGCTTCAGCATCGGCACGTCATCGGCCACCGCGGCAATGGTGACGATATCGTAGTCCTGGTGTTCGAGCGCGTTGGCGTCGGCGCCCGCCTTGACCAATGCCGCCGCCGCCGCTTCATGGGATTGGAATGCCGCCACATGCAGCGGTGTGCGGCCCGAACCGTCGCGCGCTTCCAGGTTGGCGCCCGATGCGGCGAGACGGCGGATGGCGTCGAGGTCGTTTTCAATCGCCGCCTTGTGCAGGCCGTCGTATGCGGCGATTTGAACCGAACTCGGCGGCGATTGCGCCACTGCCTGATCAAAAAATAGGCTGAGGCAGCCCGTCACGGTCAGAACCATAAACTTCACCATGGTTTTTCCAATCCCGTCGTTGCGCCCAAATTAGTTTTAGTCTAAAACTAATTTTATTGGACTGATACTAATTCCGATTATCCTATTATCGGTCAGGCAACCGGGCGGAGTAAGACACGATATGTTGAGCGCAGAACAAAACAGACTTCTTACCCAAAGCGGGCCGGAGACGCCGGGCGGCAAGGTGCTGCGGCGGTATTGGCAGCCGGCCGCCCTGACCGACGAACTGGCGGGCGAACGCCCCGTCAAATCCGTGCGTCTGCTGGGCGAGGATCTGGTTCTCTTTCGCGACGATCAGGGGCGCTATGGCCTGGTCGGCAGGCATTGTCCCCATCGCGGCGCCGACATGTGCTTTGGCAGGGTCGAGGACGGCGGCCTGCGCTGCCCCTTCCACGGCTGGCTCTTTGACGTCCAGGGCAAGTGCCTGGTGCAACCCGCCGAACCCGAGGGCAGCACCTTTCATCTGAAGGTGCGCTACACCGCCTATCCGTGCGAGGAGCGCAACGGCATCGTCTTCGCTTACATGGGTGAAGGAGACCCGCCGCCTTTCCCCGATCTCGATTGTTTCACCGCACCCGACGCTTATACCTTCGCCTTCAAGGGATTTCTGGAATGCAACTGGCTGCAGGTGCTGGAGGTCGGCATCGATCCGGCCCACGCCTCCTTCCTGCACCGCTTTTTCGAGGACGAGAAACCGTCCGAGGGTTACGGCCGCCAGTTCCGTGACGATACCGACGGCGCCGATATCCCGGTGACGCAAGTGCTGCGCGATTTTCCCCGCCCGCTGATTGATGTCGAGGACACGGACTATGGCCTGCGCATCCTGTCGCGCCGGGAAATTGACGAGGCGCGCACCCATATTCGCATCACCAACCTGCTGTTCCCCCAGGCCATCGTCATCCCAATGAGCAACAATATGGTCATCACCCAGTGGCATGTGCCGGTCGATGACGAGCACAGCTACTGGTACGCCATCTTCACCGATTTCAACGAGACGGTGGACAAGGCCAGGATGCGGGAGCAGCGGCTGGAGCTTTACGAACTTCCCGATTACATGCCGCGCCTCAACAAATCCAACAACTACGGCTTCGATCCGCAGGAACAAAAGGACCGGACCTACACGGGCATGGGCATGGACATCAACGTGCACGACCAGTGGGCGGTCGAATCGCTGGGACCGATCCAGGACCGCACGGTCGAGCAATTGGGCACCTCGGACAAGGCGATCACGGCCAATCGGCGGCTGCTGATCCAGGCCCTCAACGCCATGCAGAACGGCGGCGACATGCCGGCCGAAATTCCCAGTCCTGCGGTCGACGGCGTCAAGGGCCCGCCCGCCGTCGACACCATCGGTGAGCCCGCGACCTGGTCGGATTACTGGCCGACGGTCGACGCGGCGCGGCGCGCGCGCTCAGCCTGGGCGAACAAGGCATGAGTTTGTTGTCGGACGACGGCGGCCGCACCGGGTTCGTCGAGCAGCACGGCCTGTGGAGCGACGTCGAACGCGCCGCCGCCGAGCGCCTGATCAAACAGCTGGAAAAGCAGGGCGTCGAAACCGTTCGGCTCTCGTTCGCCGACCAGCACGGGCTGTTGCGGGGCAAATCGATCGAGGCCGCCGATCTGGCCGCCGCCATGCGCAACGGCTGCACCATGACGTCGAGCCTCCTGGCCAAGGACACCTCGCACCGGTCGGTCTTTCCGGTTTTTTCCGCCGGCGGCGGCTTCGGCATCGATGAGTTGAGCGGCGCCGGCGATATCATCATGGTGCCCGACCCCACCAGCTTCCGCCGGCTGCCCTGGTCGCCGGGCACCGGTTGGCTGTTGTGCGATATCTACCTCAGCAGCGGCAAAGCCGTCCCCTTCTCCACCCGCGCTATCTTGCGCAAGGCCTTGGCCGATCTGGCGGCGGCGGGCTACGACTACCTCGCCGGACTGGAGGTCGAGTTCTCGCTCTTTACCCTGGATGACGCCAAGACGGCGGCGGAGGACGCCGGACAGCCGGGCACGCCGCCGGACGTCAATTTCGTCAACCACGGTTTCCAGTACCTGACGGAACAACGTTTCGACGAGGCCGAAAGCATCCTTTCGACCATCCGACGCAACCTGATCGATCTCGGCCTGCCGCTGCGTACCATGGAGGTCGAGTTTGGACCGAGCCAGTTCGAAATCACTCTGCATCCCATGGCGGGGCTGGACGCCGCCGACACCATGGTGCTGTTGCGCAGTGCCGTGAAACAGGTCTGCCGGCGCGAGGGGTATCACGCAAGCTTCATGTGCCGGCCCGGCCTGCCCAACATGTTTTCCAACGGCTGGCACCTGCACCAGTCGCTCTGGACGCGGGCGGACAAGACCAACGCGCTGATGACGGGTGAGCGCGAAGCCGTCTTGTCGGATACGGGACGCTGGTTCGTCGGCGGCCTGCTGGAACATGCCGCCGCCGCTTCCGTTTTCACGACGCCCACCATCAACGGCTACAAGCGCTTCCAGCCCTACGCCCTGGCGCCCGACCGCCTGACCTGGGGCCGGGACAACAAGGGCGCCATGATCCGGGCGGTGGCCGAACCGGACGATCCGGCGACACGCATCGAAAACCGGGTCGGTGAACCGGCCGCCAATCCCTACCTCTATCTGGCCTCGCAGATCTTTGCCGGCCTCGACGGCATGCGGCAGCAGCGCGATCCGGGGGAGCCGACGGACACGCCTTACGAGGACGACGCCACCCATCTGCCGCAAAGCCTGATGCAGGCGATTACGGCCCTGCGCGGCAGCGATATGTACCGCGCGGCGATGGGGGATCGGTTCATCGATTACCTACTGACGATCAAGGAGGCGGAAGTATCGCGCTTCCTCTCCTCGGTGACCGATTGGGAGCATCGGGAGTACTTTGCCTTATATTAGATAATCCTAAGATTCCGCCCGCCGTTAACTGTGTCTCGATTTGGGCTTGGAACAAATCGGAAAAGGTATACAGTTGCCGTGCTGATGGATCGTGTAATCGCAGGCAATGCACTGACGTCACAGATTGATCAAAATCCCCTTTCATGCGGCCGAGTCGCATTGCACGTCTTTCGTTCAGTGCGGTCGTTCGCGCGGCCCTGAATACGGAACGATGGTATGAACATACAAACTGCCCAGTCGGTACCCGAAGCCCCGGATCCCACCCGCGTCGTGGTCCGTTTCGCCGGTGATTCAGGCGACGGCGTGCAGATCCTCGGCGGCCAGTTCGCCAAGTCCTCGGCGCTGAGCGGCCACGACCTGATCACCTTCCCCGACTTCCCGGCGGAAATCCGGGCGCCGGTGGGCACGACATTCGGCGTCTCGGCCTTCCAGATTCAGTTCGGCGGCCCCCAGGTGTCGACCCACGGCGACGACGTCGACGTGTTGATCGCCTTCAATCCGGCGGCGCTAAAAACCAATCTGCAGAGCCTGCGCGAGGGCGGCCTGTTGATCGTTGACGAAGGCGCCTTCACCAAGCGGAACCTGAAGAAAGCCGGCTACGAGGAAAACCCCATGGGCGGCGACGAGGTCGCCAAGTACCAGGTTCTCGAAATCGATATCACGCAGCGCACGCGCGACGCCGTCGCCGACACCGGCGCCAACAAGGCCCAGGCCGACCGCTCCAAAAACTTCTGGTCGCTCGGCCTGACGTTCTGGATGTTCGGACGCAAGCGGGCCGGCGTGCAGCAGTGGATCAACGAAAAATTCGCCAAAATCCCGGAAGTCGCGGCAGCCAACACGGCGGCTTTGGACGCCGGTCATGCTTACGGCGAAACCATGGAGATCGGCGCGGACATCGCCGGCCGGGCTGCGCCCGCGGAACTGGCGCCCGGCACCTACCGCGTGGTGACGGGAATCGACGCCATGGCGCTCGGCCTGGCGGCCACGGCGGCCTGCTCCGGCCTCAAACTGACGTATTGTTCCTATCCCATCACGCCGGCATCGGGCCTGTTGCATGGGCTGGCCCAGTTCAAGGGTAAGGGCGTTATAACCTTCCAGGCCGAAGATGAGATCGCCGCGGCGGCCGCCGCCATCGGCGCCTCGTACGCCGGAAACCTCGGCGTCACCGGTTCCTCGGGGCCGGGCGTCGCCCTCAAGGCCGAGGCCATGGGCCTGGCCGTTGGCGCCGAACTGCCGCTGATCGTCGTCAACGTCCAGCGCGCGGGTCCCTCGACCGGCATGCCGACCAAGGCTGAACAGGCCGACCTGATGATGTCGCTCTACGGCCGGCACGGTGAATCGCCCTGCGCCGTCCTGGCCCCGGCAACGCCGTCGGAGTGCTTCCAGGCCATGCTGACGGCGGCCACGATCGCCACCAAGTTCATGACCCCGGTCATTGTGCTGACGGACGGCTATATCGCCAACGCCGCCGAGCCCTGGCACATCCCGGACATGGATGATCTGCCGGACATTACACCGACATTCCGCGACGATCCGGAAGGCTTCCAGCCCTTCCTGCGCGACACTGATACCCTCGCGCGGCCGTGGGCCAAGCCCGGCACGCCCGGTCTCGAGCACCGCATCGGCGGCATCGAACGGTCGTCCGAGACCGGCCATATCTCCTATGACCCGGACAACCACCAGCACATGACCGATCTCCGGGCCGAAAAAATCGCCCGTATCGCGGACCACCTACCGCCGGTCGAACTGGCTCTCGGCAAGGACAAGGGAAAGGTTCTCGTGGTCGGCTGGGGCTCCACCTACGGCGCCATTCACGGCGCGGTCAACGAACTCATTAAGGATGGCGTTGAGGTTTCCCACATCCAGATCCGCAGCATGTCGCCGCTGCCGCGCGGGCTGGAGGAGTTGCTGCGCAGCTTCGACCACGTTCTGGTGCCGGAGATGAACGCCGGCCAGCTCAACCGCCTACTGCGCGATGAATTCCTGGTCGACGCCAAGGGGCTAAACCAGGTCACGGGTAAGCCCTTCAAGATCGGCACCATCAAAGCCGCCATCTCGGCGCTTTTGGAGAATTGAGATGAACGAGCAACTGACAGCCAAGGATTTCACCACCGATCAGGAAGTCCGCTGGTGCCCGGGCTGCGGCGATTACGCCATCGTCAACGCCATGCGCAAGACGCTCGCCAAAATCGGCACGGACCCCAAGGACGTCGCGTTCGTCTCCGGCATCGGCTGCGCCGCCCGTTTCCCCTACTACATCGAAAGTTACGGCTTCCACACCATCCATGGCCGGGCGCCCGCGGTGGCGACGGGCCTGAAGCTGGCCAACGCCGACATCGACGTCTGGGTCGTCGGCGGCGACGGCGATTTTCTCTCGATCGGCGGCAACCACGTGTTCCACGCGCTGCGCCGCAATGTCGACCTCAATCTACTGTTGCTGAACAACGCGATCTACGGCCTGACCAAGGGCCAGTATTCGCCGACCTCGTTCCCCGGAACGCGCTCGCCGTCGACGCCGACGGGCTCGGTCGACAATCCCGTCAACGCCGCCCTGTTCGCGCTGGGCGCCGGCGCCCGGTTTGTCGCGCGCTCCGCCGACACCCTGCCGACCCACCTGCCGGAAATGCTGGAACGCGCCCACGAGCACAAGGGTGCTTCGTTCCTGGAGATCTACCAGAACTGCATCGTTTACAACGACGCGGTCTGGGGCGGTCTGGCCGACAAGACGACGACCGACGATCTGTCGATCCGCGTCGAACACGGCCAGCCCCTGGTCTACGGCAAGGAGAAGGACAAGGGCCTCGTCCTGAACGAGCACGACGGCACGATGTCGCTGATTACCGAGGCCGACGGTCCGGTGGCGGAACGGGCTACGGTCCATGACGAGACCAGCTGGATCATGGCCAACGCGCTGGCCCGCATGGAGGGCGATGATCGACCGACGGCATTGGGCGTCTATTACTGCGTCCCCGCCGAAGACTACGGCGCGGCCGTGGAATCACACACGCCCTACCAGCCGTTATCCCGCGCCGAACTTGCCGAACGGCTGAACGGCGAAGGCACCCGGACCATCGAATAAGCCGCCCGGCAGCCGACATGACCGACTTGCGGGCCTCCCGCATTCTGTGCCTGGAGGACGGCAGCTCCGCCTTCGAGGACATGACGTTCGATTTCGCCACGGCGCACGAGCACGGGCGCGAAACGGTGGTGCTGCCGGCCAAGGCCATCGCCTTCGTCTGGACCGCGCCGGGTCTCGACCTCGACTGGCACAACGCCTCTCGCGAGCGCCTGATCCTCGTGCTCGAAGGGGAATTGGAGGTTGAGGTCACGAACGGCGAGAGGCGCACCTTTGGACCCGGCCACATCCTCAATCCCACGGACCGGCACGGCTCCGGCCACAAGAGCCGGGGCTCAACCGACAAGCCGTTGAAATCCGTGCTAATCGAGATCGGCGAGCCGCCGGAGACGCCCTGGCGGACCCTCGACAATCCGCATCCGCCGTCATACCCCTACACGCGCAACGTGACCGGCGACGACGGCGCCTCGCACTTCGTCGACACCGAACTCCCCTTCGTCATCCAGGCGCCGCTGGGTCTATGTACGGAACTCCAGCCGCTCCGGGGTTACCAAATCGTGGAAAAACCGGCCGCCCTGAATCACGGTTTCCACAATGCCCCGCAAAAGCAGTTCGTCATCAATCTGGTCGGCGCAATGGATGTCGAAAACGGCGACGGTGAGACGCGGCGGTTTGCGCCCGGCGATATATTCCAGGGCGAGGACACGACCGGCCAGGGCCACATGACCCGGGCCGTCGAAAGTCGCACGCGCTACTGCCTCTTTGCCCATTTGGCTTGAGAAAGAACTTTACCCATGCCCGAAATTAACGCCGACCGACTGGTGGACGATCTTAAGACGCTGCGCAGCTTCGGAGCCTATGAAAACGGCGTCGTACGCCCGGCGCTTTCCGACATCGACATGGAAGCCCGGCGCTGGCTCAAATCCAGGTACGAGGACGCCGGCCTGGAGGCCGCCATCGACGGCGTCGGCAACCTCTGGGGCCGGTCGGCCAACGAAGGACAAGCGTTGCTGATCGGCTCGCACTCCGACACCCAGCCGACGGGCGGCTGGCTCGACGGCGCACTAGGGGTGATCTACGGCCTGGAGGTCGTGCGCGCCCTGGCGGAGGATCCGGCCACCGCCGGCCTGCCCGTCGACGCCATCTCCTGGCAGGACGAAGAATCGCGCTTCTTCGGCTGCATGGGCAGCCAGTCCTTCTGCGGCGGCTTCACGGCAGAGATGGAAGCGGGCCTCACGGACAAGGACGGTATCGCCCTGGCGGACGCCATCGCGTCGGCGGGTCTGGACGGCGTCGGACGGTTCAAGTTCGAGGAAGGACGCCATCTCGGTTTTCTTGAAGCCCATATCGAGCAGGGCCCGCACCTTGAGGAGGACGGCCTGCAGATCGGCGTCGTCACCACCATCGTCGGTCTGCGCGGCACCGAGTTTACGTTCACCGGCCAGCAGAACCATGCCGGCACCACAATGATGGCAGGGCGCAAGGATGCCGCCACGGCGCTTTACGCCCTGGCCAACGCCATCAACGAGGAATTTCCCAAGGTGGCCGGGGAAAAATCGGTCTGGACCATGGGCCGGGCGGTTGTCCATCCAGGCGCGCCATCCATCGTGCCGGGTCACGCCGAACTGGAACTTCAGTACCGCGACAAATCGACGGACGTGCTCGATGCCTTCGACGGCGTGGTCGACCGGCTGGTCGGAGAGATCAATGGCCGCGGCGGTGCCACGGTGGAAGCCCGCCCATCGCGGGTGCAGATTTCGCCGGCCGATATGGACGCCGGGTTTCAGGAGCACCTGCAACGGGCCGCCGAAGCCCACGCGCCGGGCAAGTGGCAGGCCATGCAATCGGGCGCTTTCCACGACGCCGGTATCGTCAGCTCCGTCATGCCCTGCGCCATGGTGTTCATCCCCTCGATCGGCGGCATCAGCCACGATTTCGCCGAGGACAGCCACATCGATGACATCGTGCTGGGCTGCCGGGTGCTGGCCGACGGCGCGGCGTCCATTCTGAAATCACAGGGCTGACGGATAAAAAGGGCTAGTCAACGGCGGCGCCCGGCGGTATTCGATTAACCCCTACACCTTCCGACGACCCAACAATCATTCAGAGAGCATTTGATGAAGTACGATTTGGACCGCGTGATCGAACGCGGCGGAACCGGTTCCGCCAAATGGGGCAATTATCACGGCGGCAGCAACGCCGGCCCCATCGACTCCGTCAACGCCGATCTTACGGGCGACGGCCCGATCCCCATGTGGGTCGCCGACATGGATTTCCGTTGCGCCCAACCCATCCTCGACGCCCTGGCCAATCGCACCGAACACGGCATCTTCGGCTACACCATGGGCACCGACGGCTATTTCGAGGCCGTCATCGACTGGATGCAGCGGCGTCACAACTGGACTGTCGAGCGCGAGTGGATTTCAACCACGCCCGGCATCGTTCCCGCCGTCCACTTCGCAGTGAAGACATACTGCGAGCCCGGCGACGGCGTTTTGATCCAACGTCCCGTCTACTACCCCTTCTTCCGCGCCATCACCAACGGCGGTTGCGAGATCGTTTCGAATTCGCTGATCGAGGAAGACGGTCACTACACCATGGATTTCGACGACCTCGAGGCCAAGGCCGCCGACCCCAAAGTCAAGATTTCCGTGCTGTGCAGCCCGCACAATCCGGTCGGACGCGTCTGGACGGCGGACGAGCTGCGCCGCTACGGCGAGATCTGCAATCGTCATAACGTCATCGTCGTGGCCGATGAAATTCATTTCGACCTGATGATGCCGGGTATCAAATTCGAGCCCTACGCCCTGCTGGGCGAGGAGTTCGCTCAGAACGCGCTCTTTTGCACGGCGCCGTCCAAGACTTTCAATCTGGCGGGGATGCACCTCTCCAACGTCATCACGCCTAACCCCGAACTGAAGCAGGCCTATGACGGTTACATGCTGCGCACCGGCATTTCCGGCCACCTCAATCCGCTGGTCACGTCGGCCGTCGAAGCCGCCTACCGCGACGGGGAGGATTGGCTCGGCCAGGTGCTGGACTACATCTGGGGCAACTACCAGTTCATGAAGGGCTACTTCGCCGAAAACATTCCGCAGATCAAAGTCACCGAATTGCAGGGCACGTATTTGTGCTGGCTGGATTTTCGTGCCCTCGGCCTCGACCGGGCGGCGCTTGAGGACCTGACGCAGCTGAAGGCCAAGGTCCTGTTCGACGAAGGCTACATCTTCGGCGACGAGGGCGAAGGCTTCGAGCGCATCAACCTCGCCTGCCCCCGCGCGGTGCTGGAACTGGCGCTCGGACGGCTGAAGACCGAGATCGGGAAGTTGTAGGAACCAATAAATGGGACAGGTACACTTTTTCACGCTGTGTGAAAAAGTGTACCTGTCCCATTTATTGGACCATCGTAGCTTCGTTAGATCGAAAAGCCGCCCAGTTTCGTTTCCAGGTATTCCATGATGCCTTCGCGGCTGCCTTCGCGGCCAAGACCTGAACCCTTCATACCGCCGAAGGGGGCGGCGGCGGAACTGGGGTTGATGTCGTTGACGCCGATGATGCCGAACTCAAGACCCTCGAACATGCGCATGGCGCGCCCGATGTCGCGGGTATAGACGTAAGCCGCCAGGCCGTAGTGCGTGTCGTTGGCCAACTCGAGCACTTCCTGATCGTCATCGAAGGCGATGATGGGCGCCACGGGACCGAAGGTTTCCTCGCGATAGATCAGCATGTTCGGCGTGACATTGCGCAGGACGGTCGGGGCGTAAAAGAACCCCTTATCGAGACCTTTTTCGGTCAACCGTTCGCCGCCACACACGATTTCCGCCCCTTTTGAGACGGCGTCCTCGACCTGGTTGGCGACCTTGGTGACGGCGCGTTCGTCGACCAGGGGACCGATGGCAACGCCCTCCTCCAAACCGCTGCCCGCCTTCATCTTGGAGACGCGCCCTTGCAGCGTGTCGACGAAGGCATCGACCAGCGGCCGATGGACGAAGATGCGGTTGGGGCTGATGCAGGCCTGGCCGGTGTTGAGAAATTTGACCAGTTGCACGCCTTTCGCTGCATGAACCGGATCGGCGTCCTCGAACACCATGAACGGCGCATGCCCACCGAGTTCACATGACACCCGCTTCATGTTGGCGGCGGCCTTGCCGGCCAGCATCTTGCCGACAGCGGTGGAGCCGGTAAACGTGAGTTTGCGCACCTTGGGATTGTTGACGAATTCCTCGCCCACGGGAGCGGGATCGCGCGCCGTCACCAGGTTGATCACGCCGTCGGGCACGCCGGCCTCGGCCAGGATCTTGAAGACCTTGACGGCGGTCAGCGGCGTCGCCTCGGCGGGTTTCAACACCACGGTGCAGCCCGCCGCCAGGGCCGGTCCCACTTTCCGCGTGATCATGGAAATCGGGTAATTCCACGGCGTTATGGCGGCGACCACGCCGACCGGGTGGTGGGCCACGATGAAGCGCTGATCGGCGCGGGCCGAGGGAATGGTTTCGCCGTAGACGCGTTTGGCTTCCTCCGCGAACCAGAGCAGGAAGTCGGCGGCGTACTGGACCTCGGTGCGGGCGGCGCGCAAGGGCTTGCCCTGCTCCAGTGTCATGGTGCGGGCGAGATCCTCACGAGCCTCCAGCATCAGGTTGTACGCCTTGTAGAGGATGGCGGAGCGGGCATGCGCCGTCGTGCCCGACCAGGCGGGAAAGGCGTCGTGGGCCGCATCGATGGCCGCGCGGGCGGCTTCCGCGCCACCGTCGGGCGCGGTCTCCAACACCTCGCCGGTGGCCGGATTGATGACGTCGAAGGTGCCGTCGGCCAGCGCCGCCGACCAGTCGCCGTTAATGAACATTCGAATAGGTCCTCCGCTATTCCAATATGATACCCGAAACGCGTTATGCTATGGCAGGGCGTTGTACAGGAATTGGAGAAATAGTCACCATGAAGACGCAAGTGGCAATCATCGGTTCCGGTCCCTCCGGCCTTTTACTTTCGCAGCTGTTGCACAAGCAGGGGATCGAGTCCGTCATTCTGGAAAACCGCAGCCGCGAGTACGTTCTCGGGCGCATCAGGGCGGGCGTGCTCGAACAGGGCATGGTCGACCTGTTGCGCGAAGCCGGCGCCGGAGAGCGCATGGACCGCGAAGGCTTGGTGCACGACGGTTTCAACATCGTCTTCGACGGAAAGTCCCATTACGTCAATCTGCGGGAATTGACCGGCGGTTCGACGGTCATGGTCTACGGCCAGACGGAGTTGACCCAGGATCTGTTCGATGCCCGCGACGCCATGGGCGGCACCATCATCGACGAAGCCCAGAACGTGCAGCCCCACGACTTCGACGGCGATGCACCTTATGTCACTTACGAGAAGGACGGCGAGAGCCACCGCATCGATTGCGATTTCATCGCCGGCTGCGACGGCTTCCACGGCATTTGCCGTAAATCGATCCCGGATGACAAAATCAAGTCGTTCGAACGGGTCTATCCCTTCGACTGGCTCGGCATCCTGTCGGATACGCCGCCGATCGCCGACGAGCTCGTCTACGTCAACGATCAGCGCGGCTTTGCGCTTTGTTCCATGCGATCGATGACGCGCAGCCGCTATTACGTGCAATGCAGCCTGGCCGAGGAGGTCAAGAGCTGGCCCGACGACCGTTTCTGGGAGGAACTGGTGGCGCGGCTGCCGGAGGAGCTTTCAGCCAACCTCGTGACCGGGCCGTCGATCGAGAAAAGCATTGCTCCCTTGCGCAGTTTCGTCGCCGAACCGCTGCGCCACGGCCGGCTGTTCCTGGCAGGCGACGCCGCCCATATCGTACCACCCACCGGCGCCAAAGGGCTAAATCTGGCGGCCTCGGACATTTACTTTCTCAGCCGTGGCCTGATCGACCACTACAACAAGAACGACGACGCCGGTTTGGAGAGTTATTCCGAGAAGGCGCTGCGGCGCATCTGGAAGGCCGAGCGCTTCTCCTGGTGGATGACGACGACGTTGCACCGCTTCACCGAGGAAACGCCGTTCGAGCGCCGCATCCAGAAGGCCGAGTTGGAGTATCTCGTGTCCTCGCGGGCGGCGATGACGGCGTTGGCCGAGAACTACGTCGGACTACCCTTCGAGTAATCCGGCGGTTATGCCTTGATGAAATCCGGCACGACGTCGCAGATGTTGACGCCGAGGGCTTCGGCGACGAAGTGCAGGCGATCCTGGCCCCAGAACATGTCGTCGCCGACGAACATTGTGGGCGCGCCGAACACGCCGCGTCCGACCGCCGCCTCGGTATCGGCCATCAGCCGGTCCTTGACCGCCTGATCGCCGACGCAGGTCATGAACTCGGCCGGATCGATGCCTGCCTCAACCAGCACGGCGCCCGCGACCTCCGGGTCGTTCATGTCCTTGGCGTTGACCCACATGCCATCGAAAACGGCGTCCAGGTAAGCGCCGAATTTGTCCTCATCCTGATAAGCCGTCGCACCGCGCATCAGCGCCAGAGTGTTGATGGGAAAATTCGGGTTGAAGACATAGGGCACCCCGTATTTTTCGGCGAAGCGGGGGATATCACTGCCCATGTAGCGGCCCTTGGCCGCCACGGTCACAGGGCTGGCGTTTCCTGTGGCCTTGAAGATGCCACCCAGCAGAACTGGTTTGTAGTTGAGGGCGGCGCCCGCCTTTTCGCAAATCCTGGGCAGCACTTTGTAGGCGATGTATGCCGTTGGGCTGCCGAAATCAAAATAAAAATCAACACTTTGCATGATGGTTCCGTCTTCTCCTGCTTGCCGGTTTTCTAGTCATCCACGACCAATCAGTCGATCATCAGAATGTCGGTGAGGTCGACCTCGCCGTCGTCGATATTGGCGACCAGCGTATAGCCCTCACCCGAGCCGGTTTGGTCGTAGTAAAGGTTTTCCGTCTCCTGATCGAAGACGAAGGCGGCGGAAGTCGAGGGCTGGGCCGGATCGAATTCGACGACGCTGGCGAACGCCGAGGGATCGAGTTCACCGGTTTCGGCATTGTAGTCCACCGTGAACTGGTTTGCGTCGAACGTCAGGACGTCGCTGCCGCTCTTGAAGTCCGTGATGGTGTCGCCGAGGTCTTCGAGGAACTCGAAATGAAACTCGTCCTTGCCCTTACCGCCGGTCAGTTCGTCGGCGCCGGCACCGCCGACCAATACGTCGTCCTGTCCGCCGCCGCTCAAGACGTCGTCACCCACGCCGCCACGGAGTTCATCCTTGCCGCCTTTGCCCAATAGCGTATCGGCGCCCTCGCCGCCATAGAGGATATCCGCCCCGCTGCCGCCGTCCAGCACGTCATCGCCGGTCCCACCATGAAGCACATCGCCGCCGCCGCCGCCTTTGAGGGTATCGGCGTCCGCACCGCCGTAGAGGATATCCTCTCCGGTACCGCCTTCGAGCACGTCTTCGCCCTCCTCGCCGTAGAGAATATCGGCGCCGCCGGCGCCCTGGACGGTGTCCGCGCCGGACCCGGCGTACACCGTATCCGAACCGGTTCCCGCCTTCACGACGTCATCACCGCCAAGGGCATGGATAATGTCATCGCTGCCGGTTCCGGAAATGATATCGGCGTCGTCCGTGCCGAAGATTTCGAAGGGTTCGACCGTGACATCGATAACTGCTTCCTCGGTGGCGCTGTCGTCGCCGTCAGTTTCGCTGGATACGGCCGTGACGGTGAGCGTGAAATCCGTCTCGTCACCGCTTGGCGGCGTGACCGTCAGGTTCTCGAGATCCCACTTGGTGACGTCGACGGAGGAGCGGTTGTCAGTTGCCCGGAACCTCCGACCACCCGAGCGCAGAACTGCTCCCGGCGGTATCCCGCCGATGGTGATCTCAAGAATTTCCGAGGGATCCGTTAGGCTGGCCGACACATCGAGGGCGATGGGCACCCCGGCCATGCCGCCGGCATCGCTGACCTCGACGTGAGGCCGATCGGCAACGCCGCTCACCGCGACCTGGAATGTTTCCGTCACGGCAGCAGTCGTGCCTTCCTCCAGTGCCGTGACGGCAATCGTCAGGTCGATATCGCTGCTGTCGTTTTGCGCCGGTGTGATGGACAGGTTGTCGAGTTGATCGACGCCCAGAACCCACACGCCGTCGCCAATATCGGTCCCTGCCGAAAGGGTTGCACCATCGGGCACGCCGGTGATCCGGACCAGGAGAATTTCTCCTTCGGTATCGCTCAGTGCCGCCGATACGTCGAGGGCGATGGGCTGGTCTTCCGCCCCCTCGACGTCGTCCGTCGAGACAACCGGTGTGTCGGCAATACCCGCCACCGAAACTTCTAGATCGGATGTGGATGACGTGATCGCGCCCGTTTCGGGATCCTGGGCTTCGGCCGTGATCGTGAGCGCAAAGTCATCGGAATCATCGGGAGCCGGCGTCAGGGTTAGATCTACGAGCTCCTCTGGCGACAACAGCCAGGCGCCATCGTTCCGGTTCGTTCCGGCGGAGAGAACGGCGCCGTCAGGCATACCGGTCACCACGATGCGCAGGTCGCGCGGATCGGTGGGGTCGGCCAGCGAAGCGCTGAGGCTCAGGGGGATCGCGGTATCTTCGTCCCCCTGTACCGGACTGGCGGACAAGTTAGGGGGATCAGGTTCTGGCTCAGGCTCAGGTTCTGGCTCGGGCTCAGGTTCTGGCTCGGGCTCGGGCTCTGGCTCGGGTTCTGGGTCGGGTTGGGGCTCAACCGCATCCGGCTCTTCCTCCACCACGGACGCGCGATCCTCGGAAACATCGACCTCCCGGCGATCATCGTCGTCCGATGGCCTGGCCGACGTCGACTCCACTTCAGTCTCCCGCTGGTCCGCCAGATCGCTGAAGTTGTTCAGGGATACCGGCGCTTCCGGCGTGTAGCCCGGCATCTCGACAGCCTGGTCGACCGGCAGGGAATAGGATATCGGCTCAATCGAGGCGACTTCGATGGCCTCACTTTCGGTCTCCCCGCCCGCCAAGGCATCGGCAAACGCCTTGTCGGCGGCAAGCTGGGCCTGGGTTTCCGAGGCGCCACTTTGCAGGGCGATTTTTTCCGCGAGGCTTGAGGCCTCCTCGGCCGCCGCCAGTAGGCCAGCCTCCTGCTCACCCGGGATATTTTCGATTTCGGCCACGACACGCGGGCCTTCGTCCGCTTCGGTCTGGAGCACGATTTCCACCACGGCTCCCGATGCGGTGCTGAGTTCCCTCCGGCCGTCGGCGGTGAAGAATTCGCCGATGACGAGAACCTGCCCCGTAGGCGAAACGATGATCAGGTCGTCACCAGCGCGGCTGAATATGACGTCAGGCTCGGCCGTCCAATCCGGCAGGGAACGCGTATCCGCGGGCGGAATGTAGTGAAGACCGCTGCCGCCGAAGGTGTCGTCTCGGCGGGATTGATTTGGTGTTCGGTCATTGTCGGCCATGGGCTGTCACCTCCTCGCCCACACCCCCTTGGGTTCCCTCGATCCAGTCCAATTACACTCCACCATCTATATGTGGCGACCAATTCCCGGAAAATCACTCTCTTTCAGCGCCGCTACGCTGCGGCATTTTCGCCCAACATGCCTTCGAGGCGGCTGCGGATCAGGGCTTCGGCCTCGGTCATGATGCCGTCGATCAGTTCCTGGCAGGTCGGTATGTCGTTGATTAGACCGGCGACCATGCCGCAGGACCAAGCGCCACCGTCGACGTCGCCGTCCATCATGACTTTGGGGTAAACGCCGGCGACCTCCTCCATGATGTCCTCGAATTTGACCTCCGAGCCGAGGGTGCGTTCCTTCTCCAGCAGACGCTCGACCGCCGGGTTATTCAGCACGCGTTCGGTATTGCGCAACGGCCGCATGACGAGGCGTGTGTCGAGTTCGCTGGCCGCGACAATGGCCTCCTTGACCTTGTCGTGCACCGGCGCTTCCTGGGTGGCGATAAATCGCGTGCCCATGTTCATGCCGTCCGCGCCCATGGCGAGCGACGCCACGAGGCTGCGGGCGTCGGCCATGCCGCCGGACGACACGAAGGGTATTTTCAACTCGTCCGCGGCGCGCGGCAGCAGGATCATGTTGGGGATGTCGTCCTCGCCGGGATGGCCGCCGCACTCGAAACCGTCGACCGATACGGCGTCGCAACCGATCGCCTCGGCTTTGAGTGAGTGGCGCACCGAGGTGCATTTGTGGATTACCTTGATCCCGGCCTCCTGCAGGCGCGGTAAGTGCTCCTGGGGATTGCGGCCGGCGGTTTCGACGATCTTCACGCCGCCGTCGATAATGGCGCTGATGTAACCCGGATAGTCGGGTGCGGTAATGACCGGCAGGAAGGTGAGATTGACGCCGAAAGGCTTGTCCGTCATGTCGTTGCAGCGCGCGATCTCGTTGGCGAGGTCCTGCGGCGTTTTCTGCGTCAGGCCGGTGATGATGCCGAGACCGCCGGCGTTCGAGACCGCCGCCGCCAGTTCGGCGAAGCCAACGTAGTGCATGCCGCCCTGGATGATGGGGTGTTCGATGCCGAACATCTCGGTGATACGCGTTTTCATGGTTGCTACCTTTCACTCTTCATATGATTTTGCCGGTGGGGCGTCGCGGCGTCGCGCTCGCGCAGCATGTCCGGGGACAGGCTGGCCCGGCAGCTGAGCGCGTCGATGGGCTCGCCGCAGTCCGAGCAGACCAGCTGCGGTTGGGTGGTTTGTCCGCACTTTGCATGGGTCAGGGTGATGGGCGTTTCCGCCGGTCCGTCGAGCCAGCGGTCACCCCAGGATTTCAGCGCAATGACAACGGGCCAGAGGTCGCGCCCCTTCTCCGTCAGCTTGTACTCGTGGCGCGGCGGGCGGTCATTGTACGGGCGGCGCACCACGATCCCCTCCGCCTCCAGGCGCTTCAGTCGCTGGCTCAGCACGTGCGGCGACGCACCGGTGTGCCGCAGCAGATCGTCAAAGCGGCGGGAGCCCAGGAACATCTCCCGAAAAATCATCTGGGTCCAGGAATCGCCGACGATCTCCACCGTGCGGGCGACGCTGCAGGTCATTTGCGAAAGGTCGGAGCGGCTCATGTTGACTCACTTCAAAATATGAAGTTACTTTGGCACAAGCGTTCTTCAACTTCAAGCGAGCGAGGTCCAACAGTCCGTCATGAAAGTCTATTACGCACCGAATACCCGCGCCGTCCGCATCGTCTGGCTTCTGGAGGAGCTGGGCCTGCCCTACGAACTCGAACGTTTTAAGCTGGGCGACCGCGCCATGCGCGAGGGCGACTATCTCAAGGTGCATCCCATGGGCCGCGTGCCGACGCTGGAGGACGGCGATGTCACGATTTTCGAATCCGGCGCCATCGTGCAGTACGTGCTGACGAAATACGGCGAGGGCCGGCTCATGCCGGAAACGAACTCGCCCGATTATCCGGCCTTTCTGCAGTGGCTGCACTACGCCGAAGGCATGATCATGCCGCCGGTCAACACCCTGGTGGTCGAGACCAAGTTCCTGCCCGAGGAAAAACGCAATCCGGTCAATATCGACCGCGCAACAAGGCTCCTGACCAAAATGCTGGCCGCGGTCGAAGGCGCCCTCGAGGGCCGTGAATACCTCGCCGGCGAATTCAGCGGCGCCGACATCATGACCGGACACGCCTGCACCGTCGCCTCGACGTTGGGCGCGGACATTTCCGACAAGCCCAACGTCACGGCGTACATCGAACGCCTGAACGCCCGCCCGGCGATGCAGAAGGCCTGGAACGCCTGACTCCGCCAAAATACTCCGCGAAATCTCGAATACTGGAAAACACGCTGCCTCGATCCACTTGAATTCCGAGACAAATGATATCCATTTGCGGTGAAATTCGAATCATTGCAAAATCCTCAGCGTCGGATATTTGGAGGCTTCAAGTGAAACTCGCCAATATACTCGCGGCCATTTGCGCCTTTTGCCTGCTTTCCACGCAGGCATACGGTGCGAAAATTGACTGGCGCAAGCTGGCTAAGCTCCAGGATCAGGAACTTCTGGAGTACGTCGCCACGCTCGGTCTGAAGGACCAGGAAGCGCTGAATTTCTGGAAAAACATCCCGGTCAGCAAAGCCAATGCCCAGGTCAACCGGATTTTCCGCAAGGAAGCCTTTGCGATCTACATGAACAAGTACCCGAGGCCGTTTGGCCGGGTTGCCGAATTCACACCTGGCGGCGGCACCAACATCGTCGGTCCGATCAGCAAACAAAATCTCCGGCTGCCGTTCAGCGAGGTCCATGCCCTGCCTGCCGGGCCCGTCGGCGATCCCGACAAGCACTACAACATCGCCTACACCATCCACGGCTTGTCCCATCCCTGGCTGCTCAACAACGCGGACTCGGCGAAGTGGGAAGCGGAGCGGCACCCCAACGTCACGTTGACGGTGCTGGACCCCAAATTCGACAATGACCTGCAGGCCAAGCAGATCGATGAATTGGCGGCGAAAAAGGTCGACGGCATCTTGATCTGGCCGATGCAGGAAGCGCCGACCGGTCCGCCGGTCGACCGCGCCGCCCAAGCCGGCGTGCCCAGCGTCTCAGTGGACAGACTGGTTGGATCGAAGAAGGTGCGCGCCCAGATCACCGGCAATTTCCCGGCCAACGGCACCCAGCAGGGGCTTTACCTGGTGCATCGATTGCTCAAGGAAACCGGCAAGGTGGAAGGGTCGGTGCTGATGATCCGGAAGCCACTCGGCAGTACGGCCGATTCGATGCGCACCGGACATTTTCTCAAGGTCATCAGCTACTTCCCCGGCATCAGGATCATCCAGAGCTATCACAACTCCAGCTCGCGCGCAGATTCAATGAAACAGGTCGGCGAGGCGCTTGCCGCCAACCCGGACATTGACGTCATCTTCTGCACCGGTGCGGAACAGGGAATGGGTGCGGTGTTGGCCGTGGATGAAGCGGAGCGCTGGAACAGCCGCAAGGGCGGCAGACGCATCATCATCCTCAGCAATGACGATCTCTTCGAAGCGCTGGAAGCAATGAAGCAGGACAAAATCGCCGTGACGGCGCCCTACACGCCACTGCTGGGCGGCATCGGCGTGCGGGTTTTGTTGAAAATCCTCGCCGGCCAGCGCATACCAAAAAACGTCACGACGCCCGATCTGCCCATGATCACCAAGGACGGCGAAACCGTGTTCGGCATCAGGACGATCCGCGTCGATGACTGGGTGCCCTACGCCTACGGCAAAAAGTAACAGCGTGTCTTCCTGGCTGAACATCAAGGCCAAGCTGATCATTGTTTTGGTGTCGGTCGGCCTGATCCCGCTTGCCGTCGTCAGCTGGTTCTCACTGGAACAATCGAAAGAATCGATTTCCAGCGAGGTGTTCAATCACCTGATCAGCGTGCGCGACGGCAAGTATTCGCAAATCCAGCTGCTGGACAGACGGAACAAAGCGGACATCAAGGTGCTGGCCCAAAGTTCGCACATGGGAGCGGCCCTCGATGCCTTCTCATCCGCCGTTCAAGACGGCCAAGTGGACTTCGATCAGTTCGATTACTTCGAAAGCGTCGAGTACGGCGCGTCGTTTCGCCAGTTCATCAAGGAATACGGCTACCACGATTTGATGCTGGTGGGCCTGGAAGGCGATATCGTCTACTCCACCAAGAGGGAAGCCGATCTCGCACAAAACGTCTTCGATGATGCACTCAAGGAAAGCCTGCTGGCGCGTTCACTGGAGTTGGGTTTCGAGTCAGCCATCTCCACGGATTTTCAGATCTATGCACCCTCCGGCAACCAGGTGATCTCGTTCCTTATCGCGCCCATCGATCAGGGCGGCGGAGCGACGGGCGCCGTGGTCCTGAAGATGACCAACCGGGCGCTCAACGAGATCATGCTGGAACGCTCCGGCATGGGAAAAACAGGAGAGGCCTATCTTGTCGGGCCGGACAACCTGATGCGGTCGGATTCTTTCCTGGACGTCACGAACCGGTCGGTTTCCGCCTCCTTCGAAAATCCGGATGCCGGACGTGTGGATACGGCCTCCAGCCGGGCCGCCTTGGCTGGAGAAACTGGCCATGACGTTATTACGGATTACCGCGGCGTGGAGGTTCTCGCCGCACACATACCCGTCGAGTTCGGCGCATCGACCTACGCCCTGATCGCGGAAATCGACATGGCGGAGGCCTTCGCCTCAATCGAAAAGCTCCAAAACCTTGTCATCTTCCTGGCATCCGGCGTCGCCTTGTTGATGCTGATTTCGGCATATTTCATCGCCAACGTCGTTACCCGTCCCATTCTCTCGCTGACACAGTCGTCGCTGGAAATCGCCGGCGGCAACCTCGACCGGGAAATCGAAGTCACGCGGAATGATGAACTCGGCACACTGTCGGACAACTTCGACAAGATGCGCCTGTCGATCCGCGCCAAAATCCAGGAGATCGAGGAAAACCGTGAAGCCCTGCGCCAGACCAACGAAACTCTGGAGGAGCGGGTCGAGGAACGGACCGAGGAATTGGAGGCCGCGCTGAAGGTGGCGGAGGAAGCGACGGCGACCAAGGCAGCGTTTCTCGCCACAATGAGCCATGAAATCCGGACGCCCATGAACGGCGTCATCGGCATGGTCGATCTGCTGGTGCAGACCAAACTCGCCGAAG
>CAZGTM010000005.1:0-99319 GCA_964528595.1 uncultured Rhodospirillaceae bacterium
GCGTCGCGCCGACTATCGTCTATTCTGACGCGTCTTAGACGTTACGAAATCAGCCCGCGTTTGCGCTATTGCATTCTGCCGGGCCGTATCTTGAGGCCCGGCGTGGCGAAATTCCTGAACTGACCGGTGGAAGATTACGTTCGCAAATTTCTTGACGGCCTGAATGACAGGGGCGGCGTGGAGGTCATGTTCGACCTCCTCCCCGATATATATTTCTACATCAAGGACCGCAATTGCCGCTGGGTGATGTGCAATTCGGCCTGCCTCAGGCTCCTGAACCTGCGGAACCAGTCGGAAGTCTACGGCGCGACGGAGTTTGATTTCTTCCCGCGCGTGCTCGCCGAATCCATCCGTCAAGACGACCAGGACGTTGTCGGCAACAACCGGCGCATTATCAACCGCGTCGAGCTGATCGTCGGCGAAACCGGCCACCTGACCTGGGTATCGACCAACAAGATCCCGCTGGCCGCCAGGGACGGCAGCGTCGCCGGGCTGATGGGGACGACGCGCATCCTGTCCCGCTCCGATCATCTGCCGGAACGATTTCAGCGATTTGCCAAGGCGATTGATTACATCCAATCCAACGTCGCCAACCGCATTGACATCAAGCAGCTCGCCCGGCTGTCCGCCTTATCGGACAGTCAGTTCCGCAAGCGTTTCAAATCGCAATTTCGCCTCTCGCCACAGGAATTCATACTGCGTTCCCGCCTTCAGCTCGCCGCCAGACTGCTTGTGGGAAGCGATATGCCGATTATTGATGTGGCGATGAATTGCGGCTTTTCGGATCAAAGCTACTTTACCCGGCAGTTTCGCTCGTTTTTTCAGCAAACGCCCAAACGCTATCGGACGACTTGGGGGCAAAAATAAGCGAATAGTTACAAAACCTACCCGCCCCCCTACAGCCTGACGCTCGCGATCATCTTAAGATTTGGCGTCAATGTTAAACGGGGGTTGGGCCGCTCATGGCGGAAATCGAACATAACGGGACAGCGCTTCACTTCGACGTTTCAGGCAACGGTCCGACCCTGCTTTTCATGCACGGGCTGACAGCCGACCGCGGCCAGGCGTTGGAGTTTCTCGACCAGCTTGAGGGCTACCGCGTCATCGTCATCGACATGCCCGGACACGGCGACAGCCTGCTGAATGACGGCCAGCCTCTCGACGAACAAGCCGGATTTCGGGCCTACGCGAACGCCGCCAAAGCGGTTCTCGACCACCTTGGCGTCGATGCCTTCATTGCCGGCGGCGTTTCCATGGGCGGCGGGATTGCGCTCCGGCTTGCCATGGACCTGCCGGGGCAGGTGCGCGCATTGTTGCTGGTCCGGCCGGCTTGGCTCGATAAACCGGGCCGCCCTCACCTCGGCGTCATCGAGGAGATCGGACGCTGGCTTATGCAGGGCGGGGTCGAAATGGCCGCGTCACGACTGCAAGATCACGAGGTGTACGCAGAAACCTTGACCGCAATCCCTGCCGTTGCCGATTCGATTCGGGGCTCTCTATACCGCCCCCGGGCGACGGAAGCGGCCGGTGTATTGCCGGCGTTGGTTGCCGATCAGCCGTTCTCCCAAATGAGCGCCCTGAAGAAAATATCGCAGCCCACCCTGGTGGTCGGCAACAACGCCGACCCCCTGCACCCGGTCCGCATCGCCCGGGAACTGGCAGGCGACATCGCCAACGCCGAATACTTTCATGCGCCCCCCAAGTACCTCGAAGCGGCCACGCACAAATCCGCCGTAACGGCAAAAATCACTGAGTTTCTAAGCCATCATCTTTCGACGGCAACCGTCTGACTGAAAAACCCGGAGACCGGTAACCATGATCACCAAACGCATTTCCACCGAACAGATTCTCGCCAAGCTCAAGGCCAAGCTCGACAGCCACGAACCGATCATGATCGCCAGTGCCGGCAGCGGCCTGGTCGCCAAATTGCTCGAGCGGTCCGGCGCCGACTGCATCAATACGTTTTCCGGTGCGCGGCTTCGGGCGAACGGCATGGGCACCATGTCGATGATGTGGCCGATCCTCGATTCCAACCGCCAGACACTCGATTACACGCGCGAGGACATCATGCCCGCCCTCGAAGGTGAGGCGTTCGTCTGCGCCTGCCTGAACGCCAACGACCCCCTGAAGGACATGCGCATGGTCCTGGACGAATGCAAGCAAATGGGCGTGAACTCGGTATCCAACATCGGTCCCTCGATCTCCTATGTCGACAAAGACAGTGAAATCTTCAACGTCCTGACCAGTGCCGGTATCACGCTGCAAAACGAAATCGACATGTTGAAACTGGCGCGCGAGGAAATGGGCATGGTGACCATCGGTCTCGCCTTCACCAAGGAAGACCCCCTCGAATTGGTGGCCGGCGCCCGGCCCCACATATTCTGCTATCACGCCGGTACGACCAAGGGTGGCCTCACCGGCTACGACAAGGGGACGACGATCGCCGATACCGCGGCCGAAACCGAGGACGTCTATCAGGAAGTCCGCAAATTCGATCCCGACGTCATTCTGGTCGGTCATGGCGCCGCCATGGAGACGCCCGAGGACGCCCAATACATGTTGGACAATACCTCAGGCCACGGCTTCTGGACCGGCTCCTCCACCGAACGGCTGCCCATCGAACGTGCCGTTACCGCCGCCGCCGACGAATTTACCGCCTTGAAGTTTTCCAAGTAGGCCCGGACGATTTTCCACGTCCCTATCAGGAGACAGCGTTATGACCAAAACCATTGCGATCCTCGCCACCGTCGACACCAAGGGCGACGAGTGCGGTTACCTGCGTGACGAAATCACCCGCCTCGGGTCCGACGTGCTGATGATGAACATCGGCGTGGTCGGCGAGGCCGGCATCACCGTCGATGTCAGCAATGCCGATATCGCGGCGCGCGGCGGCACGGCGCTGGAAGACTTGCTCAAGAACCCGACGCGGGAGGTTGCCTCCGAGGTCATGGTCGGAGGCGCCACGGATATCCTGCTTGAGAAACTCACCAACGATGAAGTCCACGGCGTCATCAGTCTGGGCGGCACGCAGGGTACGGCCAATTGCAGTCAGGTCATGCAGGCACTGCCTTATGGCTTCCCCAAGCTGCTGGTCTCGACCATGGCCGCCAGCGACACCTCAAGCTATGTCGGTATCAAGGACATCACGATGATGTTCTCGGTCAGCGACATTCTGGGTCTCAATCCCTTGTTCCGGCGCATTCTGTCCAATGCGGCAGGCGCCATTGTCGGCATGGCCAACGCCGCCATCACCACCCGCTTCGACAGCGACCGGCCGCTGGTGGGTATCACCAATCTCGGCTGCCTGACGCAAGGCGCCATGAAGGCCATCGACATGCTGGCCGAGCGCGGTTATGAGAGCATCGTCTTTCACGCCGTGGGGTCGGGCGGCAAGGCCATTGAGCAGTTGATGAGGGACGGCATCATTACCGCCGTTCTCGACTATGCCCAGGGCGATATCGTCGACGCCAATTTCGGCGGCATCCGCGCGGCGGACGAAAAGCGCATGACCGTGGCCGTGGAACTTGGCATTCCGCAGGTCGTCGCGCCCGGCGGCATCGACCATATCGGCGTCATCCTCGACGAACCCAACGTGGTCACCGACGAGTACAAGGACCGGCTCTACGCCTTCCACAATCCGGTGATCCTGGTTCCCCGCACGACGCCCGACGAGATCGTCAAGGTGATGGAGGATATCGGCCGGCGGCTGACCAACGAAAACAGCAATTCCGTCTTCCTGCTGCCCAAACATGGCATCAGCAGCTATTCGGTGGGAGGCGGCGAGCTTTATGACGCCGATAGCGACGCGGCCCTGTTTGCCTGTGCGCGCGACGCCCTGCCGGACAACATTCCGCTGATCGAGGTTGATGCCTCGATCGAAAGCGAAGCATTCGTCGCGAAGGCCGTGGACGAACTCGTGAAACTGATTGAAGCCAAATAGGAAAGTAACGCAGTGGAAAATCGCTGGAATGAACAGGACGCGGCGGCGGCCGCCGCTTCCGACCGTGACCTTCGGGCTTATTCATCCCGCCTGATCGGGGCCGACGCCCGCCTGGTATTGCATGGCGGTGGCAACACGTCCGTCAAATCCACCGCCGTAAACCGCTTCGGCGAGGAGACGGACATAATCTGGGTCAAAGCCAGCGGTTTCGATCTCGCCACCATGGGACCGGAAGGGTTCACGGCGCTGGAAAGCGGCAAACTCCTGCGGCTGGCGACGCTGGATGAACTCTCGGATCCCGACATGGTCAACGACGTGCTGGGTGCGAGGCTCGATGCCGCTGCGGCGGCCGCGTCCATCGAGGCGATTGCCCACGCCCTGATCCCGTTCAAGTATGTCGATCACAGCCACGCCGACGCCATCCTGATCGTTTCCAACAGCCCCGGCGGCAAGGACCTGTTCGGTGAAATCTACGGCGACCGGGTCTTGGTCCTGCCCTATATCAAGCCCGGCTTCGATCTCGCCAAGCAGTTCAACCGGGCCATCCGGGATCACGATCTCGCCGCGTTCGACGCGATCGTGCTGGAACACCACGGCATTTTCACCTATGCCGACGATGCACGGGAAAGCTACGACAAGATGATCATCGCCGTCGATCAGGCCGAAAGCTGGCTAAAGGGCAAGTTCGGCTCACCTCCGGGCGTAGAGCTTGACCGCGTTGATCCCATTGTCATTGCGCAAAGCCGCGCGGCCGCCAGCAATTTGGCGGGAGCGCCGTTGATCTCCCGCGCCATCGACAACGTGCCGGCCGACAATGTCTCCCGCTACGCCGACCTCTTGCGGGGCGGCACCTTGACTCCTGAACACGTCATCCACAACAAACCCTATCCTGCCGTGCTGGGTGAGGACGTGAAGGTAGGCTTTGACGCCTTCAAATCGGACTACATCGGATATTTCGAGCGGGCGAACGACCCCGACCTCACCATGATCGCGCCCTTTCCGCATTGGGCGCTGTTCGAAGGCGGACAGGGCCGCAGCTACGGCCCCAACCTGAAGCGGGCCATGGTCAGCGCCGACGTCGCCAACGCCATGTTGGGCGCCATGTACTACGCCGACCAGATGGGCGGTTGGCAGGGCCTCGGTGAACAGGATCTGCGCGACCTGGAATATTGGGAGCTGGAACAGGCAAAGCTGCGACGCCAGAAGCCGCCGAGCGAGTTAACCGGCAAGATCGCCGTCGTCAGCGGTGCGGCGCACGGCATCGGGCAGGCCTGCGCGCAGGTTCTGGCGGAAAAGGGCGCGGTGGTCGTCGGCCTGGATATCGATCCCTCGATTGCCGGCACCATGTCCAAGCCCGGCTTTGAGGGCAAGGTTCTCGATCTGACCGACGAGCCGGCCGTCGGGCAGGCGTTGGCCGAAACCGTGCAAGCCTATGGCGGCATCGACATTCTCGTTTCCAACGCCGGCATATTCCGCGCCGGGGCCACCGTGGAGAACCTTTCGGACGACGACTGGGATGCGACCCTGGAAGTCAATCTCAACTCGCACCGCAAGCTTCTCAAACTGGCCGTGCCTTATCTCCGGCACGGCATCGATCCGGCGGTGGTTTTCATCGCCTCGCGCAATGTCACGGCCCCTGGCGCCGGCGCGGGCGCCTATTCGGTATCCAAGGCCGGCCTGACGCAATTGATGCGAATTGCAGCACTTGAACTGGCGCCCGAGGGCATTACGGTCAACGCCGTGCATCCCGACGCCGTATTCGACACCAAGCTTTGGACCGAGGACGCCCTGGCCACGTCCGCCAAACGCTATGGCATCTCCGTCGCGGAATACAAAACCCGGAACCTGCTGAAGGCCGAGATCAAATCGTGTGATGTCGCCCGGGCCGTGGCCGCCTTCGTTGACGGCACGCTTTCCAAAACCACCGGCGCGCAACTGCCGCTCGACGGCGGTAACGAGCGGGTGATCTAGGCACCTCGGCAAGGCGTAAATTCGTCAGCCGTTCCCGTTCAGCAGCGCTTCGACCTCCGCCAGGCTGGGCATCGAAGGCGCGGTGCCGGGCCGGGTGACGGAGATGCCGGCGGTGGCGCAACCCAGGCGCACGGCGTCGACGGCGTCGTCGCCCCGGGCCAGGCCGGCGGCGAAACCGCCGTTGAAGGCATCGCCGGCGCCGGTGGTTTCCACCACGGGTCCGGCGGCAGCCGCGGGAATCAGTTCGCGGCGTTCAGCGTCGTGGTAATAAACGCCATTCTCGCCCAGCGTAATGACCGCGCCGCCCGCGCCCTTGGAGAGGAATACTTCAGCTGCCTGACGGGCGTCGTCCAGGCCGTTGACGGGCACGCCGGTCAACGATTCGGTTTCTGTTTCGTTGGGCGTGACATAATCGCAGAGCGCCAGCATGCCGTCAGGCAACGGGACGGCCGGCGCCGGGTTCAGGATGGTCGTGACGCCAGCCGATTTGGCGAGCTCGAGCCCCCT
The DNA here is from genome assembly GCA_964528595.1 of uncultured Rhodospirillaceae bacterium. Lineage (GTDB taxonomy): Bacteria > Pseudomonadota > Alphaproteobacteria > UBA2966 > UBA2966 > CAYFKJ01. Next base: position 6,419 of record CAZGTM010000005.1, read on the forward strand.
TGCCGCCGCCTCCAGGGGCTGCTCGAGCTGGGTCAGGAAGACCGCGGCGGACGTGATCAGATCGGCGTTGGCGTCGAGATCCGCCCGCGAAATCGTGGCCGCCACGCCGGGGCAAATGATGATGGCGTTGTCGCCGGTCGCTTCCTCGATGAAGATGTAGGCGGCCCCGGTGTGGCTTTCAGCGCTCTGCTCCACCACCGGCTTGACCCCGGCCTCGGCCCAGATCTTGAACGCCATGTCGGCAAAGGCGTCCTCACCGAGCTTCGAGATCAGTGAGACGTCGGCGCCGAGCCGGGCGGCCGCGACGGCCTGGTTGGAGCCCTTGCCGCCGGGCCCCAGGGCGAAGGCATTGCCCATGACGGTTTCGCCGATGCGGGGCGCCCGGTCGGCGCGATAGGAGGTGTCGGCGTTGAACACGCCGAGAATGATGATGTTTCCCGTCATATCGCCCTCCCGATATACACTTACCGAGACAAAATGATGCCCAACGCAGCGGTGCGGAGCCATCAAAATTTGCCGCGACACAAGGTAATCGTGGCGCTGCGCCCTAACAAAGGTATGACCCAGCGACTGGTTGCCTTCTGAATAAATATTATTTATTTTCCAGGTAATTCGACGAGGAGAAAATTCGCATGGCCTTGAAGACGCGCCATTGGCAAAGGATCGAGAACGGCGGCTTGACGTTTACTGAGCTCGGCTTCGGCAGCGCGCCGCTGGGAAACCTCTATCGCTCGATCAGCGACGCCGACGCCCGCGCCATTCTCGACGCGGCCTGGGACGGGGGCGTGCGCTATTACGATACCGCCCCCTTGTACGGCCTCGGGCTGGCCGAAACGCGGCTCAATCCGTTTCTCAGGGACAAGAAGCGGGAGGACTATGTGCTGTCCTCCAAGGTGGGCCGCCTGATGCAGGCCTGTGCGCCGGAGGATCAAACCGGCATCGGCAAATGGTTCGACGTGCCCTTTCGCCGCGAAATTTACGATTACACCTACGACGGCGTGATGCGCTCCGTCGAGTTTTCGCTCGAACGGCTCGGCGTGGCGCGGCTCGATATCCTTTACGTGCACGACCTATGCATTTTCACGCACGGATCCAAGGACGCCTCCGACGCCCGCATCGAGGAATTCATGAATTCGGGCTACGACGCCATGATCTCGCTGCGCGACCAGGGCGTGGTGACGGCCATCGGCGGCGGCATCAACGAATGGGAGGTTTGCCAAACCCTGGCGGAACGCGGCGACTTCGACCTTTTCCTGCTGGCCGGCCGCTATACGCTGTTGGAACAAGAATCGCTCGACAGTTTCCTGCCGCTCTGCCAGTCCCGCGGCATCGGCATCGTCATCGGCGGCCCTTACAACTCGGGCATTTTGGCCAGCGGACCCGTGCCGGGCGCCTGGTTCAACTACGATCCGGCGCCGGAGCATATCCTGGAAAAGGTCCGGGCCATCGAGGCCGTGTGCAAATCGCATGATGTGTTGATGGTCGACGCGGCCTTCCAGTTTCCGCTGTTGAACCCCAACATCGTATCCGTCATTCCCGGCGGACAGAGCCCTGCGCAGATGGCGGGCAACCTGAGCGCCGCAGCGGCCACCATCCCGCCGGCGCTGTGGGCCGATCTGAAGAACCGGGGCCTGATGCGCCAAGACGCGCCCACGGACTGAACTATCCATGACCATCCAAATTGACGCCCACCAGCATTATTGGGAACCCATCCGGGCCGATTACCACTGGATGACGCCGGACGAGCCCATTTTGTACCGTCCCTACGGCCCCGCCGATCTCGCGCCCAGCCTCGACAAGCACGGCATCGCCAGGACCGTCCTCGTTCAGGCTGCTCAGACGGTTGAGGAGACCGAATACCTGTTGGCCATCGCCGACACGACCGATAGCGTTGCGGGCGTCGTCGGCTGGGTCGATTTCGAGAATCCCGGCGACCTTCGCCACCTCGAGCGGCTGGCCCGGCACCCGAAGCTCGTCGGCGTCCGTCCGATGATCCAGGATATCGAGGACGACAACTGGATGCTGCGCGACGACGTCCAATGGGCCTACCGGGCACTCATCGATCTTGACCTAACGTTCGATGCCCTGGGATTTCCCCGGCACCTCGACAACTTCCTTGTGCTGTTGACGCGATATCCGGACATGCGCTGCGTGATCGACCACTGCATGAAGCCGCAAATCAGGGATCATGCAGCCGGGCCGGAGGTCTTCGGCCGCTGGGCCGACGGCATGTCGAAGCTGGCCGGACAAACCTCGGCCTGCTGCAAGCTCTCCGGCATCGTCACGGAGGCGAACGAGGGTTGGACGGTTGACGATCTCCGTCCCTATGCCGATCATGTCTTGGCGGCGTTCGGGCCCGGCCGGGTGATGTGGGGGTCGGACTGGCCGGTCTGCCAGTTGAGGGCGAGCTACGATGACTGGCGCGGCGCGGCGGAAAGCCTGACATCCGGCTTGAATGCTGAGGAGCGCGCCCGCGTCTTTGGCGGCACGGCGGCGGAATTCTACCGGCTGGGATAATCTCCTCTTTCGCCCGGGCCATACTCGGGTTAAGACGAATCATGACAGACGAACACAAACCCCCGCTACGGCTTGCCGTGGTGCAATTCGACGCCGTGTGCGGTGATGTGGAACGCAACATCGCCAGCCATATCGGTTTGTTGGAGGAGGCCGCGGCCGCGGGTGCGGCCTTGACGATCTTTCCCGAGTTGTCCCTGACCGGGTACTGCGCCGGCCTGCTGGACCAGGACGTCAGCGCGCTCGCCATCGACCCGCAAGGCGACCGCATCGCAGACCTGCGCGGCGCTTGTACGCGGCTGAATATCATGGCCGTCGTGGGCGCCCCGGTGATGGCGGGAGACGGCTGCCATCTCGCCGCCATCGTCATCGACCGCGCCGGCGGCATCGACCGGGTTTACCGCAAGATGTACCTCGACGAGGAGGAGCGGCGCTGGTTCGTGCGGGGCGGCCAGCCGGAACAGATCAGCCTCGACGGCTGGAAGCTGGGCATCGGCATTTGCTACGACAGCAGCTTCCCGGAACATGCCCGGAGCTACGCCCTAGCGGGCGCGGACGCCTACCTTTTGTCCGGGGCTTTTCCCAAGGGCCGCTCGGATTATCGGCGAACCATCTATTTTCCCGCCCGGTCCCTGGAAAACACCATGTATCTCGCCTTCTCAAACTATGTCGGCGAGCACGGCGGCCTGGCTTACGGCGGCATGAGCGCCATTCACGGTCCCGACGGCCAATGCCTCAGCGACGCCGGACCAGCCGACGCCGGCATTGCCACGTTCGATCTGGACCACGAACACCTGCAGGAGACCCGCCGAAGCCTGCAGATGCTGCGGGACCGTTAGCCTTCGGGCGCGGGGACGACCTCGGCCAACAACGCCTTGTAGACCGGAAAACCGGAAACGGCGTCGATGTTGTCCGGATCGGTCAGCTCGTTGACGTTGGCTTCCTGCCAGCTATCGGGACCAAGTGGTCCGCCGCCGCCCATGTTGACCTCGATGGCGCCGGGCACGATGTCCTCGTTGACCCGGGCCCAGAAGACCACCCGGCCGCGCGGCGTCTCGACGTAGACCCGGTCGCCGTCGACAATGCCACGCGCCACGGCGTCGCGGCGGTGCATGTGAACCAGCGGCTTCGGCTGCTTGGCCACCAGCGAGGGGATGTTGTGATGCTGTGATCGGAAAGCCGATTGAGTGCGGGCGCCTGAATTGAAGACCAGCGGGTAGCGCCGGGCCAGGTCCGGCGCCGCCAAGGGCCCTTCGGTGGGTTCGGTGTAGAAAGGCAAGGGATCGTAGCCGTTCGCGCGCAGCCATTCGGAGGTGATCTCGAACTTGCCGGTCTGGGTCGCGAAGCCGGGACTGCCGTCGGACCTCAGGTGGCCGCGCTGGTATTTGCGGTAGCCGCCGTCGGGCAGGTCGAAGGGCAGCCCGTGCGGGTGATCGCGCAAATCGTCAAGCGTGAACCCGGTTCCCTCCAACGCGGTCTCGACCATGCCCGCTTCGCTTTGCGGCCAGAGGTGCCCGTAGCCCAGGCGTTCTGCGAGCTCGGCGAAAATGCGGTAATCGCCCCGGGCCTCGCCCAGGGGTTCGATCAGGCGGGCGCGATGCTGCAGGTAACCGTCGTGGATCATGTACGATTCGCATTCGAACGGCGTGGCCGCCGGCAACAGCAGGTCGGCGTAGGCGGCGTCCGCAGTGGGGAAGCGGTTGACGACGGCGAGGAAATCGAGAGAGGCCAATGCCTTGCGCCAGGTCGCCGGATCGGGCCAGGCGGTGATGGCCGACGTGCCGCTGAGGATCATGCCGCGCAGGGGGTAGGGATCGCTTTCGAGAATGGCCTTGGGCAGGGCGCCGCCGTGCGCTTCGCGGCGCACCGCGTGGTAGAGCGGGTATTGTTCGGCGCCTAGGGCCGGGCGGGCATTGGCCGGCGGTTCGGTGTTACGGCCCTGAACCTGCGTCCGCTGCGGCATGCGGAAACACTTGCCGCCCGGCACGTCGAGATGTCCGGCCAGCGCCTGCATCGTCCAGATGGCGCGGATGGCCTGGATGCCGCTGTTGGAATATTCGAGACCGGTGTACATCAGCACCGAACAGCCCTTGGCCCGCCCCACCGAACGCGCCAGGTCGACGATGGCGGACGCCGGCACCCCGGTAATGGCGGCAGCGGCGTCCGGCGTGAATTGCCCGACATAGCGCTTGAGTTCGGTATACCCGTGCGTCCAGTTCTCGATGAACTCGTGGTCGAGATAATCCTCTTCGATCAGAACGTTGATGGCGGCCAGCGCCAGCGCACCGTCGGTCCCGGGGCGCACGCCGATCCATTCGGCGCCCAGCGCCTTGACCGTTTCGCTGCGCCGGTGATCGACGACGATGATACGGGCGCCGCGCGACTTGGCTTTCTTGAGCCGGCGCAGGTTGACGGGCGGTGAATCGGTGGCCGGGTTGCCGCCCCAGACGAGAATGAAATCGGCATTTTCCAAGTCCTCGTAGAGTTCCCGGATGTGGAGACCGAAACTGGCCTCCGGCGCGATCATGCCGTAGGAGACGTAGCACAGCGCGCCGACGCTGGTGGTGTTGGGCGAGCCGAAGGGGAAGAGTACCCCGTTGGCAGACGATTCGGAGGTTTGGCTCGGCGCGAACGCCTCGCACAGGCCGTATTCGAAGTTGCCCCGGCCGGTCGAAAGGCAGACCGCCTCCGGGCCGTGCCGGTCGGCGATCTCCGTCAGATTGTCGACCAGGATTTCGTAGGCCGCATCCCACGAGATGCGTTCGAACTCGGCGCTTCCGCGGTCGCCAACGCGGCGTTGCGGATAGAGCAGGCGGTCGGGCGAATAGATGATCTCCGCCGCATGGGCGCCGCGCGGACAGACGTAACCCAGCGGATGATCCTTGAGCGGCGTGAGGCGGTCGATCCGCTCGCCGTCAAAATGGACGTTGACCCCGCAACCGGCGGGGCACACCCCGCAGACGCCCGGTACGGTGCTTCGCCCGGCGTTTTCGGCGCCGGCCGTGACCTCATCCAAATCGGTACTCACTTCGACCTCATCAAAAACCAATCGAGTTCCTGTTTAGCACCGACAAATCCCAGTGTCAGTTGTTCCGGGCACCCTGGCTGATCCAGAATCTCAGCGTCCGCCGTTCGCACTTCGACAGCTGGCGGCGCTCGTGCGGCATCCAGATTGACTTATCGGTTTTGCGCTCGACCACGGCGATTAGATTACTGGTCAGGGCGCTGCGCGGGGTGACCACGGAGCCAAACTTCGTACCGGTCATGAGGCCCTTGTAGGAGCGCAGATCAAGACCGCTCTTTTCGTACCCCTCCCCGGCAGGCTGATGACATTCCACGCAGCGCAGCTCAAGGATCGGCAAGACATCCCCGGCAAAGCTGACGGTCTCTGCCGCAAGCGTAGCCGGGAACAAAAAAACAGCTGCAATCACCGTTCCGGTCGTCTTCCGGATCGGCTTCGAGAACAAGCCGTCGAAATTAATCATAACACCCTCCATTGATCCCATGTCGTCCAGATAGGGACGTCAGGCGTGACCAGCGGAGACGGTTTGTCGAATTGCGGTCGTATTGTGCCTAAACGGATATTTCAGACACGCCAACCGTTTGGGGGACCGGCCCGAACGTGACATTACTTTTCCGCGGTCGGTATTGCCGTCAGTCCCACACCTTTAAAATACCTTGATTTTCCGATGAATGCGCCGCGTCAAATCGCCACAGAGGCAGGCACTGTATGTCTTGTCATGCAGCGCATGTCGGATGTTGGGGGCGGTACGACTTGACCAAAGTCATACTGCCGGCGGTCGGATTCTCCTTCCCTTAGGCCCTAAATTTCGAAGATAAAAGTGGCTCCGGCCCGGAGACGTCGATGAAAATATTCGAACCGCTCGATATCAACGGCATGGTGATCCCCAACCGCATCTACGTGCCGGCCATGGTGACGCGGTTGTCCGGCGAAGACGGCTTCGTCAATCAGGACATCTCGGACCGCTATGCGCGTTACGGCGAAGGCGGCGCCGGGTTGATCGTCGTGGAAGCGATGGCCGTGCACAATTCCAACGCCGGACCCCTGCTGCGTATTAGCGACGACAGTTTCGTGCCGGGGCTGGCCGATCTGGTGAAAAGGGTCCACGACACGTCGGAGTCGAAGATCGTGCCCCAGATCATCCATTTCCTGAAAATCGCCCGCTCGGGCTGGCGCCAGACCCTGGACATGCTGGAGCATGAACAGATCGACCTGATCGTCGAGCAATTCGGCGACGCCGTGGCGCGGGCCCGGGAGGCCGGTTTCGACGGCGCCGAACTCCATTCCGCCCACGCCTATACGCTGGCTTCGTTCATCTCGCGGCGCAATCCGCGCAAGGACGAGTATGGCAAGACTCTGGAGGGACGTTTGCGCCTGATCGGCCGGGTGATGGACAACGTCAGGCGGAAGGTCGGTCCCGACTTCCCGGTCGGCGTCCGCATCAATGCCGAGGAATTCATCCGCGGTGGCTACACCGTCAAGGAAGGCAAACTAATCGCCCTGCGCCACGCCCAACTGGGCTGTGATTACGTGTCGCTGTCGGTCGGCGGCAAGTTCGAGGACGCCGAACATCATCCGGGCGAGGTCCTGCATGCCTACACCGGATACTCCGGCGAACGGGCGATGCCAGACGTCTGGCACCCCGACATGACCCATGTCCCCCTGGCGGCGGAGATCAAGGCCTTCATCAACGCCAAGGGCTACACCACGCCCGTTATCACGGCCGGTAAGATCCGCCAGCCCGACGATGCCGAGCAGATCCTGATCGACGGCAAGGCCGACGTGCTGGGGATCGCGCGCCAGCTGCTGGCCGATCCGGACTGGCCGAACAAGGTCAAGCGGGGCGATGTCGACCGCATCATCAAGTGCGATTACTGCAACGTCTGCAAGGCGCTCGACGGCGCGCACGAGAAGGTATTCTGTTTCCTCTGGAACAAAGGCGAAATTCAGGCCCCGCCCGAAGCGGATGAAGGCGAGGCGCCGGCCTGGGGCGAGGCGGGCGGCGGATTGACCGTGGAACTCAAGGAGGGCGCCGCCCAACTCGCCTGGGACAAGGCCGAGGGCGCCTCGGGCTATGACGTTTACCGGGCCGACGACGACGGCGACGTGACCTGCGTCGAGGCCGCCAAGGTCAGGCGCTGGGCCGACCGGACGATCATGGCCGGCATGCGCTATCGTTATTACGTGCGGGCCTACGATCAGGCCGGCCGCAGCAGTCCGCCCTCGAATACCGTGCTGTTCGAGCCTGAAATGCCCGACTACAGGGCCGCCGGGTAGGGCTTCATGCTGGAGGGCTGCGTTCCCTGGCCTGACGACGTCGCCCGGCGTTACCGGGAGGCGGGTTACTGGCAGGGCATCACCCTCGGCGACATGCTCGATGAGACGGTCGCGACCTGGGGCGACAGGACGGCGGTCGTGCACGGCGACGTTCGCCTCTCCTACGCGGAGCTCGCCGCCGCCGTCGACAGACTGGCCCTGGCGTTCCTGGAAGGCGGCCTCAAGGCGCTTGACCGAGTGATCTTCCAGTTACCCAATGTGCCCCTGTTCGTGACCGCCTTCTTCGCGCTGCAGAAGATCGGCGTCATTCCGGTCATGGCATTGAGAGCCCATCGGCTCAACGAGATCCGACATTTTGCCGGCCATGCCGGTGCCGTGGGCTACGTCATTCCCGATATCGTGCGTAGCGTGGACTACCGGGAGATGGCGAGGGAGTTATCCGCTGAACTCGATCACCTTACCCACGTCTTCGTGGCGGGCGAAGCCGGACCCGGACAGATCTCGATCGAAGACGGCAGCGGTGGGCCGCTCTCCCCTGACCAACGAACCCGCCTGTCGGCCCGCCGGCCCGATCCGGGCGAGGTCGCCCTGATGCTGCTGTCGGGCGGCACCACCGGGCTGCCCAAGCTGATCCCGCGAACCCACGACGATTATATCTACAACGCCAAGCAGTCCGCCCGGGCGCTGGGGTTCGGGCCCGGGACCACGTTCCTAATCCTGCTGCCCCTGGCGCACAACTACAATCTGGCCGCACCCGGCCTGCTCGGTGCGATCTCGCAGGGCGCCACGGTCGTTTTAAGCGACGACATCTCGGCCCAGGCCGTCTTTCCCCTGATCGAGCGCGAGAGCGTGAGCCATGTCGGCGCGGCGTTGCCGTTGATCGCAAGCTGGCTCAACGATCCGGCATCGGGCACCAGCGATCTGAGAACGCTGAAAACCATGTCCAACGGTGGCGCCCGGCTGCCCCGGCCCTTGCGCGAAGGTCTCGAGGAGAAGTTCGGCTGCACCTTCGTCGAGAGCTACGGCACATCGGAAGGCCTGATCAACCAGACGCGCCTCGACGATCCTGACGAGGTCAGGTTCGAGAGCTCGGGACGGCCCATCTCGCCGGCCGACGAAATTAGGATCGTCGGCGAGGCGGGCCGGGAATTGCCGGACGGGGAGGTCGGCGAATTGCTGGTCCGCGGGCCCTATACCGTCCGCGGCTACTACCGTAACCCTGAGGCCGACGCCAAGGCATTCACCTCGGACGGTTACTACCGCATGGGCGATGATGTGCAGAAGAGCGCGGGCTCGCTCTATGCCTCGGGGCGCCAGGGCGATCAGATCAACCGGGGCGGCGAAAAGATCGATTGCGGGGAGGTCGAGGGCCACATCCACGCCCATCCGGCGGTCGACGGCGTCTGCATCGTCGCCATGCCCGATCAGATCTACGGCGAAAAGGCCTGCGCCTTCGTCACCCTCAAACAGGACGCCGAGCTTTCCCTGGAAGATATCAAAAGCTTTTTGATCGGCCGCAACATCGCCAAGTTCAAAATCCCAGAACGCCTGGAGGTGGTCGCGGAATTCCCCCTCAGCCCGGCCGGCAAGATCCTGCGCCGCGAATTGCGCCGGCACATCGAGGACACGTTAACGGCGGAGACCTAGCCCGCCGTCATCACAGCCCGCCGTTTGTTCCGGCCCCAATTCGTCTTACCTGCTTTAGGTGACGCTTTTCAGGTCGAGCAAAGGGGACTGATATGGCCGAGAGGTATGACGCCATCGTCATCGGAACGGGGCAGGCCGGCCCGTCGCTGGCGCAGCGCATGACCGGCGAAGGCATGAAGGTGGCGATCATCGAACGCAAATTGTTCGGCGGTACCTGCGTTAACGTCGGCTGCATTCCCACCAAGTCTCTGGTCGCCAGCGCGCGGGCCGCGCACATGGCGCGGCGCGGCGCCGAATTCGGTTTCAGCGTGGGTGGCGATGTCGAGGTCGACATGGCCGCGGTCAAGGCCCGCAAGGATGCCATCGTCAAGCAGTCCAACGACGGCGTCACCAACTGGCTCAGGAACATGGATAACCTGACCGTCATCGAAGGCCATGGCCGGCTTGAAAGCGCCAATTCGGTCAGCGTCAACGGCGAGACGCTGGAAGCCGACCGCATTGTGCTCAACGTGGGGGGGCGGGCCGTCGTGCCCGACATGCCCGGCGTCGGCGACGTCGATTATCTGATCAACACCAACATCATGGACGTCGATTACCTGCCGGAACATCTGGTCGTCATCGGCGGCAGTTATATCGGCCTCGAATTTGCCCAGATGTACCGCCGTTTCGGCAGCCGCGTCACGGTGGTCGAGATGGGACCGCGGCTGATCGGCCGCGAGGACGAGGAAATCTCCGAAGCCGTCGCGGACATCCTGGCAGGCGAGGGCATCGACGTGCGCCTCAATTCGGACTGCATCGCCTTGGCCGCCCGCGACCGCCACGTTGCGGTCACAGCGAGTTGCGAGCCGGGGCCCGAGGAGATCGTCGGCAGCCACGTATTGCTGGCGGTCGGCCGCAAGCCCAACACCGACGACTTGGGTTTGGCGGCGGCGGGCGTCGAGACGGACGGGCGAGGTTACATCGTGGTCGATGATGAATTGCGCACCAACGTGCCCGGCATCTGGGCCATCGGCGACGTCAACGGCCGCGGCGCCTTCACCCACACCTCCTTCAACGATTATGAAATCCTCGCCGCCAACATGTTCGACGATGACCCCCGGCGCGTCTCGGACCGCATCACGACCTATGGCCTGTTCATCGATCCACCCCTGGGCCGCATCGGCATGACCGAGGCGCAGGTGCGCCAGTCGGGCCGCAATGCACTGGTCGGCAGGATGATGATGGCGCGGGTGGGCCGCGCCCGCGAGCGCGGTGAAACCCAGGGGCTGATGAAGGTCCTGATCGATGCCGAAACGGAGCGCATCCTGGGGGCGGCGATCCTCGGCATCGGCGGCGACGAAGTCGTTCATTCGCTGCTCGACGCGATGTACGCCGACGCCCCCTACACGGTGATCCAGCGGGCCACCCACATCCACCCGACCGTCAGCGAGCTGATCCCGACCCTTCTCGGCAACCTTGAGCCCCTGAACTGATCGTTGCTTGCGAAACGACCTGCGCGTTGATGCTGTTGCCTTGGCCATCCAGCCGAACTACGATTTTCGCCGGTTTGGTCCACGACCGGGAACGCTTGGCGGAAGGTTTAGATGTATCAGTTTCAGTTAACGCGCTCCCTGGTTCCGGCCCAAAGCGACGCCCGCGTGGAGGAAACGACGGTCGGCGGCTTGCTGGGCGAGGTGGCCGCCGAACACGCGGATGCGCCGGCCCTGGTCGAAGTCGACATGGAGGGCAACACCGCCCGGACCTGGACATACGGTGAATTGCTGACCGAAGCCGAGGAGCTGGCGCTGGCGTTGTCGAGCCGTTTCGCGCCGGGCGAACGGGTGACCGTGTGGGCGCCGAACATTCCGGAATGGCTCCTGGCCGAATATGGCTGTGCTTTGGCCGGCATCACGCTGGTGACCGCCAATCCCGCCTACCAGACCAAGGAACTGCGCTACGTTCTGGAGCAGTCGGGATCGGTGGCGCTTTTTCTGGTCGAAAGCTATCGCGGCAACCCGATGGCGGAAATCGCCGCCGAGGCTTGCCGGGGTCTGGCGGCCATCCGTGAAATCGTCGACATGGACGACCGCGCGGCCTTTTTCCGCCACGGCGACCGGCCGCCCGAATTGCCCGAAGTGACGCCGGACGATGCCGCCCAGATCCAGTATACCTCCGGTACCACGGGCTTTCCCAAGGGCGCGGTGCTGCACCACCGGGGGCTCACCAACAATGCCCGGCTGGTGGCACAGCGGGCCAACACCAGGGCTTCGTCAACTTGGGCCAACTTCATGCCGATGTTCCACACCAGCGGTTGTGGCATTATCTCGCTGGGTTGCCTGCAGACCGCCAGCCGCATGCTGTTGGTGAAGTTCTTCGAGCCGGCCGCCGTCAACCGCCTGATCGAGAGCGAAAAGGTCACCGCCTTGCTGGGCGTGCCGACCATGCTGGTCGCCATGCTGGAGGCGCTGGAGCAGGAGTCCCGCGATACCGCGTCAGTCGAGATGGCGGTCTCCGGCGGCTCCATGGTGGCGCCCGAACTGGTGCGCCGCGTGCGCGACGCCTACGGCTGTGATTTCGAAATCGTCTACGGCCAGACCGAAACCTCGCCCGTGGTTACCCAGCATCACCACGACGACAGCCTCGACGACATCTGCAACACCGTCGGCCAGCCCATGCCGCAGACCGGTATTTCCATCCGCAGTACCGAGGAAAACGCGGTCGTGCCGATCGATACCGTCGGCGAGATCTGCGTGCAGGGCTATTGCAACATGATCGGCTATAACGCCAACGAACAGGCGACGGCGGAAACCATCGATGCGGAAGGCTGGCTCCATACCGGCGATCTCGGCGCCATGGATGCGCGCGGTTATGTGCGCGTCACCGGGCGGGTCAAGGAGATGATCATCCGGGGCGGCGAGAATCTCTTTCCGGCGGAAATCGAGAACGCGCTGCTGGAGCACCCCTCGGTTGCAGAGGTCGCCGTGGTCGGATTGCCTGACGACAAATGGGGTGAGGTCGTCGCCTGCTTCCTGCGCGGCGAGATGGGCCGGGAGTTGGATCCGCAGGAGCTCCGCCGACATTGCCGCGAACACCTGGCGCCGCATAAGACGCCCGTCGTTTGGGTCGGCGTCGACGCCTTCCCGCTCACGGGTTCGGGGAAAATCCAGAAATTCGCGCTGCGCGACGGTTTTATCGCCGGCGACCACCAGCCGATGTGAAGACGGAATATAGTTTGTGGCAATTGGCGCCTCGGCATCTGTAAGATTTCACATTGCCGCCGCCGAACAGTCGTGAGGATCAGGGACGATGACCGAAAAATTGCTGGAAGGAAAAGTCGCGTTGATTACCGGCGCTGGCCGTGGGCTCGGCCGGGCCATGGCGATGATGATGGCGGAGGAGGGCGCCAAGATACTGGTCAACGACCTTGGCGGCTCGGAAATGGGCGATGGCGAAGATCGTTTGCCGGCCACCGAGGTCGTGAACGACATCCGTGCGGCGGGCGGTGAGGCTGAAACCAACTTCGAAAGCGTGGCCGATTTTTCCGCCGCGCAAGGCATGGTTGAACAGGCGATGGAGCAGTACGGACGCCTCGATATCGTGGTCAACAACGCCGGCATCCTGCGCGACACCATTTTTCACAAGATGACGGAGGACGACTGGGATCAGGTTATCGCCGTCCACCTTAAGGGGACGTTCAACGTCAGCCGGGCGGCAGCTCCCATTTTCCGTGCTCTGGAAAGCGGCTGTTTCTTGCACATGACCTCGACATCGGGCCTGATCGGCAATTTGGGTCAGGCCAACTACGCCGCCGCCAAACTTGGTATCGTCGGATTGTCGAAGTCCATCGCGCTGGACATGTCGCGCTTCAACGTGCGCTCCAACTGCATCTCGCCTTTCGCCTGGAGCCGCCTGATCGGCACCATCCCCATGGGCACCGAAGCCGAGCGTGAACGGGTCGAGCGCATCAAGCAGATGAGGCCGAGTAAAGTCGCTTGCGTCGCCGTCGCTCTGGCCTCCGACGCCGCCATGGACGTCACCGGCCAGATCTTCGCCGTGCGCAACAATGAAATTTTTCTGATGGGCCAGTCGCGCCCGCTTCGGGGCCTGCAGCGGGCCGAAGGCTGGACACCCCATACCGTGTTGGAGCATGCCCTGCCGGCCATGCGACCCGATTTCTACGCGCTTGATCGGACCAGCGACGTCTTCAGCTGGGATCCCGTGTAGGCAGCCGGCCGTCAACATGAACGACAAGGAATGAAAATCGTATGGGACCGTTATCCGGACTGAAAGTCATCGAGTTCGCAGGCCTGGGGCCTGGCCCCTTCGCCGCCATGATGTTGGCCGATATGGGGGCGGACGTGTTGCGCATCGACCGCAAGACAGCGACGGGGGCCTTGCCGCCCACGCCGCCCGAAACCGAATTGCTGGCACGGGGGCGGCCCTCGGTCGGGCTCGATCTCAAGAAACCCCAAGGCACCGAAACTGCCCTTACGCTGATCGAACGGGCCGACGCCCTGATCGAGGGGTTTCGGCCCGGCGTCATGGAACGGTTGGGGCTGGGTCCCGACGTTTGTCGGGCGCGCAACCCGAAGCTGGTGTTCGGCCGCATGACCGGCTGGGGCCAGGACGGCCCGCTGGCGGATGTCGCCGGTCACGACATCAACTACATCTCGCTTTCCGGCGTACTGGCCGCGATCGGCCGCGCCGATACCGGGCCCGTGCCGCCGCTCAACCTGATCGGCGACTTCGGCGGCGGCGGCATGCTGCTGGCCTTCGGGCTGGTCGCGGCGTTGTGGGAAGCCCAGCGTTCGGGAGAGGGCCAGGTCGTCGATGCCGCCATGACCGACGGCAGCGCCTTGTTGCTGGCAGGCGTTTTCGGCCGCCACGTCGCCGGCGACTGGTCGACGGAGCGCGAGGCCAATCTGCTCGATGGCGCGGCGCCGTTCTATGGCACCTACCAGTGCGCCGACGGCAAGTGGTTGAGCATCGGGTCCATCGAAATTCAGTTCTACGATCTGCTGGTCGAAACGCTCGGCATGACGGACGAGGAACTGGGCGATCGTTGGGACAAGTCGCTCTGGCCCAAACAACGCCAAACCTTCGCCGACGCTTTCCGGCAAAAAACGCTGGCCGACTGGTGCGCGCTGATGGAAGGCACGGACATCTGTTTCGCGCCTATTCTCGACATGGACGAGGCGACCCGGCACCCGCACAACGTGGCGCGCGAAACCTACGTCACCTTCGACGGCGTCGAACAACCCGCGCCCGCCCCGCGGTTCAGCCGGACTTCGCCCGCCCTCAACATGAACGCGCCGCCGCCCGGCGAGAACACGCGCGAGGGATTGTCGGGCTGGGGTTTCTCCGACGACGAGCTTGAGGCGCTTGGCGCCGAAGGCGTCATCTAGGCGCAGGTCTTAATAGCGATTGAGGGTCACACATTTTGCTGGATCCCGAATACCTCACCGTCTGGGCGCACGAGGTCCATCCCGAAGCCATCGCCGGTGTGCGGTTCCAGCATACGCTGCGTCTGCCGGACGGGACGCCGGCCTACAACTCCGTTCGATCCGACGCCTTTCACCTGCCGCGGCCATTGACCGAACACGCCGAAGGTCTTTCCTTGGATTGGCTGCTCAGTTCCACCCAACACTTGGTGTGCTTGTACGCCAGCGAATCACTAGCCTTGGAATTCGACAGCCCCAACGCCTATCCCTTTGCCGTCAAGGTCTGCATCGGCGGAATTGACTGTTTGG
The DNA here is from genome assembly GCA_964528595.1 of uncultured Rhodospirillaceae bacterium. Taxonomy (GTDB): domain Bacteria; phylum Pseudomonadota; class Alphaproteobacteria; order UBA2966; family UBA2966; genus CAYFKJ01. The sequence continues at coordinate 21,608 of CAZGTM010000005.1, forward strand.
CCGGCGGGCAAGACGAGGGGCCGCTGTCGCGAACGCCGCAGAACTACATTCCCTTGCCGTGTCAGGACTGGCTCGACGCCTGGCAGAACCATGAAGGGGAAACGATGCAATTCCTGCCGCCGCCGGTGGGGCCACCCGACGACGAGGGCATCCCGCCTCCCAGGGAGGACGAGATGGACCGGATCAGCGTGACATTCGTTCCCATGAAAGCGAGTGCGTTCGAGCGACACGCCAACAATCTGGACCTGAACGCGGGCCGTCCGGTTTACGGCACCGAGGATTTTCCCCTGCGCTTCCAGGAATCCAAAATGTTCGACGGGCGCATGAAGTATGAACTGGAGAAGGGCGCCGAATGGGACGCCGGCATGGTTTATCCCGATCCTTTCGAACCGGACGATTGGGAGATCGATCAAGCGCAAGCCGTGAGCGTCACCATGGTCCGGCCCGCCGCCTGGACGAAAATAACCAAGGAGCCGCCGCCCGGTCCCCACTTCGAACGCCAGATATACGAGGATGCGGGGGTGCCGTGGTTCGAGAATTATGCCGATAAAAACTGAACCGCGTATTGGACCTCCCGTGGATGATCTCCCGTCCGGCCGCCGCGGAGCATCGACTTGAAAATCCTCGTCACCGGCAGTGCCGGCCATCTCGGCGAGGCGATCGTTCGTACCCTGCAGGCCAGCGGACGCCCGGTGGCCGGGCTCGATCTCATCGCCTCGCCCTTCACCGATCGGTGCGGCTCCATCGTGGACCGCGGTTTCGTCAAGGCGGCCTTGGCCGGCGTCGATGCCGTGATCCATACGGCGACGCTGCACAAGCCCCATGCCGGAACCCACAGCCGCCAGGACTTTGTGGACACCAACGTCACGGGCACCCTGAACCTGCTGGAGGAGGCCCAGGCGGCGGGAATCCAGCGCTTCGTCTTCACCAGCACGACGAGCGCTTTCGGGAATGCCCTGACGCCGGCGCCCGGCCGTCCGGCGGCCTGGATCACGGAAGAGGTGAGGTCGATCCCCAGGAACATTTACGGCGTCACCAAGACCGCGGCTGAGGATCTCTGCCAGCTCTTTCACCGTAAATACGGGTTGCCCTCGTTGGTGCTGCGGACTTCGCGTTTTTTCCCCGAGGAGGATGACAGCAAGTCGGCCCGCGCCGCCTTCGCGGACGAAAACCTGAAGGCCAACGAGTTCCTGTTCCGCCGGGTCGATGTCGAAGACGCCGTCGAGGCCCATCTCAAGGCGGTGGAGCGCGCGCCGGAGATCGGCTTCGCCCGCTACATCATCAGCGCCACGACGCCGTTCTCCCAAAACGACCTTGGCGACCTTCGCGGCCAGGCCCCCGGCGTGGTGTCGCGGCTGTGTCCTGACCATGATGCGGTATACCGGGACCGGGGCTGGCGCATGTTCGACAGCCTCGACCGGGTCTACGTCAACGAAAAAGCCCGTAACGAACTCGGCTGGCAGCCGGCTTACGACTTCAATCGGATTGTCGGGCAATTGCGCGCCGGGGAAGCGATGGGCAGCGACCTTGCCCGCACCATCGGATCGAAGGGCTATCATGCCGAGGTTTTCGACGACGGGCCCTATCCCGTCGACTGAACCTTTTTACGTCGCCGCTTCCAGCCGGACCAGATAGCGTTGCTCGCCTTCCAAGATTAATTCCCGCCGTTGGTTGTGGATGGTCGCCTTCAGGGTAACGATCCCGGTTGTCCGCTGCGGCTCCAGGGCGGTGATCTCAAGCATCGGATATACCGTATCCCCGGCGTAAAGCGGCTTGAGGAAGCGGCTCGACTGGTCGAGGAAACCGATCAGCGCGTCGCCGATTACATGGGGGAACAGCCCGGCGCCGGGCGCGGTTTGAATGAGGGCGTGGAAGCCATGGGCCAGCAGGTTGGGATGGCCCCGTTCGCGGCAATACTCGATATCGTAGTGAATGGGGTGATTGTCACCCGACGCCAGCTGAAAGGCCGCGAAATTAGCGTCCCCGATGGTGCGCGACGGAATGGCAAACCGCTCGCCGACCGTCAGTTCGGCAAAGCTTTTCTGTTCGACAAGCGCGTGCGCCGCAGGATCGAAATCATCGTCTAGGTCATTCCCGGTGCCCACCGTTAACCTCCAACTGAGCCGTTCAACCACGAAAGCCTACACCATTTTTATTGATCCAATGACGTGGCCGCCAATGAACCCGATATCCAGAGTGTCGACATTGACCTGCCGGACCAACTGCGATTTCTCTGGGGCTACGATGTGACATGGGAGGGTTGAATTCGCAGATTCATCCTTGACGCGTGGATAGCCCTTTTAATGCATGTGCAGGACAGCAGGGTGGAAAAAAACTGCATTATAATTCCGAAATGTTGTCTGGCTTCATGGACTCACAGACGACTTTCCCTTAAAGTTTTCCGGCAATTACGCTAGCAAGTGCTTGATTCCTGGTGGCAAGGAAGTTTCAAGCGCCCACTATGGGACAACGTTCCCAAATCAAGCCACAAAAGAACTGAACAGGGAGTTCACGCGATGATGAAGAAACTTGGACTAACTCTTGGCGCCGGTGCGGCCGCCGTCTTGGCGGTCACCGTGGTCCCGCCGACCGCCTCCGCCGAAACGACGTTGTCCGCGGCCAGCTGCTTCCCCATCGGCAGCCCGCCGTCGCGGCCGTTCGAGGCGTTGGTCAAGGAAGTCAACAAGCAGGGCGCAGGCGTCGTCAAGATCGATCTCAAGGGCGGTGCGCCGGCCATCGGCAGCCCGTTTACCCTGACGCAGAAAATGTCCAAGGGCGCGTATGACATCGTCGGCTGCACCGAAGCCTATTTCGGCAATGTGCTGCCTGAAGCACCGGCCTACCGTCTGACCGAGAAGCCCTATTCGGAACTGCGCAGTAATGGCGGCTGGGACTACATGGCGAAACTGATGGCAGCCAAGGGCGTCCACATGATTGCCCGTCATCACGACTTCGGAAAGTTCTACCTTTGGCTCAACAAGAAGATCGACAAGCCCGATCTGACGGGTCTGCATCTTCGCGTCGCTCCCGTCTACACAGCGTTCTTCGAATCTCTTGGCGCCACGACCCAGTCCTCCAACATTGCGCAAATCTATACCTACATGGAAAACGGCACCGTCCAGGGTTACGGCTGGCCGGCACTGGGTTGGGTCCCGTCATGGGTCAAGGTGACGAAATACCGGGTCGAGCCCGGGTTCTATAGCGCCACGCTGTTGACGATGGCCAACCTCAAGAAATGGAATACCCTTTCCGCTGACGTGAAGGGCGTGCTCACCAAGGTGGGTTTGGCTTTCGAAGCCAAATCCGAACCGGCCGGTCCGGCGTTCAAAGCACTTCTCGATGCACAGAACGCCAAGACGATGAAGGAAGGTCTGATGCCCATCGAGTTCAAGGGCGCGGATCGCGAGAAATGGCTCACCGCGGCCAAGAAGGCGGCTTGGGGTGAAGTGCTGCAAAAGAGTCCTGATCATGGGGCGAAACTGCAGAAATTGTTCACCAACTAAGTGACGCGTATGTAACGAACCGGGGGCGTCCGTGTTTCACGGCGCCCCCGTTTTGTGATATCCCCCCCCAACACGAACGGAAGACAAGGACGGCAGACCGCGTCATGCGCAGGCAATTGGATTCATTCGAAGCCGGTTTCAATCGGTTCACCCGCTACATGATCTATCTCGTAGCGGCCTCCATCGGGCTGATAGCGGTCCTGATTCCTCTCAATCTTTTGCTCATCAAGATGCAATGGGGCAGCATGTGGTGGCTCTATGAGGGCGTCGAATACACCCTCTACGTCGGTGTTTTCATCGGCGCGCCCTGGGTGCTGCAGCAAGGCGCCCATGTCCGGGTCGACGTGCTGACATCGGCCTTGCCGAAGCCGATCGCGGCACACGTCGAGCGTCTTCTCGACCTCGCCGGCGCCGCATTGAGCTTTCTGCTTTGCTGGTACGGCGTGCGGGCGGCGATTTCGGAGTATGAAGACGGCACCATGCCGGACAAGGCGCTCAGCATCGCCAACTGGTACATGCTGGCGATTTTCGCCCTGGCTTTCCTGCTCCTGGCGATCGAATTTCTGCTGCGCCTGCGTCGGGCCAGTGAAATCGTCGAGGCCGAAAGCGCGGCGACCAAGGAAACCGGGTTTTAGTCATGGAGTGGTATTTCGCCCTATCGCTCCTGCTGGGAACCGTCTGCGTTGCCATGTTCCTCGGCATGCCCGTGGCGCTGGCCTTCTTTGCCGCCAACGTCCTCGGCACCTTCCTGTTCATCAACGGCGACATCGGTCTCGTGTTCATGCCGATGGAGTTCCACAACGCCATCAAGTTCACCCTGTCGCCGATTGCGCTTTTCCTGTTGATGGGTGAAATCCTGTTGCAGACCGGCGTTGCCTTCAAAGCCATCGGCGCCATCGACCGCATGATTTCCCGCATACCCGGGCGTTTGTCCGTGGTCTCGATCGTCGGCGGCACGGTGTTCTCATCGCTCTCGGGCTCGACCATCGCCAATACCGCGATCCTCGGCTCCGTCCTACTGCCCGACATGATGAAGCGCGGCTATCAGCCCGCCATCGCCATGGGGCCGATCATGGCGGTTGGCGGTATTGCGATGCTGATCCCGCCTTCGGCGCTGGCGGTGCTGCTGGCAAGCCTGGCGGAGCAATCGGTGGCGAAACTGCTGATTGCGGGTATCGTGCCGGGCATTTTGATGGCGGTTTTGTTCTTCGCCTATGTCGTCGGCCGCTGCATCATCAATCCCGAACTCGCTCCGACCTACACACCTGACGAAAGCTATCTCGATAATCCCATTACGGTATCGCTGAATTCGAACGGCGAGAGCCGCTGGTCGATGACCTACAACGGCAGCTGGAAACGGATATTCAACCGCCTTCTGCCCTTCGGGTTCTATATCTTTCCGCTCGGCAGCATTTTCGTCGTCGTCGTCGGCAGCATCTTTTTCAAGATCGCCGCGCCCACCGAAGCCGCTGCGCTGGGCTGCCTGGCCTCCCTGGGCGCCTGCTATTTCTTCCGAATTTTCAAAAACAAGGTCACCATTTCCGGCATCGAAGGTGCCGATTTCACCTGGCGCGCAATCGCCAAGGCTTTGGTGGAAACGGCCAAGATCAACACCATGATCCTGTTCATCATCGCCGGCTCCCTGGTGTTCAGTCAGGCTTTGGCGAATTCCGGTGCGACCAACGGTCTGTTGGAAGCCGTGACATCGTTCGACCTGACGCCTTTGATGGTGGTCATCATCATGATGGGCGTACTGCTCTTCCTGGGCGCCTTCATGGATCAGGTCAGCATGTTGCTGCTGACCCTGCCGTTCTTCCTGCTGGGCTCCACCTCGCTTCAGGTTATCTTCAATATCGACGTCATCTGGCTGATGGTGCTGATGCTGATCACGATGGAGATCAGCCTGCTAACGCCGCCCTTCGGCCTCCTGCTCTACGTCATGAAGGGGGTGGCGCCCTTCGAGGTTTCGCTGGGACAGGTGGTGAGATCGGCCCTGCCGTTCATTGTTATTGAGATGGCCGTCCTGATCTTGCTCATCGCCGTGCCGGAGGTCGCGACCTGGCTGCCCAAGCAACTGAACTGAGCCGGTAACCCAGTGTTTTTTCGCGGGGGATTTCGATGAAGCGACTGCCCAGATGGCTGCGCTACACCGGTTTGGCTCTGGCAGTTATCGTCGCCGGTCTGGGCCTGCTCGGGCTGGAAGCCAGTACGCAGATGGGCGCGGCGCCATCTGGCGCGCGTTGGGAGGCGGTGCAGAAATCGCCGCAGTTCGCGGACGGCAAGTTCCGCAATCCGGTTGAAACCCACATGATGGAGACGGGCAAGTACCCGGAGATGCTGGCCAACCAGTTCTTCGGCGATGAAATCCGGGTGCCGGTGCAAACGCCACCCGTCGTCGCCCTCAATGCCGCGTCGTTCGCCGAGGCGCCCGCGTCGGGCTTGCGCATCACCTGGATCGGCCACGCCACGACGCTGGTGGAGATCGACGGCTACCGCGTGCTGTTCGATCCGGTGTTCAGCGATGTCGTCTCGCCGATTTCCTGGCTGGGACCGGGACGCTTTTTTCCGCCGCCCGTGTCGATCGCGGACCTGCCGGACATCGACGCCGTGGTTATCTCCCACGACCACTACGACCACCTCGATTATGCCTCCATTCTCGAACTGGCGGCCAAGACCAAACATTTCATCGTGCCCCTGGGGGTCGGCGCACACCTCGACGCCTGGGATATCCCGGCCGGCCAGATCGTCGAATTGGACTGGTGGCAGGAAACCGTTTCGGGCGGCGCGCTGAAAATTATTTCAACGCCGGCTCGGCACTACTCCGGCCGCGGCCTGACGGACGGCGATACCCAGCTTTGGTCGTCCTGGTCGATCGTCGGGCTGAAGCACCGCGTCTTTTACAGCGGCGACACGGGCTACATGCCGTTGTTCAAGGAGATCGGCGCCAAGTTGGGGCCGTTCGACGCGGCTATCGTCAAGGCCGGGGCCTACGACAAAACCTGGGCGCAGATCCACATGATGCCGGAAGATGCCGTCAGGGTGGCCAAGGATGTCCGCGGCAAGCTCATCATCCCGGTGCATTGGGGCACCTACAATCTGGCCCAGCACGGCTGGACGGAACCCATCGAACGGATGTTGGTGGCGGCCAAGGCGGCGAATATGGCCATCGCCGCACCCCGCGCCGGCGAATTCGTCGAACCTCATGCGCCGCCCGAAGTTGAGCGCTGGTGGCCGGACATACCTTGGAAACCGGCATCAGCCGGCGAGTAGTGAAACGAAAAAGGGGTTATTGCGACATCCAGCGGCGGAATACGGCCAGCGCCTCGTCGGGGTTCTGGTCAACCATTTTGCCGATAAGCTCGATTGTCACGGGGCGGACCTGGCCTTCGATCCGGGCGTCGTCCGGGGCTTCGGGCGCAGCGGGGTCTTCACCTTCGTAGATGGTCGGCTTGCGGTTCTTGAGCGCCGCAACGATGCGCTGGCGCTTCAATTCCCTGTCGCTCGAACTGCTCATCGTTCCCTCCGCGCCCGCATTGTCGGGGTGAAGCATGAAGAATTGGTTTAATTCCCTTACATTACGCTGGATTGCACCTGGGGCATAATGCCATGAGAATGACCGACAAAGCCCTGGTCGCGGGCCTCAGCCGCGAGCAGCACAGGGAATTGCACAGCCGGTCCGACTTTGCCGGCATGCGTCACTTCGTCCTGCATTTCGGCCTCGTGCTGGCCGGCGCGGCCCTCATTCGCGCCGAAATTCCCTACTGGCCATTGCTGCTCTTGCCCCACGGCGTGGCGCTGATTTTTCTGTTCACGGCCTTGCATGAAACCATTCACCGCACGGCCTTCAAATCCAACCGGCTGAACGACCTGGTGGCCGGCATATGCGGTTTTCTGGTTCTCTTGCCGCCGCACTGGTTCCGCCAGTTCCACTTCGCCCATCACCGCGACACCAACGATCCCGGCCGCGATCCCGAACTGGCCGTCGCCAAGCCCTCGACGCTGGGCCAGTATCTCGCGTACCTCTCGGGATTGCCGGTTTGGATCGCACAGCTCCGTGGTCTGATCGGTAACGCGCTCGGCAAGAACCGCGATGCCTTCGTGGCGCAGAAGGAACGCGGCGCGGTGCGGCGCGAGGCGCGGGTCTACCTCGCCTGCTACCTCGGCGTCATTGCATTTTCCGTAGCCACGCAAAGCACCGTCCTGTTCTGGACCTGGCTGTTGCCCGCAATGTTGGGGCAGCCTTTCCTGCGCGCCTATCTGCTTGCGGAACACGCGGGCTGTCCCCTGGTGCCCGACATGTTGGAGAACAGCCGTACGACGCTGACCAACCCGGCCTTGCTTTTTGTCACCTGGAACATGCCCTATCACGCCGAGCATCACCTGCTGCCCGCGGTACCGTTCTGGCGGCTGCCCGCCCTTTACAAGATCACCAAGCCGTACCTGGCGGTGACGCAGCGGGGCTACGCCGGTTTCCACCGAGATTTCGCCGCTAACCTGCGTCGGGGGCGTGATTGAGTTCGATTACCGTACCGTCGGGGTCGCGGATGAACACGGCGGTATGCCCGGTGGGGAAGGTGACGGGCCCCTCCCTGATCTCGATGCCGGCGTCCTCCAAGACGGTGAGCGTCGCTGCCATGTCGCTGACCGCCAGCGCGATGTGGGTATAGCCCGCGTGTTTTTCCTCGACGTCCATCAGGATGTTGACGGGCGAAGCCTCCCGGGCGTTCAGGATGAAATTGAGAACGACGCCCGAGGGGTGGCGCAGAATGGCCACCGGCTCCGGCCCGACCGGACCCTCGAGGAATTCGAAGCCCAGCCGGCCGTAGAATTCACGCGACCGGTCGAGGTCCTTGACGCGAATGCCGGTATGATCGATGCCGGTGATGGGGGCGCCTCGTTTCATGCCGAACTCCGGTAAATGGTGACAGGTACGCTTTAATATTAATGTGTACCTGTCACCATTTATTGCGAATCAAGCCGCCTTCTTGAGGTACTTGTTGATCAGCACTTCGGCGATCTGAACGGTGTTGAGGGCCGCGCCCTTGCGCAGGTTGTCCGACACCACCCAGAGGTCGAGGCCGCTGTCGACGGTCGGATCCTCGCGCACCCGGCTGACGTAGGTGGCGTATTCGCCGACCGATTCGACCGGCGTGATGTAGCCGTTCTCCGCCGGTTCGTCGTAGAGCATGACGCCGGGCGCGACGCGCAGGATCTCCCGCGCTTCGTCGGCGGAAATCTCGCGTTCGAACTCGATGTTGACGGCCTCCGAATGGCCGACGAACACCGGTACCCGCACGCAGGTCGCCGTCACTTTGATCTTGGGATCGACGATCTTCTTGGTTTCGACCACCATCTTCCACTCTTCGTCGGTGGCGCCGCCGTCCATGAAGTTGCCGATGTGGGGAATGACGTTGAAGGCCATCTGCTTGGTGAATTTTTCCGGCTCGGGCGACTGGTTGGCGTAGATGCCCTTGGTCTGGTCGAACAGTTCGTCCATCGCCGCGTTGCCCGCGCCTGAGACCGACTGGTAGGTCGAGACCACCACGCGCTTGATGCCGGCCGCGTCATGCAGGGGCTTCAACGCCACGACCATCTGGATGGTCGAGCAGTTGGGATTGGCGATGATGTTCTTCTTGGCGAAACCGGAAACGGCGTCGGCGTTGACTTCCGGCACCACCAGCGGTACGTCCGGGTCCATGCGGAAGTGCGAGGTGTTGTCGATTACCACGCAGCCCTGGGCCGCGGCGCGCGGGGCGTGAACGGCGGATACGCTGCCGCCCGGCGAAAACAGGCCGATGTCGGTGCCGCTGAAGTCATAGTCCTCCAGCGCCCGGACTTTCAGCACGTCCTTGTCGCCGAAGGAGACCTCGCGCCCGACGGAATTCTTGGAGGCCAGCGCCACCACCTCGTCCACCGGGAACTCGCGTTCCGCCAGGATATTCAATAATTCGCGCCCCACGTTGCCCGTGGCGCCGGCGATTGCAACTTTGTAACCCATGGTCTTATCCGTTCCTCTTTGCGGGCCGCTTGTTCCCCGGAGCCGTCATTCACGAAAAAGGCCCGCGGGGAAATTCCGCGGGCCCTTTCGTGACAGTATGACGAACAGGCCCGCGCTTAAGCGGTGGTCTTCTTCGTCTTGGTTTTCGTAATCAACACGGACGCAACGATCCCGCCACCGGAAATTCCGGTGTTGGCGGCGGAGATGTTTACATCGTTCGTCATTTCGGTCGTGTCCTTGTCCGGCGCAGAGAAATACACAGAAATTGGTTAAGGATCAAGAAATACCTTAGCCAGACTACTTCGTCAGCTTCTCCAGTTCGCGGACGATGCTTTCGCCCATGACCTCGGTTGAGACCTTGGCTTTGCCCGGCTGCATGATGTCGGCGGTGCGCAATCCGCCCGCCAGGACGTTGGCGACGGCTTTCTCGACCAGATCGGCTTCGTCCGAGAGATCGAACGAATAGCGCAGCATCATGGCGTAGCTCAGGACGCAGGCCAGCGGGTTGGCCTGGCCGCCGCCGGCGATGTCCGGGGCGCTGCCGTGGACCGGTTCGTAAAGCGCCTTGCGCCGGCCCGTGACGTCGGTCTCGCCCAGCGAGGCGCTAGGCAGCATGCCGAGCGAGCCGGTCAGCATGGCGGCCTCGTCCGACAGCATGTCGCCAAATAGGTTGTCGGTGACGATGACGTCGAACTGTTTGGGATCGCGCACCAGCTGCATGGCGCAGTTGTCGGCGTACATGTGCTGCAGTTCCACATCCGGGTATTCGGCATCGTGGATTTTCTGCACTTCCTCGCGCCACAGGACGCCGGATTCCATAACGTTGGCTTTTTCCGAAGAGGTGACTTGGTTGCGGCGCAGTTTGGCCATCTCGAAAGCGACGCGGGCGACGCGTTCGATCTCGGGGGTGGTGTAGACCTGGGTGTTGACGCCGCGGCGGATGCCGCCTCCCAAGTCCTCGATGCCGCGCGGCTCGCCGAAATAGACGCCGCCCGTGAGCTCCCGGATGATCAGGATGTCGAGACCGCTGACGAGTTCCGTCTTCAGGGTGGACGCTTCGGCCAGGGCATCGAACACGATGGCCGGGCGCAGGTTGGCAAAGAGGTCCATTTCCTTGCGCAGGCGCAGAAGGCCGCGCTCCGGCTTGACCGAAAAATCGAGGTTGTCCCAATTGGGTCCGCCGACGGCGCCCAGCAGGACGGCGTCGGCCTCCATGGCCTTGTCCATGGTTTCGTCGGCCAGCGGGGCGCCGTGGACGTCGTAGGCGCAACCGCCAACGAGATCTTCGTCAACGTCGAAGCCGACGCCGCGCTCATTGCCCATCCAGTCCATCACGCGGCGAACCTGGGTCATGACCTCGGGGCCGATGCCGTCGCCGGGAAGGACCAGAACGTTTTTATTGGAAGCCATGGGTACTACCTAGTTTGATAAAACAATATCGTAAAGGCGAATAAGCAGGTCCTAGAGCCAGGGTTGCGTGCTTTTCCGCTCTTCCTCGAAACGGTCGATGCTGGCCGATTTCTCCATCGTTAGGCCGATGTCATCCAGGCCGTTCAGGAGGCAATGCTTGCGGAACGCATCGATCTCGAACTTCACGGTGCCGCCGTCGGGGCCGGTGATTTCCTGGGCCTCGAGGTCGATCGAAATTATTGCGTTGCTGCCGCGCTGGGCGTCATCCATCAGGTTCTCAAGGTCGTCGGGCGAGACCACGATGGGCAGGATGCCGTTCTTGAAGCAGTTGTTGTAGAAGATGTCGGCAAAGCTGGTCGAGATCACGCAGCGCACGCCGAAATCGAGGATCGCCCAAGGCGCGTGCTCGCGGCTCGAGCCACAACCGAAGTTGTCGCCCGCGACGATGATCTTGGCGTCGCGGTAGGCCGGCTGGTTGAGCACGAAATCGGGGTTTTCGCTGCCGTCCTCGTTGTAGCGCATCTCGGTGAAGACGTGCTTGCCGAGGCCGGTGCGCTCGATGGTCTTGAGGAACTGCTTGGGGATGATCATGTCGGTGTCGATGTTGACCATCGGCAACGGGGCGGCGACGCCGCTCAGCTTGTCGAATTTTTCCATCCGTTTTCTCCCCTAATCCAGATCGCGCACGTCGGTGATGTGACCGGCGATGGCTGCGGCCACCGCCATGGCGGGGCTCATCAGGTGCGTCCGTCCGCCCCGGCCTTGACGACCTTCGAAATTGCGGTTCGAGGTCGAGGCGCAACGTTCGCCCGGCTCCAGCCGGTCGGCGTTCATGGCCAGGCACATGGAGCAGCCCGGATCGCGCCATTCGAAACCGGCATCGAGGAAGATCCGGTCGAGACCTTCCGCCTCCGCCTGTTCCTTGACCAGGCCCGAACCAGGTACGATCAGGGCGTTGACGTGGTCCGCCACATGGCGTCCCTTGGCCACCGCCGCCGCGGCGCGCATGTCCTCGATGCGGCCGTTGGTGCAGGATCCCACGAACGCCCGGTCGATCCTGATTTCGGTGATCGGCGTGCCGGCTGCGAGGTCCATGTATTCCAAAGACCGCTGGTACTTCTCGGCCTTGCCTTCGGCAGCGTCCGACGGGTCGGGCACGGCGCCGTCGACCGGGCCGACCTCTTCGGGGCTGGTGCCCCAGGTCACATAGGGTACGATCTTGGCGGCGTCGACTACGACTTCCTTATCGTAGGTGGCGCCGTCGTCGCTCGCCAGCGTTTTCCAATATTCGACGGCTTGCTCGAAGGCGCCGGCCTTGGGCGCCATGGGGCGGCCCTTGATGTATTCGTAGGTGGTTTCGTCGGGCGCGATCAGGCCGCCGCGGGCGCCGCCCTCGATGGTCATGTTGCAGACCGTCATGCGGCCTTCCATCGACAGGTTGCGGATGGCCTCGCCGGCGTATTCGATGACGCAGCCCGTGCCGCCGGCCGTGCCGATCTGGCCGATGATGGCGAGGATCAGGTCCTTGGCCTCGACGCCTTCGCCCAATTCGCCCTCGACCGTGATGCGCATGGTTTCGGGCTTGGCCTGGATCAGCGTCTGGGTGGCCAGCACGTGCTCGACCTCCGAGGTGCCGATGCCCATGGCCAGCGCGCCGAAGGCGCCGTGCGTGGCGGTATGACTGTCGCCGCAGACGATGGTCATGCCGGGCAGCGTGAAGCCCTGTTCGGGGCCGATGATGTGGACGATGCCCTGGCGGATGTCGTCCATGCCGAAGTAGGGAATGCCGAATTCCTCGACGTTCTTCTCCAGCGTTTCGACCTGGATGCGGGCGATCTCGTCGTCAATGCCCTTGTCGCGGTCCTTGGTCGGGATGTTGTGGTCGACCACGGCCAGCGTCGCCTCCGGCCGGCGCACCTTGCGCCCCGACTGGCGCAGGCCTTCGAAAGCCTGTGGGCTGGTCACCTCATGGGTGAGATGGCGGTCGATGTAGATCAGCGACGATCCGTCGTCCTGGGTTTCCACGACGTGGGAATCCCAAATTTTATCGAACAGCGTGCGTGGTGCGGTCATGACGTTCCCAAAAATCCTCAAGCGGTGACAATTATGGGCAAGAGGTCACCGGGCGGCGTTGCCCGGTCTCTCACCTGACGGTCGCTGAACGGCCCGCTGGGCCGAAGCTCAGGATTGGCGGCGTTCGTCCCGCTTTTCCTTGATGCGGGCCTTCTTGCCGCGCAGCTCACGCAGGTAGTAGAGCTTGGCGCGGCGCACCGCACCCCGGCGCATGACCTGGATCTCGGCGATTTGAGGCGTGTAGAGCGGAAATACGCGCTCGACGCCTTCGCCGTAGGAGATTTTGCGCACCGTGAACGATGAATTGATGCCGCGGTTCTTGCGGGCGATGCAGACGCCCTCGAAGGCCTGAAGGCGCTCGCGGGTGCCCTCGACGACCTTGACGCTGACGCGCAGCGTATCGCCGGGTCCGAATTCCGGTACCGGGCGGTTGGCGGCGAGCTTGTCAGCTTGCTCTTGTTCGATTTCCTGTAGCAAATTCATCGTCTTCGTCCTTGTGCTGTTACGGTGTACGCGACTTGGCGGCCAGATATTGGTCCCAGAGGTCGGGTCTCCGTTTCCTCGTTAAATTCTCAGAGCATTCGAGCCGCCATTCCGCGATGCGTCCGTGATGACCGGACATCAACGTTTCAGGCACCTCTCGCCCTTCCCACACTTGTGGCCGGGTGTACTGGGGGTATTCCAGCAAACCCTGCTCAAAACTATCCTGCGCCAGCGACCGGGGCTCTCCGACGACCCCCGGCAACAGGCGCACACTTGCATCAATCAGCGCCATTGCCGCCGGCTCGCCGCCGGATAGGACAAAATCGCCCAGACTGATCTCTTCAATTCCTCTCGCCTCGATGACACGTTCGTCGATGCCTTCGAAACGGCCGCAAAGCAGGACAACGCCCGGTCCTTGCGAAATTTCCCTCACCCGCGCCTGATCGAGGCGCCGGCCGCGGGGGCTGAGGTACAACAGCGGCGGGGCGTCTTTCCCTGCCGCCGCATGTGCTCTCTCCATCGTCCCGTCGATGGCCGCGCCCAGAATATCGGGCCGCATGACCATGCCGGGGCCGCCGCCGAACGGCGTATCGTCGACGGAGCGGTGTTTATCGCTCGCAAAGCCGCGAATGTCCACCGTTTCCAGTCCCCACAGGCCATTTTCCAAAGCCCGCCCGGCCAGCGACAAACCCAGGGGTCCGGGGAACATTTCCGGAAACAGGGTGAGCACCCAGGCCGTCCAGGCCGGGTCGTTCGCGTCGGTATCAGCGGCGGGCTCCGTCACTTGGCCTTTTTTCTCCTCTTCTTTCTCGCTTTCGTTTTGGCCGACCCGCTTTCCAGCAGCTCCGCCGGTACGTCGACGACCAAGCGGCCGTTCTCCAGGTCGATCTCCGGGACCGCTTCCGCCGTAAACGGCAGCAGCACCGGCATTTCGCCGTCGCGCTCGATCTCGATCACGTCGCCGGCGCCGAAATCCTGCAGCGCCTTGACCGAGCCGAGCGTCGTGCCGTCCGGCAATTCCGCCGCCAGGCCGAGCAGGTCGGCGTGGTAGAACTCGCCGTCGCCGGGCTGCGGCAGGGCCTCCCGCTCGACATAAAGCTCCAGTCCCTTCAGGGCTTCCGCCGCATCGCGATCGGCCACCCCTTCGAACGTCAGCGCCGCGCCGTTCTTCGCCGGCTTGACCGACTGCACGTCGAAGCGGCGTTTGCCGTCACGGTCGCTGAGGCTGCCGTAGGCGCCGATATCGGCGGCATCCCGGGTGAAGGTCTTGACGTGGACCTCACCCCGCACGCCGCGCGCGCCCGTCACAATGCCCAGGCAAAGGCGCTTCGACATGGACCGTTCCGGGAAAGCCCGCCTTAGGAGGCTTTCTCTTCCTCAGCGGTTTCCTCGGCAGGCGCCTCTTCGGCGGCGGCTTCTTCAGCAGGAGCCTCTTCCTCGGCGGGCGCTTCCTCAGCGGCTGCTTCTTCCTCGGCCGGTGCCTCCTCGGCGGCGGCTTCTTCTGCAGGAGCCTCTTCCTCGGCAGGCGCCTCTTCTGCGGCTTCCTCAGCCGGCGCTTCTTCCTCGGCCGGTGCGGCGGCAGCCTCTTCAGCGGCCTTCTTGGCTTCCTCGGCCTCGGCCATGCGTTCCTGCGCCTTGGCCTTGGGCTTGGCTTTCTGCGGGTTGTTGCGCTGGGCCGGCATCTCGATGATGTTGGCCTCACCCAGGAAGCGGGCGACACGGTCGGTCGGCACGGCGCCGTGGCCGAGCCAGTGCTTGATGCGCTCCTCGTTCAAGTTGACGCGGTTGGCGTCGTCCTTCTTCAGCAACGGATTGTAGGTGCCCACCTTTTCGATGAAACGGCCGTCGCGCGGACTGCGCACGTCGGCGATGACAACGCGGTAGTAGGGGCGCTTTTTGGCGCCACCGCGCGCCAGTCTGATCTTAAGTCCCATGGTTTCTTTCGTCCTTCTGGTTGGTCGTATTCGTGAAATTCAATGAAAGTTCTATGCGTTAACGAATTAGCGGGTGGGAAATCCGGGCATGCCCTGCATCCCCGGCATGCCGTGGCGCATCAGGCCCTTTTTGCCCATCTTGCCCATTTTCTTCATCATCGAGGCCATCTGCTTGTGCTGCTTCAGCAGCTTGTTGACGTCCTGCACCGTCGAGCCCGAACCGGCGGCGATACGCCGCTTGCGCGAGGCTGCGATGATCTTGGGCGCGCGCCGCTCCTTCGGCGTCATCGACTGGATGATCGCCTCCTGGCGCTTGATGATGCCTTCGTCGATGTTGGCGTTGGCCAACTGTTGTTTCATCTTGCCGACGCCGGGCAGCATGCCCAGCAATCCTTCCATGCCGCCCATCTTACGCATCTGGCGCAGTTGGTTGGCGAGGTCCTCGAGGTCGAAAGTGCCCTTGCGGATCTTGGCCTCGAGCTTGGCGGCTTCCTCCTCCTCGATGTTTTCGGCGGCTTTTTCCACCAGGCCGACGATGTCGCCCATGCCGAGGATGCGCCCCGCCACGCGGTCGGGGTGGAAGACCTCGATCTCTTCGAGCTTCTCGCCGGTACCCAGCAGCTTGATCGGGCAGCCGGTGACGCTGCGCATGCTGAGCGCCGCGCCGCCGCGGGCGTCGCCGTCGGTCCGGGTCAGCATGATGCCGGTGACGTCGATGCGTTCCTTGAACTGCTTGGCGACGTTGACGGCGTCCTGGCCGGTTAGCGCATCGGCCACCAGCAGGGTTTCGGCGGGCTGGGCGACGTCGCGCACGGCTTCCAACTCGGCCATCAAGGCCTCGTCGACGTGCAGGCGGCCGGCGGTATCCAGCATGACGACGTCGTAGCCCTGCAGCCGGGCGGCGTCCATGGCGCGCTTGGCGATGTCGACCGGCATCTGGCCGGCGATGACCGGCAATGTCTTGACCTCGGCCTGCTCGCCCAGCACACGCAGCTGCTCCTGGGCGGCGGGGCGCTGGACGTCGAGCGACGCCATCAAAACTTTTTTCTTGTCGCGGCGTTCGAGCAGGGCGGCAATCTTGGCGGTCGAGGTCGTCTTACCCGAACCCTGCAGGCCGACCATCAACATGGCGGCGGGCGGCACGGCGGCCAGGTTGATCTCGACGGTTTCGGCGCCCAACACGTCGATCAGGTGGTCGTTGACGATCTTGATGACCATCTGGGCCGGCGCGACCGAGCGGATGACCTCGGCGCCGACGGCCTTTTCCTTGACCTGAGCGACGAAGTCCTTGACCACGCTGAGGGCGACGTCGGCCTCCAAGAGCGCCACGCGCACTTCGCGCAGCGCCTCCGAGACGTCGCTTTCCGACAGCGCGCCGCGCTTCTTCAGGCGCTCGAAAACGCCGCCTAGCCGGTCTGATAGCGATTCAAACATCACATATCCGCAAGAACTTCAAACACACGCAAAAAACACCAGTGTGCGAAACCTCGCAGACTGGTGGACACCCTTGGGCGCGGGAAAACTGATAAATCCCGAAATCGAGGCGGAATTTGCCTGCGAGCGCGGGTGTTGTCAAGGCCTGCGTTCGGTTGACCTTGCTGCGGCCAAATGTCGTATTGGGGGCCGTTGGGCGACGGCCGAAAATGGCGGCGAACGAAACGCGGGTGATATGCGCAGAAGTTACCAGAATATCGGTCTGATCGTCGGTCCGTTGTTGGCGGCCGGCGTACTGCTGTCGCCGGCGCCGTCGGGCATGCCGGACGCCGCCTGGTCGGTCGCCGCCGTGGCGGTTCTGATGGCCGTCTGGTGGTCGACGGAGGCGCTGCCGGTGGCGGTGACGGCGTTGCTGCCGCTGGTCGCGTTTCCCCTGTTCGGCGTCGCGCCCATCAGGACCGCGGCGGCGCCCTTCGCCCATCCGCTGATCTTCCTGTTCCTCGGCGGGTTTCTGATCGCGCTGGCGATGCAGCGCTGGAACCTGCACCGCCGCATCGCCCTGACCATCGCCGCCAACATCGGCGACCATCCGGCGGCGCTGGTCGGCGGTTTCATGGCCGCCGCCGCCTTCCTCAGCATGTGGGTGAGCAACACGGCCACGACCATGATGCTGCTGCCGGTCGCCTTGTCGGTCGTGCTGGTCACGTTGCCCCAGGACGACGGCGACGACGACACCCGCAACTTCGCCATCTGCATGATGCTGGGCGTGGCTTACGGCGCCAGCATCGGCGGCCTCGGCACCCTGATCGGCTCGCCGCCCAACGCCCTATTCGCGGCCTACATGGCGGAGAACCACGGCTTCGAGATCGGCTTCGTCGGCTGGATGGCGGTCGGCCTGCCGCTGGTTGTCGTCCTGTTGCCGATCGCCTGGTTCGTTTTGGTTCGGCTGATCTATCCCTTCCGCCTGCACGGCGGCGCTGGGGCCGATGTGGTGGCGGGGGAGCTGCGCGGCATGGGTCCGCTCTCCACGCCGGAGCTTCGGGTGGCGTTGATCTTTCTCACCGTTGCGGCGATGTGGATCTGCCGCCCCTGGCTCGCCGGCTTGCCCGGCCTCGGCGGTCTGTCGGATGCCGGCATAGCCCTGCTGGGCGGTTTCGCGATGTTCGTCGTCCCCGCTCGCAGGATGGGCCTCGAGGGGCCGTTCCTAATGGACTGGGAGAGTGCGGTTAAGCTTCCCTGGGGGGTGCTCTTGTTGTTCGGCGGCGGACTGAGCTTGGCGTCGGCGGTGTCGGCGACGGGTCTGGCCGCCTGGATCGGCGACGCCCTCGGCGGCCTAGCGGGCTGGCCGGTGGTGGCCGTCGTGCTGGTGATCGCGGGCGTGGTGATCTTTCTCACGGAATTGACCAGCAACACGGCAACCGCCGCCGCCTTTCTGCCGGTGGTGGCGGCGTTGGCACCCCTGATCGGCCTCGATCCCGTCACGCTGGCGCTGCCCGCCGCCCTGGCCGCCAGTTGCGCCTATATGCTGCCGGTGGCGACGCCGCCCAACGCCATCGTCTACAGCTCCGGCCATGTCAGCGTGCCCCAGATGGTGCGGGCGGGTTTCATCCTCAATCTCGTGGCGATGGGGCTGATCGCGGCGCTGGCGTTTGTCTGGGTACCGATCATTAGTGGATAGCTTGTTTCTTTGCGGCTCCACCCCCACCCAACCCTCCCCCGTCAAGGGGGAGGGCTAGAAGGAGGCAATGTGAGTTCCTTCCCCCTGGCGGGGGAAGGGCAGGATGGGGGGGGACGATCTCGAATGCCGGCGCGGCTTAACCGGAAATGCCAATCAATTGCTCCAACTTGGCTTCGTCGTCACGTAAGCTTTGGTTGTCGCCGTCGTAGACGATGCGGCCGCGGTCGAGCACCACGGTGCGTTCGGAGAAATTGAGCGCCACGCGGGTGTTCTGCTCCACCAGGATCATCGAGATGCCGCCTTCCTCGCGCAGCCGCGCCATGACTTTGACCAGTTCATCGACGATCACCGGGGCCAGGCCCTCGCTGGGCTCGTCCATCAGCAGCACGCGCGGGTTTGTCATCAGCGCCCGGGCGATAGCCAGCATCTGCTGTTCGCCGCCAGACAGCTGGTTGCCCATGTTGCTGCGGCGCTCGGCCAGATTGGGAAAGAGGTCATAGAGCGCGTCGGTCGTCCAGTCGCCCGGCTGCGCGCCCACTGTCAGGTTTTCCGTGACCGTCAGGGAGGGAAAGATTTCGCGCTCCTGCGGCACGTAGCCGAGGCCCCGGTTGGCCCGGCGGAACGACTCCAGCGCGGTAATGTCCTCGGAGCCCAACCGGATGGCGCCGTGGTGCACTGTGGTGTGGCCCATCACGGTGGCCAGCAAGGTGGTCTTGCCGACGCCGTTGCGGCCGATGACGCTGATGCTTTCGCCCGCCGCCAGGCTCAACGATACCTCTTCGAGCACCATGGTTTCGCCGTATCCGGCGGTGAGGCCTTCGACCGCCAACGCCGCCTGTGCGGGATCAGCCATGCTTGGCCTCGCCGAGATAGACCGCCTGGACTTCCTGGCTGGCCGCGATTTCGTCCGGTTCGCCTTCCGCCATGATGGCGCCCTGGACCAGCACGGTGATGCGCTGGGCGAAGCGGAACACGACGTCCATGTCGTGTTCGATGATCAGGACGGCGATGTCCTTGGGCAGGCCGTCGACGGCGTCCAGGATGATGTGGCTTTCGGCACTGGGCACGCCGGCGGCGGGTTCGTCGAGCAGCAATACCTTGGGTTCGAGCGCCAGGGCGATGGCGATCTCAACCAGGCGCTGGCGGCCGTAAGGCAGTTCGTGGATCTCGGTCAGCGCATCGGCTTCTACCTTCATGACGCTCAGAAGACGGGCGGCTTCCTCGATGACCTCGGTATTGGCGCCCGCCGGTTTGAACAGGCGGGTGGCGAGCCCCATGTGCTCCGAGACGGCGAGACAGAGGTTTTCGATCACCGTCAGGCCCATGAACAGGGAATTGATCTGGAAGGTTCGGGCGATGCCCGACTTCACCCGTTGCGCCTGGGAGCGCGACGAAATGTCCTGACCGTCCAGCAATACGGTACCTTCGCTCGGCTGCAGGACACCGGTCAGCAGGTTGATGAAGGTGGTCTTGCCCGCGCCGTTCGGTCCGATCAGCGCATGGCGGGCGCCGGGCTCAAGCTTAAAATCAAGGTGGCGGGCGACGGCCAGCGCGCCGAAGTTCTTACTCAGACCCCGGGTTTCCAGCACCGCCTCGGTCATGACGACCTCTGCTTAATTCGCACACCCAAATCCTCGAACAGCCCGAACAGGCCCCGTCGGGCGAACAGGACGGTGAGGATCAGGGCAATGCCGATGGCGAATTGCCAGTAGGGCTGGTCGGTGCCGAGAATCTGCTCGGTCATGTTCTCCAATATCTTGAAGACCAACGCCCCCAAGAAAGCGCCGTAGAGCCGCCCGGTGCCGCCCAGGATCAGCATGATCAGCACCTCGCCCGACAGTTCAAAGGCGTAGACGCTGGTGGTGACGTTGCCCTGCACCTGGACCCAGAGCGCCCCGGCGACGCCGGCGATGGCGGCCGAAATGATGTAGGCCGTGACCTGGCGCGAATGCACCGGCGTGCCGATGGCGTACATGCGTTGCGGGTTTTCGCGGATGCCGACCAGAGCCCGGCCAAACGGCGAATTGACGATGACGCGGATCAGCAGGAAGCCGAGGAAGAGGATCGCCAGGGCATAGAGATAGGCGCTGGTGTACCACAGCAGGTCGAGCTCGAATAAGCCGAGGACGTCGGAATTGGTAAAATTTATGCCGTCGAAACCGCCGGTTATCTCATCGAAGTCGTTGGCCAGCTCCTGTAGCATGATGGTGGCCGCGAGGGTTAGCACCAACAATGTTAACCCGGTCGTTCGCAATATGACCCAGCCCGAGACAAAGCCGAGGATGGCGGCGCAGACGGCCCCGCCGAGCAGGCCGAGCAGCGGGTCGGGGACGCCGTTTGTTGCCATCAGGGCGGTGACGTAGGCGCCGGTGCCGAAAAAAGCCGTGTGTCCCAGCGAGACGATGCCGGCGTAGCCGACGATCAGGTCGAGCGACAGGGCAAAGAGGATCATCACCAGGATCTGCGTCGCCAGCAGGCGGTAGCCGGGCAGGGCGAAGAAGACGGCGATGGCCAGGATCCAGGGGATCGCCTCGGCCCAGTGCATGCGGTGGCGCGATTGCAGGAAACCGATGGCCGATTGTGTCGTAGAGAGGTCGGTCATCCGGTCAGGCCTTCCCAAGCAGGCCTTGCGGGCGCACCAGCAGGACCAGGATGGTCACTGCGAAAATGACGAAAGCGCCGCCCTCGGGGAAGAGGTACTTGCCGGCAAAGTCGATGATGCCGAGCAGCATGGCGGCGAAGAAGGTGCCGCGAATGTTGCCCAGGCCGCCCACCGCCACAACGATGAGGAAGACCACGAGGTATTCGAAGGCGAAGACCGGCTTGATGCCGCCCAGGATCTGGATGCCCAAGCCGCCACCGATGGCCGCCATGCCGCTGCCCAGCGCGAAGGTCCAGGTGAAGATGCGGTCGGTGTTGATGCCGCAGCTTTCAGCCATGCGCCGGTTGTCGACGGCGGCGCGGATCTGCGCGCCGATGCGGGTGCGCTCCAGGCCGTAGAACAGCCCGGCGACGATCGCCCCGCCCGCCACGATCATGAAGGCGCGGTAGCTCGGGATGGTCTTGAAACCGAGATCGACGCTGCCTTTGAGGAACTCGGGCAACTGGATCAGCATCGGATCGGGCCCCCAGATGAAGGTCACCACGGCGATGGACGAAAACACCAGGCCGATGGTGAGCAACACCT
This sequence comes from uncultured Rhodospirillaceae bacterium, assembly GCA_964528595.1. GTDB lineage: Bacteria > Pseudomonadota > Alphaproteobacteria > UBA2966 > UBA2966 > CAYFKJ01. The sequence continues at coordinate 43,308 of CAZGTM010000005.1, forward strand.
GATCGAGCTCCGGCCGGCGGTAGAGCCGACGGTAGAGCACGCGTTCGAAGGGGATGCTGATCAGGGCGATGACGATGAAGGCCAGCACCAGGGAAACCAGAAAGGGCACGCCGGCGCGGCTGACCAGGGTCGCCGTGACGTAACCCCCGGCCATGGCGAAGGCGCCGTGGGCCAAGTTGGCGAAGCCCATCAGGCCCATGGTGATCGACAACCCGACCGACACGATAAACAGCAGCATCGAGTAGGCCAGTCCGAAGACCAGAATGGTCGTGAGTTCGTTAATAAAGGAAGACATCGTTTAGCAGGGTACTAACAAAGGGAAGCGGTACACTAGGAGAGAATCCAGCCGATCCCATGGGTCTCGGGATCGGCTGGTGTCTCTGGCAAGGGTTTCGGCGCGGTAATTAGTAGAGTTTCTTACCGCACTTGCCGAGTTTGAGTTCCTTGCACTTGTCCTTGACCGCGTCGAATTGGCCCTGGATGTCCTGCATCAACATACCGCCGCTTTCCTTGACGACGGAGATGTAGACGTTTTGGACGATATCCCGGGTTTCGGCGTCGATCATGATCGGGCCGCGCGGGCTGTTGTGCTTCCAGCCCTTGAGCGCCGCCATGGCGCCATCGGCCGTCAATTTACTGCCCTTGGCCGACTTGATGGCGTGGAACACCGCAGCCATGCCGTCATAACCGCCGACACCGACGAAGTCGGGTACGCTGTCGCCGCCATATTCAGCCTTCCAGGCCTTCACGAAGGCTTGGTTTTCGGCCGACGGCAGGAACATGTTGTAGTGGTGCGCCGTGACAACGCCGACCGCTGCCGAGCCCATACCCTGCAACTGCGTGTCCTGGGTGATGTCGCCGGGGCCGACCAGAGCGACGCCCGCATCACGCATGCCCAAAGACTGGTAGGTCTTGGCCACCGCCGCGGCATGGTTGCCGGCCGGCACGAAGACATACATGCAGTTGGGCTTTTTGTCCTTGGCGCGTTGGAAGAACGGTGTGAAGTCCGGAACCTCGCGCGGGCCGCCCATGGGGATTTCGTCGACGACCTTGCCGCCGGCGCCCTCGAAGCCTTTCTTGAAGGCTGCGACGCTGTCCTTGCCTGGTGGGTAGTTGGTGTAACCCGAGGCAGCGGTTTTGCAGCCCAGTTTGTTGGCCGCGTGTTCGCCCATGATGAAGCCGGCCTGCCACATGGTGAAGGAGACCCGCACCATGTTCGGCGACATGTTGGGTATGAAGGCCGTGCCGGCGTTCATGATGACGACGGGCGTCCCGGCCTTGTTGACCAAGGGGGCGATGGACATGGCGTTGGGCGAGAAGATCAAGCCGGTGATCAGTTCGACGCCCTCACGCGTGATCAATTCCTGCGCCGCCGTCTTGGCGATAGGGCCGCCGGGACGCTTTGAATCACGCACGATCATCTTCACCGTGTCGCCGCCGAGATCGCCGGCGTGAAGCTTCATGTAGAGCTTGGCGCCCCGTTCCATTTGGATGCCGAGGTTGGCGGCACCGCCCGACATGGGTCCGATGAAGCCGATCTTGTATTCACGGGCCTCCGCTTGGGCCGCGGCAAACGCCATAACGCCCGCCAGGGCAGCAGCGGTGATGAAATTGGATCTCATTTTCGATCTCCTCCCCAGAAGTGATTTGTCCCAATTAAATTTTCTTACATATGTAACTTATTGATATTGGCGAATAGTGTAAACGCAAATGCGGTCTTGGCGCGAAAAACGAATAGCCTCGAACGGTCTTCGAATAGCTAAATTGGATCCAATCTAGGCCGTAAGGCCATGGAATACGTGAATTCCATGGACATCGCGGGCCGGGACGCCATATAACGCCGCAATGACCTATCCGTTCGTCAAAATGCACGGCCTGGGCAACGACTTCGTTGTTCTCGATGCCCGCGCCAATCCCCTGGATTTGAGCGCGGCGCAGGCGCGCGCCATCGCCGACCGGCGGACCGGCGTCGGCTGCGACCAATTGATCGTGCTCGAACCCTCGACGGATGGCGACGTTTTTATGCGCATCCGCAATCCCGACGGCGGCGAAGCCGAAGCATGCGGCAACGCCACGCGCTGTGTCGCCTCGCAATTGATGGGTGAAACCGGCAGCGACCGCATCGTGGTCGAGACCGTAGCCGGTCTGCTGGAAGCGACGGATGCCGGAAACGGGCTTTATTCGGTCGACATGGGCCCCGCACTGCTCGACTGGCAACAGATTCCGCTGGCCCGGGAAATGGATACACTGCACGTCGACGTCTCGGTCGGCCCGGCCGGCGATCCCGTGCTCTCCGACCCGGTCGCCGTCAACATGGGCAATCCCCACGCGGTGTTTTTCGTCGACGACGTCGATACCGTCGACCTTGCGACGGTCGGCCCGATGCTCGAACACCACCCGGTCTTCCCCGAACGCGCCAACATCTCCGTTGCCAAGGTCATCTCCAAGGGCGCCATTCGCATGCGCGTTTGGGAACGCACGGCCGGCATAACCCAGGCCTGCGGCTCGGCGGCCTGCGCCGTCCTGGTGGCGTCGGCGCGGCGCGGTCTGACGGGCCGCGGCGCCGAGGTCATGCTCGATGGTGGCAGCCTGAAAATCGCCTGGCGCGAGGACGGCCACGTCATGATGACGGGTCCGGTGGCGACCAGCTTCGCCGGCAACCTCGACGCCGCCCTGCTGTCCAGGGGGGTTGTATGAGCGCGCCTGAAGTCATCACCTTCGGCTGCCGCATCAACGCCTACGAGTCGGAGGTCATCCGCCAGCACGCCCGGGCCGCCGGCCTGACCGACACCGTCGTCGTCAACACCTGCGCCGTGACGGCGGAAGCAGAGCGCCAGGCGCGCCAAACCATCCGCCGCACCCGCCGGCGCCGGCCCGACGCCCGTATCATCGTGACGGGCTGCGCCGCCCAGATCAGCCCCCAATCCTACGCCGCCATGGACGAGGTGGATCAGGTTCTGGGCAACAGCGAAAAACTGGAGGCCCAAAGTTTCGTCGGCCACGACGAACCCGTGCTGGTCAACGACATCATGGCGGTGCACGAGACCGCCGGACATCTGGTCGAAGGCCTGGAGGGCCGCGCCCGCGCCTTCCTGCAGGTTCAGCAGGGCTGCGATCACCGCTGCACCTTCTGCATCATTCCCTACGGCCGCGGTCCCAGCCGCAGCGTCGCTATGGGCGAGATCGCCGAACAGGCGCGCACCCTGGTGGCCAACGGCTACCGCGAAATCGTGCTCTCCGGCGTCGACATTACGTCCTACGGCACGGACCTGCCGGGCGCGCCCAGCCTCGGCGCCATGATGCGCCGCCTGCTCCAGGCCGTGCCGGAACTGGAGCGTCTGCGCATCTCATCCATCGATGCGGTCGAGGTCGACGATGATCTCTTCACCCTGATCGCCGAGGAACCGCGTCTGATGCCGCACCTGCACCTCAGTCTGCAATCGGGCGACGACATGATCTTGAAACGCATGAAGCGCCGCCACACGCGCGCCCAGGCCGTCGATTTTTGCCGGCGTGTGCGCGAGGTCCGCCCCGATGTCGTGTTCGGCGCCGACCTGATCGCCGGTTTTCCCACCGAAACCGAGGCGATGTTCGAGGGGACTTTGGCTCTGGTCGAGGATTGCGGCCTCACCTACCTGCATGTCTTTCCCTATTCGGAACGCGACGGCACGCCCGCCGCCGCCATGCCGCCGGTGCCGGGTGACGTGCGCAAAGCCCGCGCCGCCCGTTTGCGCACCGCCGGTGACCGGGCCTTGAAGGCCTACCTCGCCGCCCAGGTCGGGCGGACGGCGCCCGTGCTGATCGAAAAGCCGGGACTGGGCCGCACCGAGGGCTTCGCCTTGGCCCGATTGGACGACGCGGGCGGCGTGCCCGGCGAGATCGTTCCGGTGAGCCTGATGAAATCGGATGCCGAAGCCTTGTATGGCCACATCGGCCCTTGAGCGGGAACCCAGCGTGAGCGAAGAAAAGGCCAAGAAAGGCGGCTGGCTGAGCCGCCTCAAATCCGGATTGAGCCGCAGCGCCGGCGCCTTGGGCGGCGGCATCTCCGACATCTTCACCAAACGCAGGCTGGACGATGCCGCGCTGGGGGAATTGGAAGACCTGCTGATCACGGCCGATCTCGGCGTCGAGACGGCGGCCCGCGTCACGGCTGATCTTGCCCGCCACCGCTTCGATCAGGAGATTTCCGCCGATGAGGTTCGTTTGGCCCTGGCCGAACGCATCGCGGCGATCCTCGAGCCCGTGGCGCATGAACTGGAAATCAACGCGGAAGGGAAGCCCCACGTCGTTCTGGTGGTCGGCGTCAACGGCACCGGCAAGACGACGACCATCGGCAAGCTCGCCCAGCAGATGTCGGCGGCCGGCAAGTCGGTGGTCATGGCGGCCGGCGATACCTTCCGGGCGGCGGCCATCGAACAATTGAAAATTTGGGGCGAGCGTACCGGCTCGGCCGTGATCGCCGGGCAGCCCGGCGGCGATGCCGCCGGATTGGCTTATGACGCCCTGAAGCAGGCCCGCTCAGAAGGCGCTGACGTATTATTGGTCGATACCGCCGGGCGCCTGCAAAACAAGGCGGAACTGATGGCGGAATTGGAAAAGGTCATCCGCGTCCTCAAGAAGATCGACGCCGACGTGCCGCACTCCGTTTTGCTGGTGCTTGACGCGACGACGGGTCAAAACGCCCTGTCGCAGGTCGAGGTATTCCAGAACATCTGCAACGTAACGGGTCTGGTTATGACCAAGCTGGACGGCACCGCCCGCGGCGGCGTCCTGGTTGCGCTGGCGGCGAAATTCGGTCTGCCGGTGCATGCCATCGGCGTCGGCGAAGGGGCGGACGACCTGCAGCCATTTGAAGCGGCCGCCTTCGCGCGCGCCCTGGTGGGATTGGAACAATGAGCGATCAAACGCGGAAAATGCCGCCGTGGATAAAGCTGGCGGTCGAAATCGGGCCCTTGGCGGTCTTTTTCATCGTCAACGCCCGCGCCGGCATTTTCACCGCGACCGCGGCCTTCATGGTGGTGATCCTGGTCGCCCTGGGGATCGCCTGGAGTTACGAGCGCCGGCTGCCCACCCTGCCTCTAGTGACCGCCGTCGTCGTGATGGTGTTCGGCGGCCTGACGCTGTGGCTGCAGGACGAAACCTTCATCAAGCTTAAACCGACCATCGTTAACGTCTTCTTCGCCGCCGCCATATTCGGTGGTCTGGCTTTCGGCAAGAATTACGTCCGCACCGTGATGAGCGCGATGATGAACCTCGATGACGCGGGCTGGCTCAAGCTGGCCAAGCGCTGGGGCGGGTTCTTCATCGCCATGGCATTGCTCAACGAGGCGGTTTGGCGCAACGTGCCGACGGACACCTGGGTCAACTTCAAGGTTTTCGGCCTCCTGCCGCTGACCTTCCTGTTTGCCATCTCCCAGGTGCCGCTGATGCAGAGGCACGCGGTGGAGGAAGAAGCCGAGGAATAGTCGTTCCCCGACACAGTGGTGGTCACATATTCTGATTTCGGGACAAACACAGCCGCTGCCCCCCCCATCCTGTCCCTCCTCCTCCAGGGGGGAAGGTACTCAAGCCTGATAGGTAACCCCAACTACGAAAAGCCCTCCCCCTTGAGGGGGGAGGGTTGGGTGGGGGTGGAGCCACAAGACGGAACCTTGGCGATATCAGACCCCCTGCGGCCGGTTGCTCTTGAAGGCGCCGGGCGGCGTGCCCTGGGGCGCACCGAGCGGGCCGTCCTTAGTTTCCCAATAATGCTTTAGCGACCAGTGAACGGTGGGGAAGGCGATGTCGTCCCAGGGGATGTCATCCCACTCGTAAAGCCCGACCTCCTCGGTTTCCTGGCCTGCGCCGACGTTGGGGTTCAAGAGCCGCGCGCGGTATATGATCTGGACCTGGCTGATGCGGGGAATGTCGTAGATCGCCAGGATGCCGTCGAGTTCAAGCTCGGCTTCCGCCTCCTCGAGGGCTTCGCGCATGGCGCCCTCGGCCGTGCTTTCGCGCTCCTCCATGTAGCCTGCCGGGATGGTCCAATAGCCCAGCCTCGGTTCGATGGCGCGCTTGCACAGCAGGATCTTGCCTTCCCAGGTGCAGACCGAGCCGACGACGATCTTGGGATTGACGTAGTTGATGAAGCCGCAGTCATCGCACACCAGCCTGAGCCGGTTGTCGCCGGCGGGCATGCGTTCGGAAAATTCACCCGCGAGATCCGAGGGCTCCGCCAATTTCTTCGTCATGCGTGATTATCCTCAAGAGAGTTAGCGGCGAGATTATGCCGCAGGCCGGGCACAAGAAAAAGGCCCCGGTTTAAGCCGAGGCCTGTCATGCATTCACGGGATGTGATTTTAAACTTTGATGTCCACGCGCCCGTCGTCCGCCGCCTCCTGCGAATCTTCGCGCCGTTGCTGGCGGGTCTGCTGACGCGCCGTCTGGGCGTCAGTCTCGTCGGTCTTGGCAACAGCCCGCCGGGTCTCGACATCGTCGCGTTTCGGCGTCTCGGGCACCACCACCGCCGCAGCCGGGTGGGCGCCGGCGACTCCGCCACCGATTTCAACCATAGTCACCTCCTTCGGCCGGTGTTAATTCCGCGCCAAAAGCCGTCGGGCAGGCGTAAGCCGCGCATGCCCTCAACAATGATCCCGCTCCGGCCCTTTCCTTGTCAAGGCAAAAGCGGAAGGATTTGTTAACCATAGATTAGGCCGGATCTTATGAGTATCAAGGTGCCGACGGTCCCAATGTTTCAAATTGGAGCAATATTTTGTTTCGAAATGAGGCAATTACACCCGGTTTGAATCGAACAAATAACATCAACCCATTGAAATGCTTGGATAAAAAATCATGCCAAAAACGTGAGAAATGTTGGCATGTCTGTTGCGACGCACAATGCAGAAGCTGCGCTGGTCCCCCACTAGACGGCTTCCGCCGGAGGACTCCCCTCTTCCGGCAGGTCGGGTTTTACCCCTAGATCCGGCTATTTTGAATGGAGGCGCAGTCCCCCTGCGCCTCCATTTATTTTTTGGTGGAGGCTTAGTCGGCGGGCAGTTCGTCGAGTTGTTTGCGCACCGCGTCGTGGGCGGCACTACCGGGCTCCAATACCTCGATCAATTTCCCCCAGGCGATCCTGGCCACCGCGAATCGTTGCTGCTGCGCCGCCGCCAGACCGGTGAAGTAAAGCGCATCGGGATTGTTGGGGGCGATTTTCAGCACGCGGGCGAAAAGCGCCGCCGCTTCGGCCGGTAACGGGGCCGCGCGATCAGATGCCTCGACGATGGCGGAGGCCAGCGTCATCAGGACGTTGACGTCCTGCGGTTTGAGACGGGCGGCCTGCGTCAGGGCGTCGCGCGCCTTCGAATTCTCGTTCAGCACGCCGTAGGAGCGGGCCAGGCGCATCCAGCCCTCGAAATCGTCGGGTTCCGATTCAAGGCGTTCGGCCAATTGATCGACCATGCCCCGAATCATGGCGTTCCTGTCCTCTGCCGACATGTCTTTCGCCGCTGCGAGATCGGCAGCGTCCGGGCCTGGCTCGCCGGCGCTGGCGGGGTCTTCGCCCGAACCGACCGGGGGCAGAGGGTCCGGTATGACCTTCGCGAGGTCGATGTCCAGTTTTTCCGCCGCCCTTTCCAGCCTTTCCCGCAAGGCCGGCATCCAGGGCGCGTCGGCCGGGCTGTCCGCCACCAGCTTGAGCCAAATCTCGAAAGCATCCTTGTCGCGGCCGGCCTGGCCGTAGCCCTCCGCGATATAAAACCGCGCGCCGAGATGGTCCGGGTCGGCGGCGAGAGCGGCTTCGAAGGCCTTGCGGGCGGCGGGGATGACGGTGCCTTCCGCCGTCATGACTAACGATTCGCCCAGCGCCATCTGAACGTCGGCATCCTGGGGCGTCAATTCGGCCGCTTGCCCGAAGGCATCCGCTGCCTCTTCGTAGCGCCTGAGCGCCGTGTAGGATTGGCCCAGCAGCATCCAGCCGCGCTGGTTGGTGGGATCGCTCTCCAGGCGCTTGGCGAGTTTGGCAATGGCGCTTTCGATATTGCCTGGTCCGGCCGGGGGCGGCGCCTGCAGGCGTTGGGCGAACGGCTGGCCGGGCACGTCGGGCGAGCCGAGCCAGTCATAAAGCCCGAACGGTACGGCGATCATGACGACAACGACCGCCGCCAGGACAGAAATCGAAACGCCCGGAGAAACCGCACCCGCGTCCTGCGCACCGCTTTGCTCCAGCGCCAGCATGCGCCGTTCGATTTCCAGACGCGCCGCCTTTTCCTCATCCGCCGTCAGGACGCCGCGTTCGACATCGGCGGCCAATTCGTTCAACTGGTCGCGGTAAACCTCGAGCGAGTAAACCTCGCGCGCCATGTCCGTCCGGGCCCGGCGCAGCATCGGCAGCGCCACGAAGGCAATCGCCACGACGGTCATGACGGTAAGCGCCGCCCACAGCATCAGGCGTCTCCCTCGCCGTCATCGAGCAGCTTTTCGAGGCGGGCTTTCTCCGCCTCGGTCAATGGCGCCGGGGCGCCGGAGGGCGCCGCCTGCCGCCGCCGCAGCACCAGGAAAACGCCGCCGGCGGCAAACAGGAAGATGATCAGAGGACCGATCCACAGCGCCAGCGTGCGCAGCTTGAAAGGCGGGTCGAGCAAGACCCAGTCGCCGTAACGGTTAACGATGTAATCGATGGCCTCGTCGTCGCTCTCGCCGGTCGCCAGGCGCTCGCGGACCAGAACCCGCAGGTCGCGGGCCAGGGGCGCGTTGCTATCGTCAATCGACTGGTTCTGGCAGACCAGACAGCGCAGCAGCTTGTGGATCGCCCTGGCGCGGCTTTCCATGGCGGGATCGGGCAGCGGCGTATCGATGGTCGATTGCGCCAGGGCCGGCGCGGGCGCAGTTACGCTCCAGCCGGTCAGCCCGGCCATCAGGAGCAACGCGATAAGGGAACGGGGGACGGACATCGGTTGTCAGTTCTTGGCCGCGGCCTGTTCCTGAAGCTGTTCGACCAGCGGCAGGATGCTTTGGTTGAGGACGTCCCGCGTCATGACGCCGACGTGCTTGTAGCGGATGCGGCCCTTGGCATCGATGACGAAGGTTTCCGGCACGCCGTAGACGCCCCATTCGATCCCGGCCTTGCCCTTGCGGTCGGCGCCGGTGCGTTCGTAAGGATCGCCGTAGCGGTCGAGCCACTTGGAGGCGTTGTCGGGATCGTCCTTGTAGTTGATGCCGTGCAGGGGGACCTGCTTGTCTTCGGCGACGTCCATCCACAGGGGATGTTCGACACGGCAGGGGCCGCACCACGAGGCGAATACGTTGACCAGCGCCACCTCGCCGTTTTCGAGATCGGCTGTTTTGAGACCCAATGTCCGGCCCTTGACGGCGTCGAGGTCAAACTCCGGCACCGGTTTGTCGATCAGCGCGGAGGGTATTTTCTTGGGCTCCAGGCTGAGGCCGACGTAGAGGACGACCGACAGGATGCCGAAAACCACCAGGGGAAACAAATAGCCGAGACGCATCTAAGCCCTCGCTCCTTCGGGCATGGCACCGGCTCGTCGTTTAGCCGGTGCGCCGACGCGGTGCCGGCGGTCGGACAGCGACACGAACCCGCCCACCAGCATGATGATGGAGCCGGTCCAGATCCACACCACCAGGGGCTTGACGTAGAAGCGGGTGGCATAACCGCCCTGGCCGTCGGGATCGCCGATCACGGCGTAAAGATCGCCGCTCAGGGTGGGCCGGATGGCGGCCTCGGTGGTCGTCATGGGCGAGGTTTGGTAACTGCGCGTCTCCGGTTCCATGATTGCCATGAGCTTGCCGTTTTGCGCCACGTCGAAGGTGCCGCGAAGCGCCGTGTAGTTGGGGCCTTGGACTTCGCCGGCGCGGCGCAGGGTGAGTTCGTAGGAGCCGATGGCGATGGTCTCATTAGGCCGCATGACGCGGGCCGCTTCCTGGGTCCAGGCCTCGACGCCGGTAATGCCGATGATCACCAGGCCGACGCCGATATGGGCCAGCGTCATGCCGTGGGCTGCGCGCGGCAGGCCGGCCAGGCGGCGCAGGCTGGCCGCCGGCGAGATCCGGAACAGTTTGATGCGGCCCATCCATTCGAGGGCGGATCCGGCCACCAGCCAGATACCGAGCGCCATGCCCATGACGGCCAACAGCGGGCCGCCGGTCGCGATATACCAGGTGGCGAAGGCGGCGGCGGCGCTGAGGAAGAAGGCGAACTTGAGCCGGCCCAGCGCGCCCATGATGTCGCCGCGTTTCCAGGCCAGCATGGGTCCCACCGCGACCGCCACGAACAGGGGCACCATCAGGGGCACGAAGGTGGCGTTGAAGTAAGGCGGGCCGACCGACACCTTTTCGCCGGTCAGGGCATCCAGGAACAGCGGATAGAGCGTACCCAGCAGGACCGTGGCGCAGGCCGTGGTGAGCAGCAGATTGTTGAGCACCAGGGCGCCTTCGCGGCTGATCGGGGCGAACAGGCCGCCGCTTTTGAGGGCCGGTCCGCGCCAGGCGAATAGCGTGAGCGAGCCGCCGATAACGACGCCCAGGAAGAGCAGGATGTAGACGCCGCGTTCGGGGTCGGTGGCGAAGGCGTGGACCGAGGTCAGCACGCCCGAGCGCACGATGAAGGTGCCCAGCAAGCTCATGGAGAACGTCAGGATGGCCAGCAGGATGGTCCAGGCCTTCAGGGTGTCGCGCTTTTCGACGACGATGGCGGAATGCAGCAGCGCCGTGCCCAACAGCCAGGGCATGAACGAGGCGTTTTCCACCGGATCCCAGAACCACCAGCCGCCCCAGCCCAGTTCATAATAGGCCCACCAGCTGCCCATGGCGATGCCGATGGTGAGGAAGCACCAGGCCACCAGCGTCCAGGGCCGCACCCAGCGCGCCCAGGCGGGATCGACCCGGCCCTCGATCAACGCGGCGATGGCGAAGGAGAATGCCATGGAGAAGCCGACGTAACCGAGATAGAGGAACGGCGGGTGGAAGGCGAGACCGGGATCCTGCAGCAATGGGTTCAGTCCGCGCCCGTCCAACGGCGGGTCGGCCAGGCGCTCGAAAGGACTGGAAGTAAACAGGATGAAGAGCAGGAACCCGACGCCCACCAACGCCTGAATGCTGAGCACGCGGGCGCGCAGGTTGGGCGGCAGGTTACGCCCGAACACGGCGACGGCGCCGCCGAACAGGCTGAGGATCAGGATCCACAGCAGCAGCGAGCCTTCGTGGTTGCCCCAGACGCCGGAAATCTTATAGAGCATCGGCTTGGCCGAATGGGAGTTTTTGGCGACGTTGACGACGCTGAAATCCGACGTCACAAAAGCATAAGTTAGGGCGCCGAAGGCGACGGTGACGAAAAACAGCTGTCCGAGCGCGGCGGGGCGGGCGACCGCCACCCAGGGCCCGTAACGGCGTTGCGCGCCGATCAGCGGCACGGTGCCCTGGACCAATGCCAGAACAAGGGCCAGGATCAGGGCGAAATGGCCGATTTCGGAAATCATGGCGTCCGCCTACTCACCCTTCCACTGGCCCGATTTCTTGATCGCCTCGGCGACCTCGGGCGGCATGTAATTTTCGTCATGCTTGGCCAGCACTTCGGTGGCGTGGAACACGCCTTTGGCGTCAAGCTTGCCTTCCGCCACGACGCCTTGCCCTTCGCGGAACAGGTCGGGCAGCATGCCGGTGAAAGTGACCTGCACGGCGTTGGCGGTGTCGGTGATGCGGAAGTTCGTCGTCATGCCGTCTTCGCCCTTGGCGACGCTTTCCTCCTCGACCAGGCCGCCGAGGCGGAAACGGCGCTCCGCCGGAATGGACTTCTCGGTAACCTCGGTGGGGCTGTGGAAGAACACCAGGTTGTCGCTGAAGGCGTTCAGCATCAGCGCGGCGGCGGCGCCCAGCAGCATCATGCCGAAAAGCACCAAATAGAGGCGGCGGCGTTTGCGGGTCATTTGGCAGCCGCCGTTCCGTTGCGGGCGTCGCCGCGCTCCGCCTGCAGCGTTTCCAGCATGGCCCGCTCATTCTTGAGGGCGATCCAGCTCTGGACCGCCAGGCCGATCATGATGATCGCGGCGATGCCGAAGGCGGGCCAGACAAAGACCGCGTATCCCCCCATATCGAGGAATTCTGAAAACGAACTCATGGCGCTTTATCCTTGAACTTGCGCGAGGCGGATGGCGCGGACCTTCCGCGCCAGAATTTCCCGCTGGGCCCTAAGTATGACCACGGCGACATAGAAGGCCGTAAATCCGAGGGCCATGAGCAGCAGCGGGATCAGCATGGAGACGTGGATCGCCGGACCGCCCATTTTAACCACGCTGGCGGGTTGATGAAGCGTGTTCCACCAATCTACCGAAAATTTGATGATGGGGACGTTGACGAATCCCACCAACGACAGGATGGCCGCAGCCTTGGCGGCGCGTTGCGGATCGTCGAAGGCCTGCCACAGGGCCATATAACCGATATAGAGGAAAAACAGCACCAAAACAGAGGTCAGGCGGGCGTCCCAGACCCACCAGGTGCCCCACATGGGCTGACCCCAGAGCGATCCCGTGGCCAGGGCGATGAAGGTGAAACCCGCCCCGATCGGCGCCGACCCCTTGGCCATCAGGTCGGCTACCGGGTGTTTCCAGATCAGGCCGGTGGCGCTGGCGATGGCCATCGAAGTGTAAACGAACAGCGCCATCCAGGCGGCCGGCACGTGTACGAACATGATGCGCACGCTTTCGCCCTGCTGATAATCGGCCGGCGCGACGAACAGGCCGAGATAGAGACCAACGGCGATGAGCACGACGGCCAGGCCGGCGGTCCACGGCAATAGGGCGGAGGTCAGGCGCAGGAAGCGCGTGGGGTTGGCGAAACGGTGTAGGGTCTGCATGGCGGGGTTTATATCGCTGTTTCGGGGTGTTTAGGCAAGTCCATTAGATGCGGCCAAACGACGCGTGTAATTGATATTTGTCAAGTTGACGGATCATTCAAGGTTCAATCTCAGCGCGGCCGCCGCACCCCAGGGGCACAGGGCGATGGTGCCCAGCATCATGGCAGCCAGAACCAGCAGATGCGGGCGTTCCGAGAGCCCGCCGATGGCCGCGTCGATGGCGCCGACGCCGAAGATCAGCACCGGGATATAGAGCGGCAGCACCAGCAAAGACAGCAACACGCCGCCGCGCCGCACGCCGACCGTCAGGGCCGCCCCGATGGCGCCGATCAGGCTCAGCGCCGGCGTGCCCAAAAGCATGGCGACCATCAGCGTCACATAACCGGCCGGTTCCAGGTGCAGCAGCACGCCCAGCAGCGGCGCGACGATGATCAGCGGCAGGCCCGTGGTCAGCCAGTGCGCCGTGCACTTGGCCAGCACCGTCATCTCCAGCGGCATCGACCCCATGGTCAGGAGATCGAGGCTGCCGTCCTCGAAATCGGCCTGGAACAGGCGGTCCAGCGACAGCATTGAGGCCAGTAGGGCCGCGACCCAGAGGACGCCGGAACTGATGCGCTGCAGGATGTTGATCTCGGGCCCGACGCCCAAGGGGAAAAGCGTCACTGTCAATACGAAGAACATCACCACCATGGTGCCGGCGCTGCCCTGTCTCAGCGCCAATTGAACGTCGCGGCGGACGATCCTCAAGAACCGGTTCATATCGTCCGCGCCTCGTCCAGGCGGAGCACGTTGCCGTCTTCGACGCCGAGGTCGATGTGGGTCGCCACCATGACCATGCCGCCGCCGGCGCGGTGTTCGGCGATCAGGCCGGCCAGCAGGGCCACGGCGTCGGTATCCAGCGAAACGGACGGTTCGTCCAGCAGCCACAGCGGTTTTGGGATGGCGGCGATGCGGGCGATGTTGAGCCGCCGGCGCTGGCCGGCCGAAAGATACCTTCCCGGCACGTCGGCGATCCGGCTGAGTCCCAGGCGTTCCAGTCCAAGGGCGGCGTCGTCGCCGGGATTGTCGCTGCCTTCGAAGGCCGCCCAAAACGCCAGGTTCTCGCTCACCGTGAAGGCCGGTTTGACGGCGTCGAGGTGGCCGACGTAGTGCATGCGGTCGCGGAATTCCTCGATCTCGCCGGGCTCGTTTTCGTCGCGCCAGATCAGCCTTCCCTCGGCCGGTTTGAGAAAACCGGCGGCGAGGCGCAGCAGCGTCGACTTACCGCTGCCGTTGGGCCCGCGCAGCACCAGGGCGTCACCGGCGGCGACGTCGAAGGAGAGGTCCTCGAGCACCAAGCGCTCACCGCGCACGCAGGACAGATTTTGACCGGAGAATGTCACGTTTAAAGCGGTCCCGTTGACAGTCATTTGGCCGGGCTCGACTAAACCTGGCCTCATTTCGGAGACCTAGCTATTCGTATGTGCGCACGTCGTCAATAACTTTGCCGTCGTTGGGCAGGCTGCCGGGGGCGACGAATTCGACCTCACCGCGGACCTTGCAGACGGCCTGGATGCTCTCGGCAACGGCCTCGGCCAGGCCCTCGGGTGCACCCTCGACCTCGCATTTGAGGGTCATGACGTCCTTGCCGTCGGCGCTGTCGACGACCAGGCGGGCCTTCTGGATTTCACCGTGCCGGGCCGCCGTCTGGTTGACCTGGGCGGGATGGACGAACATGCCTTTGACCTTGGTGGTCTGGTCGGCCCGCCCCATCCAGCCCTTGATGCGCCGGTTGGTCCGGCCGCACGGGCTTTGACCTTCCATCACGGCGGAGAGATCGCCGGTGGCGAAGCGGACCAGCGGGTAGGCCTCGCTCAGGATGGTCACCACGACCTCGCCGACCTCGCCGTCCGGCACCGGATCGCCGCTGCCCGGGCGCAGGATTTCGACGATGGCGCTCTCGTCCATGATCATGCCTTCCATGGCGGGAGACTCATAGGCGATGCTGCCGAGCTCGGCGGTGCCGTAGCCCTGCAGACAGGTGACGCCGTGATCGTTGATTTCCTTGCGCAGGCTGGGCGGCAAGGCCTCGCCGCCGACGGCGGCCGAGCGGTAGGACGGCTTGACGCCGGCTTCCGCCGATTTGTCCAGGAGGATTTTGAGGAACGACGGCGTTCCGGCATATGCCGCGGGTTGTAGATGGGCGACCGCGGCAATTTGCTGCTCGGTATTGCCGACGCCGCCGGGAAAGACCGGGCAGCCGATGGCCCGCGCGCCCGCTTCCATCATCATGCCGGCCGGCGTCAGGTGGTAGGAAAAGGTGTTGTGGACGATGTCGCCGGGACGCATGCCGGCGGCCCAGAAACCGCGCGCCATGCGCCAGTAATCGGCGATGGCCCCGCTGGGCTCGTAAATCGGGCCGGGAGATTGAAAAATCTGCGCCACTTGGCCGACGGGGATGCCGTTGAGCCCGCCGAAGGGCGGATTATCGGTCTGGCGTTGAACCAAGTCCGATTTCCGCGTGACCGGCAGGGCGGCCAGGGCGTCACGGCTATTGACGGCCTGAGGGTCGACGCCTTCGAGGATTTCGCCGAAATAGTCGGAATTTGATTTGGCGTGGGCGACCTGGGCGCTGAGCGCAGCCATCTGTTCGCTTTCCCGGACTTCGGGCGCACGGGTTTCGAGCTCGTCGTAGTATTCGCTGTCGGACATGGTAACTCTCTAACCGGCCCGCCGGGCCTTCGGGGGGATCAGGCCAGCCAGCGCTTGCGCCGGCGGTAGTGCTTGACGTCGCGGTAGCTCTTGCGCTCGCCCGAGGAAACGCCGAGGTAAAATTCCTTTACGTCCTCATTGCTCGCGAGCTTGTCCGCATCGCCGTCCATCACGATGCGGCCGTTCTCCAGAATGTAGCCGTAATCGGCGAAACGCAGCGCCACGGCCGTGTTCTGTTCAGCCAACAGGAAGCTCACTTTTTCTTCCTTGTTGAGGCGGTGCACGATGTCGAATATTTCCTCGACCAGCTGGGGCGCCAGGCCCATGGAGGGCTCGTCCAGCAGAATAAGCGACGGCCGTGCCATGAGCGCCCGGCCGATCGCGACCATCTGCTGTTCGCCGCCGGAAATATAACCGGCGAGCGACGACTGGCGGTCGACCAGCTTGGGGAAATAGCCGTAAACCATATCGAGGTCTTTCTGCACGGCGGCGCGCCCGTCCCGGCGGGTATACGCGCCGGTCATCAGGTTTTCCTCGACGGTTAAATGTTCAAAACAGTGGCGGCCTTCCATGACCTGGACGACGCCTTTGCTGACCAGGTCGTTCGGCGTAAGCGCGTCGACCTGTTCGCCTTGATATAAAATCTTACCCTTGGTGACTTCGCCGCGTTCCGCCCGCAATAGGTTGGAAACCGCTTTCAGCGTCGTCGTCTTGCCGGCGCCGTTGGCCCCGAGGAGGGCGACGATGCCCCCCTCGGGAACCCCAAGGGAAACCCCCTTCAACACCAAGATCACGTGGTCGTAAACCACCTCGATATTGGTGACGTCCAGAAGTAGGTTGCCTTCTTCGCTCATTTCTTAGCTCCGGTCTCGGGGTCTTCCAACGTTTACGCGGATCACGATTTGCGGCTTAGCAGCTGCGCGGCGTGATGTTGTTTTCCTTGGCGAACGCAGCCGCGGCATCTTCGATCATCGGACGGATGATGTCCTGCATGGTGTCGACCCAGCCGGAAATGATCTTCCATTCGGAACCGGTCCACTGCTGGAACATCACCTTGCCGCCACCCTCGTGGTCGGCGCAGGAGACCTTGATCGGCCCCATGAAGCCCTTGGCGCCGAGTTCGCCCAAGCGGCCTTCGGTGAGGTCGAGGTTTTCCATGCCCCAGCGGACTTGCTCACCGTTCAAGGCTTTGTCACCGTATTTGCCCATGGCGGTGCGCACGGACTCGGTGTCGTAGATGGCGTTGATGATGCCGCGGTTGTAGAGAACCTGACCGATCTGGTTCTTCGTCGCCGCAGCGGCATCGCCGCCGTAGACCTTGTCGATGATTTCCTGATGCAGGGCGGCGCTGGTGCCCGGCGTGTTGAAGGTCGCGGCCTTGTAGCCGATCGCCGTCTTACCGGCCGGGGTCACGTCCGGCTCGGCGCCCGACCACCAGTTGCCGATGAACTTGTCCATCGGGAACTTAATGGCGGCGGCTTCCTTGATGGCCACCTGGTTCATGACGCCCCAACCCGTCAGGAAGACGTAGTCAGGCCGATAGCGGCGGATCTGCAGCCAAGCGGCTTTCTGTTCCTGACCCGGATGGTCGACGGCCAGCATCTTAATGTCGTAGCCGTACTTCTTGGCCAGAAGATTGAAGGTCGCGATGGGCTCTTTGCCGTAGGCGGAGTTGTGATAGACAAAGGCGATTTTCTTGCCTTTGAGCTTGTTCATGCCGCCTTCCTGCTGGCCGATGTAGTTGATGAAGGCAGCGGCCTGGCTCCAATAGGAGGTCGGGAACGTGAAGGCCCACTTGAAGACGCGACCGTCACCGGCGGCGGTGCGGCCATAACCCATGGAATGCACGGGAATCTTGTCGACGGCGGCCTTGGGGATCAACTGGTAGGTGATACCGGTCGAATTCGGGTTGAACACCGTGGCGCCCGCGTCACCCTTGTTCTTGAGTTTTTCGTAGCACTCGACGCCGATCTTGGTGTTGTACTTCGTCTCGCATTCTTCGAACTTGACCATGACGCCGTTGATGCCGCCACGTTTGTTCACCAACCTGAGATAATCGGTGTAACCGTTGGCGAGCGGAATGCCGCCGACGGCGTAGGGTCCGGTGCGATAGACGATCAGGGGGAAGAATTGTTCCCCAGCCGCCTGCGCCTTGGACACCAGAACCGGTGTCACAAGCACGGCCGCGCCGATGGCGGCCAGAAGCATTTTCTTTAAGTTCATCGTTATTCCTCCCTGTTATTGAGCAGGTCGCCCTGCCTGATGAAAGCCTAGCACTAAGACTTCCGACGCGCCAATGCCTGTATCGTGAACGTTTTGGCGCGAATCTCTGGTTCCTTCGCTAATACGGGAACGGCCACAATCGCAGTTTTTCCTTGGCGATTTGCCATAATCGGGCGAAGCCCAGCGGCTCCGCGATCAGGAAAAAGATAATCAGGCCGCCGAATATCATGACCTCGAAGTGTTTCTGCGTATCGATGGCGATCTGCATGCCGAACGTTTGCGGCAAATTGGTCAGCAGGATCGGCACGGACGTTATGAAAGCGGCGCCCAGGAACGATCCCAGGATGCTGCCCAGGCCGCCGATAATGACCATGAAGAGGACCTGGAACGAGATGTCGATGGAAAAAGCTTCGGTTTCGACGCTGCCGAGCCAGGTAAAGACCGTCAACGCGCCGGCCACGCCGCAGTAGAACGAGGATATGGCGAAGGCCGACAATTTGGTCTGCATCGGCCGGATGCCGATGATTTCGGCCGCGATGTCCATGTCGCGGATGGCCATCCAGGAGCGCCCGATATGGCCGCGCGTCAGGTTTTTGGCGACCAGCGCCAGGACCATCACGATACAGAGCGTGACGAAGTATCTGACCTCCGCCGTCGCCTCGGGACCCGTGATCATGACGCCGAACATGGTGCGCGGCGGCGCGGTGATGGTGCCCGACGGGCTGTAATTGTAGAACCACGCCACTTTGTTGAACATCCACTGCAGGAAGAACTGGGCCGCCAGGGTGGCCACCGCCAGGTAGAAGCCCTTGATGCGCAGGCTGGGCACGCCGAACATGATGCCGACGAAAGAGGCGATCAAACCCGACAGCGCGAACACGATGATCATGTTCATGTCAGGGAAGGCCGTGGTCAGCTTGTAGGCGGCGTAACCGCCGCAGGCCATGAAACCGCCGGTGCCGAGCGACAGCTGGCCGCAATATCCCAGCAGCAGGTTGAGGCCGATGGTTGCGAGCGCGAAGATCAAGAACGGGATCAGCACCGCCTGAAGCATGTATTCATCGGCCGTGAAAGGCACGACGACAAAGGCGATCACCAGCGCGATGGCCAGGAACCAGCGGTCCTGGGCGATGGGGAAAATCGCCTGATCGTCGGCGTAAGCGGTCTTGAACTGACCGGATTCGCGGTAAAGCATGCGCCTATACCCTCTCGATAATCTTTTCGCCGAACAGTCCCTGCGGCCGGAACAGCAGGAAGACCATGGCGAGCATGTAAGCAAACCAGTTTTCGATGGCGCCGCCGACCAGCGGCCCCCAATAAATCTCGGCGATTTTCTCGCCGACGCCGATAATCAGGCCGCCGACGATGGCCCCCGGCACCGAGGTAAATCCGCCCAGGATCAGCACGGGCAGCGCCTTCAGGGCGATCAGCGACAGGCTGAACTGCACGCCCGACTTGGTGCCCCACATGATGCCGGCGACGAGGCCGACAAAACCGGCGACCGACCAGACGATGATCCAGATGGTCTTGAGCGGAATACCGACCGACAACGCAGCCTGGTGATCGTCGGCCACGGCGCGCAGCGCCCGGCCGATGGCGGTTTTCTGGAAAAAGATAGCCAGCGCTGCGACCAGCACGGCGCCGATCCCTGCGGCCCAGATGTCGAACTCGTTCAGCAGCATGCCGCCTAAGTCGAAAGATTCATCGGGAATACCGACGTCAAGGCGGTGAATGTCGGAACCCCAAACGGTCTCGCCGAAGCCCTCCAGGAAAAAGGTGATGCCGATGGTCGCCATGAACAGGATAATGTCCGGCTGGTTGACCAACGGTCTGAGGACCAGACGTTCGATCACCACCGCCACCATCACCATGACGCCGCCGGCAATGATGATGGCCAGCCAGACCGGCACGCCGCGTTCCATCAGGCCGACCAGCGTCAGGGCCGCGAACAGCACCATGGCGCCCTGGGCAAAGTTGAAGACGCCCGAGGCCTTGAAGATCAGCACGAAACCCAACGCCACCAGCGAATACATGACACCCGTCAGCAGCCCGCTGACGATAACCTCGGCGAAAAATATGGGTGAGTCCGCCATGTCCAGGAACGGGCTCACGAAAATGGCCGTTAAGACATCCATTCCGCGTTACTCCTCGTGGGCGACGCCGAGATAGGCATCGATAACGTTTTGGTCGCCGCGAACTTCGTCGGGAAGTCCGTCCGCAATTTTTTCACCGTGGTCGAGCACGACGACGTGGTCCGAAATATCCATCACCACGCCCATGTCGTGCTCGATCAGGGCGATGGTGGTGCCGAACTCGTCGTTGACGTCGAGAACGAAGCGGCACATGTCCTCTTTTTCCTCGACGTTCATGCCGGCCATGGGCTCGTCCAGCAGCAGGAGATCGGGCTCGGCCGCCAGGGCGCGGCCCAACTCCACGCGTTTTTGCAAACCGTAGGGCAGGCGTCCCACCGGGACCTTGCGGATCGCCTCGATTTCCAGGAAATCGATGATGTTTTCGACGAACTCGCGGTGTTCCAGCTCTTCCTTCCGCGCCGGTCCAAGATGCAGGGCCTGCAAAAGGAAGTTTGTTTTCATGCGCAGGTTCCGGCCCGTCATGATGTTGTCCAGCGTCGTCATGCCGCGGAACAGCGCAACGTTCTGGAACGTTCGCGCGATGCCGTTGGCGGCGGCGGCGTGGGGTTTCATCTGGCTGCGCACCTCGCCCTTGAAGGCGATGGTGCCTTCCTGGGGATGGTAGAACCCGTTGATGCAGTTCAGCATCGAGGTCTTACCGGCGCCGTTGGGGCCGATGATGGCGCAAATCTCGTGTTCGCGGATCTCGAAGCTCACCCCGATGATCGCTTTGACGCCGCCGAACGACAAACTGATGTTGTCTATCTTCAGGACGGTATCGCCGATTTTCTTAGGCTCGTTCATATTGGCATCGTCACTCGGAAACTAAGGAAAATGGTGGGGTGAAAGGATTTTGTCCGCCGCAGGCAGGCCTCAGCCTGTCTTTTGCAGCGTCTGGTAGGTCTCGGCGTCGCGGATCTTGAGGTTCGCCTTGATGACGCCCTCGCGGCCGTTCTCGAAGGTAACCTGGGCTTCGACCTTGATCTCCTGTTTGTCGGAATAAAGCGCGTCAACCAGTTCCTGGAAGCGGTCGAAAATGATGCGGCGGCGAACCTTGCCCGTGCGGGTCAGTTCGCCGTCGTCGGCGTCCAGCATCTTATGCAGGATCATGAAGCGCTTGATCTGGGACCCCGCCAGTTTGGGATCTTCCGCCAGACTCCGGTTGACATACTCAATGTGACTTTGAACCGTGGCGTAAACCTCGTCCAGGGCGGCCAAATCGGTATAGCTGGTGTAGTTGAGGTTGTTGCGTTCCGCCCAGTTGCCGACCGATTCGAGGTCAATGTTGATGAAGGCGGCGGCGTAATCGCGCTCATCGCCGAAGCAAACGGCCTCGCGGATGTCGGGGAAGAACTTCAGTTTGTTCTCCAGGAACTTGGGCGCGAACATGGTGCCGTCATTGAATTTGCCGACGTCCTTGGCGCGGTCGATGATGCGGATGTGGCCGCGTTCGTCGATGTAGCCGGCATCGCCGGTGTGGACCCAGCCGTCGTCGGTTTTGGTTTCCTTGGTGGCTTCGTCGTTCTTGTAATAGCCGACGAAGACGCCGGGGCTGCGGTACATTACTTCGCCGGTGTCCTCGGCGATGCGGATTTCGCACTCAGGTGCCGGGATGCCGACGGTCTCTGAAGATACCTCGTCGTCGGGCTGGATGGTGACGTAGACGCTGCCTTCGGTCTGACCGAACAGTTGTTTCAGGTTGACGCCGATGGAACGGTAAAACTCGAAGACTTCCGGCCCGATGGCCTCGCCGCCGGTATAGGCGATGCGGATGTTGTTGAAGCCCAGTGAATCGCGCAGCGGTCCGTAAACCAGATATTTTCCGAGACCGTAGAGCATGCGTTCGCCGAAACTCGTCTCGCGGCCTTCCAGCAGGCGGATGCCGATATGTTTGGCGACATCGAGGAAGTAGTGAAAGAGTTTCCGCTTGATCCAGCTGGCATCCTCCATGCGCACCATGACCTGGGTGATGATGCCTTCGAAGACGCGCGGCGGGGCAAAGAAGGAGGTCGGTCCCAGTTCGCGCAAGTCGATCATGACGGTGTCTGAGCTTTCCGGGCAATTGACGGTGTAGCCCGCCACCATCGCCTGTGCGTAGGAAATCAAATGGTCTCCGACCCAGGCCATGGGCAGGTAGGCAATGACGTTGTCGGTATCCCGGAAGCGCTCGCGGGCGTTGGCGTTGCGCGCCGTCACGATGCAGTTGTCGTAAGAAAGCATGACGCCCTTGGGACGGCCCGTGGTGCCCGACGTATAGAGGATGACCGCGACGTCCGCGCCTTCGCCCTGGGCAACTTCGTCGGCGTAAAAGTCGGGATTGTCGGCGTCGAAGCGGCGGCCGCGCTCCTGGATTTCGGTAAAGGCGAAGACGTCGGCCTGGCGGTAGTGCCGCATGCCGCGGGGATCTTTGTAGATGACGGTGTCAAGCTTAGGGCAGCGCTCGCGGATCGACAGCACCTTATCGGTCTGTTCCTGGTCCTCGACCACGGCGAAGCGGACTTCGGAGTGTTCGAGGACGTATTGCATCTCCTCGGCCACCGCGTCCTGATAGAGCGGCACCGGCACGCCGCCCAGCGCCTGGATGGCGGTCATCGCCATGTAGAGTTCGGGCCGGTTGTCGCCGACTATCGCCACCTTGTCGCCGCGCACCATGCCGTGGCTGGCCAGCCCGCAGGCCAGTGAACGTACCGTGTCCTGCGTTTTTTCCCAGGTCCAGGTCAGCCAGATGCCGAGATCCTTCTCGCGCATGGCGACCCGCTCGGCTCGGTTTTGAGCGTGATCCAGCAGCAATTTCGGAAAGGTGTCGAGGCGGGTCAACGAATCCTGGGTTTTGCTCATGGCCGAACTCCGGTCTTGGTTTGTATTGCGGGGAGGCAACGCACAAGGGCGTCAGACACGGCAAGCCGTTGGCCGGTGGCGGGGCCACCTAAGCCGGTTCTGTCGGACACGACGAAAAACTGGTGCGGACAGTGGTGTCTAGTCACGCTTCCCTGCATTCTCCCTGAACGACCGGTTGGTCCGGCTCTTGTTCTGGTGGTTGACTATCAACCCAAGTTACCCCAAAGCGGGGGGCAAATTGGGCTCGCCACAATACCAATATTGTTTGGCGGCGCAACACCCGCGATTCAATTCACGAATAGAGCGGTCTATTTGGTGATTTCCCTCGGCGCCTTGCCGCCGTGGCGGCCGGCTCCTTCCGCGAACCTTTTTGCCCCGCCGACCGCTTCGTTCTCGAGAGCCGCCCGCCCGAATTCAAATTCACGCAGCATGGCGTCTTCCAGCGACCGGCCCTGTTGCTCATAGGCCGAGGCCCGGTCGGAGCGCATGCAGATTTGCGGCAGGGTGCAAAGCTCGGCGCCCAGGTCTTCGGCCGCGGCGCGGGCCTGGCCGGACGGCACGACACGGTTGACCAAGCCCATGGCCAGGGCCTCGGCGGCATCAACGCCCCGGCCGGTCAGGATTAGGTCCAGTGCGCGGCCCATGCCGACGATGCGGGGCAGGCGCACCGTGCCGCCGTCGATCAGAGGCACGCCCCAGCGCCGGCAATAGACGCCGAGGACGGCGTCTTCCTCGGCCACGCGCATATCGCACCAAAGCGCCAATTCCAGCCCGCCCGCGACGGCGTGGCCGGCAATGGCGCCGATCACCGGTTTGGAAAGCTGCAGGCGGGAGATGCCCATGGGCCCGTCACCGTCCGACTCGAGCCGGTTGGTGCGCGCGCCGTCCGCTCCTTCCGCCACCGCCTTGAGGTCGGCGCCGGCGCAGAACCCACCGTGATCGCCCCACAACACGCCGACGCGGGCATTGTCATCGGCCTCGAATTCCCGGAAGGCGGCGGCCAGGGCCTCGGCGGTCGGGCGGTCGACGGCATTCCTCACCTCCGGCCGGTCGATGATCACCGTGGTGACCTGTCCGTTCTTTTCGACCCTGACGTTCATCATTTGCTCCCATGTTGGCAGTTCGCGCGAATTGCGCAGAATGTTGAGGGCTATATTGTGAACAGCGACGCCAACGATCAACTCCGGAAACGGGACGCCCGCATGACAGACGCTCCTTCGAACAGTTTGAACGGCGCCGAAGCCATGGTCCGCATGCTGCAGGCCCACGGCGTGAAGCATGTCTTCGGACTTTGCGGCGATACCTCGTTGCCGTTTTATGATGCGCTTTACCGATTGGACCACGGCATCGAGCATATCTTGACGCGGGACGAACGCTCGGCGGCTTACATGGCGGACGCCTACGCCCGGGTAACGGGGCGCGTCGGCGTCTGCGAAGGACCCAGCGGCGGCGGCGCCACCCACATCCTGCCCGGCGTGGTCGAAGCCAACGACTCCTCGATCCCCGTGCTGTCGATCACTTCGGATGTGTCGGTGACGGCGCGGGGGCGCTACCCGCTCACCGAACTCGCACAGGACGAATTGTTCCGCCCCCTGACCAAGTGGAACGGCGTGATCGACCAGGCGGCCCGCCTGCCGGGCATGGTGCGGACGGCCTTTCGGGCGATGACGACGGGGCGTCCCGGCGCCGCCCACCTCGGCCTGCCGTTCGACGTGCAAAACGCGCCCGTCGACGCGGACGACATTTGGGCCCAAGCCGAGCTCGGCGCCTACCCCGCTTGGCCCGCCGAGCCCGACCCGGGCGCCATCGAGGCGGCGCTGGCGGCGATCCTGGCGGCAAGCCATCCCGTCGTGATCTGCGGCGGCGGGCTGGTGGCGGCGGGCGGGATGCGCGAACTCCAAACCTTTGCCGAACGGCTCGATATCGCCGTCGCCACCACGGTCAGCGGGCAAGGCTGCCTGGCCGACGATCATGCCAACAACCTGGGCGTCGTCGGCAGCAACGGGGGCGTGCCGGCGACACGGGCGCTGGTGGACGCCGCCGACCTCGTGATTTTCGTCGGCTGCCGCGCCGGCTCCGTCACCACGGAACGCTGGTGCTCGCCGAAACCCGGCATCAAGGTGGTCCATGTCGATTGCGATGCCATGGCCATTTCGGCCAACTACCTGACCGACGTCGCCGTGGTCTCGGATGCCCGCCGGGCCTTCGCGGCATTCAACCGGGCACTCGACGAGACTGGCGGGAGCCAGACCGGTTTCGGGGGAAGCGCCGTTGTTGCCGCCGCCAAGGCCGAAAAGTTTGCCGCCTTCGATGCGCTCGCCGCCTCTCCGGAGGCGCCGATCAAGCCTGAACGCGTGATCGCGGACCTCAACGCCGTGCTGCCGGACGACGCCGTCGTGGTGGCCGATCCCGGCACGCCGTGTCCCTACGTTTCGGCCTTTTACCGCTTTCCCCGCGCGGGCCGGTATTTTATCTCCAACCGCGCTCACGGCGCGCTGGGCTACTCGCTCTCCGCCGCCGTCGGCGCCCGCATCGGCCGGCCCACGTCCAAGGTGGTGTCGCTGATGGGCGACGGCAGTTTCGGCTTCACAGTGGGCGAGCTTGAAACCGTCGTCCGGCTCAAGCTGCCGATCACCTTCGTGGTCTTTTCCAACGCCGTCTTCGGCTGGATCAAGGCCGGCCAAAAAGTCGCTTATCAGGAGCGCTATTTTTCGGTGGATTTTTCGCGCACCGACCACGCCGCCGTGGCCGCCGCCTACGGTCTGAAGACGGCGCGCGTTGAGGATCCAGAGCAATTGCGCCGGGCCCTTGGTGATGCGGTGGCATACGGCGGCCCGTCGCTGGTCGATGTCATTTGCCAACCCCTGCAGGATGCCCAAGCGCCGGTCAGCGAGTGGATTGCCTGAGGCTTTCATGTCCCGCACAGCCGAAATCCCCATCATCGATGTTTCGCCCCTGCGACATGGAGCGGCGTCGGAGATAGACACGCTGGTGCGGGAATTCGCCGCGGCGTATGGCGATGTGGGTTTCGGTTACATCGTCAATCACGGTATCGACGAGAGCTTGATCGCGTCCGTGTTCCAGGCCTCGGCCCGGTTTCACGCGCTGCCGCTTGAAGCCAAGATGGCGGTCGAACTGAACCGGCTACATCGCGGCTATATTCCCATCGATACGTCCACCGACGTCAATTCGAAACTGGCGGAGGTGAGCAAGCCGAACCAGTCCCAGTCGTACATGATGATGCGAGAGGACGAGCCCGGCAGCCCCGACGTCTTGAACGGCGCCTACCTGGCCGGCCCAAACCAATGGCCGGCGCTGGCCGGGTTCAGGGCAGAGGTAACCGCCTATAACGACGCCATGTGCGGGTTGGGCCAGGGTCTGATGAAGGTTGCCGCATTGGCGATCGGCGCCGATCCGGCGGAACTTCTCGGGGCTTTCGAAACGCCCACCACGTGGCTGCGTTTGCTCCATTATCCGCCCCGGCCGCCGGCCAGTGCCGATGATCTATACGGCTCGGCGCCCCACACGGATTTCGGTTGTCTCACCATATTGGCTCAGGACGACGTCGGCGGCCTGCAGGTCATGACGCCGTCGGGCGACTGGATCGACGCGCCGGTGATACCCGGATCGTTCGTCGTCAACGTGGGAGACATGCTGCACCGCTGGAGTAACGGCCGGCTCAAGTCGACGCCTCACCGGGTCATCAACCGGTCGGGCCGGGAGCGCTATTCCTGCCCCTTCTTCTACGACCCTCATGTCGATACGGAAATCGCGCCTCTCGCCGCGTGCATATCGGCGGACCGGCCTGCTCGGTACGAACCCCTGATATTCGGCGATTTCCTCCGGGCCGAGCTTGAAGCCGGCTACGACAAACACAAGGAAACCGCGCCGTAGGCGGCAAACACTTGCAGGCGGCGGACGATGGTTCTACAACGCCCTTGAAAACCAAATCTTCAGATCGCGAGTGCGCCTCCCCCGAACCGGCGCACCGCCATTCCCAAGGAGAGATAACGTGACCAACGTCGGCCAGGACACCCTGAAGACCCGCCGCACGCTCGAAGCGGCAGGCAAATCATACGACTACTTCAGCCTCGAAGCCGCCGCCGGCGAACTTGGCGATTTTTCCCGCCTGCCGTACTCGCTCAAGGTCCTGATGGAAAACCTGCTGCGCCATGAAGACGGCCGCACGGTGACCGTGGACGACGCCAAGGCGCTGGCCGGCTGGGTCGCCGACAAAAAGGCCGACCGCGAGATCGCCTACCGCCCGGCGCGCGTACTGATGCAGGACTTCACCGGTGTGCCGGCGGTGGTCGACCTGGCCGCCATGCGCGACGCCATGAACGACCTCGGCGGCGAGCCGACCAAGATCAATCCGCTGTCGCCGGTCGACCTGGTGATCGATCACTCCGTCATGGTCGACAAGTACGGCACCGACAGCGCCTTCGCCGACAACGTTTCTGCGGAGATGGAACGCAACGCCGAACGCTATGCTTTCCTGCGCTGGGGCCAGGACGCCTTTGACAATTTCCGCGTCGTGCCGCCGGGAACCGGCATCTGCCACCAGGTCAACCTGGAGTGCCTGGCCCAGGTCGTCTGGACCGGGGCTGGCGAGGGCAACGACATCGCCTATCCCGACACGCTGGTCGGCACCGACAGCCACACCACCATGGTCAACGGCCTGGCCGTCTTGGGCTGGGGCGTCGGCGGCATCGAGGCCGAGGCCGCCATGCTGGGCCAGCCCGTCTCCATGCTGCTGCCCGAAGTCGTCGGCTTCAAACTGACGGGCAGCCTCTCGGAAGGCATCACCGCCACCGATCTGGTGCTGCTAGTGGTCGAAATGCTGCGCGAGAAGGGCGTGGTCGGCAAGTTCGTCGAATTCTACGGCCCGGCGCTGGATGAATTATCGCTGGCCGACCGTGCGACGATCGCCAACATGGCGCCGGAATACGGCGCCACTTGCGGCTTTTTCCCCATCGACCGGGAGACCGTCAACTACCTCCATCTCTCGGGCCGCGACGAGGACCGCATCGCGCTGGTCGAAGCCTACGCCAAGGCCCAGGGCATGTGGCGCGACGCCGACACGCCGGATCCGGTGTTCACCGACACCCTGGAATTGGATATCTCGACGGTCGTGCCCAACATTTCCGGGCCCAAACGCCCGCAGGACAGGATTGCCCTGGCCGGCGCCGCCGAGGCTTTCGAGAGCGCATTGGACGGCGTGTTCGACAAGGGCGACGCGGCCAACATGCCGCAGGAAGTGACCGACGCCGATTACGATCTCAAGAACGGCGACGTCGTTATCGCGGCGATCACCAGTTGCACCAACACCTCGAACCCCGGCGTCATGCTGGCCGCCGGCCTTGTCGCCCGCAAGGCGGTGGAGAAGGGCCTCAAGGTCAAGCCCTGGGTCAAAACCTCGCTGGCCCCGGGATCGCAGGTGGTGACCGACTATCTCGAAAACGCCGGCCTGCAGAAGGACCTCGACGCCATCGGCTTCAACCTGGTGGGCTATGGCTGCACCACCTGCATCGGCAACTCCGGTCCGCTGGACGAGCCCATCGCCGACGCCATCCAGGACGGCGATCTGGTGGCCTGTTCGGTGCTCTCGGGCAACCGCAATTTCGAGGGCCGCATCAGCACCCACGTCAAGGCCAACTACCTGGCCTCGCCGCCGCTGGTGGTGGCCTATGCGCTGGCCGGTTCGATGCGCAGGAACATCATGACCGAGCCTTTGGGCAAGGGTAAGGACGGCAATCCGGTTTACCTCTCCGACGTCTGGCCGACCACGGCCGAGGTCAAGGCGGCGGTGGCCGCCAGCGTGACGCGCGAGAGCTTCCGTTCGCGCTACGCCGACGTCTTCGCCGGCACGCCCGAGTGGCAGGCCATCGAGCCGGAAGAAGGCCTGACCTACGGCTGGGACATGGGTTCGACCTACGTGCAGAAGCCGCCCTATTTCGAAGGCATGGCCGCCGAGGCCGGCGACTTCGCCGACATCACGGGCGCGCGCCAACTCGGCCTGCTGGGCGACAGCATCACCACCGATCACATCTCGCCGGCCGGCGCCATCAAGGAAGACAGCCCGGCGGGTTCGTACCTGGTCAGCAACCAGGTGCCGGCGCGGGAATTCAATTCATATGGCTCACGGCGCGGCAATCACGAAGTGATGATGCGCGGCACCTTCGCCAATATCCGCCTGCGCAACGAAATGGCGCCGGGCACCGAGGGCGGCATCACCCGCCACCAGCCGTCCGGCGAGCAAATGCCGATCTATGACGCCGCCATGAAGTACGCCGACGAGGGCGTGCCGCTGGTCGTCGTCGGCGGCAAGGAATACGGCACCGGTTCGTCGCGCGACTGGGCCGCCAAGGGCACCGTGCTGCTGGGCGTCAAGGCCGTCATCGTCGAAAGCTTCGAGCGCATCCATCGCTCCAACCTCGTCGGCATGGGCGTGCTGCCGCTGCAGTTCAAGGACGGCCAGACGCGCCAGACCCTCAACCTCGACGGCTCGGAAACCTACGACATCACCGGTATCGCCGACGGCATCACGCCGCGCATGGACGTTGCCTGCACGATCACCCGCGCCGACGGTTCCACCGAGGACGTGACGCTGCTGTGCCGCATCGATACCGAGGACGAGGTCGACTACTTCCGCCACGGCGGTATTCTGCAGTACGTCCTGCGCAGTCTGGCGGCCTGAATCGCCGGTACTGACGGTTCTGCTGCCGGCGGAGGAAGTGCTCACTCCATCGTGATTCGCAGGTGTCCGGGCCGGGGCTTATGAATGACCGGGTTGATCGTCGTTTCGGGGACAGAAGATGCGAATTCGACAAAAAGACGGAATGTTCGTCCGGCCTATCCATGAGCTGATCGACGCGGTCCGGACCGGTCTGCTTGCCGCCGGCCTGTTCGCGCTGACGGCCTCGGCCGTATCGGCCGGCGAAAATACCAAGAACGTCGTCCTCGAACTTTTCACCAGCCAGGGCTGCTCGTCATGCCCGGCGGCGGATTCCCTGCTGGGTGAATTCGCCAAACGCGACAACGTCATCGCTCTGAGTTTTCATGTCGATTACTGGGACTACATCGGCTGGAAGGACACCTTCGCCTCCAAGGAAACGACGGACCGGCAGAAAGCTTACGGCCGCGCGCTGAACCAGAAATACGTCTATACGCCCGAGATCGTCGTCGGCGGCGCGCGGCACATGACGGGATCGGACAGCCGTGGCATCGAACGCGCCATCAAGGCGGCGCTGGCCGGGCAACCCGATGCGGCGCAGATCGAAATCGCCAAGACCGGCGGCGAACTGGAAGTCCGCCTGGCGCCGGGGCCGATCAAGGGCGCCGACGTTTGGCTGTTTGACATCGACCGGAAACACACCGTGGCCGTCGAACGCGGCGAAAACACGGGACGCAAGTTGAGCTACCACCACGTGGTCCGGCGCATCGAGCATCTCGGGCGCTGCTCCGGCCAAGCGGAAGCGTTCAAGCTGGACGCCGCCCGCGCGCAAAAGGCCGGCCGGGACGGTTTGGTCGTCGTCGTCCAGCCGCCGGGCCAAGGGCCGGTGCTGGGGGCCGCCAAGGTCTGGTTCTGACGCCAACGCCCATTCCCGTTTGACTTATCGGCGTGGTCGGGTTCAATACGGGGCCCCTCCACCCTTCCACCATCCACGGAAATTGACGAATGGAACTCGAACAAGCGATAGCCGGTCGGCGTTCGGTCCGGGCCTTTTTGCCCCAACCGGTGCCGCAGTCGACGGTCGCCAGGATTCTCGAAATCGCCTCCCGCGCGCCCTCGGGCACCAACATCCAGCCCTGGAAGGTTCACGTCCTTGCCGGCGAACGGCGGGCGGCGCTGAGCCAGGCGATCCTGGATGTGCGGGAGGCTGAGGGGCCGGGCTACAAAGGCCGCGGCACCGCCCGCAAGTGGGAAGAGCCCTACATTTCCCGCCGGCGCAAGATCGGCTGGGATTTATACGGCCTGTTGGGCATCGAGCGCGGAGACAAGCCGGCCATGTGGCGGCAGCACGGGCGCAACTACGAGTTTTTCGGCGCCCCGGTCGGCCTGATGTTCGTGATCGAACGCGATTTTCATGCCGCCAGCTGGCTCGATCTCGGCATGTTCATGCAGAACGTCATGCTGGCCGCTCGTCAGGAAGGGTTGGACACTTGCCCCCAGGGCGCTTTCCTGCACTACGAGGACGTCGTCTCTGAATTCCTCGGTTTGCCCGAAACCGACGCATTGGCGTCGGGCATGTCGCTGGGTTTCGCCGACAATGACGCCCCCGAGAACGCCCTCACCACGGAACGCGAAACGGTTGAGGATTTCGCTTCGTTCAGCGGGTTTTAGACGGGGCGAGACAAACCGTCGTCATTCCGGCGAATGCCGGAATCCAGGTATTTTTTTGTTTTCCTCTTAAGGCGGAAAAAAACAAACTGGACCCCGGATCAAGTCCGGGGTGACGAAGAAAGAAGGGGTGATCTCGCTTACTTCGAAAAAGACCCCGTCATGACGGCTGCCATGCGACGCGCAAAGGCTGCCGGGTCGGGCAGGGTTTCGCCCTCGAGGATGCGTGCCTGATCGAGCAGCAGGTGGGCGGCGTCGGCCAGGCGGTCGGCGGCGCCTTTTTCCTCGGCGTTGGCGGCCAGCGACTTGATCAGGTCGTTGCGCGGGTTGATCTCCAGGATCGGCGCCGTCGGCCCGGCGTCCTGTCCCTGTGCCTTGAGCAATTTGGCCAGATGCATGTCGATCGCCATTTCGTCGGCCACCAGGCAGACCGGGCTATCGGCCAGCCGGTCCGTGGTGCGCACGTCCTTGACGGCTTCGCCCAGTTCCTGCTTGAGCAGGACGATAAGGGTCGCCGTTAGGGATTCGGATGCCGCGTCTTCCTTGTCGTCCTTGGCATCCACCTCCGCGACATCGTCTAGATCGGCGCCGCCCTGGGTGACCGATTTCAGCGGCTTGCCGTCAAAATCGGTAATGGCGCGGACCCAGAAATCGTCGACCGCGTCGGTCATCAGCAGCACCTCGATGCCGCGCGCCGCAAAACCTTCGAGTTGAGGGCTCTGGCGTACCGCCTCGGCTTCCTCGCCGGTGATGTAGTAGATGGTGGTCTGCTTGTCCTTCATGCGGCCGACATAGTCTTCCAGCGACACCAGGTCGTCGCCCTGGGTGGTGGATTGGAAGCGGGCGATCTTCAACAGGCGCTCGCGCTGCTCCTGATCCTCGTAGATGCCCTCCTTGAGGACGGCGCCGAAGTTGTTCCAGAAGACGGCGAATTCCTCGGGCTTCTTCTTGGCTTTCTTTTCGAGATCGCCCAGCACGCGCTTGGTCAGCGCCTTCTTGATGTGGTTGAGCACCGGTGAGTTCTGCAGCAACTCGCGGCTGACGTTGAGCGGCAGGTCCTCGCAATCGACAACGCCGCGCAGGAAGCGGAGGTACGACGGCAGAAGGCCTTCACAGTCGTCGGTGATGAAGACGCGTTTTACGTAAAGCTTCAGCCGGCTGGCGCGTTCGGGATGGAAGAGATCGAACGGCGGCGTGCCAGGGATGAACAGCAGCATGGAGTATTCGATCTTGCCTTCGGCCTTGACGTGGATGGTCGACCAGGGCTCGTCGAAGGCATGGGCCACGTGGTGGTAGAACTCGGTGTACTGGTTGTCCTCGATCTCGCTCTTGGGCCGAGCCCATAAGGCCGAGGCGGCATTAAGTTTCTCGTCCCAAACCTCGCCGTCCTCGCCCTTTTCCGCGCCGACCAGCAGCACCGGGATGGCGATATGATCGGAGTAGCGTTTGACGATGCCGCGCAGGCGCTGGTCCTCGAGGAATTCCTTTTCGCCCTTCTTGAGCTTCAGCGTGATGGTGGTGCCCTGTTCCTCGCGCTTGCCCTCGTCGATGGAAAATTCGCCCTTGCCGTCGGAGGACCACGTCCAGGCGTGTTCTTCGCCGGCCCGGCGGCTGGTCACCTCGACGCTGTCCGCCACGACGAAGGCCGAATAGAAACCGACGCCGAACTGGCCGATCAGGGCGACGTCCTTTTCGGCATCGCCGGTCAGCTGGTCGACGAAGGCGCTGGTGCCCGAGCGCGCGATGGTGCCGAGGTTTTCGATCAGCTCGTCGCGGTTCATGCCGATGCCGTTGTCGGCTACCGACAAGGTCTTTTTCTTCTCATTGGTTTCCAGTTTGACCTGCAATTCGGCGCCCTCCGTCATCAGGTCGGGCTCGGTCAGGGCGGCATAGCGCAGGCGGTCGCAGGCGTCGGAGGCGTTGGAAATCAATTCCCTCAGGAAGATTTCCTTGTCGCTATAGAGCGCGTTGGCCACGATATGCAGCAGTTTGGCCGTTTCGGCCTGGAAGGTAAGCGTTTCTTCGGTCATCGGTATGAGTGCCTTGGTAATATGCTTATGAATGATATTTCAGACCGGGATGTAGTCGATAGCGCACGTAAGTTCAATGCCCCGGTGTCGAAGCGGCTTGATCTCAGCCCTTGCGAGCGGCCGGGAATGGGGCTAGTACCCTTCCGGATACCCCATTTTTCCCGCGGCAAACGGCGTGGGGGCCGGGATGCCCGGCCAGATCATCTCGACTGAAAAAAGATCACTGGAGGACAATTACATGGCGCGCAATAAGATCGCATTGATCGGCGGCGGCAACATCGGCGGCACGCTCGCCCATATGGCAGGTTTGAAGGATTTGGGCGACGTCGTCGTCTTCGACATCATGAAGGGCGTGCCCCAGGGCAAGGCCCTGGATTTGGCGCAATCCTCACCGATCGAGGGTTTCGACGCCAATCTCAGCGGCGCCCAGCGCTACACGGCCATCAAGGGCGCCGACGTCGTCATCGTCACCGCCGGCATTCCGCGCAAGCCCGGCATGAGCCGCGACGACCTGATCGGCATCAACACCAGCGTCATGAAGCAGGTTGGCGAGGGTATCAAGAAATATGCGCCCGACGCCTTCGTGATCTGCATCACCAACCCGCTCGACGCCATGGTCTGGGCGCTGCGCGAAGCCAGCGGCCTGCCGCACAAGAAGGTCGTCGGCATGGCCGGCGTCCTGGATTCGGCGCGTTTCCGCTATTTCCTGGCCGAGGAATTCAACGTCTCGGTCGAGGACGTCACGGCCTTCGTGCTGGGCGGCCACGGCGACACCATGGTGCCGCTGGCGCGCTATTCGACGGTGGCCGGCATTCCGCTGCCCGATCTGGTGAAGATGGGCTGGACCACCAAGGAACGCCTCGCCGACATCATCCAGCGCACCCGCGACGGCGGCGCCGAGATCGTCGGCCTGCTGGGCACGGGGTCGGCCTACTACGCCCCCGCGACCGCCGGCATCCAGATGGCCGAGGCCTATCTCAAGGATAAAAAACGTGTCCTGCCCTGCGCCGCCCATCTCGACGGCCAGTACGGCCAGAAAGGCGTTTACTGCGGCGTGCCGGTGGTGATCGGCGCCGGCGGCGTCGAACGCGTGGTCGAGATCGAGCTCAACAAAACCGAAAAAGCGGCCTTCAAGAACTCCGTCAACGCGGTCAAGGGTCTGATCAAAATCGTCCAGAAACTGGACCCCACGCTGGCGCCCAAGAAGAAGCGCAAGGCGGCCAAACGCAAGGCAGCGCCTAAGAAAGCGGCAAAAAAGAAATAGCCGGTTATTCGGGTTTTGCCGCTTGCGGCCCAACGCCGGAGTGCTAAACTTTTTCGCAATTCGCCTGTCACCTGGGGATTTCACCCCGGGGACGTCGAATTGCGCAAAACCGCCGGAAAAGGCGGAAAGACTTGTCCAAGGGCGAAATTGACGTAAATCGAGTATTACCGATCCGTCCACGAAACGTTTTTGGGACCGCTGGTCCGGAAAACACCAAAGGGACCGGAGGTCCAAAGAGCAAAATGAATATTCATGAATATCAGGCCAAGGGCCTGTTGAAGAAGTATGGCGTCGCGGTGCCGGAAGGCGGCGTGGCCTATACTTCGGCCGAGGCCGTCGAGGCGGCTGAGAAGCTGGGCGGCCCGGTTTGGGTCGTCAAAGCGCAAATCCACGCCGGCGGCCGCGGCAAGGGCGGCGGCGTCAAGGTCGTCAAATCCGTCGAAGAGGTGGAAAAGACGGCCGGCGAGATCCTCGGCATGCAACTGGTGACGCACCAGACCGGCCCGGCGGGCAAGGAGGTCAAACGCGTCTACATCGAGGACGGCTGCGACATCGCGCGCGAATTGTACCTCGGCATGTTGGTCGACCGCGCCACCAGCCAGGTGACGGTCATGGCCTCCACCGAGGGTGGCATGGAGATCGAGGAAGTGGCGGCCAAGACGCCCGAGAAGATCCTCATGCAGCCCATCGACCCGGCCGTCGGCCTGCAGCCCTTCCACGCCCGCAAGCTGGCGTTCGGCCTGGGGCTCGAAGGCAAGCAGATCGGTTCCGCCGTCAAATTCATGATGGCGCTCTATCAGGCCTTCAACGACACCGACGCCAGCCTGGTGGAAATCAACCCACTGGTCGTCACGGGTGCGGGCGACGTCATGGCGCTCGACGCCAAGATGAACTTCGATGACAATGCGCTTTACCGCCACAAGGACGTGGCCGAGCTGCGCGACGAGGACGAGGAAGATCCGGCCGAACTGGAAGCCGCCAAACACGACCTCAACTACATCACGCTGGACGGCTCCATCGGCTGCATGGTCAACGGCGCAGGCCTCGCCATGTCGACCATGGACATCATCAAGCTGCACGGCGGCGAGCCGGCCAACTTCCTCGACGTCGGTGGCGGCGCCACCAAGGAGCGCGTGACCGAGGCCTTCAAGATCATCCTCTCGGACGCCAACGTCGAAGGCATCCTGGTGAACATCTTCGGCGGCATCATGCGTTGCGACGTGATCGCCGAGGGCGTCGTCGCGGCGGCCCGCGAGGTCAGCCTGCACGTGCCCCTGGTGGTGCGGCTCGAAGGCACCAACGTCGAGCTGGGCAAACAAATTCTCGCCGATTCGGGACTTCCCATCGTCTCGGCGGACGATCTGGACGATGCCGCCGAAAAGGTGGTCCAAGCGGTGAAGGAGGCGGCGTAATGGCGGTCCTGGTTAACGCCGAAACGAAAGTCATCTGCCAGGGCTTTACCGGCGCACAAGGCACTTTTCACTCCGAACAGGCGATCGCCTACGGCACCAAGATGGTCGGTGGCGTCACCCCCGGCAAGGGCGGTACCACGCATCTCGACCTGCCGGTGTTCGACACCGTGGCGGATGCGGTTGACACCACCGGCGCCAATGCCAGCGTGATCTACGTGCCGCCGCCCTTCGCGGCGGACGCCATCCTGGAGGCCATCGATGCCGGCGTCGATCTGGCGGTTTGTATCACCGAAGGCATTCCAGTGCTCGACATGGTGAAGGTGAAGCGCGCCCTGGAAGGCTCGTCGACCCGCCTGGTCGGACCCAACTGCCCCGGCGTCATCACGCCCGACGAATGCAAGATCGGTATCATGCCGGGCCACATCCACACCCGGGGCTCGGTCGGCATCGTTTCGCGCTCCGGCACCCTGACCTACGAGGCCGTGGCGCAGACCACGGCGGTCGGTCTCGGTCAGTCGACCTGCATCGGCATCGGCGGCGATCCCGTTAACGGCACCAACTTCATCGATTGCCTGGACATGTTCCTGGGCGACGACGAGACCGAGAGTATTGTGATGATCGGCGAAATCGGCGGCAGCGCCGAGGAGGAAGCCGCGGAATTCCTGACCCAGCACAAGGTCAAGAAACCGGTGGTGGGTTTCATCGCCGGCCGCACGGCGCCGCCGGGCCGCCGCATGGGCCATGCCGGCGCCATCATTTCCGGCGGCAAGGGCGGCGCGGACGACAAGATCGAAGCAA
Source organism: uncultured Rhodospirillaceae bacterium (assembly GCA_964528595.1). Taxonomy (GTDB): domain Bacteria; phylum Pseudomonadota; class Alphaproteobacteria; order UBA2966; family UBA2966; genus CAYFKJ01. Next base: position 79,881 of record CAZGTM010000005.1, read on the forward strand.
TGCGCGCGGCGGGGATCACGGTCTCTGATTCGCCGGCGGCAATCGGCACGACGCTGAAGGACGTGCTCAAAGGGTAACAGAACTGGGGAGGGCGCCGCACGCAGCGGCGGCCTCCCGGCCATCAGATGCGGGGGATACGTTAACGATGGGCGAGCTGAACAAGTCGACGGCTCTTTACGGCGCCAACACGGACTTTATCGGGCGTCTCTACAATCGTTTCCTTGACGACCCGCAATCGGTCGACATCGAGTGGGCCCGCTTTTTCGCCGAGCTCGGCGACGATGCGGCCAACGTTATCAGCGAAGTCGACGGCCCGAGCTGGGGCCGCAAATTCGCCTACGAAGGCCTGGAAGAGGAAAACGGCAAGGCCCACGCGCCGCTGGCCGTGGAAGACAACCGCGACGCCATTCTCGATTCCATCCGCGCCTTGATGATGATCCGCGTCTACCGCGTACGCGGCCACCTGATCGCCAATCTCGATCCGTTGGGTCTGGAGAAGCGCGACTACCATCCGGAACTGGATCATCGCTCCTACGGCTTCGAGGAAGCCGACATGGACCGGGAGATCTTCATCGACAACGTGCTGGGCCTAGAAACCGCGACCGTGCGGCAGATCCAGGCGGTCCTGCGCCAGACCTACTGCGGCACCATCGCCTACGAGTTCATGCACATCCAGTCGCCGGAGCAGAAATCCTGGATCCAGCAGCGCATCGAAGGCAAGGAATTCGCCATGCGCTTCACCTCCGAGGGCAAGCGCAAGATCCTGCACCAGCTCACCAAGTCCGAGGGCTTCGAGCGCTTCCTGCATCTCAAGTATCCCGGCACCAAGCGTTTCGGCGTCGACGGCGGCGAAACCCTGATCCCGCTGCTGGAGGCGCTGATCAAGCGCGCCACGCTGCACGAGGTCGACGAGATCGGCATCGGCATGCCGCACCGCGGCCGCCTCAACGTGCTGGCCAACATCATGCGCAAGGACTACGTCAAGATGTTCTCGGAGTTCGAGGGCACGCCGGCGCATCCCGACGACGTGCAGGGTTCGGGCGACGTCAAATACCACCTCGGCACCTCGTCGGACCGGGAGATCGACGGCATCGGCATTCACCTCTCGCTGACCGCCAATCCCTCGCACCTGGAAGCCGTCGATCCCGTTGTGATCGGCAAGACCCGGGCGAAGCAGAACCAGAAGGGCGATACCGAACGGCGCAAGGTGGTTTCCATCCTGATGCACGGCGACGCCGCCTTCGCCGGCCAGGGACTGGTGGCCGAATGCTTCGGCATGTCGCAGCTCAAGGGCTACGAGACCGGCGGCACCATCCACGTCATCGTCAACAACCAGATCGGCTTCACCACGGCGCCGAGCTATTCGCGCTCGTCGGCCTATCCCTCGGATGTCGCCAAGATGGTTCAGGCGCCGATTATCCACGTCAACGGCGACGACCCGGAGGCCGTCGTTCACGGCGCCCGCATCGCCGCCGACTTCCAGCAGGAGTTTGGCGAGGACATCGTGCTCGACATGTTCTGCTACCGCCGTCACGGCCACAACGAGGCCGACGAGCCCGCCTTCACCCAGCCCATCATGTACCGCAAAATCGCCCAGCACCCGACGGCGCGGCAGATCTACGCCCACAAGCTGACCGCAGAGGGTGAAATGACCCAGGCGGAAACCGAACAGCTCGTGACCGCCTACCAGGATCTGCTGCAGGGCGAATTCGACCGGGCCAAGACCTACAAGCCCAACAAGGCCGATTGGCTGGAGGGCAAGTGGAAGGGTCTCAAGATTGCCTCCGGCGACGACCGCCGGGGCCGGACTGCGGTGTCGAAGAAGAAACTCAAGCAGGTCGGCAAGGCGCTGACCAAGTTGCCCGAGGACTTCAACCTGCACCGCACCCTCAAGCGTTTGGTCGGGGCCAAGGAAAAGATGATCGCCGAGGGCACCAACCTCGACTGGGCGACGGGCGAGGCGCTGGCCTTCGGTACCCTTCTTTGCGAGGGCGTTCCGGTGCGCCTGTCGGGTCAGGATTGCGGCCGCGGCACCTTCTCGCACCGCCATTCGGTCTGGGTCGACCAGTCCACCGAGGCGCGCTATCAGCCGCTTAACAATATCGAGGATGGCCAGGCGCACTACGAGGTCATCGATTCGATGCTGTCCGAGGCCGCCGTGCTTGGTTACGAATACGGCTACAGCCTGGCCGAACCGATGTCCCTGGTCCTGTGGGAAGCCCAGTTCGGCGATTTCGCCAACGGCGCCCAAGTCATCATCGATCAGTTCCTCAGTCCCGGCGAGAGCAAGTGGCTGCGCATGAGCGGTCTGGTGATGCTGCTGCCGCACGGCCAGGAGGGTCAGGGGCCCGAACATTCCTCTGCCCGCCTCGAGCGTTACCTGCAGCTTTGCGCCGAGGACAACTGGCAGGTCGTGCAGCCGACCACGCCGGCGAGTTATTTCCACGTGCTCAGGCGTCAGATGCACCGCGATTTCCGCAAACCGCTGATCGTGATGTCGCCGAAATCGTTGTTGCGGCACAAGCTGGCGACCTCGAACCTGGACGATTTCAGCACCGGTCGCACGTTCCACCGCGTGTTGTGGGACGACAGCCAGGACCTGGCCGCCGACAAGAAGATCAAGCGCGTCGTGCTGTGCTCCGGCAAGGTCTATTACGACCTCCTTGAGGAACGCGAACGGCGCGGCATCAAGGACGTCTACCTGATGCGCATGGAGCAGCTCTATCCCTTCCCCGGCCGTGCGCTCTTTACCGAACTAAAACGCTTCCCCAACGCCGACATGGTGTGGTGCCAGGAAGAGCCCCACAACATGGGTTCCTGGTTCTTCGTTCAGCCGCGCATCGAAGCCGTGCTCAAGGCGGTCAAGCACAAGTGCACCGACCTCGTCTACGCCGGTTGCGTCGAGATGGCCGCGCCCGCGCCCGGCTCCATGAAACTGCACCAGAAATATCAATCCAAACTGATCGACGAAGCCCTGACGGTCTAATTCGAACAAAAAGATTTTTCGCCCGAAAAGGATAACCGAGCCATGACCACCGAAATCAGAGTTCCGGCACTTGGCGAATCAATAACGGAAGCGACCATCGGTAAGTGGTTCAAGGCCGTCGGCGAGGCGTTCGCCGCCGATGAGCCCTTGGTGGAACTGGAAACCGATAAGGTGACGCTGGAGGTTCCTGCACCCACCGCCGGCACGCTGGCCGAAATGCTGGCCAACGAAGGCGACACCGTCGAGGTCGGGGCGCTTTTGGGGACGATCACCGAGGGCGCCGGCGCGCCCGCTGCCGCACCCGCCGCCGCAACTCCGGCGCCGGCCGCGCCCGAACCGGCGCCCGCAGCCGCTCCTGCTCCCGCACCGGCCCCGGCTCCCGCGGCGCCTGCCGCCGATATCAAGCTTTCGCCGGCGGTGCAGAAACTGGTGACGGAAAAGAACCTCGATCCCTCGGCCATTCCAGGCACCGGCAAAGGCGGCCGCCTGACCAAGGGCGACGTCCTGGCCTACATCGAATCCGGCGGTGCTGCGGCCCCCGCGCCTGCCGCCGCCGCACCTGCCGCCGCCGCGCCGGGCAGCCGGCCGCGCGCCGACCGCGAGGAACGCGTGCGCATGACGCGCCTGCGCAAGCGCATCGCGGAACGCCTCAAGGACGCCCAAAACACCGCCGCCATGCTGACAACCTTCAACGAAGTCGACATGACGGCCGTGATGTCGGCCAGGGTCGAATACCGCGACGCCTTCGAGAAAAAACACGGCGTGCGCCTCGGCTTCATGTCGTTCTTCGTCAAAGCCTCGGTCGTGGCGCTTCAGGAGCTGCCGGCGGTCAACGCCGAAATCGAAGGCGACGACATCGTCTACAAGGATTACTACGACATCGGCGTCGCCGTCGGCACGCCCAACGGCCTCGTCGTGCCGGTGCTGCGCGATGCCGATCAGCTCGGCTTCGCCGACGTCGAAAAAACCATCGGCCAGTTGGGCCGCAAGGCGCGCGACGGCAAACTGTCGCTGGAAGAAATGTCCGGCGGCACGTTCACCATCACCAATGGCGGCGTTTACGGCTCGTTGATGTCGACGCCCATTCTCAACCCGCCGCAGTCGGCCATCCTCGGCATGCACAAAATCCAGGAACGGCCCATGGTGGTGGGCGGCGAAGTGCAGGTCCGGCCCATGATGTACCTGGCCATGTCGTACGATCACCGCATCATCGATGGCCGCGAGGCCGTCACGGCGCTGGTGCGCATCAAGGAGTGCCTCGAAGATCCCCAACGCATCATGCTCGACCTTTGAGGGCAACGTTTAGGAACACGATATGAGTGACAACGCATACGATCTCGTCGTCATCGGCGGCGGACCCGGCGGCTACGTGGCTGCCATCCGGGCGGCTCAACTGGGCATGAACGTGGCCTGCGTCGAAAAACGCGGCAGCTTGGGCGGCACCTGTCTCAACGTCGGCTGCATCCCGTCGAAGGCGCTCTTGCATTCGTCCGAGATCTACGAGCACACCGCCCATGGCCTGGACGATCACGGCATCAAGGTCAGCGGCGTCAAACTCGACCTCAAGGGCATGATGGGGCGCAAGGACAAGGTGGTCGGCGACCTGACCCAGGGCATCGAATTTCTCTTCAAGAAGAACAAGGTGACCTACATCGTGGGCGAGGGCCGCATCACCGCGCCGGGCTCGGTCGAGGTCAAAAAGGGCAAGAAGAAGGAGACGCTTAAGGCGGGCAAGATCCTCATCGCCACGGGTTCCGAGGTCACGCCGCTGCCCGGCGTCAAGATCGACGAAAAAACCATCGTCTCCTCCACCGGTGCGCTGGCCCTGACCAAGGTACCGAAGAAGATGGTGGTGATCGGCGGCGGCGTCATCGGATTGGAACTGGGTTCCGTCTGGCGGCGTCTCGGCGCCGAGGTCGAGGTCGTCGAATTCCTCGACCGCCTGATCCCCGGCATGGATAACGAATTGGCCAAGACGCTGCAGCGCACGCTCAAGAAACAAGGCATGACCTTCAAGCTCAGCCACAAGGTGACGGCGGCCAAGGGCGGTAAATCGGGCGTCACGTTAACCGTCGAACCGGCAGCCGGCGGCGATGCAGAAACCGTCAAGGCCGACGTCGTGCTGGTTTCCATCGGCCGGCGGCCCTACACCGACGGCCTTGGCCTCGATGAGGTCGGCGTCGAGCGCAACGAACAGGGCTTCGTCAAGGTTGGCCACGATTTCCAGACCAACGTCGCCGGCATCTACGCCATCGGCGATGCCATCCCGGGCCCGATGCTGGCCCACAAGGCCGAGGAGGACGGCGTCGCGGCGGTCGAGACCATGGCCGGGCAGGCCGGTCACGTCGATTACAACCTGGTGCCCGGCATCGTCTACACTGCACCCGAGGTGGCGGCCGTCGGCCAGACCGAGGAGCAGTTAAAAGAAGCCGGCGTCGACTACGTCAAAGGCAAGTTCCCCTTCACGGCCAACAGCCGGGCCCGGGCCAACGCCGAAACCGACGGTTTCGTCAAAATCCTGGCCGACGCCAAGACCGACGAGGTGCTGGGCGTCCATATGATTTCCTCCGACGCCGGCGAATTGATTCAGGAGGCCGCCACGGTGATGGCCTTCGGCGGATCGGCCGAGGACATCGCGCGGACATGCCACGGCCACCCGACCCTGAGCGAGGCGGTCAAGGAAGCGGCCCTCGACGCCGGCGGCCGGGTGATCCACACCTGATTGCCGGCATGGGCATAAGGCAAATACGGGGACGCACGGTAACGCGCGTCCCCTTCGCATTTAAACCATGAGCGCCACCCGCCTCACATTCCTGCTGTGTTTCGCCCAAATTCTCAGCATGTCGAGCTTCGCCAGTTGGCCGACATTAATGCTGGAATTCCAAGGTTTGTGGGGGCTCGACGAAACCGACCTGGGCTGGGTCGCGGGCATCTATTTCGGCGGCTATGTCCTGGGCGCGCCGCTGCTCTCCAGCCTCACCGACCGGGTGGACGCGCGACAGGTGTACCTCTGGTCTTCGGCCCTGACGGCCGCCTCCGCTCTGGCTTTCGCTTTCTGGGCCGAGGGATACTGGTCTGCCCTGATATTACGGACGATCACCGGATTCGGCCTGGCGGGCACCTATATGCCGGGCCTCAAGGCGTTGTCGGACCGGGTCGAAGGACCGGGCCAGTCGCGCGCCGTGGCGTTCTACACCGCCAGTTTCGGCGTCGGCGCCAGCCTTTCCTACTACCTCACGGGCGAAATTTTCGATATCGCCGGCTGGCAATGGGCGGTGGGTGCGGGCGCCGTCGGTTCGGTGCTCTCCGGCCTCGTCGTCGCGGTGGCGCTGAAGCCGCAGAAGCCGGCGCAGCCGGAGGAAACGGAAGGACATTTTCTCGATTTCCGCCCCGTACTGGCCAACCGGACGGCGCTGGGATTCACGCTGGCCTACTCGGTTCACAACTGGGAGCTCTTCGCCCTGCGGTCATGGATTGTCGCCTATCTCACCTTCAGCTACGGCCGCCAGATGGATGCGGCCGCCTGGTGGGACGCCGCGACTATCGCCGCCCTGGTCAATCTGTCGGGTTGGGCGGCCAGTGTCTCGGGCAACGAGGTGGCGGCGCGATGGGGCCGCCGGCGCACCATCACCGTCATTATGTGGATCTCGATGCTGCTGGCCTGCCTGATCGGTTTCATCTCGGCCTGGCCGTTCTGGCTGATCGTCGTGCTGGTGTTCGTTTACGGCGCCACTGTCACGGGCGAAAGCGCGTCGGTGACGGCAGGCGTCGTCGCCGCCGCCCGGGAAGGCCAGCGCGGCGCCACCATGGCCATGCACGCCACCATCGGCTTCATTGGATCCTTCATCGGTCCCATCGCCTTCGGTTACGTGCTCGGCCTGGCCGGCGGCTCGGACGACCCCATGGCCTGGGGCATCGCCTTCGCTTTCACCGGCCTCATCGTCGGCCTGGGTCCCGTGGCGCTGTGGCTGCTCTCCCGGCGGAGCATCAAAAGTTAATTGGTGTCAGGCACCAATTTAATTCAAGCGGCCAGGTCCGGGCGGTTGTCGTTGTCGGACGGGGCGGCAACGGCAGCGTCGGCGTCGACGGTTCGCCAGGCCACGTTCTCAAGCGGGGTGCCGTCGGTGGTCTGGTTTTCGCGGTCCAGCATGGCGTCCACCACGGCCGGGATATCCTCGCGTCGCAGTCCGATATCCCTCAGAAGGTGTGTATTCATAGCCCTGAATTCACGGATGGCGGCGGAGCGGCGGCGATGGCGGCGGAACGCCGCGATGGCGCGATCCGCCAGTCGTGCAACGGTGACCAAGACCGATGAATTGCGGGGCAGGGAAGCGGTGTGCGCGTCCACTGGAAAATCGACTCTGGTGGCATGGCCAATGCTGCGCGCCAGGATATCCAACATGATCGTTCTCCTTTATATAGATTAGGTTAATTCAGTGTATGAGCATGATATGCCCTTATTTATGCTTGCCTACAAACGACAAGTTCTCATATTATTTGTTAGAAATTCTAAACTATAAGTTGGAATTCATGCCCCATTCCCTGCCGCCCCTTAACGCCTTGCGGGCGTTCGACGCCGCCGGCCGCCACCTCAGTTTCACCAAGGCCGCCGATGAACTGAACGTTACGCCGGCCGCGATCAGCCATCAGATCAAGGCGCTGGAGGAGTACGTCGGCACGCCTCTGTTCCGGCGTTTGACGCGGGCGCTGCGCCTGACCGCGGAGGGGCAAGCGGCCTTGCCCCTGATCCGCGAGGGCTTCGAGCGGCTGGCCGAGGGGGCCGAGCGCATGCGCGCCGCCGAAGCCCCACCACTGACCATCAGCGTCTCCACGTCTTTCGGCGGTAAGTGGCTGGTGCCCCGCCTCGATCGATTTCGCCGCGCCCACCCCGATTTGGAGATCCGCATCGACGCCGCCGACACTCTGGTGGATTTCGTCCGCGACAATGTCGACGTGGCCGTCCGCTTTGGCCGCGGTAATTATCCCGGCCTCCGCGCGGACTGGCTCAGCACCGAGGACGTGTTCCCCGTCTGCAGCCCGGCGCTGTTGGCGGGGTCCGAACCGTTGCGGATGCCCGCCGATTTGGCCCGCCATACCCTGCTACACGTCGATTGGCGGAGCCAGGACGACACCTGGCCCGACTGGCGCATGTGGCTGCTGGCCGCCGGTGCGCCGGAGGTCGACGCCGACCGGGGACTCAAACTCTCCCAGGACACCATGGCCATACAGGTAGCCATCGACGGTCAGGGCGTGGCCCTGACCAATACCGCCCTCGCGGCCGACGACCTGGCGGCGGGCCGGCTGGTCAAGCCCTTCGGTCCCACCCTCGATCTCGCGGTGGAATTCGCCTACTACGTGGTTAGTCCGGAGACGACGGCTGAAGCACCCCGTGTGACAGCGTTCCGCGAGTGGATCCTGGCGGAGGCTCGGGGCGGCGATGGGTGATTATTGTTGGTTATGGTTAACGTCCTGGGCAGATTCTCTCCGTCACAACGGGAGTAATGGGCGGAAAGCTTTTGATTTTGTTGAAATTATGCTAATACGACCCCATATATTTGGTTCACGTTGGGATTTTGGTGTTAACCAAGGGAGATTCCCATGCCAAGCGAAACTGCTGCTACCGGCATTCGGGCGGCTCAGCAATCCGACTATCAGCGCAGCGTTGATACCGCTCACCGCAGACGGCAGTCCACGACCACTGCGGATCGTAACGCCAGGGAGCAAGTGAGCGACAGCGAAGTCGCCAACCGCCGCCGCCGCGAACAAATTGCGGCCGAACAGCGCGGTGGACTCGACGTCGACGCTTGACCTGAATTAGCGGCTTAATCCAACACTTTTAGTTCCGCGCCCGCGGATGGGCGTCTCGGTAGACGTCCATCAGACGTTTGGTGTCGACCTCGGTGTAGCGTTGCGTGGTCGAGAGCGAGGCGTGGCCCAGCAATTCCTGAATTGTTCTTAGATCGCCGCCCGCGGACAGCAGGTGGGTGGCGAAGCTGTGGCGCAGCGCATGCGGCGTCGCGGTCTCCGGCAACCCGAGCGCCGCTCTCAGCCGTCTCACGCCTTTCTGCACGACCGAGGCGTTGAGGCGCCCGCCGCGGACGCCCCGGAACAAGGGCGCGTCCGCCGCCGTGGGGTGAGGGCATAAATCAAGGTATTCCTGGATGGCCTCGCGCACCACGGGCAGTACCGGCACCATGCGTTGCTTGCCGCCCTTGCCGGTGATGATGAGGTGATCGCCTTTGGGCCTGTCGCCGGCGTCGAGGCTCAGGGCCTCGGATATCCGCAAACCACAGCCATACAGCAGGGTCAACAGCGCGACGTCGCGGGCGGCCACCCAGGGTTCCTCCTGCAGCGCACCGGCGGTGTCGATGGCGACTCGGGCTTCCTTGACGCTCAACGGTTTGGGGATCGAAGCGGGCCGCTTGGGCGAGCGGATCGAAACGATGGCTGGATTGTGGAAACCCTGGCGCGTGGTTTCCAAAAACCGGTAAAGGCTTTTGACCGAAGAAAGCGTCCGACCGAGCGATGCGTTGTTCAGGCCGTCCCCTCTGCGCTGCGCCAGATACGCCCGGAAGTCGGCGGCCTTCAGCGCCGCCAGGGCGTCGATGGTGTCTGCGTTGGCGGTGTGACCGGAGGTAAAGTCGATGAAGCCCGACACATCGCGAAAATAGGCGTCTATGGTGTGATCTGCGGCGCGGCGTTGGTTGATCAGCCAATCCAGCCAGTCGGCGACGGCGGCGCGGGCGGGGGCATCCGCCTTCAGGGTTTCGAGCTTAAGGGCGCCTATCTCGGCAGATCGAGCCATGAGCGCATCGCGTGCGTCAGGATCCGCGCCAGGAAGCTGAGAAGCTCCGTGCCCTGGCCGGGATGGAAGCGCTCCTCCTCGCGGCTGCCGAAGGCCAGCAGCGCCATCGGGCCGTAGGCATTGATCGGCAGGCGCAGGATGGCGGCGGAGCGCACCAGACCAACGGCGGCGCCGAACACTGCGTGTTCGGCCTCGGCCTTGGCACGCAACACGATATCGCGGCCCGGACCGAGCGTTTCGTCGACCATCCCGGGGGCGACGACTTGGACGCCGGTCACCTCGGGCAGGTTGAGCTTCGCGTCTCCGTTCTCGACACACAACGACGCCACCTCCACATCGAGCATGTTGGCAAGGTCGGTCGTCACCACCTCGATCATATGGTCGAAGGTTTCGGCTTCCAGGATGGCCAGCACCGCGGCATGAATGCGGGACTGGCTTATCATGTTGCTGCGCGACGCGGCGATCAGTTCGCCGTGGTTGTCCCTAAGATCGCCGATCTCGTTTTGCAGGCGTTCGATCATGAAGGACTGCATGTCGACCACGCCGTTGCCGGGATCGCGTTCGGGCGGCAGCATGACCTCGGCAAGGTCGGGATTTTCCACCATGAAACCCGGATTTTCCCTCAGGTAGGCCCGCACTTCGACGCTGGTGGTATCATGATCCCCGGCCGAAGCCGACGCCTTGTCGCGATCCTGAACCATAACGCGCTCCCCCTGATCTCTCTGCTCAGCCGCCGCCCAGGATGGATTGGCCGGTCTTCTCCCAATCGGCGAGGAAGGCGGCGAGCCCCTTGTCCGTCAGCGGATGGCTGGCCAGCTGGCGGATCACCGACGGTGGAATGGTGCAAACGTCGGCGCCCAGCTTGGCGGCTTCGACGACGTGGCCCGGACTGCGGATGGAAGCCGCCAGTATCTGCGTGCCGCCGATCGCCGGGTAGTTGTCGTAGATGATGCGGATATCTTCGATCAGCTGCATGCCGGCGTGTCCGATATCGTCCAGGCGCCCGATAAAGGGCGAGATGAAATCGGCTCCCGCCTTGGCGGCCAGCAGGGCCTGGGCCGGTGAAAAGCACAAGGTAACATTAACGCTGATGTCGTCGTCCGACAGCGTGCGGCAGGCCTTCAACCCGTCCATCGTCAGCGGCAGTTTGACCGCAACGTTGTCTGCCAGAGCGGCCAGCTTGCGACCCTCGGCGATCATGTTGTCGGCGTCCGTCGCCGCCACCTCGGCGCTGACCGGGCCGTCGACGATGCCGCAGATTTCCTGGATGACTTCGATAAAATCACGTCCCGATTTGGCCACCAAAGATGGATTGGTGGTGACGCCGTCCACCAGGCCGGTGGCGGCAAGTTCGCGGATGTCGGCGACTTCCGCTGTATCGACAAAGAACTTCATGGGCTTTGGTTTACCACTTCCTGCAATTGTTTGGCCGCGCGGCTTGTCCGTCGGCCCATACCTCGGCACAGTGTAGCCCATGGCACAAAGAGGTACCAGTGACGGCCCAGCAACCGAGGAGTGTCCCTTTTTCGGGCCCGGGGAGCGCCTAGCCGTGCTGCTGCCGCTGCCGCTCAGCGGCGCATATGACTACCGCGTACCGGGCCATTGGCAGGGCCCGCCGATCGAGCCCGGCGCCTTCGTCAGCGTGCCGCTGGGCCGGCGCGAGGTCATCGGCGTGGTCTGGGGGCAAGCCGATGGCGACCTCGACGAGACCCGCGTCAAGGATGTCATCGACGCCCTCGACGCGCCGCCCATGACCGCTGAACTTCGTCAACTTGTCGACTGGATCGCCGCCTATACCCTGGCGGCGCCAGGGGCGGTGCTGAAAATGGCGATGAGCGTGCCTGATGCCCTGCGCGCGCCCAAGCCGCGCACGGGCTATGAACTGGCGGGGCCGCCGCCCGAGCGCATGACGAAGGCGCGCGAACGCGTTATCGAGGTCCTGCGCGACGGTCCGCCGCGCGCCAAATCCGATCTGGCCGAAGCGGCGGCGGTGAGCAGCGGCGTCGTCAGCGGCCTGGTCAGCGCCGGAACACTGGCGCCGGTTCCGTTGTCGGCGGGAAATCCGGCCCGGCCCGACCCTACCCATCCCGGCCCGGCTCTGTCGGACGCTCAGTCCGATGCCGCCTCGAAACTGGCGGCGGCGGTGCGGGCCTCGGCCTATTCGGCGACGCTATTGGACGGCGTGACGGGGGCGGGCAAGACGGAGGTTTACTTCGAGGCCATCGCCGAAATCCTGAAGCTCGGCAAACAGGCGCTGGTGCTGGTGCCGGAGATCGCCCTGACGGCGCAGTGGCTGGAACGCTTCGAGCGCCGTTTCGGCGCCAAGCCGGCGGAGTGGCATTCGGACCTCAGGCAATCCCTGCGGCGGCGCACCTGGCGCGCGGTGAGCCAGGGTGAAGTCCCGGTCGTGATCGGGGCGCGCTCGTCCCTGTTCCTGCCGTTTCCCGATCTCGGCCTGATCGTGCTCGACGAGGAACACGAAACCTCCTTCAAGCAGGAGGAGGGCGTCGTCTACCACGCCCGCGACATGGCCGTGGTGCGGGCCCACACCGCCGGCATCCCCATCGTGTTGGCGTCGGCTACGCCGTCGCTGGAGACCATCGTCAACGCCGACGCCGGGCGCTACGAGGTACTGCACCTGCCGGAGCGCCACGGCGGCGCCGACCTGCCCGTCATCGAGGCCGTCGACATGCGCCGTGATGCGCCGCCGGCGGGGCGCTGGCTGTCGGCCTCGCTGATCGCCAGCCTGCAGCAGACGCTGGCGGCCGGTGAACAATCCATGCTCTTCCTCAATAGGCGCGGTTACGCGCCGTTGACGCTGTGCCGGGCCTGCGGCCATCGCCTGGAATGTCCGCATTGCTCGGCCTGGCTGGTCGAACACCGGCGCGCCGGCCGCCTGATGTGCCACCACTGCGGCTATGCGACGCTGCTGCCGCAAACCTGTCCGTCCTGTGACGCCGAGGACCGCTTTGCGGCCTGCGGTCCGGGCGTCGAACGGCTGGCGGAGGAAGTGGCGGAAGTTTTGCCCGAAGCGCGGTGCGCCGTCATGGCCTCCGACACCGTCACCAGCCCCCGCGCCGCCGCCGAGTTGGTCGCGCGCATGGCCGGCCGCGAGATCGATATCCTGGTCGGCACCCAGATCGTCGCCAAGGGCCATCACTTTCCCTATCTCACCTTCGTCGGCGTGGTTGACGCCGACCTCGGCCTGGGCGGCGGCGATTTGCGTGCGGCGGAACGAACCTACCAGGTGCTTTCCCAGGTCGCCGGCCGGGCCGGCCGGGCCGAACATCCGGGACGGGTGGCGCTGCAGACCTATTTTCCCGAACATCCCGTCATGAAAGCGCTGGTGGCGGGCGACCGGGAGGGCTTTATCGCCCAGGAAAAAACGGCGCGGCAGCGCCACGGCATGCCGCCCTTCGCCCGCCTCGCCGGCATCGTCGTTTCGGGCGAAGACGAGGGACACGCCGCCGGTGTCGCCCAGGCCCTGGGACGGGCCGCGCCGCGCAGCGACGACGTTGCCGTTTTGGGTCCGGCGCCCGCGCCGTTGGCCGTGCTGCGGGGCCGCCACCGTCACCGCTTGTTGCTCAAGGCCAGGCGCGGCGTGGACGTTCAAGGGACCCTGCGAGATTGGCTCGGCCGGGTGCCCGTGCCCAATAATGTGCGGGTTCAGGTTGACGTCGACCCCGTGAGCTTCCTTTAATCTCTTTCCCCCGGACCGACATCGACTTTCCACCACTGTTTTCTGACGAGGATTGCTAAATGACGGAAATGACAGGCGGCGAAGCCATGGTGCTGAGCGCAATCGAACACGGCGTCGACACGGTGTTCGGGTTGCCCGGCGTGCAGATGTATCCGCTGTTCGACGCTTTGGCGCGACGGGAGGCCGACGTTCGCCTGATCGGCTCCCGGCACGAACAAGGGGTCGCCTACATGGCGTTCGGCTATGCCCGCGCCAGCGGCAAGCCCGGCGTCTTTTCCGTCGTGCCGGGACCGGGCGTGCTCAACGCCACCGCCGCCCTGTCCACGGCCTGGGCCTGCAATGCGCCGGTAATGTGCCTCACGGGGCAAATCCCCTCGCCTTATCTCGACGATAATTACCAGGGCATGCGCTGGGGCCACCTGCACGAGATTCCGGACCAGTTGGGCGTGCTGAAGTCCCTGACCAAGTTTGCCGCCCACATCGAAACGCCGGGCGACACGCCGGCCGTCATGCAGCAGGCCTTCAGCCAGATGATGGGCGGACGCCAGGGTCCGGTCGCGGTGGAGATGTGCTGGGACACCATGGCCCGGCGGGCAGACATCGACGCCTTCCCCACCGCAGACCCGCTCGCGCCGCCGGAGGTCGACCCCGATGCCGTGGCGTCGGCGGTCAAACTGGCGGCGGACGCCAAAAAGCCGATGATCTTCGTCGGCGGTGGCGCGTTGCATGCCCAGGAAGAAGTGCTGGCGCTGGCGGAGGCCCTGGGCGCGCCGGTGACGGCCCTGCGCGGCGGGCGCGGCGTCGTGCCGGAAGACCACGATCTGTTCGTCTCTTCCGTGGCGGCCCTTGATCTGTGGCCCGAAACGGACCTGGTGATCGGTATCGGCAGCCGGCTGGAGCTTCCCTTCATGCGCTGGCGCTCGGACGCCCATCCCGACAATCCGACGGGGGAGCCGCCGCTGATCCGCATCGAAATCGAAGAGGCCGAGATGAAGCGGCTCGCGCCCACCGTCGGTATTTTGGCGGATGCCAAATCCGGCGCCCGAGAACTGGGTGACGCCATCGCCGCCAAGCGGCCCAACAGCCCCGACAACAGCGAGCGCATCGCCGCGGCTAAGGCGGGCGCCGAAGCCAGGCTCGAGGAACTGCAGCCGCAAAAAGGCTATCTCGACGCTATCCGCGACGTCCTGCCGCGTGACGGTCATTTCGTCGGCGAGCTCTGTCAGGTGGGTTACATCTCGTACTTTGGCCTGCCCGTCTACGAGCCGCGCACCTACCACATGCCGGGCTATCAAGGCACGCTGGGCTATGGCTTCCCGACCTCGCTCGGCGTCAAGGCCGCCCGGCCCGACAAGGCCGTGGTTTCGGTCAACGGCGACGGCGGCTTTATGTTCGGCGTTCAGGAGCTGGCGACGGCGGTGCAGGAGAAACTCGGCGTCGTCGCCATCGTCTTCAACAACCAGGCCTTCGGCAATGTGCGGCGCGATCAGCAGGTGCGTTACGGCCGGGTCAGTGGCGCCGATCTCAAAAACCCCGATTTCGTGGCGCTGGCCGAAAGTTTCGGCGCCGCGGGCTACCGGGTGGTGGATGCCAAATCCTTACGTGCGACGCTCGAAAAAGCGCTGGCGGACGACGCTCCGGCGGTGATTGAGGCCGTGATCGAACCCGACATCGAACCCTCGCCCTGGGAACTGATCTATCCCGGACGCAAATAACCGGGGATTTGCCCGGCTTCGGGGGTGGGCAAAACCCCGAGAATCCGAGGGTTGTCGGTTGCAACGCACCAATCTGTGTGCTAACTAAGCCCCGCGTCGGTGTGGAGAGCACGTCAGTGATTTTCCGCGCCAAAAAAAATCAAGAGTTATCAATGGCTTGCCGGTATCTCTAGCTGGCTGGCTGATTCACTCCAAACTTCGTGGAGCCCCCCAGTTGGCCGCTGAAACATCGATCGTTTCCGGGCTGTCCGGCAGGTACGCCGTGGCCCTTTTCGACCTCGCCAAGGAAGGCGGCGATCTCGAGTCCGTCGCCGCCGATCTCGACAGTATCGACGCCATGATGCGCGACAGCGCCGATCTGATGCGTCTGGTGCGCAGTCCGGTGATCAGCCGCGAGGATCAAGGCAAGGCCATGGACGCCGTTATGGCGCAGGCTGAAATCGGCGCCACGACGCGCCGCTTCATCGGCCTGGTGGCGCGAAACCGCCGCCTCTTCTCGCTCGGCGCCATGATCGGAAGCTTCCGGCAGCTGCTGGCGAGCCACCGTGGCGAGGTCACGGCCGAGGTCACCTCGGCACAGGCCCTGGACGCTGATCAGCTCTCGGCCGTTTCGGCCAGTCTGGCCAAGGCCGTGGGCCGCGAAGTAAATGTCACCGCCGACGTTGACGAAAGCCTGATTGCCGGCCTTGTCGTCAAGGTGGGCTCGCGCATGATCGACAATTCTCTGCGCACGAAACTCCAGAATTTACAGTTTGCTATGAAAGAGGTTGGGTGATGGACATCCGCGCCGCTGAAATTTCTTCGATCCTCAAGGATCAAATCGCCAACTTCGGCACCGAAGCCGAGGTTTCCGAAGTTGGTCAGGTGCTGTCCGTCGGTGACGGCATCGCCCGCGTCTACGGCCTCGACCAGGTCCAGGCCGGCGAAATGGTCGAATTCCCGGGCGGCGTCCGGGGCATGACCCTGAACCTCGAGAGCGACAACGTCGGCGTCGTTATCTTCGGCGACGACCGCGGCATCAAGGAAGGCGACACCGTCAAGCGGACCGGCGCCATCGTCGACACCAATGTCGGCAAGGGCCTCTTGGGCCGCGTCGTCGATGCGTTGGGCAACCCGATCGACGGCAAGGGCCCGATCGAGGACGCCACCCGTCAGCGTGTTGAGGTCAAGGCGCCCGGCATCATTCCCCGCCGTTCGGTGGATGAACCCATGCAGACCGGCCTCAAGGCGCTCGATTCGCTGGTGCCGATCGGCCGCGGTCAGCGCGAGTTGATCATCGGCGACCGCCAGACCGGCAAAACCGCCGTCGCCATCGACACCATCATCAACCAGAAATCCATCAACGAGGGCGACGACGAGAGCAAGAAGCTCTACTGCGTCTACGTCGCCGTCGGCCAGAAGCGCTCCACCGTCGCCCAGGTCGTGAAGACCCTGGAAGACGCCGGCGCCATGGAATACACCATCGTCGTCGCCGCCACGGCCTCCGAGCCGGCGCCGCTGCAGTTCCTGGCGCCCTACACCGGTTGCGCCATGGGCGAGTTCTTCCGCGACAACGGCATGCACGGCCTGATCATCTATGACGATCTTTCCAAGCAGGCCGTGGCCTACCGCCAGATGTCGCTGCTGCTGCGCCGGCCGCCGGGACGCGAAGCCTTCCCGGGCGACGTCTTCTACCTGCACTCCCGCCTGCTGGAACGCGCCGCCAAGATGAACGACGACCTCGGCGGCGGTTCGCTGACCGCCCTGCCGGTCATCGAAACCCAGGCCTCGGACGTGTCGGCCTACATTCCGACCAACGTGATCTCGATCACCGACGGCCAGATCTTCCTCGAAACCGAGCTCTTCTACCAAGGCATCCGCCCGGCCATTAACGTCGGCCTCAGCGTCAGCCGCGTGGGCTCCGCCGCCCAGGTCAAGGCGATGAAGCAGGTTGCCGGCTCGATCAAGTTGGAACTGGCGCAGTACCGCGAAATGGCGGCCTTCGCCCAGTTCGGTTCCGATCTCGATGCCGCGACGCAACGTCTGTTGAACCGCGGCGCGCGTCTGACGGAGCTCTTGAAGCAGGGCCAGTACTCGCCGCTCGCGGTCGAGGAACAGGTCGTCTCGATCTTCAGCGGCGTGAACGGCTACCTCGACGGCATCGACGTCGGCGACGTCACGCGCTTCGAAGCGGCGTTCCTCAGCGACATGCACGCCAATCACACCGATCTGCTGACGACGATCCGCGATGAACAGGCCTTGTCGCCGGAGACCGAAGAGAAGCTCAAGGGCATTCTCGACGATTTCGTCAAGAAGTTCGCTTAAAGCGCGACGCACCCGAAAAAGGTAAGGACGCGCGATGGCGAGCCTAAAGGACCTTAAAAACCGGATCTC
The DNA here is from genome assembly GCA_964528595.1 of uncultured Rhodospirillaceae bacterium. Lineage (GTDB taxonomy): Bacteria > Pseudomonadota > Alphaproteobacteria > UBA2966 > UBA2966 > CAYFKJ01. The sequence goes on from CAZGTM010000005.1 coordinate 97,460, forward strand.
CTCCGTCCAGTCGACGCAGAAGATCACCAAGGCGATGAAGATGGTCGCCGCCTCGAAACTGCGCCGGGCGCAGGAGCAGGCGGAGGCCGCGCGCCCCTACTCGGAACGCATGGACCGCATGATGCGGTCGTTGACGGCCAATCTCGTCTCCACCGACGACGCGCCGTCGCTCATGACCGGTACCGGCAAGGACGAGGTCCACCTGGTCATCGTCGCCACCGGCGAACGCGGTCTTTGCGGCGCCTTCAATTCGTCAATCGTGCGCGCCGCGCGCCGCCGGATCTACGACCTGCTGCACGACAAGAAGACGGTCAAGATCGCCTGCGTCGGCAAGAAGGGACGCGAGGCCCTGAAGCGCGAATTCGGCGACAAGATCACCGAATTCTTCGATCTCTCGGCGGTTAAGCGTCTGGCCTTCGAGGACGCGCACCCGATTTCCGATTACGTCAACGAGAAATTCGAAGCCGGCGAGTTCGACGTCTGTTCGATCTTCTACAACCGCTTCATTTCGGTGATGTCGCAGGAGGTCACGGAACAACAGCTTGTGCCGTTGCCGCCGGTCGAGGTTTCGGAAGACGACGCCAGCCCCCATGACGCTTCGGGCGCGGCCTACGAGTTCGAGCCCGAGGAAGACGAAATCCTGGCCGAGCTGCTGCCGCGCAACCTGGCGGTTCAGGTCTACCGCGCGCTGTTGGAGAACGGCGCCAGCGAACAGGGCGCCCGCATGACCGCGATGGACAACGCCACGCGCAACGCCGGCGACATGATCGACCGCCTGACCATCGTCTACAACCGGTCGCGTCAGGCCATTATCACCAAAGAACTGATCGAAATTATTTCCGGCGCCGAGGCCGTCTAAGCGGCGCGCCGGAAGATACCGTTAATCCACGGGAGTTAAGACAATGAGCCAAAGCACCAACGTCGTCGGACAAGTCAGCCAGGTCATCGGCGCCGTCGTCGACGTGCAATTCGAGGAAGGGCACCTGCCCGCCATTCTCAACGCCTTGACCGTCGAGAACCAGGGCAAGAATCTGGTTCTGGAGGTGGCGCAGCATTTGGGTGAATCGACCGTCCGCACCATCGCCATGGATAGCACCGACGGCATGGTCCGCGGCCAGGAAGTGGTCGACACCGGCGACGGCATCAACGTGCCGGTTGGCCCCGAAACGCTCGGCCGCATCATCAACGTCATCGGCGAGCCGATCGACGAACGCGGCGACGTCGGCGCGACCCGTAAAAATCCCATTCACCGGCCCGCGCCCGAATTCGTCGACCAGTCGACGGAAAGCGAGGTGCTGGAAACCGGCATCAAGGTCGTCGACCTGTTGGCGCCCTACGCCAAGGGCGGCAAGATCGGCCTGTTTGGCGGCGCCGGCGTGGGCAAGACCGTGCTCATCCAGGAGCTCATCAACAACATCGCCAAGGGTCACGGCGGATATTCCGTGTTCGCCGGCGTCGGTGAGCGCACCCGCGAAGGCAACGACCTCTATCATGAGATGATCGAATCGGGCGTTATCGACCTTGAAGGCGACAACTCCAAGGTGGCCCTGGTGTTCGGACAGATGAACGAACCGCCCGGCGCCCGCGCCCGCGTGGCGCTCTCCGGTTTGGCTCTGGCGGAATACTTCCGCGACGAGGAAGGCCAGGACGTGTTGCTGTTCATCGACAACATTTTCCGCTTCACCCAGGCCGGCTCCGAAGTTTCGGCGCTGCTGGGCCGCATTCCTTCGGCCGTGGGTTACCAGCCGACCCTAGCCACCGACATGGGCACCCTGCAGGAGCGCATTACCTCGACCAACAAGGGCTCGATCACCTCGGTGCAGGCGATTTACGTGCCGGCGGATGATTTGACCGATCCGG